>JBIQJY010000083.1:0-10760 GCA_044507065.1 Acidobacteriota bacterium
GCAGCGCCCATGACGCGTGAAATCGCCTACATCTGTGACGCCCTCCGCACCCCCTTCGGGCGCTACGGCGGCGCACTCGCCTCCGTCCGTGCCGATGACCTCGCCGCAGTACCACTCCGTGCCCTGCGTGACCGTCACCCCGGCATCGACTGGAGTCGCCTCGACGACGTCGTCTATGGCTGCGCGAATCAGGCCGGTGAGGACAACCGCAACGTCGGCCGCATGGCGCTGCTGCTCGCCGGTTTTCCCGAGTCGGTCCCCGGCACCACGATCAACCGCCTGTGCGGCTCGAGTCTCGATGCCATCGCCACGGCCGCCCGCGCGGTCATGGCCGGCGAGGCCTCGTTCCTGATTGCCGGCGGCGTCGAGAGCATGTCTCGCGCGCCGTTTGTCATGGGCAAGTCCGACGCGCCCTTCGGCCGCAACGTGAAGCTCGAGGACACGACGCTCGGCTGGCGCTTCGTCAATCCCGCGATCAAGCGCGAGTTCGGCATCGACTCGATGTCGGAAACCGCCGAGAACGTCGCGACTGAACACAACGTGTCGCGCGCCGACCAGGACGCCTTCGCACTGCGCAGCCAGCAGCGCGCCGCCGCCGCGCAGCAGGCTGGACGGCTCGCCGAGGAAATCGTTCCGGTCCACGTCACCCAGCGCAAGGTGTCGGCCGAGGTCGTCGTCGACGAGCACCCACGTCCCGACACCTCACTGGCCGCCCTCGCCAGACTCACGCCCATCGTCCGTCCCGATGGCACGGTCACGGCGGGCAACGCCTCCGGTATCAACGACGGCGCGGCCGCCGTCATCGTGGCATCCGAAGCCGCGGTGAAGGAACATGGCCTCACGCCGCGCGCCCGCGTGGTTGGCTCGGCGGCTGCCGGTGTGGCGCCGCGGGTGATGGGCCTCGGCCCGATTCCCGCCACCGAGCGGCTTCTCGCGCGGACGGGCCTGGCCATCGGCGACGTCGACGTCATCGAACTGAACGAAGCCTTTGCCGCGCAGGCGCTGGCCGTCACCCGCGCCCTCGGACTGGCCGACGATGCGGAGCACGTCAATCCGAACGGCGGAGCCATCGCGCTCGGACACCCGCTCGGCGCGAGTGGCGCGCGCCTGGTGACAACGGCCGTCCACGAACTCGGTCGCCGCAACGCTCGCCGCGCCTTGTGCACGATGTGCATTGGCGTCGGCCAGGGCATCGCAATCCTGCTCGAGCGGGTTTGACGCCCCGAGACCCGTTTCGAGTGACATGCCCACGCAGCACACGCAGGTAGCCATCATCGGTGCGGGCCCGGCGGGCCTCATCCTGGGCCACCTGCTGCACCAGCAGGGCATCGACTCGGTCATCATCGAGAACCGCGACCGCCACTACGTCATCGAGCGCGTCCGTGCCGGCGTGCTCGAACAGGGCACCGTCGATCTTCTGCGCACGATGGGCGTGGGCGAACGCCTCGCCCGCGAGGGCAAGCGCCACGAGGGTGTGTATCTGGCCTTCGGCGGCGATCGTCATCGCATCGACATGGCGGCGCACACCGGCGGCCGCGCCATCACCATCTACGGGCAGGGCGAGGTCGTGAAGGATCTCATCGAGGCGCGCCAGGCCACGGGCCGGCCGCTCTCGTTCGAGGTCGACGACGTCAGCGTGCACGATGTCGAGACCACGACGCCATCGGTGCGCTACCGCGGCGGCGGCGAGACGCATGAGATCCGCTGCGACTTCATTGCCGGCTGCGACGGATTCCACGGCGTGTGTCGGCCCGCCATTGCCGATGCGCTCACCATCTACGAGCGCGTCTATCCGTTCGGATGGCTCGGGATCCTCGCGCACGCCGCGCCGTCGAGCCACGAACTGGTCTACAGCCTGCACGACCGGGGATTCGCGCTGTTCAGCATGCGGTCCGACAAGGTCACACGCCTCTACCTGCAGTGCGAACCCGACGAGGACCTGTCGGCCTGGTCCGACGACCGCATCTGGGACGAACTGCTGACCCGCCTCGGCACGAACGACGGATGGAAGCCGAACGTGGGGCCGATCTTCCAGAAGGGCATCACGCCGATGCGCAGCTTCGTGGCCGACCCCATGCGTGTCGGCCGCCTGCTGCTGGCGGGCGACGCCGCGCACATCGTGCCGCCGACCGGCGCCAAGGGCCTGAACCTGGCCGCGGCCGATGCCTGGCGCCTGGCCGGCGCGCTCGACGATTTCTACCGGTCGGGATCGACCACCGGAATCGACACCTACAGCGCGCGCGGCGTGCGCCGCACGTGGTGGGCCCAGCGGTTTTCGTGGTGGATGACGTCCACGCTGCATCGATCCGACACTGCGAATCCGTTCGATCGCCGGCGGCAGTTCGCCGAACTCGACTACCTTGTGAGTTCCGACGCGGCCATGACGAGCCTGTCGGAGAACTACGTGGGGATTCCGTTCGCATGACGGCGCCTGGCAGCCGGCACGCACGCGCGCTGCGCCGGCACGACGGCAGGCGCTCTTGCGGCTTGCACTGCACGTCGTTCGCAGGGAGATGTTGATGATCGAGCGTGACAGAAGCGTGGACGTCGCACAGTTGCTCGACGCGGGCTCGTGGACCGGCTACCAGAAGTGGCTCGTCGCGCTCGTTGCGATGACAATCGTCTTCGACGGCATCGACAACCAGCTGCTCGGTATCGTCATTCCGACAGTGATGGGGGAGTGGGACGTGCCGCGCAGCGCGTTCGCGCCCGTCGTCTCGTTCGGATACGGCGGCATGATGGTCGGCGGCCTGGTCGCCGGCTTCGTGGGCGATCGCATCGGTCGCCGTGCCGCGCTGCTTGGCAGCATGTGGGTGTTCGGCGTGCTCACGGTGGCGGCCGCATTCGTCAACTCCACCGAGGCGCTCACCGTGCTGCGGTTCCTCGCGGGCATCGGCCTCGGCGGCGCGATGCCGAATGCCGCGGCGCTCGCCGCCGAGTACGTCCCCGTTCGCGTGCGCCCCGTCGCTGTGACCGTCACCATCGTCTGCGTCCCGCTCGGCGGCACGCTGGCCGGACTGCTCGGCATCGAGGCGCTGCCGATCCTGGGCTGGCGCAATCTCTTCATCGTGGGTGGGCTGGTGCCGCTCGTGGCGGCCGCGGCGCTGCGGTTCGCGCTGCCCGAATCCCCGCAGTTCCTCGTGCGCAAGCCGGCGCGCTGGCCGGAGCTGATTGGCGTGATGGCCCGGATGGGCCATCGGCTCGCGCCCGACACGACGTTCATCGATCCATCGGTCGGCAGGACGGCAGGGTCGGCATCGTTCGGCACGCTCTTCACCGCCGCATTCCGGCGCGACACGCTGGCGCTGTGGGGCTCGTTCTTCTCGTGCCTGCTGGCCGTCTACCTCGGGTTCAGCTGGCTGACCACGCTGCTGAGCGGCGCGGGCTTCGATCCGGCCACCGCCAACACGGGCATCACGGCGTTCAACCTGGGCGGTGTGGCCGGTGCGCTGCTCGGCGGCTACGTCATCTCGCGGCTGGGATCGCGGCTGGCGATGCTGTCGATGACGGCCATCGCCATTGCGGGCGCCGTCGGCCTTGCGGTGATGGACATCTCGCCGGCCGCCTCGCTGCTCGCCATCATGGCGATGCTCACGCTGACCGGCGCGATGATCAACGGCGTGCAGACGACGATGTATGCGCTGGCGGCGCATGTGTATCCGACATCGGTGCGCGCGCGCGGCGTGGGGACAGCCGTTGCCTTCGGGCGCATCGGCGCGTTCCTCACCGGCTACATCGGCAGCTGGGCCGCCGATGCCGGCGGCACGCACGCGTTCTTCACCGTCGTGGCCGGCATGATGGCCATCACGTTCCTGTCGCTGGCGCTGGTGCGCCGGCACGTACCAAGGACGACATGAGCGAGTTCCTCAGTCTTTCCGAGGCCGTGAAGCGCCTCGTCCGTCCGGGCGACAGTGTCGCGCTCGAGGGCTTCACCCACCTGATCCCGTTTGCCGCCGGACACGAGATCATCCGGCAGCGCCTCACCGATCTGACGCTCATCCGCATGACGCCGGACCTCATCTACGACCAGATGATCGGCAGCGGCTGCGCGAAGAAGCTGATCTTCTCCTGGGGCGGCAATCCGGGCGTCGGATCGCTGCACCGGCTGCGCGACGCGGTGGAGAAGAACTGGCCCGCGCCGCTCGAGATCGAGGAGCACAGCCACTCGGCGATGGCCCACGCCTATGCGGCCGGCGCGTCGGGCATGCCGGCCGCATTCTTCCGGGGCTACCGCGGATCGGATCTCACGAAGGTGAACCCGAACATCCGGTTCATCGACTGCCCGTTCACCGGCGAGTCGCTGGCGGCGGTCCCGGCGCTGCGGCCCGACGTGGCCATCGTGCACGCGCAGAAGGCGGATCGGGCCGGCAACGTGCTCGTCTCCGGCATCATCGGCGTCCAGAAGGAGGCCGTGCTCGCGGCAAAGCGATCGCTTGTCACCGTGGAGGAAGTCGTCGAACGGCTGGCGGAGGGCGGCACCAACCAGACGATCCTGCCGTCGTGGACGGTGAACGCCATTGCGGTGGCGCCCGGCGGCGCGCGGCCGTCGTATGCGCACGGCTACTACCAGCGCGACAACGCGTTCTATGTCGCGTGGGACGCCATCTCGCGCGATCGCGAAACCTTCGAGCGATGGATGGACGAACACGTCCACGGCGCGCCGACGCAGGGGGCCGGGGGGCGCCATGACTGACACCACGAACACTCCCTACACGGCGGCCGAGATGATGACGGTGGCCGCCGCGCGCGCGCTGTCGGATTCCGATGTCTGCTTCGTCGGCATCGGCCTGCCGTCGGCCGCGTGCAACCTGGCGCGGCTCACGCACGCCCCGAAGCTCACGCTGCTCTACGAGTCGGGCACGCTCGAAACGCGCCCGACCGTGCTGCCGCTCTCGATTGGCGACGGCGAGTTGTGCGAGACGGCGCTTGCCACCGTCTCGGTGCCCGAGATGTTCCAGTACTGGCTGCAGGGCGAGCGCATCACCGTCGGGTTCCTCGGCGGCGCGCAGGTCGATCGGTTCGGCAACCTCAACAGCACGGTGATTGGCGACTACGCGAAGCCGAAGGTGCGGCTGCCGGGCAGCGGCGGCGCCACCGAGATTGCCACCGGCTGCCAGCGCATCTACATCGTGATGCGGCATAATCCCCGCGCGTTCGTCGAGACGCTCAGTTTCCAGACGTCACTCGGGCACGGCCCGACGGGCCGCGAGCGGCGCGCACTCGGCGTGCGAACCGAAGGGCCCGCGCTGCTCGTGACCGATCTCTGCGTGATGACGCCGCACCCCGAGACGAAGGAGTTCGAGGTGGTGACGCTGCATCCCGGCGTGACGCGGGATCAGGTGACCGCCGCCACCGGATGGCCCGTGCGGTTCGCCGCGAGCGTGAGCGAAACCCCGGCGCCCACGCCCGTCGAACTCGAGGCGCTGCGTGACCTCAACGCGCGCACGGCCCGCGCGCACGGCACGAGCGTGGGCGAGTAGTTACCACTGGGAGGCCGAGGCATGAGCCCCGGCACATGACGCGAAGGTGACCCGTGAAGGATACGAACCCCGATGTGCTCGAGAGCCAGCCTCCGCTGCTCTATCCGTATTACAAGTCCACGGTCCTGCGCGCGCCCGAACAGCCGCTGATTCAGCTGCCGTCGAGTTTCTCGGACCTCTCGCAGCCGGTCTACGGACACCTGCCGCTGCGCGCGAGCGACAACGACATGACGCGCCAGGTGCCGGGTGCCGAGCCGCAGGGCGAACGCATCATCGTCTCCGGGCGCGTTGTCGATGAGGACGGACGACCGCTGCCGAATACGCTCATCGAGGTGTGGCAGGCGAATGCCGCGGGGCGCTACAGGCACGTCGTCGACACGCATCCGGCGCCACTCGATCCCGGTTTTCTCGGCGCGGGCCGGTGCGAGACCGACAGCGAGGGTCGCTACACGTTCACGACGATCAAGCCCGGCGCCTACCCGTGGCGCAATCACGAGAATGCGTGGCGCCCGGCGCACATCCATTTCTCGATCTTCGGCCGGTCGTTCCTCACGCGCCTGGTCACCCAGATGTACTTCCCGAACGATCCGCTGTTTGCCTACGACCCGATGTACCAGTCGATTCCCGACGAACGCGCGCGCCAGCGCATGGTCTCGAAGTTCGATCTCAGCCTGACGCAGCCGGAATGGGCGCTCGGGTATCGCTTCGACATTGTCGTGCGCGGCCCCGAGTCGACGCCGTTCGAGGAGCGGGCATGAGCGAGGCGAAGAAGGACGTGCTCGTGGCCACGCCGTCACAGACGGTCGGGCCGTACCTGCACATCGGGCTCGACACCGAGCCGCGGCTGGGCGTGATGCACGGGCCGGAGACGTCGGGCGATCGCATCACGCTGCGCGTGCGTGTGCTCGACGGCGCGGGTGATCCGCTGCCCGATGCCCTCGTCGAGCTGTGGCAGGCCGATGCGAGCGGCACGTTCGTCGCGAAGCCGGACCACGACAATCCGGATCCCGGCGAGGCGTTTCGCGGCTGGGGCCGGCGCGCGACCGACAAGGACGGCTGGTGCGTGTTCGAGACCATCCGTCCCGGCGCCACGCTCGCGGCCGACGGGCGACACGGCGCGCCGCACATCAACGTGTGCCTGTTCGCGCGCGGCATGCTCCGCCACATCTTCACGCGGCTCTACTTTGCCGGCGATGCCGCGATCGCGGGCGACCCCGTGATGGCGTTCGTCCCGGAGGCGCGGCGCGAGACGCTCATCGCCACCCTGGTCGACGGGGCCTGGACGTTCGTCATCCGCCTGCAGGGGCCGCAGGAAACCGTGTTCTTCGACCTGTAGCACGCATCAGGTGCGACAATTGCCCCCATGCCGCAGCGCCTGATCGACGCCCTCGTCACGACCGATGCGGCCTCGGACGCCTTTTCGGACCGTGCGCTGCTGCAGGCGATGTTCGATGTCGAGGCGGCGCTCGCGCGGGCCGAGGCGGCCGTCGGCATCATTCCGGCCGAGGCGGCCGTCGTCATCACACGCGCGGCGGTCGTGGGCGACGACGTCGACGTCGCCGCGCTGGTGGCGCAGGCACGCGCGCAGGCCACCGTGTCCATCCCGGTGGTGAAGCTGCTGACCACGCGCGTCGAAGCCCTCGACGCCGGCGCTGCGCGCTATGTGCACTGGGGCGCCACGAGCCAGGACGTCTTCGATACCGCGATCGTGCTCTGCGTGTCGCGCGCCTGGCCGCAGGTTGCCGCCGACCAGGTGCGACTGACCCAGGCGCTCGATCGATTGGCCGGCGAGCACGCCGGCACCGTGATGCTGGGGCGCACGCTGCTGCAGCCCGCCGTGCCGATCACGTTCGGGTTGAAGGCGGCCGGATGGCTGGGCGCCGTGACGCGCACGTGGCGGCAGTGGCAGCAGGCATCGGAGAACCTGCAGGTGCTGCAGCTGGGCGGCGCCGCGGGAACGCTGGCCTCGCTCGGATCGCACGGGCCGGCGGTCGAGCGCGCCCTGGCCGACGAACTGGGCCTGGCCGTCCCCGACGCGCCCTGGCACGCGCATCGCGATCGCGTGGCCGCGTTTGTCGCCGCCTGCGGCGTTCATACCGCCACGCTTGGCAAGATCGCCCGCGATTTGTCGCTGCTCGCGCAGCACGAGGTGGGCGAAGCGTCGGTAGCTGGCGGCGGGTCGTCGACCATGCCGCACAAGCGCAATCCGTCGGGGTGCGCCGTCGTGCTGGCCGCTGCCACGCGTCTGCCGGGGATTGTCGCCTCTGTGTTGGCCGGCATGGTGCTCGAGCACGAGCGATCGGTTGGCGGATGGCACGCCGAAGCGCCGGCCGTGGCCGATGCCGTGCAGGCTGCCGGATCCGCGCTGGCCGCCCTCGCCGATGTCGTGTCGTCGCTCCGGATCGATGCGGCACGCATGCGCGCGAATATCGATGCCACGCGCGGGGTCGTGATGGCCGAGCATCTCGCGCTGCTGCTCGCGCCGGCAATCGGGCGCGCGAAGGCCGCCGATCTCGCCGCGCAGGCCGCGGCTGAAAGTGCCGTCTCGAACCGGCCGCTTGCCGTTGTCGTCGCGGGCATGGCCGAGGCGGCCGCGCATCTGTCGCCGGGCGACCTCGAACGGCTGGCCTCGCCCGACGCCTATCTCGGATCGGCCGACGTCTTCCGTCGGCGCCTCATCGACGCGGCCCGCGCCTCGTCAAACGGAAACTGACAGCCATGCCATTCATCCAGACAGACGACGGCCCGATCTACTACCGGATCGACGGCCCGGACGACGGGCCGGTGGTGGTGTTGTCGCATTCGCTCGGGCAGGACCATGGACAGTGGGACCGGCAGGCGGCCGATCTCGCGTCGCGGCTGCGCGTCGTGCGGTACGACACCCGCGGCCACGGTGTCTCGATGGCGCCTGAGGGCGACTACACGATCGAGCAGCTCGGCCGCGACGTCCTTGCGCTCGTCGATGCCCTTGGCATCACGCAGTTCGCCTTCTGCGGACTTTCGCTTGGGGGAATGATCGGCCAGTGGCTCGGTGAGCACGCCCCCGATCGGCTGACGCATCTCGTGCTGGCCAACACCACCGCGCGGGTAGCCGACCCGTCGGCGATGGAAACACGTCGACGCGCGGTGCTCGAGGGCGGCATGGCGATCGTGGCCGACGCGGTGATGGGGCGGTTCTTCTCGGCGGCGTCCATCGCGCGCAATCCGCCGCACGTGCAGGCGTCGCGTCGCACGCTGCTGGCCACGCCGCCTGCCGGCTACGCCGGCTGCTGCGCGGCCATACGCGACTTCGACCATCGCGATCGGCTCGGCCGCATCGAGGCGCCGTCGCTCGTCGTTGCCGGCGACCTCGACGTCTCCATGCCGTGGGCCGGGCACAGCGAGGTGCTCGCGGCCGCCATTCCCGCTGCGACGGTCGTGCGGCTCAATGCCGCGCATCTCTCCAACCTCGAGCAGCCGCGATCGTTTTCGGCCGCGCTCTTCCGGTTCCTGCTGCCGAAGCCGCTCGATGCGCTCGATGCCGGCATGCCGGTTCGGCGCGCGGTGCTGGGAGACGCGCACGTCGACAGGTCCATTGCCGGGGCCACCGACTTCACGCAGGACTTCCAGGAGCTCATTACGCGGTACGCGTGGGGGACGATCTGGACGCGTCCGGGGCTCGACCATCGGACGCGGCGCCTGCTCGTGCTGGCCATCACCGCGTCGATGGGGCGATGGGAGGAGTTCCGGCTGCACATCCGCACGGGCGTCGAGCACGAGCTCGAATGGGCGGACGTCGAGGAGGTGCTGCTGCAGGTCGGCGTCTATGCCGGCGTGCCGGCGGCGAATACGGCCTTCCACATGGCGACCGAGGAGCGGCTGAAAGCCGGCGACGCCAGTGCACTCCCGGGGAGCGTCGACACCGGCCGGTAAGTCCCGTATCCTGTGCTGTCCAACGGAGATATGACCATGAGATTTCTGCGACTTGCCCTGGCCGCGACGTTCGTCCTGGCGTGCGCCGCTCCCGTCGCGGCCCAGCGCTACACCGCAACACGCAATGGCGACCTCATCGAGCTGGCCGACACCACGGCGCAGATGAATGTGTCGGTGGTCTGGAGCATGAGCGACGCGTGGCGCATCCGCGTCAAGGGCCACGACCTCGTGCGCACCACCGAGTCGCTCGAGGACTTCATGGCGCGGCCCGGCTACAACGGGATGCCGCTGCTGGCGCCGTTCGCCAACCGTCTCGACCAGACGGCCTTCTACGCCAACGGCACCAAGTACAACTTCGATCTCGAGCTTGGCAACGTACGCGGGCCCATTGTGTCGACCGGATTCGTCAACGGCACGCAGGAGTGGGAGCTGGTCGAGTTCAAGGCCGACGACACGGGCGCGTGGGTGACGTCGCGACTCGACTTCTACAAGCTGCCGCGCTTCATGCAGCAGTGGCCCTTCGCGCACACGATGACGATGACCTACCGGGTGTCGAATGGTGAGCTCGAGGTGCGCACGCGCATCGACAACATGAGCGCCGAGCCCATGCCGGTCGTCTTCGGGTATCACCCGATCTTCGAGCTGCCCGACGGCAACCGCAACACGTGGACCGTCTCGGTCGACGCGCGCACGCACTGGATCGAGATCCCGCAGCGGCTGCCGACCGGCGAAACGCAGCCGATCGAGAACTTCTTCAATGCCGATCGCACCGCGATCGAACTGAAGAACTACGCGCTCATCGACGACGTCTTCACGGATCTCATCCGCGACGCCAACGGCCGCGCGACGATGAAGCTGATGGGGCACGGCAAGGAGCTGCACGTGAGCCTCGGTCCGAAGTACGGCACCGTGCTCCTGTGGTCGACGCCGCTCCCGGCCGGTGGCGGTGGTGGCGGCCGCGGCGGTCGCGGCGGCGCACCCGCGGCGCGTGGCGGCGGCCCCGGTCGCGGCGCTGGCGGTCCGGCTGCCGCACCGCAGCCATCGGGTCCGTTCCCGGTCGACCCCGCGCAGGGCGTGCGCGTGGCCCCGCCGGCCGTTCCGCCCGCCGCCGACGCTCCCGCGCCGACGACGAAGGGCTTCATCGCGTTCGAGCCGATGGTCGCCATCACCAACGCGCTCAACCTCGCGCACACCGGCGTCTACAAGGATCTGCAGAGCGTCGCTCCTGGCGGATCGTGGGAAGAGAGTTTCTGGATTTCTACAAAGGGATACTGACGGTGCGGTGGGTTCGATGGGTGCGGTGGGTGCGGTAGGAAGGTGCGATAGGTGCGTTCGGGTGCGGTGAGTGCGGTAGGTGCACCGACGCGA
>JBIQJY010000084.1:0-3100 GCA_044507065.1 Acidobacteriota bacterium
AGCGGTCGGGCCGTCGTGAACCAGAACAGCGGAGATCCGATCGCGAGCGCAGCGGCAAACCACGCCGCGAGAGGGTCCTGCCGGAGGGCCTTCCACCAGCCGACCAGAATCCACGCGAACAGCGTGCCGGCGACGATGCCCCAGGACGCGAGGCCAACCGAGGCCTGCGCGGTGCGATCCCAGGCCGGTGCGATCCATCGCACCGCCACCGTCGACATCTTCGCGAGTGCCACGAAGACCGGGTAGCCCGGCGGATGTGGCCGGTGCTCGACGACGTCGAAGGACTCGACGCCCAGAGCGAAGTTGATCGTATCGATGTCGCCGAGCGAATACGGCAGCGACTGGACGTGCGCGGCCAGGAAGCCGCACGCGAGCGCGGCGGTCAGGAACCGGATGCGGATAGCCACAACGAGGGGAGCGTCGTCGCGACGAACGGCGTCGACTGTGGATCAGACGGGCGTGAGTGTCAAACCCTCGTTGAGACTGCCGAGGCGGTAGCCGCGCAGGTCGACCGACACGTACCGGAAGCCTGCGGCGCGAACGCGTGCGTCGACGACGGCCGCGACCGTCGGTTCGACCAGGCGCGCGAGTTCCGACGCCGCGACTTCGATGCGCGCCACGTCGCCGTGATGACGTACCCGCACGACGCGGAAGCCGAGGTCGCGCAGGGCGTTCTCGGCCAGTTCGACGGCCCGCAGTTTCTCTTCACTGACACCGGAGTGGTACGGAATCCGCGACGACAGACATGCCGACGCCGGTTCGTCCCAGGTCGGCAGTCCGGCTCGCCGGGACAGCTCGCGAATGTCCTGCTTGGTGAGGCCCGCCTCGTCGAGCGGACTGATGACGCCGAACTCGCGCGCTGCCTGGCGGCCGGGCCGATAGTCGCCCCGGTCGTCGGCGTTGCTGCCGTCGGCAATCGCGGCAAAGCCCCGATCGCCGGCGACCCTGGCGAGCCGCGAGTAGAGCTCGTGTTTGCAGTGGTAGCAGCGGTCGGGCGCGTTGGCGCGGTAGTCGGGGTTCGACAATTCCGCGGTGTGGACGAACTCGTGGGCGAGGCCGAAACGCCGGGCCACATCGAGCGCCATTGCACGGTGGCGCTCGGGGTAACTCGGACTGTCGGCAGTCACCGCGAGCGCCCGGGAGCCGATGGCCTGGCTGGCGGCCCAGGCAAGAAACGCCGAGTCGACGCCGCCGCTGTACGCGATCAGCAGGGAGGGCAACGCCCGCAGTCGGGTGAAGAGTGCGGCTTCGCGATCGCGTAGCGCATCATCTCCGACAGCGGGCGCGTCGGTGGTCACTCGTCCCAGTCCTCGCCATCCTCGTCGTCGGCGTCCTCGTCGTCTTCGAGGCCGTCCTCGGACTCGTCCTCGTCACCGTCCTCGTCGTCGCTTTCCTCTTCGTCGTCGCTGTCGAATTCGAGCGGGTCGAGCACGGCTACGCGGAGCCGACTGCCGCACGCCTCGCAGTCCCACGGATCGCCAACCTCCATCTCCTCGAGATCGTCGTCCTCGATTTCCAGCTCGGCGTCACATTCAGGGCAGGTCGCCATACGTTCTCCTTGCGGTGCGAGACAGCCCCCGATGGTCGGTCGGCACGCGCGGGTTTCTCCCGAGGTCGATTATAACGAGCGGTTCGAAACGTCCGTCAAGAGCGAACCGACTGACGCGCCGCGAGCGCGGGAATTGTGAGGAGATTGTCAACGCACGCGAAGCAGCCGCAGGCTGTTCGCCGTCACGAGCAGCGACGCGCCGGTGTCGGCGAGCACCGCCATCCACAACGTCGCCACGCCACCGATGGCCATCGCGACGAACGCGAGCTTGAGCCCGAGCGCGATGGCGACGTTGACGCGGATGTTGCCCAGCGTGGCGCGCCCGAGTCGCACCGCGTAGGGAACGGCGGCCAGATCATCGGTCAGCAGCGCCACATCGGCCGTCTCGATGGCGACGTCGGTCCCCGCAACGCCCATCGCGACGCCGACATCGGCAGCCGCGAGGGCTGGCGCGTCGTTGATGCCGTCGCCCACCATCATCACGGGGCCGAACCGATCGCGCAGGTTCTCGACGTGCGCCACCTTGTCCTGTGGCAGCAGGTCGGCGTGCGCCTCATCGAGCCCCGCGCTCTCGCGCACCTGGTCGGCCGCCGCCGTGCGGTCTCCGGTCAGGAGCACCACGCGGTCGATGCCCTCGGTCCGGAGGCTGTCGACTGTCTGCCGGCTGACCGCGCGCACGTCATCGGTCATACCCAGGACGCCGATCCCCACGCCGGAACGTCCGACCAGGATCGGGGTTCGTCCGAGCCGCTCGACGTCTTCGACCTGCTCGTGCATGGCGGGTGAGCAGAGGTCGCGCTCCTCGAACAGGCGATGGCTGCCGACGATGACGTGCTCACGGTCGACGACGGCCTCGGCCCCGAGGCCCGGAAGCGCTCGGAAGTTCTCGCCGGGCGCCACCTGCACCTGGTCGAGTTGCGCGCGCGACATGATGGCGCGCCCGATCGGATGCTCCGAACGCTGCTCGAGCGAGGCCGCGGCAGCCAGCACGCCGCCGGGCGACGCCCCATTCACGCCGCGCACGTCGGTCACGACGATGCGTCCGGCCGTGAGCGTACCCGTCTTGTCGAAGGCCACGCAGGTGATGCGGCCGAGTTGCTCGAGATGCAGGCCGCCCTTGATGAGCACGCCGGCGCGGGCGGCGGCCGTCAGGGCCGAAACGATCGACACGGGTGTCGAAATCACGAGCGCGCACGGACAGGCAACGACAAGGAGCGCGAGGGCGCGATATGTCCAGGTCGCGAAATCGTAGCCGGGCGTCGACGCGCCGAAGACGAGGGGCGGGATGACGGCGACCGCGGCGGCCAGGGCCACGACGGAGGGCGTGTAGCGCCGCGCGAACCGGTCCACCCACTGCTGGATCGGCGCTCGCCGCGCCTGGGCCTGCTCCACCAGCGAGACGATCCGCGCGAGCGTACTGTCGGCTACCTCGCGCATGACCTCGACGTCGAGCGCCCCGGCGCCGTTGATGGTGCCGGCGAACACCGGATCGCCAGGCGCTTTCTCCGATGGCCACGACTCACCCGTCACCGGGCTCTGGTCGATGGCCGA
>JBIQJY010000084.1:3200-10635 GCA_044507065.1 Acidobacteriota bacterium
CGCAGCAGCCGCAACTGATGGGAGACGGCCGACTCGGTGATTCCGACCAGTTCGGCCAGGTCGCACACACAGCGCTCTCCGTGACTGAGCGCGTCGACGAGCCGCACGCGTGTGGGATCGCCCAGCAACTTGAACACTTCGGCCACGGCATGGACGGTGCCGGCAGCCAGCAGTCTCGGCCTCACGTCCTCCAATGCGGCGACGTCGGGTGTGTGCACGTCGCAAGTGTCGGGGGCGGCCACGGGGGGAATGGGTGTGAGCGGCACTAACAATGAATATATGATCATATGCTCATATGTCAATAGCCTGACCGCGTTCCGCCCGACGGCCACACGACGCCGGCACGGCCGGACCTCGTGTTGACACGTCTTTTCAGCAGAACTAGCATGCAGGGCTGTCGTTACGCTGACTGACGTCTGCGTCCTGCTCCCGATCCGGCGACGATGGGACCGCAGGAAGGCGCAGACCGCGCGGCGTCCCGTCCGGGACGGCGCGGGACGGCCCGAACACGAGGAACCGCTCATGATCGAGGTGCAGAACCTCACGAAACGCTACGGCACGTTCACGGCCGTAGACGACGTGAGTTTCCGTGTGGAACCGGGCGAAGTGCTTGGTTTCCTCGGACCGAATGGCGCCGGCAAGACCACCACCATGCGTATCCTCACCGGCTACATGCCGGCAACCGAGGGCAGGGCGATGGTGGCCGGCTACGACGTATTCACCCAGCCTATCGAGGCCAAGCGGCGCACGGGCTACCTGCCCGAGACTCCGCCGCTCTATCCCGACATGACGGTGCGCGAGTACCTCACGTTCGTCGCGCGCATCAAGGCCGGTGCACTCGGCCGCGCCGAACGGGAGGCCCGGGTCCAGTCGGTCATGCGCAAGGCGCACGTCGACGACATGGCCAATCGCGCATGCGGCAAGCTGTCGAAAGGCTACCGCCAGCGCGTGGGCCTGGCGCAGGCCCTCATCCATGAACCCGACGTCCTGATCCTGGACGAACCGACGGCGGGGCTGGACCCGAAACAGATCATGGAGACGCGCGACCTGATCCGGGGGCTGGGCGGCAGTCACACGATTGTGCTCAGTACGCACATCCTGCCGGAGGTCGCGCAGACCTGCCAGCGCGTGGTCATCATCAGCAAGGGGCGCGTGGTTGCCGTTGATTCTCCCGACAACCTGACGCACCAGTTGAAGGGGGCCGCCACCATCTACGTCCAGGTCGAAGGCCCTGATGCGGCGCAGGCCGCGCTGCAGGGCCTCGCCGGCGTCCGGCGGGTCGCCGTCGTCGACCGCCATACCGGCTACACGGGCTACGAGATCGAGGCCGAGCCGAACCGCGACATCCGCCGCGATGTCGCGCGCGTTGTCGTGGACGGCGGGTGGGGCCTCGTGGAGTTGCGGCCGATGCGCATGAGCCTGGAGGAAATCTTCCTGCAGTTGACGACGCAGGAACAGTCGGAGGAGGCGGTCCATGCGTAGCTCGCTGCGCAACATCGGCGCCATCGCCGGCCGGGAACTCCGCGCCTACTACCATTCGCCGGTGGCCTGGGTGCTGATGGGCTTCTTTGCCCTGGTCTTCGGCTATTTCTTCTGGGTCCACGTCAACTACTTCGTGGAGGCATCGATGCGCGGCGGCCAGTTCGGCCCCCCGCCGTCGATGCACGTCAACAACGACCTGATCCGGCCGCTGCTGCAGAATGCGAGCGTGCTCGTGCTGTTCATGCTGCCGATGGCCACCATGCGCACGTTCTCGGAGGAGAAGCGGTCGGGCACCATCGAATTGCTGCTCACCTCTCCGGTGACCGACGTCGAGATCACGCTCGGCAAGTTCCTCGGGGTCGTGGGCCTCTACGCCGGCCTGCTGCTCGTCACCATGCTGCCGATGGCCATCCTGTTCGGCCTGGGGCAACCCGAGTGGAAGCCGGTCGTGTCCGGCTACGTCGGGCTGCTGCTCGTCGGCGCCTGTTTCCTGGCGCTGGGCCTGTTCGTCTCGAGCACGACGAGCAACCAGGTGGTCGCCGGCGGCGTGACATTCGTCGTGGCCCTGATGTTCTGGATCATCAGCTGGATGGCCGACGGGGCGGGCCCGACGGCCTCGGCCGTGCTCAACTACCTGTCGATCACGCAGCACTTCGACGATTTCGCGAAGGGCGTCATCGACACGAAGCACCTGGTCTACTACGCGAGCTTCATCGCGTTCGGCCTGTTCCTGACGGTCAAGTCCGTCGATACCGAACGCTGGAGGGGCTGACGTGAAGCGCATCGTCGGATTGCTCGGTTGGATTGGCGTCGCGCTTGTCGTCGCAGCCGTCGTGTTGCTCATCACGCGGCCCGACCTCGAACAGTTGAGGCGCGGGCTCGCGCTGGCCGGACTGGCCGCCACGATGCTCTACACCCTGACGCAGTGGCGGGACATCGCCCGGTCGTTCAGCGGGCGCAGCGCGAAGTACGGCTCGATGACGGTCCTGAGCGTGGTGCTGGTGCTCGGCATCCTCGTGGCCATCAACTGGATCGCGTCGCGACAGAATCGGCGCTGGGACCTGACGGCCGACAGCCAGTTCTCGCTGGCCGAGCAGACGCAGCAGATCCTGCGGAGCCTTGACCGTCCCGTGACGTTCCGCGTGTTCTACCGCGTATCCGATGCGGAGTACCGCGACCGGCTCGCCGAGTACGCCTATCATTCCGGTCAGGTGAGCACCGTTTACGTCGACACCGATGCGAACCCGATCGAAGCGCAACGGTTCGAGATCCAGACCGTCCCCACGATTCTCGTGGAATACGACGACCGCACCGAGCGCGTCAACGCGATTGACGAGCAGACGCTCACCAATGCGCTGAAGCGCGTCATCGAAGGCACGCCGAAGAAGGTCTACTTCCTTCAGGGCCACGGCGAGGCGGATCCGATGGCGACCGATCCGGGCGGCTACAGCACGGTCGTGGCGGCCTTGCGCAACGACAACTTCGACGTTGCGCCGCTGACGCTCGCGCAGCAGAGTGCGATTCCTGCCGACGCGACCATCGTCGTGATTGCCGGCCCACGGACCGACCTGCTGGCCGGCGAGATCGACGCGCTGCGCGACTACCTGCGCCGCGGCGGCAAGCTGCAGCTGCTCATCGACCCGCCGCAGACGGCCGGCGGCACCGACGTACCGAACCTCATCGCGCTGGTGCGCGAGTGGGGCATCGACGTGGGCAACAACGTCATCATCGACGCGAGCGGACTCGGCCAGATCCTCGGCACCGATCCCTCGGTGCCCGTGGCCATGCCCGTGGCCCACCCGATCACGAACAACTTCCGCGTCATGACGGCGTTTCCGCTGGCCCGATCGATCACGCCGGTCGAGGGCGGCACCGACGGGCGCGTCGCGCAACGTGTCCTCGAGAGCAGCCCGGACAGCTGGGGCGAGACCGACGTGGCGGGACTGTTCGCCACCGGCCGCCCCACCCGCGATGAGAGCGCGGACGTGGCCGGCCCGGTGTCGCTGGCCGTGGCCGTCTCGGCCGCTGCCGAAGCGCCCGCCGCGGCGCCGGCCGATGAGGCCGCCGGCGAAGGCAGCGAGACCGACGACGCGCCAGCGCCGGAAACCCGCATCGTCGTCGTGGGCGACAGCGACTTCGCCACCAACCGCATCGTGGGGCTCCAGGGCAACCGTGAGATCTTCCTCAACATGGCGAGCTGGCTGGCCCAGCAGGAGGACCTGATCGCCATCCGGCCATCCGACCCGGCCAACCGGCCGTTCACGATGACGGCGGGTCAGGGCGTCTGGATCCATCGATTCGCCATCTACATCGTGCCCGCGCTGCTTTTCGCCAACGCCGTGCGGCTGTGGCGGAAGCGCCGGTAGTCACGCGCGGGCGGCAGGACGTCGGAGATTACATGCGAGGCGGCCGTTCCCTGTTGATTCTGCTCGTCGTGGCCCTCGGGCTGGGGGCCTACATCTATTTCGTCGAGATGGATCGCGATCCCGGCGCAGGCGAGGCGCGGGAGCGTGCCTTCAGCGTGGATGCCGCTGACATCAGCGAGGTGGAGGTCAGGCCGGCGTCGGCCGACCCCGTCTCGCTGCGCAGGACGGGTGACCACTGGGCGCTCACCGCGCCGGTTGTCGCACCAGCCGATCGCGCCACCATCGATTCGATGGTCAGCACGCTGTCGACAATGGAAATCGATCGCGTGGTCGACGAGAACGCTACCGACCTCGATCAGTTCGGCCTCGAGGCCCCTCGCACTGCCGTCGTGTTCAGAACGACCAGCGGCGCGACGCACACCTTGCGACTCGGCAACCAGACACCAACCCAGTCGGGTATCTACGCACGCATCGACGACGACACGCGCGTGGTGCTGATTCCCGCGTACCACGAGCCCGCGTTCGACAAGACGCCATTCGACCTTCGCGATCGCCAGGCGATCGTGTTCGACCGTGATGCCGTCGATCGCATCACGCTGACACGACCCGCTGCGGCCACCGTGGAGCTGCGTCGGGACGGCGGCGACTGGCGCCTCGCGGCGCCATTCGAGGCCCGCGCCGACGCGGCCGCCGCGAGCGACATCGTCGGCCGGCTCTCGAGCGCGCAGATGACATCCCTCGTCGCCGAAGGTGACGATGTCACACCGGCGCAGTTGCGCACCTGGGGATTCGACACCCCGCGTCTCGTCGTCACGGCCGGCTCGGATTCGAACGCGGCCACGCTCATCATCGGTGGCGCCCGGGACGACAACTCGGCATACGCGCGCGACGCGTCGCGTCCGATCGTGTTCACCGTGGACGCCAGCCTGCTCACCGACCTCGACCAGGCCCCCGACGACCTGCGTGTGACCGACATCTTCGAACTGAACGCGTTTTCGGCCCGTTCACTCGAAATCACGCGCGACGGGTCAACGGTCGCCTACGTCAAGAACGCCCCGACGGGCTCGGACAACACCGCCACCCCGACCTGGGCACGCACGAAGCCGGAGGCCGGCGAGGCGAATCAGACGGCACTGACGGATCTCATGAACACGCTGGCCTCGCTGCAGGCCGACCGGTTCGTGCCCCGGCCGCCCGCAGGCGGCGAGGACATCGTCGTCGTGGCCACGTACGGCAGCGCGGATGCTCCGGCCACCGAACGCGTCACGCTGCGCCGCAGCGACGCGACGGTCTATGCCATTCGCGAGGACGATCCGGACGCGGCGGTCATCGCCACGGACCGATTCGACACAATCCTCTCTCAACTGAAGACGCTCACGGGCGCCGAGTGACGCCCGTGCGGTTCCTGCTGACGCTGGTCGTCGCCCTTGCCGGTGCCGGCCTGCCGGCCTGCGCCGCGCGCATTGCCACGCCGGCAGGATCGGGTACGACCAACGCCCCGGCGCCATTCGATCACGCGCTTCCCGGCGACGTCGATCGGCTGCTCGACGACGCCGCGCTGGCGCACGCGCTCATCGCCGTCCGCGTCGAGTCGCTGCGCGACGGGCGACTCCTCTACGCGCGCAACTCCGACACGCGGATGATTCCGGCTTCCAGCCTGAAGATCATCACCGCTGCCGTCGCCGGCGAACGCCTGGGGTGGGCGCATCGGTTCGAGACGCGGCTCGACGCCGTCGGACGCGTGCAGAACGGCGTGCTCGATGGCGACCTCATCGTCGTCGGGAGCGGCGACCCGGCCATCATGGCGGACGGCATGCGCGCGGCACCGCTCTTCGACGAGTGGGCGGCGCTCCTGCAACAGGCGGGCATCACGCGCGTCGACGGGCGGCTCATCGGCGACGACACGGCATTCGACGACGAACCGCTGGGCGCCGGCTGGGCGTGGGACTACCTCACGGCACCATATGCCGCGCCGTCAGGTGCGCTCAGCTACAACGAGAACCTCGTGCAGGTCCGGGTGATGCCCGGAGCCTCGGCAGGGGCACCCGCCAGCGTGAGCGTTGGCCCGGCCGGCCACGGCCTCACGGTCGACAACCGTGTGACGACTGCGACCCCGGACGCGGCCCCGTCGATCGTCTTCGATCGCCTGCCTGGCAGCACGACCCTTACCGTTCGCGGCCAGGTGCCCGCCGATGGCGGCATACACCTGCGCGCTACGACCGTGGCAAACCCCACGACCTTCTTCGTCGAGGGGCTGCGCGTGGCGCTGGCCGCTCGCGGTATCACTGTGACGGGTGGTGCGTGGGATATCGACGATGCCGTGACAGCCGGCACGGACGAGGCATCGCGCCGCGCCATTGCGATTCACAGGTCGGCACCGCTTTCATCGCTCGTCGCGCAGATGATGAAACTGAGCCAGAACTACTACGGGGAGATGCTCATCAAGGCCATCGGCCGGCTCGACGGCCAGCGTGGATCGACCGACAGCGGCCGGCAGGTCGTTCGCCAGGCGCTCGAGGCGTGGGATCTGCCGGTCGACGGACTCGTGATGTACGACGGGTCAGGACTCTCCCGCTACAACTACGCGACGGCCGATCTGCTCGTCGGCGTACTGCGGCACGCATGGCAGAGTGACGTGATGCGCGGCCCCTTCGCCGCGGCCCTTCCGGTGGCCGGCCACGACGGCACGCTCGGATCGCGAATGCACGCGGCGCTGCGGCGCCGCGTGCAGGCCAAGACGGGAACGATTGCCAACGTGCGGGCGCTCGCCGGTTTCGCTGAATCCTCAAACGGCGAAAAGCTGGTCTTTGCGATGATCGCGAACCACTTCACCGCGCCGAATACCGATGTCGACGCGGTGATGGAACGCGTGCTCGAACGCATCCTCAGGTAGCGGCGGGCGCGTTACCGCCCTTCCTGAGACAGGGATCGGAAGTACTCGTCGACGAGCGAGCGGTAGCGGACCGGGGCCTCTTCAGACCCCGCCAGGTACAGCTGGTCGCTCGTGGTATCGGTGCGGCGCCGCAGATCGAACTCGAGTCGCTTCATGCGGTCGAGCGCAGCGGCCGACAGATCCGATAGCCCCGTCGGGGTGCCGTTGCCCGCCTCGTTCGAGAGTCCCCGCAGCGCGCGCAGTACTTCGTCGACCGCCTGCAGATCCTGAGCGCTGCCGCCGGCATCCTGAAGCTGACGACGCAACTCCTGCGCATCGGCCGCCAGTTGACCAGCCTGGTTCCTCAACTGTCGCGGGTCACCGGTGCCCATACCGGGCCGCGCGTCACCGCCGAGCAACGGCCCGTCAGCCACACCGCCGTTGAAGCCGCCAAGCCGCTGACCACCGGCGCCTCCGCCGGCGCGACCGCCCATCTGTCCCTGCTGACCCTGACCCTGCTGGCCCTGGCCCTGCTGCCCCTGACCCTGTTGGCCCTGACCCTGCTGCCCCTGGCCCTGCTGACCCTGGCCTTGCTGGCCCTGACCCTGCTGGCCTTGACCCTGCTGGCCCTGGCCCTGCTGCCCCTGACCCTGCTGGCCCTGGCCCTGCTGGCCTTGACCCTGCTGGCCCTGGCCCTGCTGCCCCTGGCCCTGCT
>JBIQJY010000085.1:0-10407 GCA_044507065.1 Acidobacteriota bacterium
GGCGCGATCTCTCCACCGTCGGTACGGCATTCCCCGCGGCGCTCGCCAACGGCGGCAACCGGGTCCGCGGTCGCCAGCTGGCCCTGCAGCACCCGTCGGCCCAGTGCTCGCGATGTCACACCATCGGCAATGCCAGGTCTGACGTCGGTCCAGCGCTCGCCGGGGTGGGCGCGCGGCTCGACCGCCCACAGTTGCTCGAATCCCTCCTCGATCCGGGCGCCCGCCTGGCGCCCGGCTTCGGCCAGGTCGTCGTCACACTCGCGGACGGCCGGAAGGTCGAAGGCGTCCTCCGCGAGGAGACACCGACGAGCCTGGTAGTTGAGGATGCCGCGCAAGGGACGCTGACCATTGCGGTCGCCGATGTCGCCACGCGCACCAATCTTCCATCGGCCATGCCGCCCATGGGCACGCTGCTCACAGCAGCTGAGGTGCGCGACATTGTCGAGTTCCTGGCCGGACAGCAGTGAGAGCCGCCCGCCATGGGGTGGCGGCTCGGGTGCCGACGCGGATGGATGGTCAGAGGCGGGTGTCCACGCCGACGGCGCGATATTCGGAGGGGGACAATCCGACCGTCTGCCGGAACTGGCGCGTGAAGGCGCTCTGGTCGGAGTAGCCGCACTCGAGCGCAATGGTGGCGATCGAGCCGGTCGTGCCCCGCAGCCGCTGCATGGCGGCCTCCATGCGCGTCTTCTGGATGAGTTGGCCCGCGGTGATCTGGAACAGGCGCCGGATCCGCTGCTCGAACTGGAAGACCGACAGCCCGCTTCGTGCGGCGAGGTCAGGGACGCGCAGCGGGCTGCCGATGTGCTCGTGCATGTGCTGCACGGCGCGCGCCACGGCCGACCAGTCCTCTTCGCGGCCGTTGCCGACGTGCAGATCCTTCGAGACTCCCACCAGTCCGACGACGCGCTGCTCGCCGTCGCGCAGGGGCAGCTTGTTGGTGAGACACCAGCCGCGTCCGCCTGACGGGTAGAAGTGCAGTTCGAGCTGGTTGCGGATGGCGACACCGCTCTGCAGCACGCTCTCGTCCTGCTCGCGGTAGCTGTCGCCGAGCGGCGCCGGGAAGAGTTCATCGGCGCGCCGACCGATCAGATCGCTCTTGGCCTGCTTGCCGCAGCGCTCGACCAGGGTCTGATTCACGACGACGTACTCGGAACGTTCGTTCTTCATGAAAAAGACGAGATCGGGGAGACAGTCGAACAGGGGCTCGCCCGTGAACGGACCTGCCAGGCGTGACAGTAGATCGGCTTGGAGCTGGACCGGAATCATGTCGGTGTGGGTTGTGCAGAAATCTTAGTCGCAACCGAGGAGACCGACAAGACGCGCCTCAGCCGCCTGGCCTAGCATGCGGACCTCGACACTTCTGCAGGAGACTTCGGGGCCACGTTCGGCCGTCGGTCGGCGCGCGGCTCCCCCGCGGGGCCGACGATGGCACCGGGCGCGGACGCCGACAGGCCGGCACGACGTGTGAGATGGAGGCGGTGAATGTCAGGTCATTCGAAGCCAGGTCGGGTACTTCTCGCGGCGTTGCTCGCGGTCTCGCTGGCGTCGGTCATGGCGACGGCGCAGGTCACGACCGGAACGGTGGCGGGTACGATCCAGGACAGCTCGGGCGGCGTGATTCCCGGCGCCACGGTCGTACTGATCTCTGAAACGCGTGGCACGCGGGGGGTTCCTGCCGTCACCAGCGCGACGGGCGACTACGTGCTGCCGAACGTCACGCCCGACACCTACAGCATCGAGGTATCGATGCCCGGATTCCGGACGGCGCGACGCACTGGCGTCCCTGTCAGCGGCGGAGAACGCGTGGCGGTCGGCGTGCTGATCATCGAGCCGGGCGGCGCGAACGAAGTCATCGACGTCACCGCGGAGGCTCCGCTCATCCAGGCGCAGAGCGGCGAGCGGTCACTGGCCATCTCCACCAACCAGATCGAGAACCTGCCGATGAGCGGCGGCCGGAACTTCACGGACCTGACGCGACTCGTGCCGGGCGTCGTGCCCGGTGGCGCGTCGGCCGGGGGGACGCGCATCGGCGGCGCGGGCCAGAACAACATCACGATGGACGGTGTCTCGGCCATGGACACCGGCAGCAATACACAGATGCTCAACCTCAACATCGAGGCCATTGCCGAGGTCAAGGTGCTGACGCAGGGCTACCAGGCCGAGTACGGCCGCGCCAGCGGCCTCCAGATTGCGGCCGTCACCAAGGGCGGGACCAACCGCTTCCACGGATCGGTCTACGACATCGAGGACAACTCGGACTGGAACACGCACAGCTGGCAGGGCAAGTTGAACGGCACCCCGAAGGCCGAGAGCAAGAGCCGCCGCTGGGGGTACTCGCTCGGGGGGCCGGTGGGACGGCCGGGCGGCGACAACAAGCTGTTCTTCTTCTACAGCCACGAGTATTTCCCGCAGCAGTCGAGCGGATCGATCAATCGGTTCCGGGTGCCGACCGCGCTCGAACGCCAGGGCAATTTCTCGGAGTCGCTCGACAACCAGGGTCGCCGGATTCCGCAGCTGCGCGATCCGCTCACGCGCGAAGCGTACGAGAACAACATCATTCCGGCCGACCGGCTCTATGCCACCGGGCTGGCGATTCTGAACTCGTACCCGATGCCCAACCTGGAGCAGACGGCGCCCAACTCGTACAACCTGGAATTGCTGCGCCCGGAGGACAGGAACCTGACGCACCAGCCGGCGGTGCGCGTGGACTATCAATTCACGCCCGCGCTGCGTCTCAACGCGCGATGGGCCGGCCAACGCGCGCGTGAGCGCATCGTGCAGGGCACGATGCCCGGCTACAACGACATTCTCGTGCCGTACCCCTACCGTCATGTCTGGGGCGCCACGGTGAACTACACGTTGAGCCCGACCACGTTCCTCGAGGCGACGTATGGGGAGACGAAGAACGAGCTGGCCGGCGGCAACGCCGGCGGGTTCCTGTCGAACCCCGGATCCGATCGCCTCGCGATGTTTCCCGACCTGCCGATGATTTATCCGGACGCCGGATGGGTCGATCCCCGGTACTACCAGCACGACGCGCTGACGCGCGCCAAGGCGGCCGGTGGCGCGGCGTACTTCGACGGCACGAACGTCAACCTGATTCCGGTCCTGCAGTGGGGTGGGCTCATCGGCAGCCAGCCGCCGGGGCTGACCTATCCCGGCTGGGTCACACTGAACCTCACGCGCGACGTATCGGTATCGTTGACGAAGGTGGCCGGCCCGCACACGCTCAAGGCCGGCTTCTACAACAACTACGCCTACAAGCCGCAGAACACCGGGCAGGGCGGCGGCGGCGGCGGATCGGCCTTCCACGGCACGATCAATTTCGGCAACAACACGAACAACCCGATCGATACCGGTTTCGGTTTTGCGAATGCCGCGACCGGCGTGTTCACGTCCTTCTCGCAGGCCTCGCGCCTGATCGAGGCGAACACGATCTACAACAACACCGAGTTCTACGTGCAGGACAACTGGCGCGTGAACAGCCGCCTGACCGTCGACTACGGCATGCGCTTCACGCGGCAGCAGCCGACCTACGACACGTTCCAGCAGATGACGAACTTCTTCCCGGACCTGTGGAGCGTCAATTCCGCGCCGCTGCTGTACGTGCCGGCCTGTCGTAACCATGCGCCGACCTGCTCGAGCGCCAATCGCATGGCGATGAACCCGGCCACTGGCGAGATTCTCGACGGCCCCAACGTCCTCAACACGACGTCGGCCATCGGGACGGTCATTCCCGGCTCGGGTGATCCCACCAATGGCATCCGCCTGGCGGGGCAGGGCATTGCCAAGGAATCCTACGTCTGGCCGACCCTGGTGTTCGGACCCCGGTTCGGCGTCGCCTACGACCTCACGGGCACGCAGAACCTGGTCGTGCGCGGCGGCGTGGGGCTGTTCTACGACCGCCCCGACGGCAACACGACGTTCTCCATTCCATCGAATCCACCGATCGCGGAATCGGCCGTCCTGGCCAACAGCCGCCTCCAGACGCTCGATCAGGGGTTCAGGACGAGCGGCGCCTCCAATCTGGTGATCTTCCAGTACGACGCGAAGATCCCCTCCTCGGTGCAGTGGAACGCGGGTGTGCAGATGTCGCTTCCCTGGGCGTCGACCGTCGACGTCTCCTATGTCGGCAACCACGGCTACAACATGCTGGGCGCCTTCCAGGGCAGCGCGCAGGTGAACCTGAACCAGGTCAACCTGGGTGCGGCGTATCGCGACGAGAACCTGGATCCGACGCTGACGCCCAGCTCCACGCCGGGCGCCACGGCGCTGCCGACCAATCTGTTGCGGCCGTTCCGCGGCTACGGCAGCATCGGGCAGCACACGACCGAGTTCTACGACACCTACCACTCCATTCAGACATCGTTCAATCGACGCTTCCGCGGCGGGATGTCCTTCGGTGTCAACTACACCTGGAGCGCTTCGCTGGTGGGCAACACGGGACTCACCTGGCGCCTGCAGCACAGCCCCGACGGGTCGTTCACGATGCGCGAGGACCAGGCCCGCTACGAGGAACTGAACAGGAACCTGTCGGTCCAGCCGCACGTGGTGCGCGGCAACGTGGTGTGGGACCTGCCGGACCTGACGGCCGACAGCGGCGCGAAGCGTGCGCTTGCCCTCATCCTCAACGACTGGCAGGTATCGAGCATCGTGAACCTGAGCTCGGGCACCAACTACGACCTCCAGTTCTCGTACCAGAACAACGGCAGCGCCGTGAATCTCACGGGGTCTCCGGACTTCGGGAACAACGGGACTGGCGCGCGCGTGGTGTTCCTGGGCGACCCCGGGTCCGGCTGCTCGGGTGATCAGTACCGGCAGTTCAACACGGCCGTCGTGACCGGTCCCGACTACGGCAGCCTCGGCCTCGAGTCGGGGCGCAACCGGATGCGGGGATGCAGCCAGCGCGAAGTGGACATTTCCCTGGCGCGCAACATCCAGCTTGGCGGCGGGCGTTCGGTGCAGGTGCGTATGGATGCGTTCAACGCGTTCAACATCGTGAACTGGAACAACCGGCAGGCGCAGATCCAGATGAACAACCCTGTCGAGAAGGCAATCATCAACTCGCAGTTCAACGACGACGGGTCGATTGACGACTCGCGTCTGCGTCCGCAGAACGCCGGGTTTGGCGCGGTTACCGGCGCGGCCTCGATGCGGACGGTGCGGCTGACGCTGCGGTTCGGGTTCTAGCCCGCTGACGGCGCGACAGGGCGTGCACCTGTCGGAAAGGCAGGCGCCGCAAGGACTTCCCCGCGGGCCGGTCTCGTGGTAGGTTAGGGCCATTCCAAAAGGCGGTGTGCAGATGGTGGTGACTCGAAAGACTCTTCCACGCCGGACGTTCCTTCGTGGACTCGGCGCGACAGCTGTCGCGCTGCCGTTCCTCGATGCCATGACGCCGGCCATGTCGGCGGCGGCGCAGCCGCCCGTGCGACTCGCGTTCCTGTATGTGCCGAACGGGATCGACATGGCCAACTGGAACATCGCGCAGGAAGGGCCGCTCACCGGCGAACTGCCGCGCATCATGAAGCCGCTCGAGGCATTCCGCGGCGACATGATTCAGCTCGGCAACCTGACGCACAACAGCGGCCGGGCGCTGCTCGATGGGGCCGGTGACCACGGGCGCTGTTCGGGCTCGTACCTGACCGGCATCCAGGTCCGCAAGTCCACCACGGACATCAAGGCCAGCATTTCCTGCGACCAGATCATCGCCAACAAGATCGGCCACCAGACGCGGTTCGCCTCGCTCGAACTGGGCATGGACGATTCCCGTCAGGCCGGCGACTGCGACTCGGGGTACTCGTGCGCCTACACGAACAACCTGGCCT
This sequence comes from Acidobacteriota bacterium, assembly GCA_044507065.1. Classification (GTDB taxonomy): domain Bacteria; phylum Acidobacteriota; class Vicinamibacteria; order Vicinamibacterales; family SCN-69-37; genus SCN-69-37. The sequence continues at coordinate 5,829 of JBIQJY010000085.1, forward strand.
GGCGCAGCGAGACACAGCCGCTGCCGCCGATTCTCGATCCGCGCGTCCTGTTCGAACGGCTCTTCGGCACCGGCGCCGTGCTCACGCCCGAAGAGCACGATCGGCGCACGCGCTACCGCCGCAGCATTCTCGACTTCGTCACCGGTGACACGCACCGCCTGCAGGGCGACCTGGGGCCGACCGATCGCCGCAAGCTCGACGAGTACCTGTCGTCGATTCGTGAGGTCGAACGTCAGCTTGAACGCGCCGAACAGCAGAGCGTTGCCATCAACCCGGGCATGGCCAAGCCCTACGGCGTTCCCCCGGACTTCGCCGAGCACTTCCGGCTGATGACCGACATGATGACGATCGCGATGCAGGCCGACATGACACGCGTCATGACGTTCATGATGACGCGCGAGGGGACGAGCCGGTCGTATCGCGAGATTGGCATTCCCGACGGCCATCATCCGTGCACGCACCACCAGGGACGCCCGGAACTGATGGAGAAGGTCACCCAGATCAACGAGTACCACACGAAGCAGCTCGCCTCGTGGCTGCAGAAACTCAAGTCGACGCCTGAGGGCGACTCGAACCTGCTCGACAATTCGATGATCGTCTACGGCGCGGGCCTCTCGGACGGCAATCGCCACCTGCACGAGGACCTGCCGACGCTGCTCATCGGGAAGGGCGGCAACTACCTCAACCCCGGTCGTCGCGTCATCTACCGCCGGGAAACGCCGATGGCCAACTTCCACCTCACGCTGATGGATCGGATGGGCGTGCACGTCGACGAGTTCGGCGACGCGTCGGGCCGGCTCGACCCGGCAAGCCTCACATCGTAGGGGCGGGGACAACGGCGGGTATAGAGACGTATGCAGGCTCGGGGACGAGGAGGAAGCAGACCACCCATCGGCATCGCGCTCGACGGTGATCTGGGGCATCGCATCGATGCGGTGCTCGCCGTGGCCATGCTCAACGGGTTTGCCGCGAAGGGCGAATCGCGCACCGTCGCGCTGGCCATTTCAAGGACGAGTGTCGAGACCGCCCAGGTGGCCGACGTCATCGCCGGCTTCTATGCGAGCCGTCCTGGCGGCGGCATTGCGCTGACCGCCGGCTCGTCGCCCGGCGGCATGATCGGGATGCCGGAAGACCTTGCACCCGACCCGGCGCCGCCGGTTGTCGCCATGATGGCGAAGACCGGGCCGGAGGGCGCGCCGCTCTACACGAGCGCCGTGCACCGCGTGCTCGATACGTCCGACAACGCGGTGCTCATCCGCAACATGCTGCTCGCCCAGCAGGATAAGAATGCCGCCATCGTCCTGGCCGGCCCGGCGACGGGTCTGGTCCGGCTGCTCGATCTGTACGGCGCCCGGCCGCAGATCGAGACCAAGGTCGATCGGCTCGTCATTGCCATTGGCGCGTTTCCGTCCGGGGCGGCCGATCCCGCCGTCCAGGCCGATCTGGTGGCCGCGCGTCGCCTGTTTGCGGAGTGGCCGACGCCGATTGTCGCTGTTGGCGCCGAGGTGGGGCAGGCGTTGCCGTTCCCGGCTTCCGCCATCGAGGAAGGCATGGCCTGGGCGCCGGCGCACCCGGTGGCCGATGCCTATCGCGCGTTTCGGCCGATGCCCTACGACGCACCGGCGAGCGCACTGGCCGCCACGCTGTTCGCGGTGCACCCGGACGCGGGGCATTTTGGTCTGTCCGATCCCGGCACCATCAGCGTGTCCGACGACGGGCGGACGGCGTTTACCGTCACGGCTGGCGGTCCGCATCGGTACGTGACGGTCGATCCGGCGCAGGCCGCGCGCGTCATCCAGGTGTACACGGAGACGGTGACTGCCAGGCCCGCTCCCCGGCCAGGCCGGCGCGGAGGCCCGCCGCCGGCTCAGCAGCCGCCACAACAACAGCAGGCGCCAGCCCGCACGCCGCCCGGGGCGAAGCCGCCGGTTTCCTGACCGGCCAGGGAGCGTAGGAACGTGAAACTCTACAGGTTCGTCATCGGCGTCACCGCGGCTCTGCTGTTGCTGGCCGTCAACATCAGGTCGGCCGGCCAGCAGCCCGCCGATGCGCGTCAGGCGGCCGACAATCGAGCCGCAGCCGCACCGGCCGCCTCGCCCACGGCCGCCGTGACCCGGGCTCCCACCGAGGACGAGTTCCAGGCGGTCACGAGCTCGCTCCTCAACAACACGTGCGGCGAGTGCCACAACAGTTTCGAGGTGGCCGCCGATCTCGACCTGACGCAGGAGTACACGGTCGAATCGCTGCACAACGATCGCGACCTGTGGGACGTCATCCTGGACAAGCTCAAGTCGCGCGAAATGCCGCCGATCGACGTGCCCCGGCCCGAGGCGGAAATCGCGGCGCTCATCACGTTTCTCGAGGCGGAGTTCGAGCGCGCCGATGCCCTCGTGCCCCCCGACCCGGGCCGCGTCACCGCACGCCGCTTGAATCGCACCGAATACACCAACACCATTCGCGACCTGCTCGCCATCGAGTTCCGCGCCGATCGCACGTTCCCGACCGATGACTCGGGCGACGGGTTCGACAACATCGGGGACATCCTCACCGTCTCGCCGGTGCTGATGGAGGCGTATCTCAACGCCGCCGAGCGCATTGCCGCCAGCGCGATTGCCTCCGAGCCGCTGCCCGAGCCGATCGAGGTCGAGTACAGCCTGCGCTTCCGCAACCTGCGGCGCCTGAATCCGAGCAGCGTGGCCGCCACGCATCGGATCGACTTCGATGCCGAATACGTCCTGCGGATCGGCATGCCCGGCGAGCGGCCCGCCGACGCCGCTCCCGTCACCCTGGCGCTGTGGGTGGACGGGAAACTCGCGCACACGATGCCGGTCGAGACCAAACCCTCGGGTCTGGTGTACTTCAACCCGTACTCGGAAACCGAGATCCGCGTGGCGCTGCCCGAAGGGGACCACACGCTTCGGCTGGGATTCATCGACGATCCCTACGTCTCGACGCTCGCGCGCGAGGACGTCTACAAGGACAAGCTCAACAAGTGGATTGGTTCGGTGACCATCGTCGGGCCGTTCGCGCCCGATGAGGAGAAGCCGAGCCGGAAGCGCATTCTCGTCTGCGATCCCGCTACCGGCGAGGCCTGCGTCAACCGCATTCTCGCGACGCTGGCGCGCCGCGCCTACCGACGTCCTGTGACGGCACAGGAAGTGGCCGACCTGAAGCGGTTCGTCGACATGGCGCAGGCCGAGGGGCAGTCGGTCGAAAAGGGACTCGAGCTGGCGCTCCAGACGGTCCTCGTCTCGCCGCATTTCCTGTTCCGCATCGAACGCGACCGGTATCCGGACGACCCGGCCCGCGTGCATCGTGTCTCGGACATCGAGCTGGCCTCGCGGCTGAGCTACTTCCTCTGGAACTCGATGCCCGATGACGAGCTGCTCGATCTCGCGGAACGCGGGGAGCTGAGCAAGCCGGGCGTCATCGATGCCCAGGTGACCCGCCTGCTCGCCGATCCGCGTTCGTATGCGCTCGCGCAGAACTTTGCCGGTCAGTGGCTCGAGATACGCAACCTCGACAGCATTCGGCCCGATCCCCAGAAGTTCCCGCAGTGGGGGCCCGAACTGCGCGACGCAATGCGGCTCGAGACCGAGATGTTCTTCGATTCGATCCTGCGCGAGAACCGGCCCATCGTCGAGTTCCTCAACGCGCGCTACACCTTCCTGAACGACTACCTGGCGGAGTACTACGGCATTCCCGGCGTCACCGGGCCGGACTTCCGACGCGTCGAACTGGCCACGAACGAGCGCGGTGGCGTGCTGACGCACGGCAGCGTGCTGTCGGTGTCGAGTTACCCGACCCGCACCTCGGTGGTGATTCGCGGCAAGTACATCCTGCAGAACATCCTCGGCAGCCCCCTGCCGCCGCCTCCGCCGGACGTGCCGGCGCTCGACGAGGACGCCCTCGGCGTGTCGGTCTCGCTGCGGCAGCAGATGGAGCAGCACCGGACCAACGCCATCTGTTCGTCATGCCATTCCCGGATGGACCCGCTGGGCTTCGGTCTCGAGAACTACGACGCGGTCGGGAAGTGGCGAACGACCGATGGCAGTTTCGCGGTTGATTCGAGCGGCGTGCTGCCGAGCGGCAAGTCGTTTTCGAATCCCGCCGAGATGCGCCAGATCCTGAGCGAGATGCTGCCGGAGTTTTCACGGGCGCTGACCGAGAAGATGCTGGTCTATTCGCTGGGTCGTGGCCTCGAGCGCTACGACCGCCGCACCGTGCGCAACATCACCAAGCGACTGTCCGATGGCGACTACGGGTTGCAGACGCTGGTGCACGAGGTCGTCCGGAGCCTGCCATTCCATTCGCGGCGCGCCGAGGAAACCAACACCGGGACGCTCAACGCGAGCGCGAGCCGGTAGCCGGCCCGGTGCGTCGTAGCCGGCGCCGCGGCCTATGGCGACGTCAACGTCGCCACGAACGCGCGCAGTTCGCGTGCGCCCTCCGCGTGCGGCGAATGATCCGGAATGCGCGCCAGTGCGGCAAGCGCACGATCGAACTGCCCGATGCGCGTGTAACCGTTGGCGGCATTGAGATACGAGGCTTCCTCCTGCCCGCGATCGTCGCGAATCAC
>JBIQJY010000017.1:0-37051 GCA_044507065.1 Acidobacteriota bacterium
CATTCATCCCGCCCTGCATGTCGGCGATCAGCACGGGCGCGCCCCAGATGATGTTGAGATCGGGCTCGAACTGTTCGGGGTTGGGGAAATTGCCGTAGGCCACCGGCGTCTGGAAGTAGCCGGGCATGCCGCTGGCCCCGGCCTGGAACCACGTCTTGCCGTAGTTGTCCTGGGTCACGCCCCACTGGCCGCCGTTCGATCCGGTCGGCTCGCGCAGCACGCCATTGGGCGTCCAGCGCAGGCGCACCAGGTTGATCGTGCTGTACATCCAGTTGTCCATCGCCCACATCAGGCCGCTCTCCTGATGCTCGACGTTCATCAACCGGCCCATGCCCGTGGCAAAGAGTTCCTTCTGGTCGGCGCGGGAATCACCGTTCGTATCGGTGTACTTCCAGAGCTCGTCGGCGTTCGAGTCCTTGGCGAGGACCGCATTGGCGCCAAACGGCATGACGAACCGCGGGAACACCATGTTGTCGACGAAGATGCTGTGCGTCTCGTAGACGCCGTCGTTGTCGCGATCCTCGTGGACCGAAATGCGGCCGTTCGGTTCGAGCGTGCCGCTGCCATCGGCATCCTGCATGTAGCCGCGCAGCTCGAGCACGAACATCCGGCCGTTGCCGTCGAAGGCAATCTGCGCGGGCTCCTCGATGTGCGGCTCGGTCAGCACGGGCTCGAGCTTGAAGCCCGGCGGCAGCCGGAACTTCGCCAGCTCTTCCTCGGGAGAGAGTGGCAGCACGGGCGGCTTCGGCGAGAAATCGGGTTCGAGCGGACCGGCGCCGCGGCCGGGACCGCCCGCGCGCTGGCCGGCTGGTGCCGCCGCGGGTGCACCGGCCTGCCGCCGCGCGGCCGTGCCCTGCATCACCATGGCGCCGCCGGCGAGATCGAGCGTGGCCGCCATGGTGTTGTTGGCGGCCGGCGTCAGGTAGAGCACCGCGCTCACCTGGTTGCCCTCGTACGGGAAGTTGTAGGCGACGGCCAGCCGCTCGCCGGCCATCGTGACGCCGCTCACGGGGCCGGTCGGCAGCGAGTCGCCGCCAAGCTCGGCGACGACCCTGTCGCCCTCCGTGGCCACGCGCAGGCCAAGCGTGCCGGCCTCGAGCGTCAGCGTCCAGTCGCCGAGAAACGGCTTGGCAGAGGCGGCGCTGGCCGGGGTGGTGGCCGCTGGCTTCGCGGCCGGCGGCGCCGCCGGTGGCGCCTGCGCCATCAGCGTGGCGGCCGTCAGGGCCGCGACACCAAGCGTGAACGGTATGAATATACGAGAGCGACGGCGTGCAGTTGCTGACATGAACCGGACCTTTCGCCTAGAGGAAGGGGCGAAGAGATCCTAACAGTGCATGCAATCCAGAACAACGGCGAACCACGCCTACTTGCTGGGAGTGTCGCGCGCCGCGACGCGGGCGGGGCCGCCCTAGATGCGCGGCAGCGTGACGCCCGTCTGCCTGAGGTACTTGCCCTTCTTGTCGGCGTAGGACTGCTCGCAGTCCTCGTCGCTCTGCAGGAACAGCACCTGCGCGATGCCCTCGTTCGCGTAGATCTTGGCGGGCAGTGGCGTCGTGTTCGAGATCTCGAGCGTGACGTAGCCTTCCCACTCGGGCTCGAACGGCGTGACGTTCACGATGATGCCGCAGCGGGCGTAGGTGGACTTGCCCAGGCAGATCGTGAGGATGTCGCGGGGAATCTTGAAGTATTCGATCGTCCGCGCCAGCGCGAACGAGTTGGGCGGCACGATGCAGACATCGGCCTTGATGTCGACGAACGACCGGGGATCGAAGTTCTTCGGATCGATCACCGTGTTGTTGATGTTGGTGAACACCTTGAACTCGTCGGCCACGCGGATGTCGTAGCCATACGACGAGACGCCGTAGGAGACGACGCCGGCGCTCACCTGCGAATCGACGAACGGCGAAATCATGCCGGTCTCGAGCGCCATCTGACGGATCCACCTGTCGGACTTGATCGGCATAATCAGCGCACCGGCCCCGCAGGCCCGGTCTCCATCAACGAAACGTGAACGTCGTTCACCGCCGGAACAGCATCCCGATGAGCGACAGCACGAGGCTCACCACGATACAGGTGACGATGGGAAAGTAGAACGTGGAACCACCGCGCCGGATGACGATGTCGCCGGGCAATCGGCCGAACGGCACGCCGAGCCTGACGAGCAGCCCGATGGCAATCAGCACGATCCCCGCGACGATGAGCAGACGCGCCATCAGGTCATCCGCAGGGGTTGAAGCCCCTGCGCTCCAACAACGCCCCCGCAGGGGCTGGAGCCCCTGCGCTCCGGGCTACAGTTCCATCCCGCGGAAGAAGTAGCCGAGTTCGAACGCGGCCGTCTCCGGCGCATCCGATCCGTGCGTGGCGTTCGTCTCGATCGACGCGCCGAACTCCTTGCGCAGCGTGCCGGCGTCGGCCTTGGCCGGATCGGTGGCGCCCATCAGCGTGCGCCACTTCCTGATGGCATCGGGCGCCTCGAGCGCCATGACGATGCACGGGCCCGACGACATGAACTCGGTGAGGCTCGCGAAGAACGGCCGCGCGCGGTGCACGGCGTAGAACCCCTCGGCCTCGCGCGTCGACAGGTGCGTCAGGCGCATCGCGCGCACCGTGAACCCTTCCTGTTCGATGCGGGCGAGAATGCGACCGGCAAAGCCATTCCTGACGGCGTCCGGCTTGATGATGGCGAATGTGCGCTCTGTGCTCATAAGTGTGATTCGTCGGTCTACCGCAGCTGGTCCATCAACTCGTCGAGGACCGCGCGCGACGGACGCACGCGGGATTCCGGAAGCGTGGCCAGCGGTTGGTCGACCAGGTGCAGCACTTCGAGGAAGTCTTCCTTGTCCGGTTCGATGTAGACAATGCCGGTGGCGAACTCGCCGCGCTGCAGGTTCTCCTTCAGCAGGCGCATCGCCGTGATCTTGTCGGTCGGGTTGTAGTCCTCCGCCACCTTGCGCAGGTAGAGCTGCGACCCGTCGTGCATCTTCACCGCGGTGGTCGATCCCGGCTCGTACTCCACCGTGATGTCGTCGAAGAACGGCACGAAGCTGATCTCGCCCAGCGGTTCATCGTGGTCCTTCACGTAGGCGTAGCTCTTGGTCGAGCCCTCGTGGTCGTTGAACGTCACACAGGGCGAGATGACGTCGATGAACGACGTGCCCTTGTGCGCAATGGCCGCCTTGAGAATCGACAGCAGCTGCTTCTTGTCGCCCGAGAACGACCGCGCCACGAACGACGCGCCCAGCTCGATGGCCATGGCGCACAGGTCGATGGGCGGCAGGTCGTTGACCACGCCGTTCTTGGCCTTCGAGCCGAGGTCGGCGGTCGGCGAGAACTGGCCCTTCGTCAGGCCGTAGCAGCCGTTGTCCTCGACCAGGTAGATGAACGGCAGGTTGCGCCGCATCGCGTGGGCGAACTGGCCAATGCCGATCGCGCCCGTGTCACCGTCGCCGCTCACGCCAATGGCCAGCAGCTCGCGGTTGGCCAGCACGGCGCCGGTGGCCACCGAGGGCATGCGGCCGTGCACGGAGTTGAAGCCGTGTGACGGGTTGAGGAAGTAGGCCGGGCTCTTGCTCGAGCAGCCGATGCCCGACAGCTTGGCCACGCGGTGCGGATCGACGCCCATCTCGAAGAACGCGTCGATGATGCGTTCCGAAATGGCGTTGTGTCCGCAGCCGGCGCACAGCGTGGTCTTGCTGCCGCGGTAGCTCGAGACGTCGAGGTTGAGCCGGTTGACCTTCTTCGGAGGCGTCGCCGGCGCGGGTGCTGGTGCTTCTGCGCTCATGCCTGTCCTGCTTTCTCCTGCGCGAGGATCCCGTCGGTGATGCTGCGGGCGTCGATGGGCAGACCGTTGTAGTGCAGCACGCTGCGCAGCTTCGGCACGAGCGTCGCCGCCACGTCCATCCGCAGCAGGCCCAGCATCTGGGCGTCACGGTTCTGCTCGACCACGTACACGCGGTCGTACCGCGCGATGAACGCCTCGACGTCGGGCGTGAACGGATAGGCCCGCAGGCGCAGGTACGACGTCTCGATCGCCTGCTCCTCGCGCAGCTGGTCGCGCGATTCCTCCACGGCCCAGTGGCTCGTGCCGTAGGCAATGATGCCCACCGAGGCCTTCGGTTCGTCCTGCACGACGGGCTGCGGCACGAGCGATCGCGCCGTCTCGAACTTGCGCGCCAGCCGGTCCACGTTCTTCACGTAGTCGTCGGGACGCTCGGTGTAGAGCGCCATCTCGTTGTGGCCGGAGCCGCGCGTGAAGTACGCCGGGGCGCCGGTGCCCGGCAGCGTGCGATGCGGAATGCCGTCGCCGTCGAGGTCCTTGTAGCGGCCCCACGTGCCGGCCAGCGCCTTCGCCTGTTCGGCATCGAGCACCTTGCCGCGATCGATTGGCGCGTCCGGATAGTCGAACGGCTTCGACATCCACGTGTTCATGCCCAGGTCGAGGTCGCTCAGCACGAAGATAATCGTCTGGAGGCGCTCGGAGAGGTCGAAGGCATCCATCGACATCTGGTAGCACTCCTCGACCGAGGCCGGCAGCAGCAGCACGTTGCGCGTGTCGCCGTGCGAGTTGAGCGCGGCAAACAGGATGTCGCCCTGCGCCGTGCGCGTGGGCAGTCCGGTCGACGGGCCGACGCGCTGGATGTCGAAGACCACCGCCGGCACCTCGGCGTAGTAGGCCAGGCCGGCAAACTCCGACATCAGCGAGATGCCGGGGCCCGACGTCGAGGTCATCGCGCGCGCGCCCGACCAGCTCGCCCCAATCACCATGCCGAGCGCCGAGATCTCGTCCTCCGCCTGGACGACGGCAAAGGTGGCCTTGCCGGTCTCCTTGTCCATCCGGTACTTCTGCAGGTACGAGATGAGGTTCTCGGGCAGCGACGAGGACGGCGTGATGGGATACCAGGCGACAACCGTGACGCCGGCAAAGAGGCAGCCCATGGCCGCCGCCGCGTTGCCTTCAATCAGGATCTGGCCGGCCGTCCTGTCGAGCGGCTCGATCCGGTAGGGATCGACCTTCGTCAGGTTGTCGGCCGCCCACTTCCGCCCGGCCTCGAGCGCCGCGAGGTTCAGCGCGAGGGCCTTCGGCTTCCGGCCCATCTGGCGCGTCAGCGCCTTTTCCATCTCGCCGAGATCGATCGACAGCAGTTCCGCGAGGATGCCGTCGTAGATCATGTTCTTGACGAGCCGCCGGAGCTTGGCTTCCGTGCAGACCTCGGCCACGATCTTGTCGAACGGCACCGCGTAGAAGATCAGGTCGGACCGCAGCGTGTCGAGCCTGAGCGGCGCGTCGTAGACGACCGCACGGCCGGGCTCGAGGGCCATCACGTCATCGCGGGCCGTCTCGGGGTTCATCGCCACCAGGAAGTCGATTTCCTTCTTGCGGCTGATGTACCCGCGATGGTTCGCGCGGATGGTGTACCAGGTGGGCAGGCCTGCGATGTTGGACGGAAACAGGTTCTTGCCCGACACCGGAACGCCCATCTGGAAGATGGAGCGAAGCAGGACCAGATTCGCGGTCTGGCTGCCGGATCCGTTGACGGTTGCAACCTGGATGCTGAAGTCGTTCGTTACGCGGGCCGAAGCCTGCGTTGGTTGGGGCTCACTCGCGGGTAGGGTTGAACTCATGCCTTTGTCTGCCAGCGGGTGCGGGCAACGCCGGCCGCCGTACATCCAGATGAGTATAGCAGGAAGGCTGCCCCCTGCCGGCCGCGACCGGGCTACCGGCTGCCGGGCTCGCGCGCTACCGGGTTCCGGTGCGGGAGGCTGCTGGCCGGCCGGGCGGCGCTCGGGGCCGGCGGGGTGCCGGCCCACCCGGGGCTACGCCAGGGCGTCCTGGACCGCGCGGCCGATGTCGGCCGGGCTCTTCACCACCCGCACGCCGGCATCCGAGAGCGCGGCCATCTTCTCGGCCGCCGTGCCCTTGCCGCCCGAGATGATGGCACCGGCATGGCCCATGCGGCGCCCGGGCGGCGCCGTCTGGCCGGCAATGAAGCCGACGACCGGCTTGCGGAACGACGTCTTGATGAACGCCGCCGCGTCTTCTTCGGCGCTGCCGCCGATTTCCCCGATCAACACCACCGCCTCGGTCTCGTCGTCGGCCGCAAACAGCGTGAGCGCGTCGATGAACGACGTGCCGATGAGCGGATCCCCGCCGATCCCGATGCAGGTCGTCTGCCCCAGGCCGAGCCCGGTCAGCTGGTGAATGGCTTCGTAGGTCAGCGTGCCGCTCTTCGACACGATTCCGACGCGCCCTTCCTTGCAGATGTGCCCCGGGATGATTCCGGCCTTGGCCTGCCCCGCCGTGATGAGGCCCGGGCAGTTGGGGCCGATGAGGCGCGTCCCCTTGCCTTCGAGGAACGCAAAGGCGCGCATCATGTCGATCGTCGGGATGCCCTCGGTGATGCAGACGGCCAGGGGAATGCCCGCGTCGGCCGCTTCCATCACGGCATCGGCGCCGCCGGGGGGCGGGACGAAGATGACCGACGCGTTGGCGCCGGTCTCGCGCACGGCGTCGGCCACCGTGTTGAACACGGGCCAGCCCTCGTGCGTCGTGCCGCCCTTGCCGGGCGTCACGCCACCAACCACGGTCGTGCCGTAGGCCGCGGCCTGCTTCGCGTGAAACGTGCCTTCACGGCCCGTGATGCCCTGGACGATCAACCGTGTGGACCTGTCGATGAGTACTGCCATGCTGTTGTGTCTTCTTTTCTCAGTTGCGCGGGGCCCCACCCCCACGCTCTCCGTCACGCCCGCCGTTGTGGCCCCTCAGCGCTTCGCGCGACGCGCTCGGGCTCGGGACGTCAGCGCTTGCCAGCGTCGGCACAACGGCCGGCGTCTGCACCACGGCCAGCTCAGCCGGCCAGAGCGACGACGCGTTCGGCGGCCTCGCCCATCGTGTCGGCGGTCGTGAAGTTCAGGCCGCTCTCACGCAGCATCTGCTTGCCGATCTCGACGTTGGTGCCTTCCATGCGGATGACGATGGGCACGGTGAGTCCGAGGTCGGTGACGGCGGCAATCACGCCCTGCGCGAGGATGTCGCAGCGCAGGATGCCGCCGAAGATGTTGATGAAGACGGCCGAGACCGCCTTGTCGGACATCAGGATGCGGAACGCGTTCTTGATCTGCTCCGCGTTGGCGCCGCCGCCGACGTCGAGGAAGTTGGCCGGCTCGCCGCCGGCCAGCTTGATGATGTCCATGGTGGCCATGGCCAGGCCGGCGCCGTTGACCATGCAGCCGATCGTGCCGTCGAGCTTGATGTAGTTGAGCGAGAACTTGGAAGCCTCGATCTCGAGCGCGTCCTCTTCGGTGAGGTCGCGCAGCTCCTTGAGCTCGGCGTGACGATAGAGCGCGTTGTCGTCGAAGGTCACCTTGGCATCGAGCGCCATCAGGTCGCCCTCGGCCGTCACGATGAGCGGGTTGATTTCGACCATCGAGGCATCGGTGCCGACAAACGCCTGATAGACGGCCGTCATCAACTTCACGGCCTTGCCGACCTGCGGGCCGCTCAGGCCGAGGCTGAACGCGAGCTGCCGCGCCTGGAACGGCTGCAGCCCGATGCCCGGATGGATGAAGACCTTGAAGATGCGGTCGGGTGTCTTCTCGGCGACGGTCTCGATTTCCATGCCGCCGTCGGGACTCACCATCAGCACCGGCTGCTGCGTGGCGCGATCGATGACGATGCCGAGATACAGTTCGCGCGCGATCGCCAGACCTTCCTCGACGAGCAGGCGCCCGACGACGCGGCCCTCCGGGCCGGTCTGGTGGGTGACGAGGGTCATGCCGAGCAGCGCCCTGGCGGCGTCGGCAGCGGCTTCGGCGTTCTTGACGACCTTCACGCCGCCGCCCTTCCCGCGGCCGCCGGCGTGAATCTGCGCCTTGACGACAACGGTGCCGCCGCCGAGGCTCTTCGCCGCGGCTTCGGCCTCAGCGGGAGTGAACACGACCTCGCCGCGCGGAACCGGCACGCCGTACTTCGCGAGGATCGTCTTGCCCTGGTACTCGTGAATCTTCATCGCCCGAGAAGTCTACGGGGTTGTCGCACGGCAATCAAGAAACGCTACACTTAGTGGTTGGAGTTACGCGTGAAAGTGCTGCAGTCCCTGCGGACGTCTACTGGATCGAAGATTCTCGTCGCGCTCACCGGCCTCGCGCTGGTGGGTTTCCTGGCCGGACACCTCGCCGGCAACCTCCTTGCCCTGCTGGGTCCTGATACATACAACGAGTACGCACATGCCCTCATCAGCAACCCCCTGCTGATTCCGACGGAGATCGGGCTTGTCGCGATACTGCTGTTGCACATGGGCACGGCGGTGAGTGTGTTCGTGCGCGGCCGGCGCGCGCGCCCCGAGCGCTACGCGGTCACCGCCCGGGCGGGCGGCCCCAGCCGCAAGTCGCTGGCCTCGACCTCGATGATTGGCACCGGCGCCATCATCTTCATCTTCCTCGTCCTGCACCTGCGGACGTTCAAGTTCGGCCCGTGGTATCCGAGCGCCGACCCCGGCGTCCGCAACCTGTATGCGCTGCTGGTCGAGGTGTTCCAGCACCCCGGCTATGCCGTCTTCTACGTCATCTGCATGGTGCTCGTGGGGATGCACCTGCGGCACGGGCTGTCGAGCGCGTTCCAGTCGCTGGGCCTGATGCCGCGCAGCTGGACCGGTCGATTCCTGCGGCTCGGCGCCGCGCTGGCCGTCCTTATTGCCGCCGGGTTCGCGCTGATCCCGGTCTACATCTATCTGTTCCTATGAAACTCGACGCTGCCGTTCCGGCCGGCCCGCTGGCCGACAAGTGGGATCGCCACAAGTTCGAATCGAAACTCGTCAACCCCGCCAACCGCCGCCGTCACACGGTCATCGTCGTCGGCACGGGCCTCGCCGGCGCGTCGGCGGCCGCCTCGCTCGGTGAGCTCGGGTACAACGTCCTGAGCTTCTGCATCCAGGACAGCGCGCGACGCGCCCACAGCATTGCCGCGCAGGGCGGCATCAACGCCGCGAAGAACTACCAGAACGACGGCGACAGCGCCCAGCGGCTCTTCTACGACACGATCAAGGGCGGCGACTATCGCTCGCGCGAGGCCAACGTCTATCGCCTGGCGCAGCTGAGCGTGAACATCATCGACCAGTGCGTGGCGCAGGGCGTGCCGTTCGCGCGCGAGTACGGCGGGCAGCTCGACAACCGATCGTTTGGCGGCGCACAGGTGTCGCGTACGTTCTATGCGCGGGGCCAGACCGGCCAGCAGCTGCTGCTCGGCGCCTATCAGTCGCTCATGCGCCAGGTCGAGAGCCGCACGGTGAAGATGTTCACCCAGCGCGAGATGCTCGACCTGGTCGTCGTCGACGGCCGGGCGCGCGGCATCATCTGCCGCAACCTGGTGACCGGCGCGATCGAGCGGTACGTGGCCGATGCGGTGTGCCTCGCCACCGGCGGCTACGGCACGGCGTACTACCTGTCGACCAATGCCGTGGGATCGAACGTGACGGCCGCCTGGCGCGCCCACAAGCGCGGCGCGCTGTTCGCCAACCCCTGCTTCACGCAGATCCATCCGACGTGCATTCCGGTCTCGGGTGCGGATCAGTCGAAGCTGACGTTGATGTCCGAGTCGCTGCGCAACGACGGCCGCGTGTGGGTGCCGAAGGCGCCGGGCGACACGCGGCATCCCAACGACATCCCGATTGAGGAGCGCGACTACTACCTCGAGCGCCGGTATCCGAGCTTCGGCAACCTCGTCCCGCGCGACGTGGCCTCGCGCAATGCGAAGGCCGTGTGCGATGAGGGCCGGGGCGTCGGCGAAAGCGGCCTGTCGGTTTACCTGGACTTCCGCAACGCCATCGAACGGCTCGGCAAGGACGTCGTCGCGGCGCGCTACGGCAACCTGTTCGACATGTACCGGAAGATCACCGACGAGGATCCGTACACGACGCCGATGCGGATCTACCCGGCCATCCACTACACGATGGGCGGCCTGTGGGTGGACTACAACCTGATGAGCACGGTGCCGGGCCTGCACGTGCTCGGCGAAGCCAACTTCTCGGACCACGGCGCCAACCGGCTGGGCGCGAGCGCCCTCATGCAGGGCCTGGCCGACGGCTACTTCGTCATCCCCTACACGCTGGCGCACTACATCGCCTCCACGCCGCTCCCGACGATTACCACCGAGCACGAGGCGTTTGCCGAGGCCGAGGACAACGTGCGGCGGCGGCTCGACAGCCTGCTCGCCATCAAGGGCAGCGAGACCCCGCGGTCGCTCCACCGCCGGCTGGGCCGCCTGCTCTGGGACCACGTGGGCATGTCGCGCACCGATGCGGGCCTGCGGACGGCGCTCGAGGAGATTCCCCGCCTGCGCGACGAGTTCTGGCAGAACGTCTCGATCCCGGGCGACGCCAACCACCTCAACAAGAACCTCGAGTACGCCGGACGCGTGGCCGACTACCTCGAATTCGCCGAGCTGCTCGCGCTCGACGCGCTGCACCGGACCGAATCGTGCGGCGGCCACTTCCGCGAAGAGAGCCAGACGCCGGACGGCGAGGCCCTGCGCGACGACGAGCACTTCACCTACGTGGCCGCGTGGGAGTTCAACGGCGTGGGCCACGCACCCACGCTTCATCAGGAGCCGCTGGTGTTCGAGAGCGTCAAGCTCACGCAGCGGAGCTACAAGTAATCATGCGCATCCACCTCCGCATCTGGCGCCAGGACAGTCCAACCGTCAAGGGGCGCTTCGAAAGCTACACGGTCGAATCGGTCTCGCCGCACATGTCGTTCCTCGAGATGCTCGACGTGCTCAACGAGGACCTGATCAAGAGGGGCGTGGAGCCCGTGGCGTTCGATTCGGACTGCCGCGAAGGCATCTGCGGCACGTGCGGCTTCATGGTCGACGGCCGGCCGCACGGACCGGACCCGTGCACGACGGTCTGTCAGCTCCACATGCGCCGGTTCAAGGACGGCGACACCATCACGCTCGAGCCGTGGCGCGCCAAGGCCTTCCCGATCGTGCGGGATCTCGTGGTCGATCGCAGCGCCTTCGACCGCATCATCCAGGCCGGCGGGTATACGTCGATCAACGTGGGTGGCGCGCCGGACGGCAACGCCGTCCCCATCGCCAGGGGCACGGCCGAAGCGGCCTTCGACTCGGCCCAGTGCATCGGGTGCGGCGCGTGCGTCGCGGCCTGCAAGAACGCGTCGGCCGTGCTGTTCACCTCGGCCAAGGTCCGGCACCTGTCGCTCCTGCCGCAGGGCCAGGTCGAGCGTCGTCCGCGCGTGCTGAAGATGGTCGAACGGATGGACGCCGAAGGCTTCGGCGCCTGCTCGAACGAGGGGGAATGCGAAGCAGTGTGCCCGAAGGGCATCTCGCTGACCAACATCGCGACGCTCAATCGCGAATGGTGGAAGGCCAAGCTCCGGAAATAGGCTAGAACCGCGGGCCCTCGCGGCGCATGGTCACCGCCGAGCCGACAACGGCGGCGGCGATGAGGACGATGCCCACGGTGCTCAGAAAGAACCCCATACGATCGCTCCTGTCACGGGCAGTGCAACCTGCGTGCCCGACAGGAGCGCAATCGGCAGTTCAGTCACGTTCTTTTGGGAATCCAGGCGGCGTGCACGGTACGGCACGACGCTGCACGCGCCTGCAGCCGGTTCCACGCCATGGCAGTGCGGAGTCGCGCCCGGGTCGACGCACGATTGCGGCGGCGCGCCGACGATTTTCGGATGCGGCCGGGGGTGGTTGCGGGGCCGGCGCAAGGCCGGCACCCACGGGGTTGGCGGGCGGCACGAGGCCGGCCCCTACACGCCGATGACGGTCGTCAGCTCCTTGACGGCCGCGGCTGACTTCATCAGCGCCGCGTTCTCGTCGGCGGTGAGCTTGATCTCGATGACCTGCTCGGCGCCGCCCTTGCCAAGCTTCACCGGCACGCCCAGGAACTGGTCGCGCACGCCGTACTCGCCCTGCAGGAACACGGAGCACGGGAGGATGGACTTCTTGTCCTTCAGGATCGCCTCGACCATCTCGGCCGCGGCGGCACCCGGTGCATACCATGCGCTCGTCCCGACAAGCTTCGTGATCTCCGCACCGCCGTTGGCCGTGCGCGTGCAGATCGCGTCGAGCTTCTCCTGGGTCAGATACCCCATGTTCACGAGCTCGGTCAGCGGAATGCCGGCCACCGTCGAATAGCGCGGCAGCGGCACCATCGTGTCGCCGTGGCCGCCGAGCACGAACGCGTGCACGTTCTCGACCGACACGTTGAGCTCCATCGCGATGAACGCCCGCATGCGCGCCGAGTCGAGCACGCCGGCCATGCCAACCACCCGCTCGCGCGGGAATCCGCTCAACCGGTAGACCGCCTGGCACATCGCATCGAGCGGGTTGGCCACCGGCACGATGACCGTGTTGGGCGAATACTTCACGACCTGCTCGGTGACGCTCTGCATGATCTTGTAGTTGACCTGCAGCAGATCGTCGCGGCTCATGCCGGGCTTGCGCGGCACACCCGAGGTGATGACGACGACGTCCGACCCTTCGGTGGCCGCGTAGTCGGACGTGCCAATCAGGCGGGTGTCCGACCCGTCGATTGGACACGCCTGGAAGATGTCGAGCGCAATGCCCGCGGCCTTGTCGGCGTTGATGTCGACGATGACGACGTCGGCAAGTTCCTTGACGGCAATGGCGCGCGCGACGGTGGCACCGACATTGCCGGCGCCGCCAACGACTGTGACTTTTCGATTCATGATGACGATCTCTCCAGTCGAAACGGAGGGCGGGCCGTGAGGTCCGCCGCTCGTGCCGGGGCTGAAGCCCCGGCCCCCTTGGTCTTGAAGCTCAGTCCCGCATGTGCGAGATCATCGCGTCGGCGAACTCGGACGTCTTGAGTTCCTTCGCGCCGGCAATCATGCGCGCCAGGTCGTAGGTGACCGTCTTGGCCGCAATCGCCTTCTCGAGTGAGGCAACCACCAGATCGGCCGCCTCGGTCCAGCCGAGGAACCGCAGCATCATCTCGCCCGACAGGATGACCGAGCCCGGGTTCACCTTGTCGAGATTGGCGTACTTGGGCGCGGTGCCGTGGGTGGCCTCGAAGATGGCATGGCCCGTCACGTAGTTGATGTTGCCGCCCGGGGCAATCCCGATGCCGCCGACTTCAGCCGCGAGCGCATCGGAGATGTAGTCGCCGTTGAGGTTGAGGGTGGCGATGACGTCGTACTCGTTCGGCCGGGTCAGGATCTGCTGGAGGAACGCATCGGCAATCACGTCCTTGACGACGATGCCGTTGGGCAGCCGGCACCACGGTCCCCCATCGATCTCGGTGGCGCCGAACTCGCGCTTGGCCAGTTCGTAGCCCCAGTCACGGAAGGCGCCCTCCGTGAACTTCATGATGTTGCCCTTGTGGACGAGCGTGACGCTCTTGCGCCCGTTGGCCACGGCGTACTCGATGGCGGCGCGAACCAGTCGCTCGGTGCCCTCGCGCGACACCGGCTTGATGCCGAATCCGGACGAGGCCGGGAACCGCACCTTCTTGTAGAGCGCCGGGAAGACCTCGGACAGGAACTGACCGAACTTCTCCGCCTCGGGCGATCCTTCGCGGAACTCGATGCCCGCATAGATGTCTTCCGTGTTCTCGCGGAAGATCACCATGTCGACCAGATCGGGCCGGACGACCGGCGTCTCCATCCCGGCGAAGTACCGGACGGGCCGCAGGCAGACGTAGAGATCGAGTTCCTGGCGCAGCGCCACGTTCAGCGAACGGATACCGCCGCCGACCGGGGTGGTCAGCGGTCCCTTGATGCCGACGAGGTACTTGCGGAAGGCGTCGAGTGTTTCGTCGGGCAGCCAGTTGCCCGTGCGCGTGAACGACTTCTCGCCGGCCAGCACCTCGAGCCATTCGATGCGCCGCGTCGTGCCGTAACTGCGTTCGACGGCAGCGTCGAACACGCGCACACTGGCACGCCAGATGTCGGGCCCGGTGCCATCGCCCTCGATGAAAGGAATGATGGGCCGATCGGGAACCACCAACGCCCCGTCTCGTCGCACAATCGGTTGACCGCTCGTTGCCATGCTGATGTCGTCGCCTTCCCGTGCGGATGCCGCACACCGCGCGTGCTTTTAGGTCACGCCCCTGACCGCGTTTACAAGTTCTTCACAGATTCTGTGGAAAACCGTGTGGAAAAGTCGGCCAGCCGCTGCAATTCTCCGCGTCATTTCTACGTTTGGTGCGCTTTGCACCAACGTGGTGCTGACCGCCGGCCGACGCACATTATACAAAGTGCCGGCGCCTTCATTACCGATCAGTCGATCGACAGGTGTGTGGTCTCGCCCGACGCGGCCGTGAGCGTGACGCTCGTGGCCGTGATGCGATCGACGTGCACGTCGGCGACGAGGCCGCCCTCGTCCACGATGCGCACCATCTGGCGCGCGTCCTCGAACACCGCGCGTCGAACTGTCGCGTCGGCGGGACCGGACGACAGGATCGCGACGAGCCGCGGCCAGGCAACGGATGCGACGTCGGGCCCGAGCAGCCGCGCCGCATCCGCACTGGCACGCTCGGCGGCCGACGGCTCGGTCGACGGGCTGGCAAACTGGAACGGGTCACGCGTCATGACCGTGCCATCCACGTCGGCCGCGTCGTGACGCGACAGGCGTTCGAGTGCGGTGACGATGGTGTCGAGATCAGGAAACGCAGGAACGGCAGCGGGCGACGGCGGCGGGACCGGCGGCGGCTGCGACGAGGCCGGCGCCACCAGCCAGGTGACCAGTACCAGCGCGCCAGCGCCCAGGAGAAGGAGAGACGTCAGACGAGCCATGCGTGTCTCGCGCCGATCGCACGGCGGATCGTATCACCTCGCCCCCACGAACGGATCGACCCGTCACCGACCGGGCGTCGGGCGCCGACAGTCGTGCTAAGATTTGCCGTGCCCGTCGTTTTCCCCGCAGGGCTGTCCCGTTCCGTCCGATCCGCTCGAACTGTCGCTGTCATCCCCGCCCGCTTCCTGTCCACCCGGCTTCCCGGCAAACCGCTCGAGCTCATCGGCGGCGCGACGATGATCGAGCACGTGTACCGGCGGGCCTCCGCGGCCCGGACGATCGAGGCCGTGATCGTGGCAACCGACGACGATCGGATTGCGAGCGCGGTGTCGGCATTCGGCGGGACGGCCGTGATGACGCAGGCCACCCATCCCACCGGCACCGACCGGCTGGCCGAAGTGGCGCTCCACCTCGACAGTGAGATCGTGGTGAACGTGCAGGGCGACGAACCGCTGCTCGACGCCGCGGCCATCGACGGTGCCGTCACTGCCCTTCAGGATCGCCCGGCCGATCTGATGAGCACGCTGCGGCACCGGACGTCGTCGCCCGAAGACCTGGCAAATCCAGCCGTCGTGAAGGTGGCGGTCGACGCCGCGGGCTACGCCCTCTACTTTTCGCGCGCACCCATCCCGTTCACACGACCGGGCAACCCCGAGCCACCCGTCTGGAAGCACCTGGGCCTCTACGCCTACCGGCGCGAGTTCCTGCTGCGGGTCGCCACGCTGGCGCCCACGCCGCTCGAACAGGCCGAGGGGCTCGAGCAGTTGCGCGTGCTCGAGCACGGCTTCCGGATTGCCACCATCGAGACCCACGCCGACGCCATTGGCGTCGACACACCGGAGGATCTGGCGCGCGTGCGCCGGCTGGTCGAAGCCGGCGTCGAACGCTGAACAGGACATGCCACAGACGATGACGCCATCGAGCAGCAGACCAGTGAAGTACATCTTCGTGACGGGCGGTGTCGTCTCGTCGCTTGGCAAGGGACTGGCAGCCGCCTCGATAGGCCGCCTGCTCGAAGGGCACGGCTACCGCATTGCCCTCCAGAAGCTCGATCCGTACATCAACGTGGATCCGGGCACGATGAGCCCGTACCAGCACGGCGAGGTCTACGTGACCGACGACGGCGCGGAGACGGACCTCGACCTGGGCCACTACGAGCGGTTCACGAACATGGTCGCCACGCGCAACCACAACTGGACGACCGGCAAGATCTACCTCTCGGTCATCCAGAAGGAACGCCGCGGCGAGTACCTGGGCCGCACGGTGCAGGTGATTCCGCACATCACCAACGAGATCAAGGCGGCCATCCGGTCGGCGGCCGAGGGCGTCGACGTCCTGCTCGTGGAGATCGGCGGCACCGTTGGCGACATCGAGAGCCTGCCGTTCCTCGAGGCCATCCGCCAGTTCCGGCAGGAAGTCGGGCGCGAGAACGCGGTGTACGTGCACCTCACGCTGGTGCCATTCATCGCCTCGGCCGGCGAACTGAAGACGAAACCCACCCAGCACAGCGTGCGCGACCTGCGATCGATCGGCATCCAGCCGGACGTCCTGCTCTGTCGCACGGACCGGCCGCTCGAGCCGGACATGAAGCAGAAGATCGCGCACTTCTGCGACGTCGACGAAGAGGCCGTCATCACCGCCCGCGACGTGGCGAGCATCTACGAGGTCCCGCTGACGCTGGCCGACCAGGGCCTCGACTCGCTGCTCCTGCGCCGCCTGCACCTGCCGGCCACCGAGGCGCAAATGGAGGCGTGGCATGACCTGGTCGATCGCATCCGGCAGCCGCAGGACGAGGTGCTCATCCATTTCGTCGGGAAGTACACGGAATA
Source organism: Acidobacteriota bacterium (assembly GCA_044507065.1). GTDB lineage: Bacteria > Acidobacteriota > Vicinamibacteria > Vicinamibacterales > SCN-69-37 > SCN-69-37. The sequence continues at coordinate 16,609 of JBIQJY010000017.1, forward strand.
CGAGGACTGCTACAAGAGCATCAACGAGGCGCTCTTTCACGGCGGATTCCGACATCGGCTGCGCGTGAAACTGAAGTACGTCGAGGCCGAGGCGCTCGAACTCGAGGGCGGCATCGAGGCGCTCGAGGGCGCGGTGGGCATTCTGGTGGCGCCCGGGTTCGGCAATCGCGGCAGCCGCGGCATGATGGCGGCCGCCGAGTTCGCGCGCACCCGCGGCATTCCCTACTTCGGCATCTGCTACGGGTTCCAGTGGGCGGTCGTCGAGTTCGCCCGCAGCGTCTGCGGCCTCGAGGAGGCCGACTCGACCGAGGTCACCGAGGACACCCCGCACAAGCTCATCTACAAGCTGCGCGATCTGCTGGGTGTCGACGACCTTGGCGGCACGATGCGGCTCGGCAGCTACGCGTGCCGACTCGCGCCCGATTCGCTCGCGTTTCGCCTCTACGGCGAGGAGATCATCCACGAGCGCCACCGGCACCGCTACGAGTTCAACGCGCAGTACGAAAAGGCCATCGTCGACCACGGCCTGCGCATCGTCGGACGCTCGCTCGACGGCAAGTTCGTCGAGATCGTCGAACTGCCCGATCATCCGTGGTACCTGGCCGTCCAGTTCCACCCCGAGTTCAAGTCGAAGCCGCTGCGTCCCCATCCGTTGTTTGCAGGATTCGTCGAGGCGGCCTACAAGCGGAAGCAGGCCGATCTTGGTGTGACGACCAACGTGACGGCCATCGGCGAGCGCCGGGCCCGGGGCTAGTCGTGATCGAACTGCCCCGCGTGCAGGAGGTTGCCGTCGGCGGCGACGTGGTGTTCGGCCGTGCGCCGCTCGTGCTCATTGCCGGACCCTGCGTCATCGAAAGCGAGGCCCACGCGCTCGACCTCGGACGGCAGATTGCCGGCATGGCGCGCGCCGCCGGCGTGCCCTACATCTTCAAGGCGTCCTTCGACAAGGCGAACCGGACGTCGGTGACGTCGTTCCGGGGCCCGGGCCTCGAGGCCGGCGTGGCGGTACTCGGCCGCGTCCGCGACGAACTCGGCGTGCCGATCCTGACCGACATCCACGAACCCGGGCAGGCCGACCCCGTGGCGGCGGTGGCCGACGTGATTCAGATCCCGGCGTTCCTGTCGCGGCAGACCGACCTGCTGACCGCGGCGGCGCGCACCGGCCGTGTGGTCAACGTCAAGAAGGGCCAGTTCCTGGCGCCGCGCGACATGCGCCACGCCGTCCAGAAGGTCCGTGCCGCGGGCAACGACCGGGTGACGCTCACCGAACGCGGCTTCTCGTTCGGCTACAACAACCTGGTGGTCGACATGCGCGGGTTCCCGATGATGCGCGAACTGGGCGTGCCGGTGATCTTCGATGTCACGCACAGCCTGCAACTGCCGGGGGCCGGCGATGGCGTGACCGCCGGGCTGGCCGAGTACATCGAACCACTCGCGTCGGCTGGCGTCGGGGCCGGCGTCGACGGCGTGTTCCTCGAGGTCCACGAGGACCCCTCGCGCGCGCTCAGCGACGGCCAGAATGCGCTGCCGCTTGCCCGGCTGCCGGCACTGCTCGATCGGCTCGTCCGCATCAACGCCATCGTCAAGGGCATTTGACCTGCACCATGTCCGACAGCGGCCCGACGTTCAACCCCATCGAATTCGCCCGCAAGGTGCTCCGGACCGAGGCCGAGGCAATCCAGGGCCTCGTCCCGACGGTCGACGAGCGGTTCGTGCGCGCGCTGACGCTGCTGCAGGACTGCAAGGGCCGGGTCGTCGTGACCGGCATGGGCAAGTCCGGCATCATCGCGCACAAGCTGTCGGCCACGTTCTCGAGTACCGGCACCCCGGCGCTGTTCCTGCACGCCGCCGAAGCCGTTCACGGCGATCTCGGCATGGTGCAGACCAACGACGTCGTCGTGGCGCTCTCCTACAGCGGCGAGACCGAGGAGCTGATTCGCCTGCTCGAGGCCATCCGGCGCATCGGCGCGCGGCTGATCTCGCTCACGGGCAATCCGGCCTCCACGCTGGGCACCGCCTCGGACGTCGCGCTCAGCTGTGCGGTGGCCGAAGAGGCCTGCCCGATGAATCTCGCGCCCACGGCCAGCACCACGGCCACGCTCGCGCTGGGCGATGCGCTGGCCATGGCGCTCGCGCGGCTCAAGGGATTCCGACTGGAACAATTCGCGAGCCTGCACCCGGGCGGCCGGATCGGCAAGCGGCTGACGCTCGTCGAAACGGTCATGCACGCGGGCGACGCGCTGCCCCAGGTGCGGCGGGAGACGCTGATGCCCGACGTCATCCATGAGATGTCGAGCAAGCGCCTCGGCATGACGTGCGTGGCCGACGACGAGGGACGGCTGGTGGGGGTCGTGACCGATGGCGACCTGCGGCGTCACATGACGCCCGGATCGGAGCTGCTCGGCCATCGCGCGCAGGACGTGATGACGCCCCGGCCGGTCACCGTGCGCCGCCGAATGCTGGCGGTCGAGGCCCTCAGGCTCATGGAACAGCGCAAGATCACCGCCGTCGTCGTCGTCGACGACAATGGCGCCGCCGAGGGCGTCGTTCACCTTCACGATCTGTGGCGCACGCAGATGGTCTGACGGGTCCGCCCGTCTCTTTCGCCACGACATGCCACTACCTCTCGAACACGTCCAGCAGCGCGCCCGGAACATCCGTCTGATTCTGCTCGACGTCGACGGCGTGCTGACCGACGGCACGGTCGACATCCATTCGACCGGCGGCGAGTCCAAACCGTTTTTCGTGCGCGACGGGCTCGGCATCGTGTGGGCCCGCCGCGAGGGGATCGAGGTAGGTCTGCTCAGCGGGCGGCCGTCGGATGCCACGACGCGTCGGGCCGCCGAACTGGGCATCACGATGGTCTCGCAGGGCGGCAGCGACAAGCGCGGCGCGTTCGACGGGCTGCTGGCAGCGCACGGCTTTGGCGAGGACGAAGTGGCCTATATGGGCGACGACCTCGTGGATCTGCCCATCCTGCGGCGTGCGGGGCTCTCGACGGCACCCGCCGATGCGGTGGATGATGTGCGTTCGCGCGTACACTGGACCAGTCGGTGGCCCGGAGGCCGGGGCGCCGTACGCGAACTCGTCGAGTTGATACTCGCGGCGCAGGGGCGCTGGCCGGCCATCGTCGACGCGCACCTGGTCTGACACCATGCAGGAATACGGCGTCATCTTCGGCGTACTTGTCGCGTTGCTCGTTGGCCTCGCCGCCGGGAAGGCGTGGGAACGCTACAAGCTCGTCGAGGGGCGGTGGCTCGACCGGCGCCGCGTGCGGCAGTCGCCGCACTTCATCCTCGGCCTCAACTACCTGGTAGCGGGCCAGGTGGACCTGGCCATCGAGGAACTCGAGCGGGCCGCGCGGCTCAACCCGGATGCCCTCGAGCTGCGGCTCGTGCTCGGCAACCTGCACCGCGAGAAGGGGCAGGTCGGTCGCGCGATCCAGGAGCATCAGGCGCTGCTGCAGCGGCCGCGGCTCAATCGCGTCGAGCACGCGAACGTGCTGCTCTGCCTCGGCCTCGATTACAGGCGCGGCGGGTTCGTGGACCGCGCCGTGGCCGCGTTCCAGGATGTCCTGAAGCTCGACCCGGACAACGAGTCGGCACTGGTGAACCTCGAGAAGCTTCAGGAAGACCAGCATCAGTGGCAGGAGGCCTACGTCACGCGCCGCCGCCTCGCACGGCTGGCGGGTCCGCCCGATCAGCCGAAGTCGCAGTTGATCCTCGCGTTCCTCGAAAACGAATTGGGCCTCCAGGCACTCAAGGAGGAGCGCCCGGCCGACGCCATCAAGCGGTTCGAGGCGGCCATCGAACTCGATCCGCGTGTGATTCCCGCCTACCTGCACCTGGGCGACGCGCAGTCCCGCCTGGGCAATCTGGCCGACGCAGCCGCCACGTGGGAACGCTCGATCGAAGTGGCGCCCGATCGCGCCTATCTCTCGCTCGAGCGGCTCGAACGCGCCTACGAAACGCTCGGACAGTCCGAGCGGTTTGCCGAGCGCTGTCGGGCGCTCACACAGGCCTCGCCGCGCGAGTGGCGGGCGCGCGCGGCACTGGCCCGTCACCTGACCAACCGCGGCCAGCCCAGCCGGGCGCTCGAGCTGCTGTTCGACGCCCTCGAACACAACCCGCACGCCATCGCGATTCACCAGGCCATCTGGGGCACGCTGTCACAGCTCGACCTGCCGAAACACCTGGTGGCGCGCTACATCGACATCACCCGCCAGTCGGTCTTCTACCTCGATCCACACGTGTGCATCCGGTGCCGCTATCGCAGCACCGAGCTCATCTGGCAGTGCCCGCATTGCCATGAGTGGAACTCGTTCGTCGAAGAGCGCATCACGCCGGCGACCGACACCGAGGCGGAAATCCCGGCGGCGCTCGTCCAGTAGGCGCTACCGACCGTGTCCCCAGCCTTCCTGCGCGTGGGACTGACCGGCGGCATCGCCACCGGAAAGTCGTTCTGCCTGGCCCGGTTTGCCGAGCTTGGCGCCGCCACGATCGATGCCGATCGCGTTGCGCGCGACGTCGTGGCGCCCGGCACGCCCGGCCTGTCAGCCGTCATCGAACGCTTCGGTCCAGGGGTGGTGACGGCGGCGGGCGCGCTCGACCGGGCAGCACTCGGTCGGATCGTGTTCGCGGACGACGGGGCCCGACGCGATCTCGAGCGCATCATCCATCCCGCCGTGTACGACGTCGTCGAGCAGTGGTTCGGGGAACGACAGGCGCACGCCCTCGACGGCAGCGGCCCGCGCGTCGCCATTGCCGACATCCCACTGCTCTACGAGACCGGACAGGCCGACCGGTTCGACAGCGTGATCGTGGCGGCATGCCCGCCGGAGGTGCAGGTGCAGCGCGTGATCGCGCGTGACGGCCTGACCGAGCCGGACGCGCGCCGGCGCATGGCCGCGCAGATGCCGATCGAGGAGAAGCGCCGCCGGGCCGATCACGTTATCGACACGTCCGGCACGTTCGACGACACGCGCGAAGAGATCGATCGCGTGTGGCAGGCACTTTCGGGCACCTGGCCCAGGTCCGCCGGCTGAAACGGCGTGTCCGCTACAGCGGACCGGGCACGTGCACGCGCCGCCGGGCGGCGGTCACCGTGTTCTTCATGAGCATCGTGATGGTCAGCGGGCCAACGCCGCCGGGCACTGGCGAGAGGGCCGCGGCCACGTCGGCGACGGCCGGGTGCACGTCGCCAACGACTGTCGATCCCCGGCGATCGTAGGTGACCAGTCGGGCGCTCCCCGCGCCGAAGATGCGCTCGACGGTGCCTCGATCGCTCACCGGCGTGGTGCCCACATCCACGACCACCGCGCCCGGCTTGATCATGTCCGCCGTGACGAACCCCGGGCGGCCGACGGCCGACACGACGATGTCACCAAGTGCAACAACCGACGCCAGGTTGGCTGTCTTCGAATGACAGATGGTGACGGTGGCATTCTGCTGCAGCAGCAGGAGCGCCATCGGCTTGCCGACGATGTCGCTCCGGCCGATGACGACGGCGTGCCGACCCGACAGGGTCACCCCTTCGCGCCTCAGCAGTTCGATCACGCCCGCCGGCGTGCACGGGGGCATGACGGGCCGCCCCTGCACCAGCCGCCCGACGTTGAGCGGATGGAAGCCGTCCACGTCCTTGGCCGGGTCGATCGCGTCGAAGACCTCTTCGGCGGCTCCCTTCCCCATCGCCTCGGGCAGCGGCGCCTGCACCAGGATGCCGTCGCACGTCTCGTCGGCATTCAGCATGTTGACCTGCTTCAGCACATCGGCGCGCGACGACGAGGCGGGCATGCGGTAGACGGTCACATCGATCCCGTTCTCGCCGCCGGAGCGTTCCTTGTGGGAGACGTAGACCTGCGAAGCCGGATCGTCGCCGACCAGCAGGATCGACAGAGCGGGCGCCCGGCCGAGGGCCCTCGTGACCTCGGCTATCTCGCCGCCGAGTTCCTGGCGGATCGCGGCGGCTACGGCGTTTCCATCGAGGCGACGTGCTGGCATGCGCAACAGCCTATCGGAAGAGAGGACGGACATGAAGCCTCGGCTGAGGACACGGCACGGTGTCGTTCAGCGTGCGCCGAGGGCCAGGAACGCGCGGGCCCGGCGAGCGGCGTCCCGGTGGACGACGTCACCAATGACAGCCACGGTGGCGGCGCCGGCGGCGAGGACCTGAGGCGCCGTCTCGATCGTGATGCCGCCAATGGCCACCACCGGGCGCCCGCCTGCCAGGGCCACGGCGCGGCGTACACCGTCAATGCCCACGACGGGATCGGGGCGGCGCTTCGAGCTCGTCCCGAACACCGGACCGATGGCCACGTAGTCGACGGGCATGTCGGCCGCGGCGCGCAGCTGCGTGTCGTTGTGCGTGGACCATCCGACAATCGCATCGTCGGCCAGCAGCCGGCGGGCGGCTGCCGGCGGCAGGTCGTCCTGGCCGAGGTGCACGCCCGACGCGTCCGAGAGCCGCGCGATATCCACGCGGTCGTTGATGACGAACGTGGCGCCGGCTTCCCGTGCGAGACGGGCGGTCCGTTCGGCCACGTCGAGCAGGGCGGCGCCGTGCAGGTGTTTCGCGCGCAGCTGGACGAGGCGTACCCCCGCCTGCAGCCACTCGCCGAGAAGCGTCAGCGGGTCCAGGCGCCTGGCGGCGGCCACCTCGAGGTCGAGGATCGGATAGAACGCGGGAAGCGCGAGTGCGCCGGCGCGCGGCTCAGGCGGTTTCGGCGAGACTGCCACCGGCCTTCTTCTTCTCCGGCATGTACCGCTCCATGAAGCTCGTGTCGAACTTGCCGGCGATGAAGTCGGGATCAGACAGCACCTTCAGGTGCAGCGGAATGGAGGTCTTGATGCCCTCGACCACGGTCATGTCCAGCGTCCGGCGCATGCGCGCGAGCGCCTCGGTGCGATCGCGTCCGTAGGTGATGATTTTCGCGATGAGCGAGTCGTAGTACGGCGAGACCGTGCAGTCCGAATGCACGTAGGTGTCGACGCGCACGCCGGGCCCGCCCGGAACGCTGAAGGCCTGGATGAGGCCGGGACTCGGCACGAACGTCTCGGGGTCTTCCGCGTTGATGCGGCATTCGATCGAATGCCCGCGAAACTCGATGTCGCTCTGGCGGAACGAAAGCCGTCGCCCCGCCGCGACAAGGATCTGTTCCTTGACGATGTCGACGCCGGTGATGAATTCGGTGACGGGATGTTCGACCTGCAGGCGGGTGTTGGCTTCGAGGAAGTAGAAGTGGCCGGAGGGGTCCATCAGGAACTCGAACGTGCCGGCGTTCGAATACTGGACGGCCCTGGCCGCGTCGACCACCGTGGCGCCCAGTTTCCGGCGCTGTTTCTCGGTCAGCGCCACCGACGGGGCTTCCTCGATGAGTTTCTGGTGGCGACGCTGGATCGAACACTCGCGCTCGCCGAGGTGCACGACGTTGCCGTGGTGGTCGCCCAGCACCTGGATCTCGATGTGGCGCGGCTGCTCGACGTACTTCTCGAGGTAGACGTCGCCGACGCCGAAGGCCGCCTCGGCCTCGCGCATGGCGGTCTTGAACGCCTTGGCCAGCTCGCCCTGGTCGCGCACGACGCGCATGCCGCGCCCGCCGCCGCCGGCCACGGCCTTGATGATGACCGGGTAGCCGAGGTCCTTCGCGATCTTGATGGCCTGGTCTTCGCTGGCCACCGGTCCATCGCTGCCCGGCAGCACGGGAACGCCCGCCTTCTTCATGGCGCGGCGGGCACGGGCCTTGTCGCCCATGAGGCGGATGACGTCGGGAAACGGCCCGATGAACTTGATGTGGCACGCCTCGCAGACCTCGGCGAGGTAGGCGCTCTCCGACAGGAACCCGTAGCCGGGGTGGATGGCATCGGCGCCGGTGATCTCGGCGGCACTGATGATGGCCGGCACGTGCAGGTAGCTGTCGAGGCTGCGGGCCGGACCGATGCAGACGTCCTCATCGGCAAACCGGACGTGCAGGGAGTGCTCGTCGGCCTCCGAATAGACCGCGACGGTCTTGATGCCGAGCTCGCGGCAGGCGCAGATGATGCGAAGCGCGATCTCGCCGCGATTGGCGATGAGCACCTTCTTGAACACCGCTACCCCACCTTCACGGCGAACAGACGCTCGCCGAACTGGACCGGCTTGCCGTTTTCGACGTAGACGGCCGCCACCTCGCCGTCGCAGTCGCTCTCGATCTCGTTCATGAGCTTCATGGCCTCGATGATGCAGAGGACCTGGCCCTTGCGCACCGTGTCGCCGACGCTGACGAATGGTGGCGCCCCCGGTTCCGAGGACCGGTAGAAGGTGCCGACGATGGGCGACTTGATGACGGCGAGATTGACCGAATCACCCTCATCGTCGGCGCTGGCCGCCGGCGCGGTGATTGCGGGGACGGGTGCCGGCGCTCCGGCGGCTGCCGGTGGCGGGGCCGCTGCCGCGGCTGGCGGAAGCGGCGCATAGACCACTTCGTGGCCGGCCTTGCGTACACGCACCTTGAGTCCGTCGCGCTCGAGTTCGAACTCCTGGAGGTCGTGCTCGCGGACGAGGTCGAGAATCTGTTTGATGTCGTCGAGATTCATAAGGTCAGACAGCGACGAGCTCCCGAGAGGCGGTGGTCAACAACTCCGCGCCCGTCAGGGTGACGAGCACATCGTCTTCCACACGAACACCACCGATGTGCTCGAGGTAGGCTCCAGGCTCGATCGTGAACACCATCCCCGCCTCCAGCACGCAAGGCGGTGTGTCAGGATCCGCGCGCCCCACGCGAGGTGCCTCATGCACCTCGAGTCCAAGACCGTGACCGGTCGAGTGTGAAAACGCATCACCCAGGCCCCGGGCCTCGAGCACCGCTCGAGCCGCCCGGTCGACCTGCCACGCCTCGATCGTCGGCCGAACCGATTCCACCGCTGCCTCGTGGGCGCTGGTGACCGCATCGACCAGTTCCCGTGCGGCCGGCGAAATCGGCCCGACGGCGGCCATCCGCGTCAGGTCGAGGCAGTATCCGTCTAATACGCCGCCAAAGTCCAGCACCACCAGGTCGCCGGGGCCGAGCTTCCGGTCGCCCGGACGGGCGTGTGGATGGGCGCTATTCGGGCCGGACGCCACGATCGTGTCGAATGCCGGGCGGCTGAATCCCTCTTCCCGCAGCGCCCGCTCGATGCGATCGGCCACGTCGCGCTCGGTACGTCCCGCCGCCACAATCGCGGGCAGCCGGGCAGCAACCGCGTCGATCATGCGCCCGCCCCGGCGAAGTACGGCAATCTCCCAGTCGTCCTTGACCTCACGCAGTCGCTCGACCAGGTTATCGGTCGGGACCCACTCGACCATTGGCGCCGCGTGCTGCCAGGCCCGGAGGGTCGCGACGGTCACCTGGGCCGCCTCGAACCCGACGCGCCGCGCACCAATGGCGCCGACCGTCTCGGCAAGCGCGGGGTCGTAGCGGCGCTCGACCCGGACAATGGCCACCTCCGCCATCGTCCCGGCCGTGACGGCCTGGCGCGCCACCAGGTCGTAGCGGCCGTCGAGCAGCAGACGGGCCCCGTCAGCTGTCAGCACGAGCAGCCCGGCCGACCCGGAGAACCCCGTCAGATAGAGGATGTTGGTGCGATCGGAGATGACGACCGCATCGAGTTCCCGTGTGGTCAGTGCCGCACGGACGCGCGTCAACCGCCCGGACCAGTCCGGGTACCGCGAGGATGCCATGGCCGCGATTAGGCCACAGTCTCGCTTCGAAGTGCTACCTGACGCGCCTGCACCTGGCGGAGGAACCGTTCGAGCGCGAGCAGCGTCCGCTGGCTCCTGGTCAGCGCGGCCGCTGTCGTCGCGGTGACCGAAACGACATCGACCGGTTCGTCCTCGACGAAGGCGGCAATCCGGTCAATGTCATCGGCATCGACACTGGCATCGGCGTCGTCCGAAGCGGTGCCGACGGCTGCTACCAGGTCGTCGAGTTCGGGCGCAGCGGCCTCGTCAGGGGCCCCGAATCCGGGGGCCCAATTGAGCGTTGCGTCCTGCGGGGCCCACTCCCCGCCCGCGGCTGCACCTGCCGGCGGGTCTTGCAGGTCGTCGGCGGAGTCGGCGTCGCCCGGTTCGATGAGATCAACGAGCGCGGCTGCGTCATCGGCCAGTTGTTCGGTCGACTCGTCAGCGGGCGCGACCATTTCCGGTGCCGCCACCAGTTCCACGTGATCGCTGTCGTCGTCGCCGGCGGCATCCGAGATGAGTGATACGGCCTCGTCGAGAACACCCGACAGGTCGTCGCCTCTGCTCGCGTCGATGCCATGGAGACTGTCGATGCCGTTGAACGCGTCGAGGCCGTCGACAACGCTGTCGACGGCTGCGGCCCCGGCGTCGAGCGAGAGCATCGCGTCGGCGAGATCGGCTTCGGCCGCCGCTTCCAGCGCGGCGCCCTCTACCGGAGCGTCGAACGACAAGGCGCCCGGGTGGGCGTCGAGCGCGACTTCATCGACGTCCGACGCGGCCGGCATCTCGTCGTCGTGGGTTTCGAGTTCGACGGCGGCGAGATCGGGTGCGACGAGTTCGAACGACCCGTCATGCCCCGTCTCGACAACCGGCTGGATCAGCGCATCGATCGCTGAGGTGTCGTCGGCAACGGCTTCCGAGGCCTCGATGAACTCGAACCCGGCGATGCCTTCGGCGCCGCCGGCCGGCTCGAGTGACGGCGGCGGCACGGCCAGCTTGGCCTCCACTCGCTTCGATGCAGCTTCGAGCGCCCGGATGGCATCCGCCAGATCCTGCCCGGCCTCTTCATCCACGTCGTCGAGTGTCTCGAGCGACCCGACGACGTCGACCGGTGAAGCCCAGGCCGCGTCGGCCGCCTCGGCGGCCTCTTCGAGCACGACATCGGCACCGTCGCCCGCAATCGCGTCGGCGAGCGCGCCGGCCTCATCCCATGCCCCGGATTGAGACGTGGATGCGGCGTCGATGGTGGCGCTCGCGGCCGACTCGATCGCCACGTCGAGCTGCACCGACAGGGGATCGTCCAGGGGAGCGTCGAGCAGGTCCCCGCCGGCATCGAACGTTTCGACCACGAGATCGGCGGCCTGTGCGGGCGCGTCGGCAGCCGCTTCGCCCGGATCGACGACAAAGAACGGCGCCGGTTCGGTCGCCGCGGCCATGCTGGCGGCGGCGGCGTCCTCGAGTTCGACGGGCGTCACCACGAGGTCGGCGAGCACGGACGGTTCGGCCTCGCCCGACGCCGTGTCGCCGGCGTCCAAGTCGACCTGAGCGCCGGTGTGGAGAACCTCGGGCGAAGCGCCGTCGTCGGCGGCGCCGAAATCAACCTGAATGGGCGCGAGGTGCGCGGGTTCGAGCTGCGGGGCGGCGTCATCGGCCTCAGCGGCGGAGGCCTGTTCGAGGACCGTCTCGGCCGCCTGTTCGGCCCGCCACGACTCCTGCTCGGAGTCGGTCGACATCGCACCTTCGCTGCGGTCGTGCAGCTCGGCGAGGCCTCGAATCGCGGCCAGGTTGTCCGGCGCCTTGCGCAGCACCTGCTCGAGTTCCGCCCGTGCCGCGTCGTACTGGCCCTTGTCGAGCAGCGCCCACCCGAGCGTCACCCGCGCCGACAGCTGTTCCGGAAACCGCTTGAGCCCGTCCCGGCACAGCGCGATGGCGCGATCGAGGTCGCCGGCGCGGCGGAACCGCTCTGCGATTCCGCCGAACGCCGGTGTCTCTTCGGCCGGCACCTGCCGGTTGCGATTGAGGAGTATTCCCGCCATGCCTTCGTCGAACCCGTTCTTCTGTCGTGTGCGGAGGTCGGCCTCCGTTATGGGACCGTCACGTTTATGGACTGCGTGGCCACGGCGTAGCGGCCCGTGTCATCCATCACGCGCAGCACGGCGACGTAGCTCTTGGCGGTGCCGTACGTGTGGTGGGTAATCGGGTTGTCGCCGACATACATCGGCGTGCCGTCGCCGAAGTCATAGGCGTACTCGACGATCCGGCGACCGGAGGCCGCCTTCGAGCCGCTGCCGTTGAACGTCACCAGGTCGATGCCTGCCCGCGGTGCGGCCGGCGAGGTCGTGAACGACGCGGTGGGGTCCGACGACGAAGTGACGTTGATGGTCTTCGGCGAGCTCGACGCCGCGCGTCCCAGGTGGTCGGTGACCGTGAGGACGGCGCTGTAGGTACCGAGCAACCGATAGTTCTTGCGCACCACCGGCCCGCTCGTCGTCTGCGTATCGCCGTCGCCGAAGCTCCAGTGGTAGGAGACGATCGTGCCGGTCGAGGCCGACCCGTCGAAGTAGACATCCTCTTCCTCGCGCGGGGCGGAGGGCGAGAAGAAGAAGGAAGGCGTGGGCCCTTCTCCCGGAGGAATGATGACGCCGGGGCGCGCGAGCCGGAGCTCGGCCTGCCGCGTCACGGTACCGGCGTAGTTGCTGCCGACCGGCGTGACGACAATCGTCACGGTCGTGTCCGCGCCCTGCGTGGCCGGCGGCGCACCAGGCGCACGATACGTGAAGCGTGCCTCACCGTTGGCGTCGATGTTGGCTACCTTGGCCGACAACACACCGAAGTCCACGGGCGTGCCGCCAATGTAGGTTTCGGCGCGCACGGTCAGCGGGTCCTTGCGCGGCTGGCCGTTGGCATCCCTGGCCCGCACCGTCACGGTGGCCACCGACACGCCGTCCTGCGTGATGATGTCGGGCGAGACGCTGACGTCGAGCGACAGCCCCAGCTCGGACGGACCGGCCAGCGGAGGCGTCTCCTTCTTGTCGAGCGAGCAGGCCGAAATCGTCACGGCCAGGGCCGCAATGCCCACGTAGTTCACGAGGCGCGAGTTCCACATATGCAATCCGAATCTGAAAGAGTTCACCACGGCCTCCGGGTTAGCTGGGGTCGCCCCAGTCGGCAAACGTGACGGAGATGTTCCCGGTGGCCTCGACCTCGCGGCCTGACTGGTCGGCGCCGTAGAGCGTCACCTGCGCGATGGTCGAGATGGCGAGCGCCCCGCCGCCGCCGACGAGCGGGAGCAGCGGATTCTCGAGCTTGGCCTGGATACGCACGAGCGTCAGGGCCGCCGTGGCCGGCTCGTCGGTGACGGTCACCGTTACGGCGCCATCGAACGGATACGGCACGTCGACGCCGGGGGTGTTGCGGCCGTCGGACCGCACGTAGGTGACGCGGTAGCGGTTGAAGGTGACGAAGTTCGCGCTGGTCGGCTCGAAGCCCACCGGGTTCTTCATCGCCAGGACGAGGACCATGCGGCCCGGGTCCTCATAGACGGTCGGCGCCTTGACGTCCTGCCCGTTGACCTGCGCGTCGACGAGCGTCTGCACGTCCGAGGCGAGCGTGCCGCCGAAGGTGTCCGGCTTGGCGCCCGAGGCGCCCTGCAGGCTCTGGACAATGACGTATGACGAGGCCGTCCCCTGGCGCTGGGCCGACGTGCAGGCACTGACAGGGGCCAGCACGACGCCGAGTGCAAGCGCGGGCCACACCGCGCGCCACGCGCGCGGGCGCATCCGGCGCACGCCGGTCTGGGCAAAGGGTCGACGACGGGCGAAGAGGGATCTCATGGCTATCCTCGGATGATGCGGGGCGTGATGAAGATCAGGAGTTCCTGGGCCCGGGTGGTCTCCACGTTGTTCTTGAAGAGCCATCCGAGCAGCGGCACGCGGCTCAGTCCGGGCGTCCGCGTGGTGTCGTTCTGGTCGGTCGTCGCGAGGATCCCGCCGATGACCGTCGTCGCGCCGTCGGCCACCTGCACGCTGGTGCGGGCGCGGTCGGTGCGGATGGACGGACCGGCGGCTTCCGACCCGAGAATGTCGCTCGGGGTCCCGTTCTCGAGCTGGATGGCCATGATGACCGTGTCGGCCGCGGTGATCTTCGGCGTGACGAGCAGCTTGAGGGCGGCATCCTTGAACTGGATCGACGTGCTGGTGACGCCGCCGGTGGTGGTCACCACCTGATACGGAATCTCCACGCCCTGCGTGACTTCGGCTTCCTGGTTGTTCTGCGTGGTGATCCGCGGCGTCGAAATCACCTTCAGCGCGCCTTCGGTCTCGAGCGCGCGCAATGCCACATCGATGTTGAGTGCACCGTTGATGGCGCCCATCGCGAGTCCGATGACCGAACCGGAGTCGTTATTGGCGGCAAACTGCTCCGGCGACACGCCACCGGCGTTGGTCACCGCCTGGACGGCGCCGCTGTTGGGGAACGCGAGGCCCGTCGTGTTGCCGAGGGCTGAGCTGACCTCCCCGCCGGCGCCCCAGCGCACACCGATGTTGCGCAGCGACTCGTTGAGGGTCTGGACGACGCGCGCCTCGATCTCGACCTGCGGTTCGGCGCGGTCGAGGTCCGCCACGATCTCGCGGATCTGTTCGAGGTCGTTCTCGCCCGCCTGGACGATCAGCATGTTGGTGCGCGGCTCGGCCTGGATGGCCGACCGGCCGTCAGCCGTGAATTTGAGGTCGGTCAGCAGCTTGGCGATGTCGGCCGCGTCGGCGTAGCTCAGCCGGAAGCGGTGGGTCGGCAGGTCGGACAGGACGACCTTGGCGCTTTCCTGGCGCGTCTCGTTCCGCCGGGTCAGCTCCATCTTCTGCTGATCGAGGCTGAGGACGCGGATGACCGTGCCGTCGAGTTCGTAGGTCAGCGCGCCGGTGCGCAGGATGACGTCCATCACCTGGTACCAGGGCACCTGCGCGAGCTTCAGGTCCACGGTCGCCTCGGTCGGCACGCTCGAGTCGACGACGAGATTCACGCCGCCGATTTCCGCGAGCTGCCGGAGCACCGTGCGGAGGCTGGCTGTCTGGTAGTCGACGTCGATCGGGCTCTCGCTGAAGACACGCAGATCCGGTGCGGCCGGCGCGGCGGCCGACGAAGCCGGCTGCTGCGGCGACGCTCCAACGCCGACGACGAGGGTTGCGGCGGCGGCGAGGGCGAAGCCCATCACCCAGTTGCGGATGCTCCTCATTGGACCAGTTCTCCTGACGGGCGCAGCGACTTGCGCAGATGGTTGGGCGCCATGCCTCGCTCAACCTGTTCACCAAAAATCACACCCTCCGCGTCGATGCGGACGATCGTGGCGTCGAGCAGCCGGTCGTTGACACGCGAGACGTAGGACCGGCGGTCGGGGGCTTCGAGAATGGCCAGCATCGTGTCGCCGTTGCGGACGATGCCGCGCACGAGCACGTCGGCCAGCGCCACACCGGCCAGTCCGGCGGGCTTCTTGCGCAGGTCCGCGCCGCCAGCACCGTCACTGCGACGCGGGGTCACCAGGCTGAAGAACGGGTCGCGGCGGCCGCCCGAGTCGTAGGTCGACAGGATCTCGCCGACGCGGCTGCCGACGGCAATGGCGGCCGGCGCGTTGGGGATGATGGGCGTGGCCGTCGCCTGGGTCGGCGCCGTTTCGGGCGCCGGCGTGGCGTCGGGCAGCGGCTCCTGGGCGGCGAGTGGCGGCGCCGACAGGGCCACGAGCATGAGTGCGATACGAACCGTCATTGCCGTCCTCCGGGAACGGGCGCCGTGGTCTTCTGGAACACGAACGTGGTCGCGACGCACGTGGCCAGGACCGTGCCGCGGCCGTTGGGCCTGGTCTGTGTCTTGATCTGCAGGTTCGACACGGACATCAGTCGCGACATCGCCGCAATCCGATCGAAGAATCGGCCGAGGTCGTGGTAGCCGCCTTCCATGCCGAGCTCGATGGGCCACTCGGTGTACTGCGCGCGCGAGACGGCCGGCTGCGGCTTGAAGCTCGCGATGTCGAGCAGCGATTCACTCGCCATCTCGTGCAGGTTGCGCAGCACGTCCTGCGGGTCCTTCTCTTCGGGAATCACCGCTTCGGTTTCGCGCAGCCTGGCTTCGAGGGCACGCACCTCGCGCTCGGCCACCGGCAGCCGGGCGGCCATGGCCTGCGCGCGCGAGACCTCGGCCTCGAGCGATTCGAGGCGCGCCTGCGTGGCCGTCAGTTGTTCCTGGGCCGGCCCGAGCACGGCCTGCCAGACGGCGGCCGCGGCCACGGCCGACAGCAGGACGAAGACGACCAGCTGGGCCCGGGGCGACAGTTCGTTGAAGCTCTTCGCCATCGCCTATGCTCCTGGAACCGCGGGCGTGACCACCGAGACGGTGGCGGGTGCGCCCGGAGTGGTGACCGTGTCGGAGGCCGACTGCGGCGGCACGGCCTCGGCCTTGATGACGAAGCGAACGATGCCGACCTCGTCGATGGCCTCGGTCGAGGTGGATACGATCTCGACAGGGCGCAGGAAGTACCCGGACGTCTGCAGCCGCTCGGTGAAGTCGGTCACGGCCGTGATGGACGTGGCGCGGCCGTCAATCTGCACGGTGGCCGCGGCCTGCTTCATCTCGAGCAGCCACAGGCCCTCGGGCATGCTGTAGCTGATCGTTTCGAGCAGGCTGACGGGCGCCCGCTTGGAGGCGCGCAGCCGCTCGATGAGCGCGAGCCGCTCGGCCAGGTCCGTCTTGCGCGCGTTGGTGCGCTCGACAAGGGCGGCGGCTTCCTTCAGCCGGACCAGTTCGGTCTGGGCCGCGGCAATCTTGGTGTCGATTGCCGACCGCTGCATGTGCTGGTAGTACCAGACGCCGCCGAGCGCGAGCGCGGTGGCCAGCAGGATGCTGATTCCGCCGAGCGCCGAGCGCTGTTCCCGAGGCAGCCACTCGCGCGGCGCGGTGACGCCGGGACTGGCCGCCAGCAGGTTGACCTTGATCATCGATCCCCCTCCTGACGCATCGCCAACCCGACGGCCACGGCGTAGGCGGGACCCGCCACGTCGGCGCCGACGGTCCGGCTCGATCTCGACACGCGCCGGAACGGGTCGAAGACGTCAACCGGCGCGTCGAACTCGCTGGCGAGCAGGTCGACCAGGCCCACGGCCTGGTAGGCGCCGCCCGACAGCACCACGCGGTTGAGCTTCTCGACCGGCGCGGTGGCGCGGTAGAAGTCCACGGTCTTGCGAATCTCGAGGACCAGCTGGGCGCTTGCCTCGCGCAGCACGGCGGCCACCTGATCGGCGTGCAGGTCAGGTGGGAACTGGCCGTGCAGGATGCGGTGCGCCGCCTGTTCGTCGACACCGCCGGGTCCGAGTTCGCGCATGACCGATTCGAGGTGAATCTGTCCGCCGATGGAAATGTCGCGGGTGAAGACCGGCTCGCCCTGCTCGAGCAGGCACACGATGGTGACGCCGCGGCCGACGTGCACCAGGACCGACAGTGCATCGGTCCGCTCCGGATAGTTCATCTTGTAGGCGTTGGCCAGGGCGAACGCTTCGATGTCGAGGACGACCGGCTGGCGGCCGCTCTGCGTGATGACGGCGGTGCGGTCGTCGATGCGGTCGCGCTTGGCCGCCACCAGCAGTACGTCGAGCGAGTTCTTCGTCGTGTCGGATTCGCCGCCGACCACCTGATAGTCGAGCTGCACTTCCGAGAGGTCGAAGGGAATGTATTGTTCGGCCTCCCAGGGGATGGCCTCGTTCAGTTCCGCCTGGCTCATCGCCGGCAGCGACAGGCGCTTGACGATGACGGCGTGACCGGAGAGCGCGGCCGAGACCCGGGCCCGTTTGAGGCGCAGGCTGTCGAGCAGGCCGCTGACCGCTTCGCTCACGATCGTGGGCTCGGCGGCGGCGCCGTCCTGCAGACTCCCTTCCGGGATGGGCGTTTCACCAGCGGCGACAAGAGCCCATCCTCCGCGGCCGCGGCGAAGGACGACGGCCTTGACGGCACTGGAGCCGATGTCGAGGCCAACCATGGGCGGACGAAAGGCGGAGCCGAGAAGCATAGCGACCTCCAGCAAGGCAAGGGCAATGCCAAGCCGGAGTCGGCCCTGCATTGATGTTGGGGAGCGGGGACGGCGTGCAGATCTGCGCCGAAAAACCCGGCGATCCGCCGACTGTTGTCGGGAGGGCGACACTTCTGTAAGGACGACCGACACGGGGAGACGACGCGGAATCTGCGTACCGCATCTGTCGGTCATTGACAATTTTTCAATCGGTCCGTATGATTTCGGTTTGCCGTTTCTCTGATTCGGCTGAAAGGGCGGGTAATGGCGACGGGCAGGACCACGACCGTGGCGGTAGAGCGGAAGTGGCACGTTATCGATGCAGAGGGCAAGGTGCTGGGGCGCGTGGCGACCCAGGCCGCTCGCCTGCTTCAGGGAAAACACAAGGCCAGCTGGTCTCCTTTCCTCGATCAGGGCGATCATGTGATCATCCTGAACGCGTCGCGCGTGCGACTGACGGGCAAGAAGGAAGAACAGAAGTTGTACCGGTACCACAGCGGGTACGAAGGCGGCCTGCGCGAGGAACGCGCGAAGGTGGTCCGCCAGAAGGACCCGGCCCGGATCATCGAAGAAGCGGTGCGCGGCATGCTGCCGAAGACGAAGCTCGGAAGCGCCATGTACCGGAAGCTCAAGGTGTACAAGTCGGGCGACCATCCCCACGCCGCCCAGAAACCTGCATCGCTCGAGGTTGCGTAACTTGGCTACAACGCAGTACTACGGCACGGGCCGCCGCAAGACTTCCACCGCCCGCGTATTCCTCCGCCCGGGTTCGGGCACCATTACCGTCAACAGCCAGCCGGTCGAAGCCAGCTTCCCCACCGAGTCGCAGCGCCTGCTGATTCGTCAGCCGCTCGTCGCGACCGAAACGGGTGAACGCTTCGACGTGCTCGCCACCACGGCCGGTGGCGGCGTTGTCGGCCAGGCTGGCGCGCTGCGCCTCGGCATCGCCCGCGCCCTCGTCGACTACGACGAGGAACTGCGCGGCGCCCTGCGCAAGGTCGGACTGCTCACGCGCGACCCGCGCGCCAAGGAACGGAAGAAGTACGGGCTGGCCGGAGCGCGTAAGCGTTTCCAGTTCAGCAAGCGTTAATCATCCGTCGGTTTTCGAAGGAGACTTTTCAGCTTGAGTGCGATCCCGATGAAAGACTTGTTGGAGGCCGGCGTCCACTTCGGCCACCAGACCAAACGCTGGAACCCGAAGATGAAGCCCTACATCTTCGGCGAGCGGAACGGCATCTACATCATCGATCTCGGACGCACAGCCAAGCTGTACCGGGAAGCCTCGGAGTTCGCCACGCGCGTGGCGGCCTCGGGCGGCACGGTGTTATTCGTCGGTACCAAGCGCCAGGCGCAGGACGCCATCGCGGAGGAAGCCCAGCGTTGCGGGATGTACTTCGTGAATCAGCGCTGGCTCGGCGGCCTGCTCACCAACTTCTCGACCATCCAGCGGAGTCTCGCGCGGCTGCGTGAGCTCGAAGCGATGACGACCGATGGCCGCTACGACACGCTGTCGAAGAAGGAAATCGCGCGGCTCGACAAGGAACGCCGCAAGCTGGCCAAGAACCTCGACGGCATCCGCGGCATGACGCGCCTGCCCGACCTCGTCTTCATCGTCGACACCCGGCACGAGCAGATTGCCGTCGATGAGGCGCGCAAGCTGAAGATTCCCGTAATTGGCGTGGTCGACACCAACTGCGACCCCGACCAGGTCGATTTCGTGATTCCGGGCAACGACGACGCCCTCCGGTCGATCCGGCTGTTCTCGGCCGGCGTGGCCGACGCGGTCCTGGCCGGACGTGGCTTCTCGGAGGCAGCGGCCGTCGACGCCGGCGGCTCGCCGGACGACCCGGGCACCCCGCCGCCCGCGCCCGCTCCCGCCGCCGCGACCCCGGCGTAGCACACGCCCGACAGGGCTCGACGATCCGGGGCCGCGGTTCGATGAACCCGGCCCCGTTTTTTTTCGTGCGCGTCAGCGCACCGTCCCGTACAGCGTTCAATCGTTCGACAGCACTAGCAGACTCAGGAGTCTTCCGTGGAAATCACAGCTGCGTTGGTGAAACAGCTCCGCGACCAGACCGGCGCGGGCATGATGGAATGCAAGGCCGCCCTGAAGGAGTCCAACGGCAACGTCGAAGAGGCCGTCACGATCCTTCGGAAGCGCGGACTGGCGCAGGCGTCGAAGAAGTCCGGCCGATCGACCAGCGAGGGCCTCATCGGCTCCTACATCCACGCCGGCGGCAAGATTGGCGTGCTCGTCGAGATGAACTGCGAGTCGGACTTCGTGGCGCGCACCGAGGATTTCCAGGCCCTGCTCCGCGAGGTGGCGCTGCAGGTGGCGGCCGCCAGCCCGACCTACGCCCGCCGCGAGGACGTGCCGGCCGAGGTGCTCGAGCACGAGCGCGGGATCTACCGCGCACAGATGGAGAACTCGGGCAAGCCGGCGCAGGTCATCGACAAGATCGTCGAGGGCAAGCTCGGCAGCTTCTACGAACAGCACGTGCTGGTCGACCAGGCCTCGATCCGCGATCCGAAGACGACCGTCGGCCAGATGATCCAGGCGGCCATTGCCAAGCTGGGCGAGAACATCGCCGTCTCCCGCTTCGTGCGCTTCAAGGTGGGCGGAGAATAGTCGAGCGGCTGCGAGGCGCCCGCGTGCGTGCGGCCCTCGCAGCCTCCCCTTGCAGCCTCGCAGCCTCGCAGCCT
>JBIQJY010000017.1:37151-58936 GCA_044507065.1 Acidobacteriota bacterium
GCAGCCTCGCAGCCTTGCAGCCTCGTAGCCTTGCGACCCCTCCCCCTCTATAATCAACCTCCGTGTCTGAAGCCAAGCCAGCCTACTCGCGCGTCCTCCTGAAACTCTCCGGCGAAGCCCTCATGGGCGAACAGACGTACGGGATCGACCCGAACGTCGCCACACAGATCGCCAATGACATCGGCGAGATCCAGCAGCTTGGCGTCCAGGTCGGCGTTGTCATTGGCGGCGGCAACATCTTCCGCGGCCTTGCCGCGAGCGCGAAGGGCATGGACCGCGCCACGGCCGACTACATGGGCATGCTGGCCACCGTCATCAATGCGCTCGCCCTGCAGGACGCCCTCGAGAAGATTGGCGTGACGACACGCGTCGCGACGGCCATCGAGATGCGCGCGGTGGCCGAGCCGTTCATCCGGCGGAAGGCCGTCCGACACCTCGAGAAGGGGCGCGTCGTGGTGCTGGCCGCCGGCACCGGCAACCCGTATTTCACGACCGACACGGCCGCGGCCCTGCGCGCCATGGAGATGCGCGCCGAAGTCATCCTCAAGGGCACCAAGGTCGACGGCGTCTACACGGCCGACCCGATGCTCGACAAGACCGCGACGCGCTACGATCGCATCTCGTACCTGCAGGTGATTGGCCGGTCGCTGCGCGTGATGGACTCGACGGCCATCACGCTCTGCATGGACAACAAGCTGCCCATCGTGGTGTTCAACCTCCGCGAGCCGGGCAACCTCCGTCGTGTCATCATGGGCGAACCAGTCGGAACCCTCGTCAGCGCGACGGACTGACCCTTCGCACGAGTGAAACCCAACGGAAGCATCATCATGGATGTCAACGATCTCAAGGCTGTGAGCGCGGAAGTCCGCAAGCGGATGGACGCGGCAATCGAACACGTGCGGCGCGAGATGAGCGGCGTGAGGACCGGCCGCGCGTCGGTGGCCCTGCTCGACCCGGTACAGGTCGAGGCCTATGGCAGCTTCGTGCCGCTCAACCAGGTGGCGTCGCTGTCGGTGCCCGAACCCACCACGATCGTGGCGCAGCCGTTCGATCCCTCACTGACCAGCGCGATCGAGAGGGCCATCCAGAAGAGCTCGCTCGGCCTCAACCCGTCGTCGGATGGCAAGGTCATCCGCATTCCCATTCCGTCACTCACCGAGGAACGGCGTCGGGAACTGTCGCGCCTCGTGCACAAGTACGCCGAGGAGGGCCGCAACGCCGTGCGCCAGGTCCGCCGCGAGGCCAACGACCGGCTGAAGAAGCTGACGCGCGACCACGCCATCTCCGAGGACGACGAGCGGCGCGGCCTCGATGAGGTGCAGAAGATCACCGACCAGTTCGTGGGCGTCATCGACGACCTTCAGAAGAAGAAGGACGCGGACCTGCTCGGCCGGTAGCCCGGCGCGCGTTCAGTCCCCCAGGCACATGCCCATGTTGCGGGCGACGTGCACGACGTCGCTGTCGAGCGGAACCGTCCGCTGCCGGCCGACGACGAACTCGAGGGGGACTTCGACGATGTCGGTGGCCCGCAGCGCGACCATCACCCCGAACCGCTTGCGGCGCACCAGGTCGATCGCGTGGCTGCCGAACCGGGTGGCCAGCACACGGTCGTAGGCCAGCGGGCTGCCGCCGCGCTGCAGGTGCCCCAGCACGACGTGGCGGCTTTCCTTGCCCGTCAGCGGCTCGAGGTCGCGCGCCACCCGATCCGCAATACCGCCCAGCCGTTCGAGCCGGCCCGGCCGCCCGGGCGCCACGATCGCTCGCGTGCCGCCAACGGGCGCCGCGCCTTCCGCGACGACAATGATGCTGGAGCGCGCGCCAAGCATCTCGCGCGCGATGACATGCGTCGCCACGAGCGACAGATCGAACGGGATCTCGGGAATCAGCGCCGCATCGGCTCCGCCGGCCAGCGCCGCGTAGAGCGCAATCCATCCGGAATAGCGGCCCATGACTTCCACGACCATCACGCGGTGGTGCGCGTGCGCCGTGGCGTGCAGCCGGTCGATCGCCTCGGTGGCAAACGACACGGCGGTGTCGAAGCCGAAGGTCATCGACGTTTCGACGATGTCGTTGTCGATCGTCTTCGGGATGCAGACGACCGGCACGCCGCGCTTCTGGAACTCGTGCGCAATGGCCATCGTCCCGTCGCCGCCGATGACGATGAGGGCCGACAGCGAGAGCGCGTGGAAGTTCTCGACCGCCTGCGCGGACAGATCGACGGGATCGCTGCCTTCCTGCGGATACTCGAACGGATTGCCGCGGTTGGTGGTCCCGAGAATGGTGCCGCCGAGCCGGTGGATGCCGGTGACGTCGGCGACGTTCAGCCGCCGCGTGCGCCCGGGAGAAATGAGGCCGTCGAAACTGTCTTCGATACCGACGCACTCGAGGCCGACAGTCGTGGCCGACCGCACCACGGCCCGGAGCACGGCATTGAGGCCCGGCGCATCTCCGCCGCCGGTCAACACGCCAATGCGGCGCGACGAAATGGACATCCGGGCAGTGTACCCGATGGCCATCGCGCGATGGGCTTCGCCCGGCGGCGCCGTGCGCGCTACGATGCCGGAAGATGCTCCGATTCATTGCACTGGCAGCACTCGCGTGCGCCTGCACGGCACAGACCACGGCCCCGCCCCAGGGACGCGCCGGCGCCGTACGGGTGGAAGGCCGTGCGTTCGCGGACGCAGGCGGCCAGTGGAACCCGCTTGGCGCCACCCTGTTCTGGGCGCTGTGGGGTGAGCGGCACGATCCGGAACGGCTCGATGCGAACCTGGCGTACCTTGCGGCACGCCGCGTGGACTACGTCCGTATCCTCGGCATGGTCGGGTCCGAATCGTGGACGGACCGCGCCATCGATCCGGAGGCGCCCGACTACTGGGCTGTCGCGGACCGGCTGTTCGAGCGGCTCGCGCGGCACCGCCTCCGCGCGCAGATCACGATCTTCGCTGACGCCGGCGATGCCATGCCCGACGGGACGTCGCGGCAACGGTTCGCGGCGGCCTGGGCCGACTACGCGACCCGCCACCGCGACCGCGTGCTGTTCATCGAGATCGCGAACGAGTACTGGCAGAACGGATTCGGCGGTCCCGACGGCATCGGCCAGCTGCGGGCACTCGGCGTCCAGGTGGCGGCCGCCACGCCCATTCCCGTCGCCCTGTCGTCGGCCACGAGCGAACCCGGCGACTGGTGCCGGCTCTATGCGGGCGTCGCGGGTGTAGAACTCGCCACCGTCCACTACGATCGGGACGTCGGGTCGCCCGACGGGCCGTGGGGGCCTGTGCGACAGCCCTGGCGCTTTCCATCGGCATTCGATGAAGCCTGCCCGGGCGGACTGCCCGCGGCTGCCGTGTCGAACGAACCGATCGGGCCGCAGTCATCGGTGGCGGCCGACGACGACCCGCTGCGCCTGGCACTCGCCTACGCCACGACATTCGTTTCCGGTGGCGCCGCCTACGTTTTCCATGCCGGGCCTGGCATCCGCGGCGGCGGCGCGGCGGACCGGTCCCGCGGGCGCGCGGCGAATTTCTTCGATCTCGCGCCGACAAGCCTCGACGCGCTCGCGGCAATCGCGGACCTGCTTCCATCTGGCCTCGCCAACTGGACACGCGACGATGCCCCGGACGGATGGGCGCCGTGGGCTCAGGTGGACCAGGCGGCGGCGCGGGGCGACCTGCTGGTCGCTCACTCCGCATCGTCTGGAGACCAGTTCGTCGCGGTCCTCATCGGTATTCGGCGTCCGCACGCGCTACGGGCACGCGACGCGATGGTATTCACCCTGATCGATCCGTCCAACGGCGCGACGGTCGAGCAGGTGTCGCTCGCCCGGGGTGCATCCTGGAACGTGCCGGCCGATCGCCCCGGATATGTCGTGATCGGCAATCGAGCCGAGCCCCCTGCCCGATTGGCTCGTACGGGGGGATAATCGATGTATGGCTGAACAGGTAAGCGTCGTCGTGCCGCTCAATTGCCATGCGTGTGGTGGCCCCATCGACGTGGCGTGCGAGGACGGTTCTCCGCAGACCATCCGGTTCGCCTGTCCCTACTGCCAGACGCCTCGCGAATTCGATGCGCCCGGCCCCGTCCTGTGGGTTGCCATGCGGCAGCATGGCCCGGGCCCGGAAACACGCCACTGACGCGTTCGGCAGTCTCCCGAAACAGACGGACTGGCGGGCGCTCGTGCTGCGTGCTAGACTGCTCAGGTTCGTGTCGAGCCGTCGGGCACTGTAGACGTTCGACACACTTCAATCTGTGGGCGGCTAGCTCAGCTGGGAGAGCGCCGCGTTCGCATCGCGGAGGTCGCGAGTTCGAGCCTCGCGCCGTCCACCACTCCACCACCAACTGAAATCGCGCGAGTCGCGGCCCGCGCCGGCGGCTCCCGGCGTCAGCCCTTGTCCGGTCGATCCGGCTTGTCGTTCCGCGATCCATCGGAGGGCCCGGCCGGCGGATGGTTCTCGATCCGGCGCTCGACCTCCGTCAACCGGTCCTCGAGCTCCCGAACGCGCTCTTCGGCGTCCCGGTGCAATGCTTCTGTATCTGGCGATGGTGTCGCTGGCGGTTCGCGCATGGATTGTCCAGATGTTCGCCCATGATACCGGTCGGGCGTGGGAAGGCAAGCGGCGCATTACAATGGCCCCTATGCCACTGCCCCGCGGCACGTTCCTCGCCACGCTGGTGGTCCTGCTGACCGTGTCCTGGGCCGGCACGCCGGCAGCACCGCGCGTCGGCCCGGTTGCCACGCAGGCCGTGCGTCCCGAAGCGTCGGCCCTTGCCGCGCGCGTGCAGGCCCGGTACGCTACCGTGCGCGATTTCACGGCCGACTTCACGCAGACCGAGGTCAACCCGCTGCTGCCCAAGCCGGTCGTCGACCGGGGCCAGGTGAAGGTGCTCAAGCCCAGCCGCATGCGGTGGACGTATACGACGGGCGATCGCAATGAATTCGTCTCCGACGGCACGCGGCAGTACTCCTACTTCCGTCGCGACCGCTACGTGCAGATTTCGCCGCTGCCTGGCGAGGGCGAAGCCTCGACGGCCCTGCTCTTCCTCGCGGGACGCGGCAACCTCGTGCGCGATTTCACGGCAACCCTGCCATCCGACCAGCCCGACGATGAATGGCGCCTGGTGCTGAGGCCGCGCACGCCGCAGGCCGACTTCGAGACGCTGACGCTCGAGGTCGATCGTCGGTCACTTGCGCTGCGTGGCCTCGTGGCCACCGACGCCCAGGGCACGACGCGCGCATTCCGCTTCGACAACATGCGCGAGAACCCGGGCCTGGCGGCTCGCGAGTTCGAATTCGACATTCCCCGCGGTGTGGAGATCCGGTAGATGCCGCATCGCATGCTTCCTCTCGCCCTCGCGCTGGCATTGACGGGGGCGGCCTGCGCATCGTCGACACTGCAGCAGGCGCGCAACGCCGACGCGCTGCAGGACTACGACCTGGCCGTCGCGCGGTACGCACGCGCCATCCGGGAAAACCCCGACAATGCGGAAGCGCAGCGCGGGCTGGACGTGGCGAAACTGCGCGCATCCGATGCACACTTCGAGCGTGGCCGCCGGCTCGCCGCCCAGGGGCGGCACGAGGATGCGCTGCTCGAGTTGCAGGTGGCCACCGAGCTGAATCCGGCGAACGCCGATGCCGAGCGCGATCTGCAGCGGGTGCGCGTCGCGCTGCGCGAGCAGTTGCGTGCGGACGCGGGCGCCGAAACCGAACTGCAGTCCCTGCTGGCGCGGACCTACGAACTGTCCCCCGCCGCGCACGCGCTGCCGGATACCACGCTCGAGGCGGACATCGCCACGGGCCCGCAGTCGACGGCGCGCGCGGTCTACCTGCTGATTGCCGAACTGACGGACCTGTCGATCACCTTCGACGCGCAGTTTCGCGACGTGCCGGCGCCCGTGAGCCTGCGGCGCGGCACCTCGGTGGCCGCCGCGCTCGACGCCGTGGGGAGGGCGACCAACACGTTCTATCAGGTCACCGCGCCGGCCACGATTGTCGTCGTGCCAGACACGCCCGCCGCGCGGCGCGCCTACATCGATGACGTCGTCCGCCAGTTCACGATCCAGAACGCGGATCTGAAGGAAACCATCGATGCGCTGCGCATCGTGACCGACGCGCGCTATGTGGCGCCGATCAGCGGCACGAACACGATCCTCGTGCGCGATACGGCCGATCGCATGCCGGTCATCGGCCGGTTCCTCGCGGCCTTCGACAAGGCACGCCCCGAGATCGTCGTCAACGTCGAAGTGCTGGAAGTGGACCGCAACCGGCTTCAGGACTATGGGCTGCAGCTGGCCTCGGCGGGATCGACCGGCATCGACGGCGTCGCCGACGTGAATCGCCAGGGCATGACGCTGCAGGACCTGCGCAACCTCGCGCCGGCCGACGTGCTGCTGACGAACATTCCCGCGCTCTACTACCGCCTGCTGAAGACCGATTCGCGGACGCGGACGCTGGCCAACCCCCACATCCGGATGTCGGACGGGATGACGGGCACGGCCAATTTCGGGCAGCGCGTGCCGGTCCCGCAGCTGCGCGTGGCGCCCATCACGCAGGGTGGCCTCGACATCCAGCCGCAGACGCAGTTCGTCTACGAATCGATCGGCGTGAACATCGGCATGACGCCGCGCACGCACCCGAACGACGACGTGACGCTGGCGCTCGACATCGAGCTCAGCAGCCTGGGACTGCCAGGGTTCGACGGGCTGCCGACGTTCGGTTCGCGCCACGTGACGACGTCCATCCGGCTGCGCGACGGCGAGACGAACATCCTCGCGGGCCTCATCCGTGAGGACGAGCGCACCGAGCGGCAGAACGTCCCGGGGCTGGGCGACGTTCCCGTGCTGGGCCACCTCTTCGGGCGCACGCGCCGCGAGGCCAACCAGACCGACGTGGTCATCATGCTCACGCCGCACATCATCCGTGGGCTCGACCTGACCGAGGCCGACCTGCGGCCCCTCCGCCTGCCCCGCGAAGGCAGCGGCGGCGTGCTGCTCGATCCGTCGCCGATGGCGCTGCCTGCCGCGCCGCGCGACCCGACGGGCCCAATCGCCCTGCCCGACGAGCCGACACCGCCCCCCGGCGACTGAACTCAGTCGTCCTTTCGCGTCACGTCCGCGCCCAGGTCGCGCAGGCGATTGACCAGATCGCCGTAGCCGCGCTCGACGGTTTCCACCTCCGTGAGCGTGCTCTGCCCGTCGGCCACGAGCGCCGCGGCAATCAGAGCCATGCCCGATCGGATGTCGCGGCTGTCGAGCAGGCGCCCGCGCAGCCGCGTGGGGCCGCTGACGATGATGCGGTGCGGATCGCACAGGAACAGGTCCGCGCGCATCGCGCTGAGCTGTTCGAGCGCGAACAACCGCAGTTCGTACAGCCAGTCGTGGACGAGCGTCTGGCCGGTGGCCTGCGTGGCCAGCACCGTCACCAGGCTGACGATATCCGACGGAAATCCGGGCCAGAGCCCGGTTGTCACGCGGCGCGCGCACACGAGCTTCGATGGCCCGACGGCAAACCGCCCGTCCTCGAGTTCGAACTGCAGTTGCATCTCGGCGAGCACGGCCGCAATCGGCTCGAGATCCTCTGCGTGCACGCCCGTCACCTCGACGTCGCCGCCGGTCACCGCCCCGACGACCGCCCAGGACGCGGCCTCGATGTAGTCGCCGCGCAGCGTATGGACGGCACCGCGCAGCTTCGCCGGCGGATCGATGCGGATGGTCGACATCCCGATCCCCTCGACGCGCGCGCCCATCGCCTGCAGGAACGTGCACAACTCGGCCACGTGCGGCTCGCAGGCCGCATTGCGGATCTCGGTGGGCCCCTTGGCCTGCGCCGCGGCAAGCAGCGCCGTCTCCGTGCCGGTCACCGAGGCTTCGATGAGGTACATCGACGCGCCGGTCAGGCCGCTGGACGCCTCGAGCGCATGTCCCGACGACGCCTCGACGATCTGCGCGCCCATCCGGACGAGCGCGCGCAGGTGGGTGCTGATCGAGCGGCGGGCCGGAAAGTCGCCGCCCGGCGGCGCAATCACCGCGCGTCCGGTGCGGCCCAGCAGTGCTCCGAGCAGCAGCACCGATCCGCGCAGCCGTCCCACGAGCGCGGGGTCCGGCACCGACGAGGTGATGTCGCGACAGGTAACGCGGACGGTCGCCGGGTCGACCCGTTCGACAGTCGCGCCGAGCGATCGCAGCAGGTCGAGCATGACCGCCACGTCCCGGATGGGCGGGACGTTGCGCAGTTCACACGTCTCGGTCGTGAGCAGGCAGGCCGCCAGCAGCGGCAGCGCCGCGTTCTTGTTGCCCCCGACCGCGATGCGCCCGGACAACCGGCGGCCGCCGTTGATGATCAGTTCAGCCATGTCGAAACGTCCCCAGGTACACGATCTCGTCCTTCAGTGTCACGCCAAACCGATCGCGCACGGCGGCGCGCGCCCGCTCGATGAGCCGGCGGATGTCGTCGGCGGTCGCGTCACCCTCGTTCACGATGAAGTTCGCGTGCTGCTCGGAAATCCGCGCGCCACCCGACCGCTGCCCCTTCATCCCGGCGCGATCGACCAGGGCGCCGGCCGACCGCGGCACGTCGCCCGGCACGGGATCGGACACCGACGGGTTCTGGAAGATGCAGCCGGCACTCGGGCTCGCCAGCGGCTGGGTCTTCTTGCGATAGTGCAGCGAGGCGCGCGCGCGTTCGCGCAACTGTCCGACCTCGCCAGCCGTCACCCGGAACACGGCAGCGGCCACGATCTCGCGCGTCTGCTGAATGCGGCTCGTATCGTAGCCGAACCCCATCTCGGCGGCCGGCACCAGGAGGACCTGCCCGGCCGGCGTCACCAGCTGCACCTCGCGCACGTGATCGCCGATGTTCCCGCGGTTCCAGTGCGCGTTGCCGTGGATGGCGCCACCGACGGTGCCCGGCGTGCCCGCCCAGGCCTCGAGTCCCGCAACGCCGCGACCGATCATCCAGCGGACCATGCCGTTGATGGTGACGCCGGCCTCGACCCGCACGCTTTCCGCGTCGATACTCTCGATGCCGAACAGCCGGAGCCGAATCACGACGCCCTCGACGCCCTGGTCGGCCACGAGGATATTCGACCCGCCCCCGAGCACCGTCACGGGCACGCCCGCGCGGTGGGCGTCGGCGACGAGCGCCTGCAGCTGCTCGACAGACGCCACATCGGCCAGCCACTCGGCCGCGCCGCCGACGTGAAATGTCGTCAGCGGCGCGAGCGGAGCCTGCGCCGTCCATCGAGCGGGGCCGAGCGCGTGGGCCCAGTGCGCCTCGAACTCCGCTTTCGTCACGACGCCTTCAGCGCCTCGAGCAGCTTGTCGTGGATGCCGTCGAACCCGCCGTTCGACATGATGACAACGATGTCACCGGGCTGCGCCTCAACGGCAATCGCGGCGACGATCGCAGGAACGTCGGGGAACTCGCGCGCGGGCACGCCGGCGCGCGTCACGTCGCGGACCAGTTCGTCCACCTGAAGCCGGTCCGCGTCGGGCAGCGTGGTGCGGAACACGGCGGCGATGATGACCTGGTCGGCCGTCGATTCGGCAAACGCGCGGGCGAAGTCCTGCTGGAACACGCGGCGGCAGGAGGTGGCCGACCGCGGCTCGAAGACGGCCCAGATGCGGCGATCCGGGAATGACGCCCGCATCGCCCGCAGCGTCTCCAGGATGGCTGTCGGGTGGTGGGCGAAGTCGTCGTAGACCGAGACGTCGCGCACCGTCCCGCGCAGCTCGAGCCGGCGGCGCACCCCCGCGAACCGATCGAGTCCCTGGCTCATCTCGGCCGCCGAAAGTCCCGCGGCATGTCCGGCCGCCACGGCAGCAAGTACGTTCCGGACATTGTGCCGGCCGTGAAGGGGCGAGGAGAGCTCGGCGAACGGCTCACCGGCGTGCCAGACGTCGAACCGCACGCGTCCGTCGCCCGGAACGATGTTGGTCGCGCGCCAGTCGGCGCGGGCATCGTCGATGCCGAACGTCTCGACAGGCGCACGCGACACGCTCGCCAGCGCCATGGCCTCGGGGCTGTCGGCGCCGATCAGCACGCGGCCGTTGCGCGGCACGAGTGTCAGGAAGCGCCGGAAGGCGGTCCGCAGCGCCTCCATGTCGGGATAGATGTCGGCATGGTCGTACTCGAGGTTGGCGACCACGGCGATGTCGGGCAGGTACTTCAGGAACTTGGCCGTCTTGTCGAAAAAGGCACTGTCGTATTCGTCGCCCTCGATGACGAACTGACGGCCCGATCCAATCCGATAGCTGCCCTGGAAGTTCAGCGCGATGCCACCCACCAGCAGGCTCGGATCCCGCCCCGCATCGGTCAGCAGCCAGCCGGTGAGCGCCGTCATGGTCGTCTTGCCGTGCGTGCCGGCCAGGACAATCGACTGCGACTGCCACAGGAAATACTCGCGCACGGCCTCGGGCAACGACATGTGCCGGATCTTGCGATCCAGCACTTCTTCGAGCTCGGGATTGCCGCGCGAAATGGCGTTGCCGACGATGACGAGATCGATGTCCCCGGTGATGTTCGCGGCATCGTAGCGATTGAAGACGCGGATGGCCTCCTTCGCGAGGAAGTCGCTCATGGGCGGGTACATCGCGTGGTCCGACCCCTGTACGTCGTGCCCGCACGACTTGAGCATGGCGGCCAGGGTGGCCATGGCGGTTCCGCAGACGCCGATGACGTGGATGGTAGACATGATGGGACTCAGACGGCGGCGGACTCTTCGACGACCAGCCGCGCACGGCCCTGCCCGGCAATCACGCGGGCCTGGACGCCGAACGGCACACTGAGCAAAGCCGTCGTCGTGTGCCCCGACGGGAAGCCCGTGATGATCGGGCCATGGAAGCCGTCGAAGAACTCGTGAAAGATCGACAGCGCGGTGACGTGCCCACCCGGCTCGTCGCACTGCGGAAGCTGGCCGATGACGATGGCGGCGACACCGGCCAACACCTCGGCAAGCCGCAACTGCGTGAGCAGGCGCTGGATGCGATAGGGGCGCTCCCCGACCTCGTCGAGCAGCAGGACGGCGCCGAGCGGCGGCTTGAAGGCGAACGGCGTGCCGAGTGAGGCAGCCAACTGCGTGATCGTGCCGCCGAGCAGCACGCCGGATGCCTCGCCCTCTCGCATCACGGCCGTGCCCTCGGGCTCGAGCGGCCCCATCGGATCGGGGCCGAGGCTGCGCAGGAACGTGTCGGGGTCGTAGGCGGACGGCCCGGCCGCCAGTCGTCCCTGGAGCATCGCGCCATGGACGGACGTCACACCGACGTGCAGGTTCAGCCAGGTGTGCAGCGACGTCAGGTCGCTGTACCCCACGAACCCGGCGGGATAGTCCGGCACCGCTATCCGATCGAGGATTGGCAGGATCTCGACGCTGCCGTAGCCGCCGCGCACGCTCACGATGGCATCGACATCCTCGCGCGCCCACGCCGCGGCGAGTGCGGCCGCGCGCACGGCCGGCGCGCCGGCGACCGTGGTCCGGCGCTCGAACACGCTGTCGTCGTACACCGGATCGAGACCGAGACGCCGCAGTTCCTCGACGCCGCGATCGAACTCGGCGCGATCGAACCCGCTGGCCGGCGCCACGAGGGCGACGCGACTGCCCGGCCGCACCGCCCGGAACCGCCGCAGTCCGGCCCTGGTCCGCGCTACGCCCACGCCGCCATCTCGGTGGCCACCACCTGGTGTTCCGGACATCCAACCACGTCGAGCGCCACCGGGGTCAGGCGGGTCCAGCCGGCCATCCGCGCCTTCACGGCCTCCTGCCGCCGCATCGCATCGTCGATGCGCGACTGCGGGATGTCGCCGGCCTCGGCGGCATAGATGAGTGCTTCGAGCGCCTCGACCTGTTCGTCGAGCGTGTGATTGCACAGCAGGACGGCGTCGCAGCCGGCGCGCACCGCGGCAACCGATGCTTCGCCAGGCGTGGCCGTCGCGCTGACGGCCTTCATCCCGAGGTCGTCGCTGAAGACCACTCCCTCGAAGCCCAGCGTCCGCTTCAGCAGCGAGTCGACGACGACCGGCGACAGCGACGCGACGCGCGAGGCGTCGAGGGCCGGGACGATCACGTGCGCCGTCATCATCGTGGCGACGCCGGCCTCGATCGCGCGGACGAACGGCACGAGCTCGACGGCGTCGAGTCGACGTCGATCGTGTTCGACCACGGGCAGGGCGTGATGCGAATCGACGCTGGTGTCGCCGTGCCCGGGGAAATGCTTGCCGCACGCCGCAACGCCGCCGGCCTGGAGCTCGCGAATCAGGAGCGCGCCCAGTCGCGCAACCGCATCGGCGCGTTCCGACAGCGCGCGGTCGCCAATGACCGGATTGGAGGGATTGGTGTGCACGTCGAGCACCGGCGCATAGTCGAGGTTGATCCCGACCGCGCGCAGCTCGGCGGCCAGCGCACGTGCAAACCGGGCGGCCAGCGCGTCGTCGCCGCTGCGTCCCAGCGTGATGGCCGGCGGCCACTCGGTGAACGGCCGGCGGAGGCGCGCGACGCGGCCGCCCTCCTGATCGACGCTGATCCAGAGCGGCCAGGCAGTCTGGATGGCACCAACCTGCCGCGAGAGATCGGCAACCTGTTCGGGGGTGTCGATGTTGCGGGCGAAATAGATCACGCCACCGAGATCGAACTCGGCGACGAGCCGTCGCAGCCCGTCCGGCACGCCGTGGCCCTCGAAGCCGACAACCGCAAGGCGACCCACCTGGCGCCGGAAATCCCGAAGTGACATGCGCGCGCCCATTATAGAACCCCTTCGATGGGTTCTATAATGCGCGGGTGCGCATCGACTCCTCAGCGCCCGCACGCATCGATCTGGCGGGCGGCACCTACGACATCTGGCCCCTCTACCTCTTCCACGAGAGGGCGCAGACCATCAACGCGGCCATCAGTCTTCGCGCGCGCTGCACGCTCACCTCGCGGCGCGACTATCGTGTCGTCCTCGTCTCGGACGATACCGGCGAGCAGATTGACGTGTCGGATCCCTCGGCGCTGCCCGTCGACAGGCTGCCGCTCGTCGCGCGCCTGGTCCGGCACTTCGGCGCACGCGGCGTGGAAGTGCGCACGCACTCGGACTCGCCCGTCGGCGCCGGCATCGCCGGATCGTCGGCCATGACCATTGCGCTCATCGGTGCGCTGGCCGCCTGGACCGGGCGCCCGATGACCGATGACGACATCCTGACCACGGCGATGAACATCGAGGCCCAGGTCATTCGGGTCCCGACCGGCGTGCAGGACTACCGGCCGGCCTTCCATGGCGGCGTCTCGGCCATCGAGCTCGCGGTCGACGGGGTTCGGCGTGTCGCACTCGGCGTCGATCACGGCGACCTCGGCCGCCGGCTCGTACTCGCCTATACCGGCGCGTCGCGCAACTCGGGCATCAACAACTGGGACGTGATGGTGCGGCGCATCAACGGTGATGCGGCGGTCACCGAGGCATTCGAGGCGATCCGTCAGGCCGCCGCGTCGATGCGCGATGCGCTCGAGGCGGGCGACTGGGCGACCGTGGCCACCGTCATGGGAGCCGAGTGGCAGGCGCGCAAGCGCCTGGCCCCTGGGGTGACCACACCCGAGATCGACCAGTTGTTCGAGCGGGCGCGCTTCGCGGGTGCACTGGCCGGCAAGGTCTGCGGCGCGGGCGGCGGCGGCTGCCTGGTCTGCCTCGTCGACCCCGACCGACGGGCCGATGTCGAGGCCTCGCTCCGCGAGGCGGGCGCGCGCGTGCTCCCGTTCGCGATCGAATCGGACGGCCTCGTCATCACGAAGAGCTGACGCGATCGACGCGCGGCAGCGACCGCGAGCGCTCATGATCTTGTCACCCCAGGACATCCACGGCCTCGACGCGCAAACCGGCAGGCCCGTGCGGGTGCGTGCCGCCTCGTCGATCGAGCAGGTGGACGAACTGCCCGACGAAGGCCGGACGACGGGCGACACCTACGTTGCCCCCGGCTGGATCGACCTGCAGGTGAACGGGTTTGCCGGCGTCGACTACAACGACCCCGCGGTGTCCCACGAAGCCATCGCGCGATCGATCGAGGTCATCGCGTCGACGGGCGTCACGCGCTGCTACCCCACCGTCATCACGGGCGCGCCCGAGGCCATGGGCGCGGCAATCGCGAACCTCGCGCGGGCGAAGGAGGGCCTGCCCCTGGGAGCGGTGTTCGACGGCCTGCACGTCGAGGGCCCGCACATCTCGCCGGAAGACGGCCCGCGCGGGGCCCACCCCGCACGCTGGGTGCGGCCACCGGACATCGACGAGTTCAAGCGCTGGCAGGACCTGGCCGGCGGACACATCCGGCTGGTCACGCTCTCGCCCGAATGGCCGGGAGCGGCTGCGTACATCGAGGCAGTCACGGCGACGGGTGTCGTCGTGGCCATCGGCCATACGCGCGCCACGTCCACGCAGATTGCCGAGGCTGTTTCGGCCGGCGCGACGATGTCCACGCACCTGGGGAATGGCGCGCACGCGGTGCTCCCGCGCCATCCGAACTACATCTGGGATCAACTGGCCGACGACCGGCTGATGGCCAGCTTCATCGCCGACGGCATCCACCTGCCCGCGTCGTTCCTCACGCCGGCCATTCGAGCGAAAGGGACAACGCGCGCGGTGCTCGTCACCGACGCGAGCGCCCCGGCGGCTTCAGCACCGGGTCGCTACCGGTTGGGCGAACAGGCGGTCGACCTGACGCCGGACGGGCGCGTCGTGCTGGCCGGCCAGGATCGGCTGGCCGGATCGGCCCTGCGGCTCGACCGCGCGGTAAGCCGCGTGATGCAGCTTGGCGGCGTGACGCTGGCCGACGCGGTGGCCATGGCCACGACGAATGCCGCGCGCGCCGGACGAGTGGCCGGTCGTGCGCGTGGACTCGTGGCAGGGGATCGCGCGGACCTCGTCAGGTTCCGCATCGATCGCGCGACGGGCCACATCCTGATCGACGAGACCTATGTCGGGGGGCGCTGCGTCTATCGACGCGGCGAATGACGCACTCGCATCGGCGAGGCAGCCACCACGTCTACTCGAGGAATTCGCCGACGTTCTGGCGTGTGATGCGGGTGCGCACGCGGGCGCCGTCGCGCCCGAGCACCTTCGCCCGCCTCCCGTCGATGATCAGGGCAAGGCCGCCGGCGTTGCCGACGTCGAGAAGGATCTCGCGCGTCACTTCCACGCGCTGGCGATCACCGGCGCGGAACAGGCGCGCGACCGACTCGGCGCCATCGACCGTCAACGACACCCAGGAGTCCGCACTGGCGTCGAGCTCGATGACCATCGGCGCCTCAATCACCGGCGTCGCGGGATTCGGCACGGGCGGCGGCGGGTCGGCCGGCTCGGGCGGCACGATGACCGGTGCGATGACGGTTTCCTCGGCGGCGGGAACCTCCTCGCCGGCGCTCATGAACACCCGCACGCGCCAGGTCACGAGCGCAATGATCGCGACAACGAGCAGGACCAACCCGACTCGCAGGACCATCAGCGCACGCTGCTGCCGCGCCAGGAACTGCCGGTCGTCGCTCGTGATGGCCGGCATCATCGCTGCGCGCCGCTCGGCGGCCTCGCGTTCGTCCTCGTCGAGTTGCTCGATGAACCGTTCGACAATGGCGTCCGGGTCGGCGCCCACCTCGATCGCGTAGGCGCGCACGAACGATCGTCCGAAGATGCCGCCGGGCAGGCGGCTGAGGTCGCCGCGCTCGAGCGCCTCGAGCGCCGTCACGGAGATCTTGGTGCGCGTCGCCATCTCGCGCAGCGACACTCCCGCGGCCTCGCGCGCCTGCTTCAGTTCTCCGCCCAGATGTGCCATGCGACGGGCCTACTCTATCAAGAACGCCGCCGCGCCCCGCCGCGATTGACGCGGGACTACGCGCCCGACATCGCGGCCCGGAAGGCCGGCACGGCCGTCTCGACGCCCAGCGCGTCGCGCGCGCGGCCCGGCGGCAGGAATGCGCCAATGGCCGCCACGCCGCCCGCCCCGACCCGCAGACACTCGCCCGCGCGGTCTGGCGTCAGCCCTCCGATGGCCACGACAGGACATGCAACAGCCCGCACGGACGCAGCCAGTGCGTCGAGGCCGGCCACCGGACTGCCCGGCTGCTTCGACTCGGATGAGTACACCGTGCCGAACAGGACGTAGTCGACCGCGGCGAGGTCCCGTGGCTCCTCCCCGACGTGCGTCGATCGCCCGACGATCCATGTCGCCGAAAGTGCCCGCACGCGGGTAGCCGGCAGACCGGAAGCCGGCAGGTGCACGCCGGACGCGCCAGCCGCCGCGGCCACATCGGCGCGCTCGTTGACGAGGATGCGTGTGGGAGTCCCGCTGGCGCGCGCCACCGCGCGCTCGACGAGCCCGAGCAGCAGGCCGGCGTCCATGTCGCGCTCGCGTATGTGAATGATGTCGACGCCGGCGGCAATCGCGGCGTCGATCTGGGCGTCGAGGGCCGACACCTGCTCGCGCGTCGTGCGCGCGTCGGGGGCGAGGCGTGCGCGGCTGGTGACCAGGTGCAGCGAAGGCGTCGGCAGGCGGCTCACGAATCGTGTGCGTCGAACGTCGACGGGCGCGGGGCGAACCTGGCGACGAGTGCCTGCCAGAGGTCGCCCACGCCCACGATAATCGTCAGGGCGCCGACGCCGACGACGAGACCGCGCATTGCCGTGGTGCTCATCAGGTCACGCAGCCAGGGCAGCAGGTCGGCAAAGTAGTTGAATCGCCACCACTGCGTCCACGGCGCGGCAATGAGGATCAGCCCGGCCTCGATGAGGTAGACCGCGACGAGGACTCGTGGCAGAAAACGGATGGTTTGCTCCCCTCGACGCGTCGACGGCGTCAGTCGGTCATCCTATCAAACAGCGCAGCCGGCCTGAACGACCGCCGGTGCACGTCGGAATAGCCGAATTGATCGAGCGCCGCGATGTGCTCGCGCGTGGCGTAGCCCTTGTGACGGTCGAACCCGTAGCGCGGATCGCGCGCATGCAGTTCGCACATGAGCTGGTCGCGCGCCACCTTGGCGAGAATCGAGGCGGCCGCCACCGCCGTACAGCGGCGATCGCCGCCGGACACGGCGCGCTGATCGACGGCCAGGTCCGGGATGCGGAACCCATCGACAATGACGAATTCGGGACAGGGCCGCAGGGCGGACACGGCCTGACGCATGGCCTCGAGCGAGGCCCAGTGGATGTTGAGGCGATCGATCTCCGCCGGATCGACGATCGCCACGTGCCAGCAGATCGCCTTCCGGCGAATGGCCACTGCCAGCCGCTCGCGTTCGGCGGCTGGCAGCGTCTTGGAGTCGGCGATCCCGCGGATGTACCGGCCCGGGTCGAGCACGACGGCGGCAGCAACGACCGGCCCGGCCAGACACCCCCGCCCCACCTCGTCGACGCCCGCCACGTGCTGGTGTCCCAGACGGCGTGCACCGTTCTCGAGCGTGCGGGAGGCGCGCGGGCGCGGGCTCATCCGATCGATGCCCCGATGACCGGCCGACTACGCGGGGCGCTTCTGTTCCTTCATGCGCGCCGCCTTGCCGCGCAGGTTGCGCAGGAAGTACAGCTTCGCACGGCGGACCTTCGCGCTGCGCACGATGTCGATCTTGTCGATGACCGGCGAATGCAGCGGGAAAATGCGCTCGACACCCTGGCCGAACGACACCTTGCGCACCGTGAACGTGGCGCGCGCGCCGCCGCGGTGCTGGCCGATGACCAGGCCTTCGAACACCTGGATACGCTCCTTCTCGCCCTCGCGCACCTTCACGTGGACGCGGACGGTATCGCCGGACCGCATGGCGGGACGGGTCTTCAGCTGTGGCTGCTCCACGGACTCAATCGCCTTCATCACTCACTCCTTCTCACTCGCGGACGGACCCGACGGCCCGCCCCGCGGCAACTTCGACTCCGACCGCTCCGACGACCGCCACGCCGCGACAGTGCGGCGTTCCCCGGCGGTCAGATCGGCGGCCTCGAGCAGGTCCGGCCGCCTGTCGGCGGTGCGCCGGATGCGCTGCCCGCGACGCCACTGCTCGATCTGTCCATGGTGCCCGGACAACAGCACGTCGGGCACCCGTCGGCCGCGGAACTCCGCGGGCCGCGTATAGTGCGGGCAATCGAGCAACCCGCCCACGAACGAATCCACTTCGACCGACCCGGCATCGCCCACGACGCCAGGCACGAGGCGCGTCACGGCGTCGAGCACGACCAGCGCCGCCAGTTCCCCGCCGGTCAGGACGTAGTCGCCGATGGAAATCTCGTCGGTGACGAGCCCCTCGGCCACCCGCTCATCCACGCCCTCGTACCGGCCGCAGATGACCACGACCCGTTCGAGCCGGCTCATCCGCTCGGCCACCGCGTGGGTGAAGGGCCTTCCCTGCGGCGTCATCAGCACGACGGCCGACGCCGGGCCGCGGTCCTCCGCAATCGCCTCGACGGCCCGCCACAGCGGCTCGGGCTTCATCACCATGCCCGGACCACCGCCGTACGGGACGTCGTCAACCGTGCGGTGGCGGTCGTCGGTGTAGTCGCGCAAATCCCGCACGCGCACGTCGACAACCCCGCGCTCGCGCGCCCGCCCGACGACACCCGCGGCCAGAGCCGACTCGACCATCTCCGGGAAGATCGTGATGACGTCGGCCGTCATCGCTTCGCCGGCCGATTCAGTTCGACAAGCCCCGGTGGCGGATCGATCTCGATCGTCTTCCCCGCCGGATCGATGCGCGTGCAGATGGCCTCGGAAAACGGCACCAGCACTTCGCCATCGCCCGCCACGACCAGCATGGCCACGCCCGTCGCGAGATCCACGCGCTCGACGCGCCCCACTTCATCGCCACCGACCGTGCGCACCATGCACCCGACGAGGTCGAAGACGTAGTAGCCGCCCGGCTCGAGCGCCTTGACGTCGGCGGCCGGCACCCGCAGGTCGAGGCCGCGCAGCGTTTCAGCGTCGTTGATGCTGCCGTAGCCCTCGAAGCCGACCACCCAGCGCCCGGCGCGCTCGCGATTCGCCGAAACGACGATGGGTTCCACGCGTCCGTCCCGTTCGCGGTAGAGAATCGAGCCCACCGCGAACCGCTCGTGCGGAAAGTCGGTTTCCGGCATCACCACGACGTGGCCGCGATTGTGATGCGGCCGGATGATGCGCCCGACGGTGACCATCGAGGACCAGTCCATGGCAGTTCGACTGCGATCGAGCAACGTGAACGGCCGATGCGGGCCGCGGCCCTACTCGTCCACGAACTCGACCGCCACGCGCATGTCGTCGAGTTCGCCAGCCGCGGCGGCGAGCGCGCGCAGCGCCGTGGCCGTCCGGCCCTGGCGCCCAATCACGCGTCCGAGTTCGCCCGGCGCCATCGACAATTCGATGACCCGCTGACCACGGCGCTCCGCCTCGGTCACCTGCACGTCGTCGGGACGCGCCGCGAGCGCGCGGGCGATCACGCCGACGACGTCAGCGGCTCGGCTCACGACGCCGGTTCGGCCGCCGGCGTTTCGGCCGGCAGGCGGTTGATGAGCGTCCGGAGCGTGTTCGACGGCTGCGCCCCGTTCCCG
This sequence comes from Acidobacteriota bacterium, assembly GCA_044507065.1. Lineage (GTDB taxonomy): Bacteria > Acidobacteriota > Vicinamibacteria > Vicinamibacterales > SCN-69-37 > SCN-69-37. The sequence continues at coordinate 56,661 of JBIQJY010000017.1, forward strand.
AGCCAATGCGCCAGCCGCTCGCGGTCGACCTCGAGCGTCTCCGGCCTGGTGCGCGGATTGTAGTGTCCGATCACCTCGATGAAGCGCCCATCGCGCGCCGCCGCACTCTCTGTCACCACAATGCGGTAGAACGGACGGTTCTTCGAACCGGCACGCCGCATACGAATCGCTACCATGCTGTATCCCTGCCCTTCATCGCTGTGTCCGAACACTTCGAATGGTGGTTCGGTTCACCATCGCGCACGTCGCGCCAGGCCTATCGCATCCCCTTGAGCATGCCCATCATGCGCTGACGGCCCTTGCGTCCACCGGACATCCCGGTCATCGCCTTGAGCATCTTGCGCATCTCGACGAACTGCTTGAGCACGCGATTGACCTCTTCCACACTCGTCCCACTGCCCTTCGCAATCCGCTTCCGGCGGCTGCCGTTGAGGATCGCGTGGTTGCGGCGCTCGCCGGCGGTCATCGAGTTGACGATTGCCTCGACGCGCGCCAACTGCTTGTCGTCGACCTGCCCGCGAGCCTCGTTGAGCTGCTTCAGGTTCCCCATGCCGGGAATCATGCCCAGCACCTGCTCGAGGGGCCCCATCTTCTTGATGGTCCGCAACTGATCGCGGAAATCCTCGAGCGTGAAATCGTCGAGCCGCGTCTTCTTCTCGAGCCGCTCGCGGCTCTCGTCGTCGATCGCCTCCTCGGCGCGTTCGATGAGCGAGAGCACGTCGCCCATGCCGAGCATGCGCGACACGAGGCGATCGGCCTGGAACGCCTCGAAATCCTGCGGACGCTCGCCCGTGCCGACAAACGCAATCGGCACGCCGACGACACCCACGACCGACAGCGCGGCACCGCCCCGCGCGTCACCGTCCATCTTCGTCAGCACGACGCCGGTCGTGCCCACCCGATGGTTGAACTCGCCGGCGCTCTTGACCGCGTCCTGCCCGGTCATCGCGTCGGCGACATAGAGCATGTCGGTCGGCTCGACCGCGCTCTTGATCGCTTCGAGCTCACCCATCAGGTCGTCGTCGATGTGCAGCCGTCCAGCCGTGTCGACGATGACCGTGTCGAACCCGAGATTCTTCGCCTCGACGAGCGCGCCCTTCGCGCGCGTCACCGGGTCCATCTCGCCCGGCGGGTTGTGCACCCGGGCGCCAATCTGTCCGGCCAGCACCGAGAGCTGCTCGATGGCTGCCGGCCGCCGCACGTCGGTCGACACGAGCATCGCGTGTCGTCCCTGCCTGGCCAGCAGTCGCGCCAGCTTGGCCGACGACGTCGTCTTGCCCGATCCCTGGAGGCCGAGCATCAGCACGACCCGCGGCGACTTCTGGACGGGCGGCAGCCCGCCGGCCGTCTCGCCGAAGAGCGCCAGCATTTCGTCGCGCACGATGCGGACGACGTGCTGGTCCGGCGTGAGGCTGCGCAGCACCTCGTCGCCCACCGCCTTCACCCGCACCCGCTCGATGAACGCCTTGACGACGCGGAAGTTCACGTCGGCTTCGAGCAGCGCCAGCCGGATCTCGCGCAGCGCCACGTCGACGGCCGCCTCGGTGAGGCGCGCCTCGCCTCTGAGCGACTTGAAGACGTCCTGAAGACGCGTGCTGAGCGATTCGAACATGGCCCGACGAGAGTCCCGCCCGAACGTCAGCCCGAAGGGGCTAACTCGTTCCAGCGCAAACGGGTATGGTAGCTGAAAAAAGGCTACAAGGCTACAAGGCTACAAGGCTACAAGGCGACGAGGCTGCAAGGCTGGGAGGCCACGAGGCTGGGTCGCGGATTCCCGATTGGGCGGCGACGTCCCTGGGCGCGCGGGTAGGCCCGGGGCCGGTGGCGGCCGTCTGGGGGGCCGGAGGCCGACGGGGCCATCCGGGCCGCGGCCGGGCTGTGGGGCGTAGCTTTTGCACTGCGGCCGGCATGGGACGGGACCATCGCAGCCTGCGCGCCTTCGGGGAGGCCGATCGGCTGGTTCTGGCGCTCTACGAGGCGACAAGTGCCATGCCGGCCGCCGAGCGCTTCGGCCTGCAGGCCCAGCTCCGCCGGGCTGCCGTCTCGGTCCCGACCAACATGGTCGAGGGGTCGACTCGGACCTCCTCGGGTGACTACTGCCGCTTCCTCGAGCTCGCGCGCGGATCCGCGTGCGAATGCGCGTATCTGCTGGATCTCGCCCATCGACTCGGCCAGCTTCCCTCCGTTGCGCTCGATCTGGCCCACCGCTACGAAGGCGTCTCAGTAGCACTCCACCTGGCCATCACCCGCCTTCGCTCCTAGTAGCCTCGCAGCCT
>JBIQJY010000086.1:0-4164 GCA_044507065.1 Acidobacteriota bacterium
CGCCGGAGTACGGCCTGACGACGACGCAGCTGTGGGCGCAGGTGACGCACAGCCCGGTGCCCGAGCCGGCCACGCTGACGATGCTCGGCGCCGGCCTGATGGGCCTTGGCGCCGCCGCGCGTCGGCGCGCGAACGCCCGGAAGAAGGCTCAGGCCAAGGCCTGATTCGGCGCAGCAGACCGACAAACGCCCCCGGGTGCCCTGCGCGCCCGGGGGCGTTTGTGCGTTCGGGACGAGCACCGCCAGGTGCAGGTGCGCGGATTCCGCGATACTTTAGTCTGTCTGACGTAGGACTAATCACCCCGTTCGAGGCTGACTCGAACGCGATTCACTCACCCAACGTGTTGCGAAACAATGGGTTACAGAAAGTCACCCGACCGGGCGCCAATGGGCGAGTCGTTTGCTACAAGAGTCATCGAAAGCCATGCGCGTGGGTAAGAGTCTTGTCGCGGCACTGCTCGTCTTCGTTTCCAGCTTTCTGCTCCTCTACGCACCGGTCCTGCGATCGCTCGTCTCGGACTGGACCACGGACGACAACTACTCGCACGGGTTCGTCATCGTGCCCTTTGCCGTCTGGTTCGCCTGGGAGCGTCGCGCGCGCCTGGCGGCAGCCATCGTCGCGCCCAGCGTCGCGGGCCTGCTCGTCCTCGTCGGCGGCCTGGGGCTGCTGCTCGTAGGCCTGCTCGGCGCCGAACGATTCCTGACGCGCATCTCGATGCTCGTGGTCATCGCCGGCGGACTCGCCTTCGTGCGCGGCTGGCAGTCGGTGAAGGTCCTCGCCTTCCCGCTCGCGTTCCTGCTCCTGATGATTCCGATCCCCGAGATCATCTTCAGCCGCATCGCCTTCCCGCTCCAGCTGCTCGCCTCGCGTGTCGGCGAGACGATGCTCTCGGCGCTGAGCATTCCGGTGCTTCGCGAGGGCAACCTGATCATCCTCGCGCGCACGACCCTCGAGGTGGCCGAAGCGTGCAGTGGGATTCGCTCGCTCATCTCGCTGCTGACGCTCGGCATCATCTACGGCTACTTCCTCGATTCGCGACTGAGCGTGCGCACGGCCGTGGCGCTGGCCACGGTGCCCATCGCGATCGTCGCCAACAGCGTCCGCGTGGCCGGTACCGGCGTGGCGGCGCATCACTTCGGCGAGGAAGCCGCCCAGGGGTTCTTCCACACGTTCTCGGGCTGGCTGGTCTTTGGCGTGGCCTTCGGCCTGCTGTTCCTGGCGTCGCAGGTGGTGCTGCGCTTCCTTCCGCCGCCCGCCGTCGTCGAGGGCGGTTCCGGGATGGTGACGGCATGACGATGCGACGAGGCGATGGCGCGGTGGCGCGGCTGCTGGTGATGGCGCTGTGCCTGCTCGGCGCGACGGCGCTCGCCGCACGCAGCGCGCAGCCGGAAATCACGCCGCTGCGCGAGCCGCTGGCCGGGATCCCGCGAGCGATCGGCAGCTGGAACGGTCAGGACGCGCCGGCGTTCACCGAGGCGGTGCTCGAGCAGCTCGGTGTCGACGAGTACGTCAACCGGATCTATGTTCAGGCGGGCCTGCCGCTGTCGCTCTACGTCGGCTACTACGAGAGCCAGCGTGCCGGCGACACGATTCATTCGCCACAGAACTGCCTGCCGGGCGCCGGCTGGCTGCCCGTGACGTCGTCCACCCTGACGCTTCAGGTGGCAGGCCGGCAGGAGCCGGTCACCGTCAATCGCCTGCTGATCCAGAAGGGCACCGAGCGCCAGGTGGTGCTCTACTGGTACCAGAGCCACGGACGCGTGGTCGCCAGTGATTACTGGAGCAAGGCCTACCTTATTTATGACGCCATGCGGCTGCGGCGATCGGACGCCGCCATGGTACGCGTCATCAGTCCCGTCATGCCGTCCGAGGAGAACGACGGCGCTGCCGCGGCGCGCGCCGCGGCGTTCGTGGAAGCCGCCTTTCTCCAGTTCGACCGTTTCCTGCCGATTTGATCGTTTCTGAAAGGTCCTCCCGCACGATGCGCAGCCCCGTGAAGATCCTGTTCCTGATTGCCGCGATCGCAGCGAGCGCCTGTTCGCCCGACCCGGAGGTGGCCAGCCGGGAGTTCCTGGAAAGCGGCGACGCCTATGCGAGTGCCGGGCGGTATCAGGAAGCCATCATCGAGTACCGCAACGCGCTCCAGCACGACCCGCTGTTCGGCGACGCGCGCCTGAAGCTGGCCGACGCCTACCTGGCCGTTGGCGATCGCGCCGGCGCGGCTGTCGAGCTGATTCGTGCGGCCGATGCGCTGCCCGGCGACGCGGGCCTGCAGGTGCGCGCCGGCAACGTGCTGCTCGTCGATCGCCGGTTCGAGGATGCCGCAAGCCGTGCCGACAAGGCGCTCGCTGTGGATCCCGGACACACCGAGGCACTGATCCTGCGCGCCAACGCCCTCGCGGGCATGAGCCGGCTCGAGGACGCCGTCGCCGACGTGGCGGCGGCCATCGAAAGCGACCCCACACGGGCGGCCAGCTACACGACGCTCGGCGCGGTGCAGCTCGTGCGCGGCGATCGGCAGGAGGCCGAGGCGGCGTTCCGTCGCGCCGTGGAGCTTGCGCCCACGTCGGTGCCGGCCCAGCTTGCGCTGGCCAACTTCCATCTGGCGACCGGCAACCAGGCGGCAGCCGAAACCGCGCTGCGGCGTGCGGTCGCGCTCGACCCGGCACACCTCTCTGCCAACCGCGCACTGGCGTACTTCTATATCGGCGCGGGCCGGGCGGCCGACGGCGAGCCGTACCTGCGTGCGGTGGCGGACGGAGCGCCCGACGCATCCGGACGACTCGGGCTTGGCGATTTCTACCTGTCGCAGGGCCGCGTCGACGAGGCGCGGGCCGCCTTCGAGCGCGTAGCCGGCGGAGCGGACTCGCAGCGCGCGACGATTGCCGCGCTTCGACTGGCCACGCTCGACTTCCAGGCCGGCAACACCGTGGAAGCTACCCGACGCGTCGATGCGATCCTGTCGGCCGACGGATCGAACACGCGGGCGCTCACCGCGCGGGCCGAATTACAGGCAGCCGCCAGCGAACTCGACGGCGCCCTGGCGAGCGCTCGTCGCGCCGTCGAGAGCGACCGCAACTCGGCACAGGCGCAGTACGCCCTGGGCAAGGTGCACCTGCTGCGCAACGAACCCGAGGCCGCGGGCACCGCGTTTGCCGCAGCCGTCCAGTTGAATCCGCGGCTTGGCGCCGCGCGCGTGGCACTGGCCGAAACACACCTGGCGGCGGGTCGCCTGGCTGAAGCGGCGCAGGCCGCCGACGCCGCGTTGACGCTTGCGCCGACGGCGCCCGACGCCCGGCTGATGGTCGCGCGCGTGGCACTGGCGCGCGGAGATGCGGCCCGCGCCGAACCCCTCGTGCGCGCGCTCCAGAAGGAACTGCCCGAGTCGGTGCCGGTCCTGACGGCCGCAGGCCTGCTCGATGCGATGGCCGGCCGGACGACACAGGCGCGCACGGCACTCGAGCGCGCGCTGGCCGTTGACGCCAACGCCATCGACGCCCTGCGACTGCTGACGCAACTCGACGTGCGCGACGGCCGCGGCGCCACCGCCCGCGCGCGAGTGGCGGCGGCGCTCGCGGTCGATCCGGACAACGCGGCGCTCGTGCTGCTGGCCGCCAACGCCGCTGCCGCCACCAACGACGTCGCCGAAGCCGAACGACTGGCGAAGTCCGCGATCGATCGCAATCCGGACGCCATCGAGGCCTACAGCCTGCTCGGCGCCCTCTACGGCCGCACGGGCCGCCTGGCGGAAGCCACGGCCGAGTTCCAGAAGCTGGCCGATCGCCAGCCGACATCGATCGGCGCGCACACGACGGTCGGCACGCTGCTGCAGATGCAGGGACGGATTGACGAGGCCCGCGCGGTGTTCGAACGCGTCGTCGACCTCGACGCGAACGCGGCCGTGGCCGCGAACAACCTGGCGTGGATCTACGCGGAGAGCGGCCAGAACCTGGATCGCGCACTGCAACTGGCGCGCAACGCGAAGGCGCGCCTGCCCGATCGCCCGGCCGTCAGCAACACGCTGGGCTGGGTGCTCCACAAGCGGGGACTGCACGCCGAAGCGATCGCTCCCCTGCGCGAGGCGGCCGCGGCCGCACCCGCCAACGCCCTGTATCATCACCATCTGGGCATGGCGTACGCCGGGGCGGGCCGGAACGACGAGGC
>JBIQJY010000086.1:4264-10031 GCA_044507065.1 Acidobacteriota bacterium
CCTACGACTACCTGTTCAGCGTCGTCAATCTCACGAAGCTCGACGACCGCACGATCGCGACGCCGCGGATGCTCGCGGTGAATTTCCACGATGGTCCGCTGCCGGCCTATGCCGGCCTGAACGCCCCGGTCTGGGCGCTGCTCAACGGCGAAACGACGTATGGCGTGACCTGGCACGAGATGACCGACACGGTCGATGCCGGTCGCATCCTGAAGCAGCAGCTCTTCGACATTCCGGCCGGCGAGACGTCGTTCGGCCTGAACGCCCGCTGCTACGAAGCGGGCCTTGCCGCATTCACCTCGCTCGTCGACGACATCACGTCGGGCGACCTCAGCGCGGTCGAGCAGTCCGCCGCGCGCCGCACCGTCTATGCGAGGTTCCAGCGCCCCGCCGGCCACGGTGTCGTCGACTGGAACCGACCGGCGGCGGAGATCGCGCGCGCGGTCCGCGCCATGGACTTCGGTCCCTACCAGAATCCCTTCGGCGTCGTGCGCGCGATCACGCGAGGCGGCGCGTTCGCAATCGCCGCCGCATCGCCGACAGCGGCGAAGACCGCTGCCGCTCCGGGAACCGTTCTCGAAATCGACGCCAACGGCATTGTCGTGGCGACCGGCAACGATGCGCTGGCCATCGACGGTGTTCGTGCGGTCACCGGAGAGCCCGTCACACCAGCACAACTGGCGGAGCTGGCGAACCTGCGCGTCGGGGAGCCCTTCGGTCCATCGGAAGCGCCGGCCGACGAAGCGCTCGGCCTGGCGGTGCGCCACGAGTCGTTCTGGCTGAAGCAGCTTGCGCACCTCGAACCGGTTTCCGTTCCGTACGCCGCTGAACCCGCGCCACAAGGCGAGTCGGGCGCGCGGCGCCGCTTCGCCGGCATCATCCCGGCAGGCTTCGCCGGCGCATCGAACACCGACCGCAACACCCGGATCGTCGCCGCCGTGGCCGCATGCCTCGCACGGCTGGCAGGATCCGGGCGAGCGACATTTGCCGTCAGCGTGGCCGCGCCGCCCGCCGCGGGCCTGCCGCTGCTGTCGGACCGCGTACCCGTTGTCGTTGACGTCACACGCCCGTGGAGCGAGACCGCCTCGTCGGTTGCCGAGGTCCTCGAACGCGGAACATTCTTCACCGACCTCTGCCTGCGCACTCCCGGGCTGCCGTCGCTTCAGTCGTACAGCCGATGGCGCACGCACATCGTGCTGGATCCGTCATCGCTCGTGCCCGCCTCGCAGGCCGACGCGGCGCTCGTGGTGCGCCCATCGCCTGATGGCGCCACGCTCGAGTGGGACGGGCGCGCCGATGTCTTTTCCGACGATGCGCTGCGCCGGCTGCATGCGCAGTGGGTGGGCTTCGCGCGACAGCTCGGCGAGACGCCGGCCGAGCCGGTTGCATCGCTGCCGCTCGTCGATGCCGCGGAGCGCACGCGCCTCATCGAATCGTGGAACGCGACCGCCGTGCCGTTCGACCGCGCGTGCATCCACGATCTCATCGAGCAGCAGGTGCGGCGGACGCCGGACGCCATTGCCCTGATCGCGGGCCAGGACACCTTCACCTACCGGGAGCTCGATCGCCGCGCGAACCAGATGGCGCGGCACCTGCAATCGTTCGGCGTCGGCCCCGAGGTCCGCGTGGGACTGTGCCTCGAGCGGTCCGCCGACCTGCTCGTGGCCCTCGTCGGCGTGCTCAAGGCCGGCGGCGCGTATGTGCCGCTCGACCCGCACTATCCACAGGAGCGCCTGCAACTGGTGGCCGAGGACGCCGAGATCCGCCTCGTCATCGCGGACGCCGGGATGGCCGACCAGTTCCCGATGTGCGACCACGTCGTGTGCCCCACGCGCGACCGCGCAGCGATTGCTGCGCTCGACGACGCGTCCATCGGCACGACGTCCGGGCCAGAGAATCTCGCCTACATCATCTACACCTCCGGGTCGACAGGCCGCCCCAAGGGCGTGATGCTCGAGCACCAGCAGGTTGCCAACTTCTTCGCGGGGATGGACGCCTGTGTGCCGCACGATCGTCCCGGCGTGTGGCTGGCGGTCACGAGCATCTCGTTCGACATTTCGGTGCTCGAGCTGTTCTGGACGCTCGCGCGTGGCTTCACCGTGGTGCTTTACACGGGCGAGTCCGGCACGAGCGTACCAGCGCGCGTGTCAGCCCGCCCGGAGCCGATCGGCCTGAGCCTGTTTTATTTCTCCGCCGACGAGGGCCAGGACCCTCGCGGCAAGTATCGGCTCCTGCTCGAGGGGGCGAAGTTCGCCGACACACACGGATTCGCGGCAGTCTGGACGCCGGAGCGTCACTTTCACGCGTTTGGCGGCCTCTATCCCAATCCGGCGGTCACCGGCGCGGCCGTCGCCGCCATCACGTCGCGCATCGCGATCAGGGCCGGCAGCTGCGTGCTGCCGCTGCACCATCCGCTGCGCGTGGCCGAAGAGTGGAGCGTCGTCGACAACATCTCCGGGGGCCGCGTGGGCATCGCCTTCGCGTCGGGCTGGCAGCCGAACGATTTCGTGCTGCGGCCCGAGAACTACGCGGACCGGAAGAACGTCCTGTTTCAGTCGATCGAGACCGTGCGTGCCCTGTGGCGCGGTGAATCGATCATGCTCGACACGCCCCGCGGCACGTCGCAGGAGTTCCGGACGCTGCCGCGTCCGGTGCAGCCCACGCTGCCGGTCTGGGTGACCGCGGCCGGCAACCCCGAGACATTTGCCGCGGCCGCCACCGCCGGCGCGGGCGTGCTGACGCACCTGCTCGGCCAGACCGTCGACGAGCTGACGACGAAGATCGCGGCGTATCGGGCGGCGTGGAAGGCCGCCGGGCACAGCGGCGACGGGCACGTCGTGCTGATGCTCCACACGCTCGTGTCCGACGATGATGCGTTCGTCCGCGAGGTGGTGCGTGAGCCGCTGATGGCGTACCTGAAGACGTCGATCGATCTCGTCAAGCCGTTTGCCGAGTCGTTCCCGACGTTTGCGGCACGGGCGGGCGCCGGCAACCCGAGCGAGATCTTCGCGTCGCTGTCCGAAGAGGATTACAACGCCCTCGTCGAACATTCGTTCGAGCGCTACTTCGAGACGAGTGGCCTGTTCGGCCGTCCGGAAACGTGCCTGGCCATGATCGACAGGCTCAAGGCCATCGGCGTGAGCGAAGTGGCGTGCCTGGTCGACTTCGGCGTGGCGACCGACGTCGTGCTCGAGAACCTGCCGCACCTCGACGCCCTGCGCCAGCGCGCGAACGGCATCGCGCCCGAACACGACGATTCGATTGCCGGACTGATCGCGCGCCACGGGGTGACGCACTTCCAGTGCACGCCGTCGATGGCGCGCATGCTGCTGCTCGATCCGTCGACGCGCGCGGCGCTCGGCCGGCTGCGCGCCATGTTCGTCGGCGGCGAAGCATTGCCGGTTGCGCTCGCCGAGGACCTCGTGGAAGCGCTCGACGGCGGACAGCTGTGGAACATGTACGGGCCGACGGAAACCACCGTGTGGTCCACCGTCTCGCGCGTCGTGGCGCCCGTCGAGTCGGTGACCATCGGGCGTCCGATCGCCAACACGCAGATCTACATCGTCGATGCGGAGATGCAGCCGGTGCCCGTCGGGCTGCCCGGCGATCTCTATATCGGCGGCGACGCGGTGGCGCGCGGCTACTGGGGCCGTCCCGAACTGACGGCCGAGCGCTTCCGGCCCAATCCCTTTGCCACAGGGAGCCGGCGCATCTATGCGACCGGCGACCTCGCGCGCTATCGCGACGACGGCCAGATCGAGTTTCTCGGACGCAGCGATCACCAGGTGAAGATTCGAGGCCACCGGATCGAGCTGGGCGAGATCGAGACGGCGCTCACGGCACTGCCGGGCATCCGCGATGCCGTGGTCGTGGCGCGCGAGGATCACGAGAACGACAAGCGCCTGGTGGCCTACGTCATCGCCGAGCCTGGCAGTGCGCGTGATGGATCGGCAATCCGCGCGGCGCTTGGCGCCTCGCTGCCGGACTTCCTCGTCCCGTCGCACGTGGTGTTCCTCGACGCGTTTCCGCTCACGCCGAACAACAAGATCGACAGGCGTGCGCTGCCGGCCGTGGAGCACACGTCGGCCGCCGCACGCCCCACCCGACCGCCGGCCACCGAGACGGAGGCCACCGTCGTGGACGTCTGGCGCGAGGTGCTGCGAACCGAGGTCGTGGGGACCGACGACAACTTTTTCGACATCGGCGGCGACTCACTGCTGGCCGCGCAGGTCCTGAGCCTGCTGCGCGCGCGGCTGGCGCGGCCGGTGTCATTGACCGACCTCTTCCGCTTTCCGACCGTGCGCGCGCTCGGTGCGCACCTCGGCGGTGAACCCACGGCGGCGCCGTCGCTGACGGGATCGACCGATCGGGCGAAAGCGAGGCAGGAGGCCATGAGACAGAGGCGCGGCGGCCGTCCGAACGCCAACGCGCCGGCCGGGACGCGGTGATGAACGACCCACGCGCGCTGCCACCCAACGCGGTGGCCATTATCGGCATGGCGGGCCGGTTCCCTGGCGCCAACACGCCGGCGGAACTGTGGCAGCTCGTCCGCGACGGGCGCGAAGCCATCCGGCGACTGTCGGACGCGGAACTACGGGCCGCCGGTGTGGCACCGTCACTCATTGCCAACCCCGCCTACGTGCGTGCGGCGGCCACGCTCGACCGCATGGACGAGTTCGATGCGGGGTTCTTCGGCTTCAGCCCTCGCGACGCCGCAATCATGGATCCGCAGCACCGTCACTTCCTCGAGACGGCGTGGGAGGCCCTCGAGAGCGCGGGCTACACGCCCGAAGGGTTTGCCGGATCGATTGGCGTGTTTGGCGGGTGCGGCGCCCAGGCGTATTTCGCGAGGAACCTGCTGAACAACCCGCAGCTGATGACCTCGGCGGGCTATTTCCTCGTCCGCCACACCGGCAACGACAAGGACTTCCTGACGACGCGCGTGTCCTACCAGCTGAACCTGCGGGGTCCGAGCGTCAGTGTGCAGACCGCGTGTTCGACATCGCTCGTCGCGGTGCACCTGGCCAGCCAGAGCCTGCTCAATCGCGAGTGCGACATGGCGCTGGCCGGCGGCGTGACGATCGAGATCCCGCACGGGCAGGGGTATCTCTACGACGAAGGCGAAATCCTCTCGCCCGATGGGCACTGCCGCGCCTTCGACGCGGAGTCGAAGGGCACCGTGTTCGGCAGCGGCGCCGGCCTTGTCGTGCTGCGGCGCCTCGAGGATGCGATCGACGCCGGCGACCACATCCACGCAGTGATCATCGGTTCGGCCGTCAACAATGACGGCGCCGGCAAGGTCGGCTACCTGGCGCCATCGGTCGACGGCCAGGCGGCCGTCGTCGCCGAGGCCATTGCGCTGGCGGGCGTCGACGCCGCGTCGATCTCGTATATCGAAACGCATGGGACCGGCACGCCCGTGGGTGATCCCATCGAGATTGCCGCACTGACGGAGGCCTTCGGGCCGTCGGTGCCGGCCGGATCCTGCGCGATTGGATCAATCAAGACCAACATCGGCCACCTCGACACGGCCGCCGGCGTGGCATCGCTCATCAAGGCGGCCTCGGCCGTCGAGCACGCCGAACTGCCGCCGAGCCTGCACTTCCGGACGCCGAACCCCACCATCCCGTTCGACGAGACGCCGTTCCGCGTCAACTCGCAATTGCGACCGTGGACGACCGAGGGGCCGCGGCGTGCGGGCATCACGTCGCTCGGCGTTGGCGGCACCAATGCGCACGTGGTGATCGAGGAGGCGCCGGCACGCGAG
>JBIQJY010000018.1:0-56010 GCA_044507065.1 Acidobacteriota bacterium
TCGTGCGGCTGCGGGCCGTCGACCTTGGCTTCGACCCTGTCCATGTCCTCACCGTCGAAGCCAGAGTCCCGATCTATCGGACGCTGGCGCCGGATCGATGGCAGCGCCTCGCCGTCGACACGACCGAAGCGGTGCGGCGACTGCGAACGCTGCCTGGCGTGCAGGCCGCGTCGACAACGAGCGACCTCCCGCTTGCGGGCAACCTCCTTGTGACCGAGGTGACGCCCGCTGACGACGAGCGGTCCCGTCAGGCCTTCTACCACCGTGTCAGCCCTGACTATTTCCGCACGATGGGAATGACGCTCGTAGCCGGACGCGACTTCACGAACGAGGACATCGGCGACCTGGCCCGGCTGCCGTCCATTCCGGACCCGCGAACGGCCGTACCGCGCGAGGGCGCCGTCATCGTCAACGAGACGCTGGCGCGTGTGCTCTGGCCGGAGTCCGACGCGCTGGGCCGGTTCCTGTCGACGAGCTTCGATACGCGACTGACGAACCGTCGCCGCGTCGTCGGCATCGTGCGCGACGTGCGGTCGGACTCGCCGCGACACGCCCCGCCGCCGGAAGTCTACGTGCCGTATCTGGAAGATCCGGGTTTCGTCATGACACTGCTCGTGCGGACGACATTGCCCGCCGATCGGATCGCTGCCGCGATTCGACACGAACTGCGGGCGGTGAGCGCCGACCTGAGCATGGCAGGCATCCGCTTGCTCGATGACGTGGTCGACCAGTCGATGCTCTCGTCGCGATTCAGCGCGCTGGTCGTCGGGACGTTTGCCGTGGCGTCGCTGCTGCTCTCGGCGCTCGGTGTCTCTGGCGTGTTCGCGTTCGTGGCCGCCGCGCGCGTGCGAGAGGTCGGCATCCGCATGGCGCTCGGCGCGACGAGGTCCGACATCACGCGGCTGTTTCTCGTGCAGGCGCTTGTCCCGATTGGCGCGGGCGTGGCGCTCGGGACCGTGGGCGCGCTGGTGCTCGGGCGGCTCGTGCAGGCGCTGCTCTTCGGCGTCGAGGCCACCGATCGCGTCAGCTTCGTCGGCGCCATCTCGACGCTCGTCGTCGTCGCGATTGCGGCAAGCTACCTGCCGGTGCGGCGGATGCTGCGGACCGACCCGGCACGGGGGCTGCGCGGCCAGGCGTCGGGTCGAGGCTGACGTAACAGGGGCGCCGCGACCTTCCAACCTCAAAAGATGGCGCCGAAGCGGACGCCGAATTTCGGTTCCTCGCGGGTGCCGGTGATCTTGATCGGGACCACCGCGCCGGCGCCGTCCTTCCGGAACAGCGCGTTGAACGGCTTGATGAAAATCGACTTGAAGCCGCCGACCGCTTCCGAGACCGTCGCGTCCATGCGCAATTCGCCCTCGAAGTCGAGCTCGCCCGAGGTCAGCGCATAGGTGCCGGCCAGCGCCACGCGGGCGCCCGGCACCTGGAAGGTGAGATTCGTCAGTCGCGCGGAACCGCGGGCCAGCCGCACCTGCCCGCGCAGGTTCGTCATGACGCGGCCGAGCGGATCGTCCTCGTCAATCGCCTGCGCGCGACGGCTGAAGGCCTCCATCTTCGACTGCACGCCCTTCTCGGTGAACTGTGTCTCGGTCAGGCCGAATCGCCCGTCGACCTCGAGCCGCTGCACCACGCGGCTCTCACCCGGCGGCAGCTTCATCCGGGCATCGAGCGTGAGGTCACCGGTCATCACGGGCTGCGGCGCATCGATGACGAGCGCGAGGATGTCCTCGATGCGACCATCATCGATCTTCACGCCGAACTCGAGGGCACGGTTGCCGGGACCTTCGAGATTGAGGACCGCACCTTCGACGACCATGGGCGTCTCGACAAGTACCGCATCGACCCGGTTGAGGACCGTCGTGCCATTCGTGCCCGTCACCACCGCGTCGAACTCGGTCGTGAGCGGTACCGGCCGGCCGCCCAGATCAAGGCTGAAGTCGGGCACGCTGGCCTCGCCCTGCACGTCGATCCGCTGAATCACGCCGGCAAACCGGCCGGTCGACTGCAGCGTGCCGCCGATGCCGTTGATCGTGCCGAGGTCCGCATTCTCGAACTTGTACTCGCCCTCGAGCGGCGATTGCACGACCTGCCCGGGCAGGAGCGGGCCGAACGAACCGTGTGCGGTGACGAGGCCCGTCGGCACGGGGTTGGTGAGGATCGCATCGAACGGCATCGCCAGGTTGAAGCCGATGTCGCGCACGTGCAGGTCGTGGATGGTGAACTGCAGCGGCTTCTTGTCCGGTTCCTTGCGGACGAACAGGAGCACGGCGTCCTCGGTCAGGAAGTTGCGGATGATGATCTCGCTTGGATCGCCGCCGCCTTCGGGCCGCGGCAGCTCGTCACGCACGTCGCCCGGCGGGACGGCAATCCGCAGGCCCCGCGCCACGACGGTATCCACCTGCTTGCGCATCAGCGAAAACAGGCCGATGTTCACGTCGAACTCGTCGATGGCAATGAAAGGCGGCAGGTCAGGCTGGTCGGGAACCCGGATCGACAGGCCCTGACCCCTGACCCGCGGGCGGGGCAGGATGTGGACCGAGACCTGGTCGATCGTGGCGTCGAGACTCAGGTGCTCATCCAGCCCCTGCTGGACCATGGCCGTGATTTTTGACGGGCGGGCCAGCCACAGGAACGCTCCCACCAGCACGACAAGGACGGCGGCGCCGATTCCAAGCGCCCATTTCAACCAGCGTCGAGACACGGAAACCTCCGGAGAGGAGAGGGGGAGAGCTACAGGGTACGGGCGGAGGTCTGGTTCGCGCAAGCCGCCGGAGGGCCCCGTGAAGAGGTACTTGACAGTTTGTGAAAGGTTTCACATAATGAGGATGTTCGTTCCCGGTCCTTACTACGTATAAAGACCCTCACGGCTTCCTTTCCCCGGAGGCCGTCAGACATCGCAAGTGCAAGCTCGCCAATAATTCTTCCGTAAATGCTCTTCCTGAAATAACTGGACCGGGAACGAGCATTTTCTTTTCGCGATCCCCACTCCGATAAACTGCGCGCCATGCTCGATCGCCTCTTCCGGCTGAACGAGAACGGCACCACCGTGCGCACCGAGGTCGTGGCCGGCGCCACGACGTTCCTCACGACCGCGTACATCATCTTCGTGCAGCCGGCCGTGCTTGGCGCAGCGGGCATGGACAGCGGCGCCGTGCTCACGGCTACTTGCCTCGCCACGGCCATTGCCACACTCTTCATGGCGTTCTGGGCGAACTATCCGTTTGCCGTCGCCCCGGCCATGGGCCACAACTTCTTCTTTGCCTTCACGGTTGTTCTTGCCGGCGGCACGCCGTGGCAGATTGCCCTCGGCGCCGTGGCGATTGCCGGCATCCTGTTCATCCTCACGGCCGGTCTTGGCCTGCGGGAAATGGTCATCCGCGCACTGCCCGAGTCGTTCACGCACGCGATTGGCGTCGGCATCGGGCTGCTCATCGCCGTCATCGGACTCGAGTGGGCCGGCGTCATCGTCGACGCGCCCGGCACGCTCGTGGGCCTGGGCAACCTGAAGACACCGCCCGTGCTCGTCGCGCTCGGCACCTTCGCGCTGATGGCCGTCCTGCAGGCGTGGCGCGTGCCCGGCGCGACACTCATCGGGATGATTGCCGCCGCGGTGGCGGCGCTCGGGCTCGGGTTGACGACATGGACGGGCGTCGTGTCGACGCCGCCATCGCTCGCGCCGACGTTCCTGGAACTCGACATCGCCGGCGCCCTCACGCCTGCGATGTTCGACGTCGTCTTCGTCTTCTTCTTCCTGGCGCTCTTCGACTCCGTGGGCACGCTCGTCGCACTCACGAGCCGGCTGGGGCTCGTCCGGAACGGCACGTTCCCCAGGGCGAAACAGGCATTGCTTGCCGATGCCGCCGGCACGGTCATCGGCGCCGGCCTCGGCACGTCGACTGTGACGGCCTACGTCGAAAGCTCCACGGGCGTCGCCGCCGGCGGCCGCACGGGCCTCGCCTCCGTTGTCACGGCCGTGCTGTTCCTTGTCGCGCTGTTCTGCCATCCGCTCGTGGAACTGGTCGGTGGCGGCTACACTGGTGGCGGCGGACTCACGCTCTATCCGGTGATCGCACCGGCGCTCATGCTCGTGGGCGTGACGATGATGGAGGGCGTGCGGAACGTGCGGTGGAACGACTTCACCGAGGCGCTTCCGGCGTTTCTCGCCATCACGATCATGCCGCTCTCGATGAGCATCACCGATGGCATCGCCTTCGGGCTCATCGGCTACGTCGTCCTCAAGGCCGCAACGGGACGCGGGCGCGAACTGCACTGGCTGGTCTACGCCTTCGGCCTGCTGTTCCTGGCGCGCTACGCCCTTTTGTAGGCTCGCGGAGACGGTCCGACGGGCGGCGGGGCCGGCCCCGACCGTCAGCCCGCCTGAAGATGGGACCCCCAGCGGCAACCCGGGCTGCAGCGACTTGGCCGGGCCCATGATCCGGGCTAGACTCCGTGTCTCGCCGTCACTTCAACTATGGTCGGGCAGCACATTGGCAAGTATCGCGTAACGCAGCAGGTCGGCCGTGGCGGCATGGGCACCGTCTACTGCGCGACCGATGAGACGCTGCACCGCGAAGTCGCCGTCAAGGTGCTCAACGCCGGCCTGAACGACCCCACCGTCGGACGCAGGTTCCGCGCCGAGGCGGTGACCGTCGCGCGACTGAACCACCCCGGCATCGCCACCATCTACGAACTGGTCCAGCACGATGGGCAGTGGCTCATGGTGATGGAGTACGTCCGCGGCGAGACCCTCGAGCACGTGGTGGCGCAGAACGGCCCGCTGCCCGTCGAACGCGCGGCCGATATTGTCATGCAGATGCTGGCGGCGCTCGCGCACGCGCACAGCCTCGGGGTGGTACATCGCGACCTGAAGCCGGCGAACCTGATGCTGACGGCCGGTGGCGGCGTCAAGGTCATGGACTTCGGCATTGCCCGCGTGGCTGGCGCCGAGCATTTGACGACAGCCGGCTTCATGATGGGGACTCCGGCCTACATGGCTCCCGAGCAGGTGACCGGCAGCGACGTCGATGCGCGTGCCGACCTCTATGCCGCGGGCCTGATCTTCTACCACCTGGTCACCGGGCAGCTGCCATTCAGCGGCGACACGCCCTTCCTGCTCGCGCAGGCGCGGGTGCAGGATGCGCCGACGCCGATTCGAACGGTTCGCGGCGACCTGCCCGAGTGGGTGGAAGAGGTCATTGCCCGCGCACTCGCGCTCGCGCCCGAAGATCGCTTCCAGACGGCCCTCGCGTTCCGCGAGGCCATTCGCCGCGGCCTGTCGAACCTGCCGATCGAAGCGCCGGCATCCGCTGCGCTGCCGCCCGAACTCGTGATGACGGCCGAGCCAGGCTCGTTGCGGGTGGGGACGTCGCAGGCGCCCGGACCGAAGCCGACGGCGCCTCCCGCGGCTGTCACGCCGACCGTGGGATCGATCGCCGCGGGCAGCGGCGACGTTTCGGCAGGAGCCGGCGGTGCGGGCCTCGCGCGCCGCCCGCCCGTTGCGATTGTCGCGGCCCTGCTCATCGCAGCGGCATTTGGCGGCTGGTGGGTCCTGCGGTCGGACCCCGTCCCGCCCGCCGCGCCGGCACTGGAAGCGCCTGCGATCGGAGCCGCGTCGACCGATCCAACACCTCAGGCCGACGACGAGGCCGGACCGGCAAGCGACGCGCCGGCGACGGCTGAAACGGCCGCAGCCGCGAACGCCGCGTCGGCTTCGCCACCCGAGACGCCCCCCGCGGAGGCGCCGGCGCCGCCGCCCGCGGCGCCCGCGGCGCCCGGCTCCGAAGGGTCTGTCGGAGCTGGTGCGTCGGGTGGCAGTTCGAGCGCCACGACTGCCGGGACGGCCGGCGACTCCGCGCCCGCCCCCGCAGCATCGACGGGACGCACCGCCATTCCACCAGCGCCCGCCGACGGGCCGACAGTCTTTCGCAATGTGCGTGCGTTCGTCGTCACCGGACGCCGCGTGGACGAACGCGACGCCGTGCTGGCGTTCGCCGACGGTGAGGCCCGGCTTGCGGATTCCGGCGGAGGGACCACCTACGCGTCCCTGCCGTTCACGCAGATCACCAGCGCGGCGCATATACGTGCCCGGAATCCGAAGTGGTTTCCCACGCTGGCCGGGCCCGCTGCCGACATCGACATGCCGGGCGGGCTGTTCCGCGGGGATCGGCACTGGCTCGTATTGCAGTCGCGGACCGGCTACCTCATTGCCCGGATCGATGACGACGACTGGCGCCGTGTCGCGCAGGCCGTCACCGATCACCTTGGCCTGACCGTCGCGGAAATCGCCCGGTAAGGGCCCGTCGGGATCCATGCTCCAGCTTCGTTACCAGGAACAGGGCGTCGACAAGGTCCATCGCCTGAAGCAGGGCATCACCGTCGTCGGTCGACTGCCGACCTGCGATCTGGTGCTGTTCGATCCGAGTGTGTCGCGGCAGCACGCCACCCTGCGTGTCATCGACGCCGAGTGTCGCCTGCGGGACGCCGGAAGCCGGTTCGGCTCGTATCTGGACGATGCACCCGTAGCTGACGAAGTGGACGTGCGGCCCGGGCAGACCCTCGGGCTCGGCGAGGTGAAACTCGTGCTCGAGCAGCACGTGTCCGAAGAGACGCTGCTCAGCGAGGGCCACGAGATTTCCGAGGGCCCGGGCACGATCTGCCGCCCGATGTCGCGTGGCGTCGATGTCGCGGTCCCGGCCGGCGGCGACGGGCATTTGATTCGCCTGCTCGCCGACGTGGGCCGGACGCTGCTCAGCAGCCAGTCGCTCGCTGAAGTCCTCAACCGGGTCGTCGATCGAGCGTTCGATGCCGTGCCGGCCGACCGGGCCTTCCTGATGCTGCGCGAGGAAGACGACCAGTCGCTGGCGGCGCGCGTGCTGCGCCACCGCGACGGGAGTGTGCCGCCCAACCCGACGCTGAGCCGGCAGGTGGTGCACCGGGTGATGACCGAGCGGGTGGCCATTCTCGCCTCCGACGCGACGAGTGATCCCGGCCTGGGCGTCACCGACAGCATGGTGCGGTTCAACATCCGGTCGTTCATGTGCGCGCCGCTCTGGAATCGCGACGACGTCGTGGGTGTGCTGTACGTGGACAGTCCGCGGATCGCGCAGTTCACCGGCGCGGATCTCGACGCCTTTTCGGCGCTCACGCATTCGGCCGCGGTCGCCATCGAGCAGGCGCGGCTGTCAGGACAGCTGCTCGAGGAAACCCGCCGCCGCGAGCGCCTGCAGCGCTACCACTCGCCGGCGGTGGTCAGCCGCATCCTGCAGGGCGAAGATGCCGGGGAAGAGCTCAACGCGCACGAACGCGACGTCACCGTGATGTTCTGCGACCTGGCGGGCTTCACGACGCTCTGCGAGCACATTCCCCCGGCGCAGGCGGCCGCGCTCCTCAACACATTCCTGACGCGGATGACCGATGTCGTCTTCGAGCACGAGGGCACGCTCGACAAGTTCCTGGGTGACGGGCTGCTCGCGGTGTTCGGGGCGCCGTTCGAACAGCCGGGGCACCCGCAACGTGCAGTGCAGGCGGCCATGGCGATGCGCCGGGCGCTGACGGAGATGAACCGCGTGCTCGAGACGCCGAAGCTCCAGATGCGCATTGCGATCAACAGCGGCGTGGCGCTGACCGGCGACATCGGATCGCCACGGCGGCGCGAGTTCACCGTGCTCGGCGACGTGGTCAATACGGCGGCCCGCATGGAGGAACTGGCGGGTCCGGGTGACATCCTGGTGTCCGGCGCGACGCGCGCCAGGCTCGGCGACGACATTGCCGTTCGCCTCGTCGGCGCCCGCGTGCTTCGCGGGCGCACCGCCCCCATCGATCTGTACGCGGTCGACGGCTGAGCGCGAGACGTCCGATCCCCTCACAAATTGACAAGGCCAGGGGTGCGTCCTAGACTGCCAAGTTCCCTCGCACGGACCGGGGCCACATTCGCATGGTTGGGCAGGACATCGGCAAATACCGCGTGCTGGATCGAGTCGGGCGCGGCGGCATGGGGACGGTGTATCGCGCCATCGACGAAACCCTGCACCGCGAAGTTGCCATCAAGGTCCTCAACGCCGAGCTGAACGATCCCGAGGTCGCCCGCCGGTTCCGATCCGAGGCGATTACTGTCGCACGCCTCAGTCATCCCGGCATCGCCACCATCTACGAGCTGTTCCAGCACGATGGCGAGTGGCTGATGGTGATGGAGTTTCTCCGCGGAGAAACGCTCGAGCACGTCATTGGCCGCCTGGGGCGGCTCGCCCCCGAACGCGCGGCCGAATTGTGCATGCAGGGCCTTGCGGCACTCGCGCATGCGCACAACATGGGCGTGGTCCATCGCGACCTGAAGCCCGCCAACATGATGCTGACGCACGGCGGCGACATCAAGATCATGGACTTCGGCATCGCGCGTGTCAGCGGCACCGAACACCTGACCAACGTTGGTTTCATGATGGGCACGCCGGCCTACATGGCGCCCGAGCAGGTGATGGGCCACGAGATCGACGCGCGAGCCGATCTCTACGCGATGGGGGTGGTGCTCTATCGCCTGATTACCGGGCAACTGCCATTCAAGGGGGATTCGCCCTTCGCGATGGCGCAGGCGCAGGTCAACGCCACGCCCACACCCGTATCGACGCTGCGCGTCGGGCTGCCGGCCTGGGTCGACGAGGTGCTCACGCGCGCACTGGCCAAAGCGCCTGCCGATCGATTCCAGTCGGCCATGGAGTTCCACGACACGCTGCAGCGCGCTGTCGCGGAGTCTTCCGCCTCGCACGTCCAGCCAGACACGTCGGGCGCGGGCGGCATCGAAGCCGGGCCGATTGCCCTGCACGATCCGGCCGGCATGGCGCCGACAATGGGGTATCCGCCGCGGAGAGACGATCGAGACGATCCGCCCGGCACGATGGACGAGGCCGGTCGGCCGCCTACGGCCGCTGCGCGGGCGCTGCCGATTGCCGGCGCCGCGATTGTCGTCGTGATCATCGGGGCGTGGTGGATGTTGTCGAGCGGTGCCACCCCGCCGCCGGCTGTCCCCACCGCGGTCGCCGCCGAAGCGCCTGCCGATCTGGTGCTTCCGGCGCCTCCCGTGAGCGAGCCGGTACCTGCGGCGGCGGTCGTGCCAGCCGCCGGGCCGGCGGTGACCGATGACGTGCGTGGCGGGAATGCCAGCGCCGCGGTCGCCGGCGGCGCCGCGACGACCGATGTGGTCGAGGAATCGCCGCCGGTGGAAGTCGCGAATGCCAAGGTGATGGTCGTGACAGATCGCAAGGCCGTCGACCAGGACGTCACGCTCGTGTTCGGAGCGCGCGACCTGGCTGCCATGCGCGACGGCGCCGGCCAGGCCGCCATGCCCTACCAGGCGATGAAGGCCGCCACCTACGTATACGGGCGCACGCCGCGCTGGGACCGGTCGCTTCCCGGTCCGCCCGACGATCTCGACGTCGGAGGCATGTTTCGATCATCACGCCATTGGCTCATCCTGCAGGGCGCCGACGCCTACGTGCTCCTGCGTCTCGAAGACATCAACATCATCCGCGTCATCCGCGAGGTCGAAGCGCGAACGGGCCTCACGGTCGCCCGGCCGTCGAACTGAGCGGCGATGCGGGCGTCGCGCCACTGGCCGCTCGCTCTGGTCGGCGCCATGGGGACGTGGGCCGTCTGGTCGTATGCCTCGGGCGGTGTCATGGCCGAGTTGATGGGGGCCGCGCTCGGCGGGGCCAGGTCCATCGACGGCCTTCGCGACGCCCTGGCATCGGCCGGCGCGTGGGCGCCTGTCGCATATGTTGCCGCCGTCACCATCGAGGTGATGGTGGCACCCATTCCCGGCCTGCTGCTGTACCTGCCTGGCGGGGCGTTGTTCGGCGGGCTGTTCGGCGGGACGCTCGCGCTCATCGGTAACGTCATCGGGGCGTCGCTTGCCGCATGGCTCGCCGGCGCGGCTGGCGGCCGCCTGCTTCGCATCGACGACTGGCCGCGCCTGCGCCGCTACAGCGACCGGCTGGGCGAGCGCGGCCTGCTGCTGGTGTTCCTGCTGCGTCTCAATCCGCTCACGTCGTCGGATCTCGTGTCGTATGCCGCCGGGCTTGCGGGCGTGCCCGTCTGGCGCGTCGCACTCGGCACCGCGCTTGGAATGGCGCCGCTCTGCTACGCGCAGTCCTACGCGTCCGAATGGCTGTTCCGGTGGCTGCCGGGCTCCACGCTGATCATCCTGGCGCTCGCCGTCGCGTATCTCGCGGCCGTTCTCTACTTCCTCCTCAGGCGCGGGGATCGACCGCCCGGGCCGGACGCGTCGCGCCGAAGCCGAAGCCTCGACCCGTAGCCATGGAGGGCCCAACGCGGGTAGCCTTGTCGGTATGCAGACCGTCATCGATCACATCCAGACCAGCCGCGACCGTTACGTTGAAGAACTGAAGGCGCTGCTGGCGATTCCCTCGATCAGCGCGCTGCCCGAACACGCCGGCGACGTCCGGCAGTGCGCCGAGTGGCTGGCCGCCGAGATGCAGCGCGTGGGTCTGGAGAACGTCCGGCTGATCGAGACGCCCGGCAACCCCGTCGTGTATGCCGACTGGCTGCACGCCGAAGGCGCTCCCACCATCCTGTTCTACGGCCACTACGACGTGCAGCCGGTCGACCCGCTCGATCAGTGGGAGACGCCGCCCTTCGAGGCCACGGTGCGCGACGGTGAAATCTACGCGCGCGGTGCCGCCGACGACAAGGGCCAGGTGTTCATGCACCTGAAGGCCATCCAGGCGCACCTGCAGCAGACCTCGCGGCTTCCGGTCAACATCAAGCTGATCATCGAGGGCGAGGAGGAAGTCGGATCGGCGCACCTCGACGACTTCGTCGGCGCCAACAAGGACCTGCTGGCGGCCGACGTCGTCGTGATTTCGGATTCGGCGATGTTCGATCGCGGCGTGCCGTCGATCTGCTACGCACTGCGCGGCCTGGCTTACTTCCAGATCGACGTCCGCGGCACCAGCACCGACCTGCACTCCGGTGTCTTCGGCGGGGCCGTGGCGAACCCGGCCATGGTGCTCGCACAACTGCTTGCGGCGGCAAAGGACCGCAGCGGCCGTATCAGGATCCCCGGCTTCTACGACGATGTGCTGCCGCTGTCGGACGAGGAGCGCGCGGCGTGGCAATCGCTCCCGTTCAACGAGAAGAAGTATCGCAAGGACATCGGCGCGCCAAAGCTCTTCGGCGAATCGGGCTACTCGGTGCTGGAGCGTGTCTGGGCGCGCCCGACGTTCGAGGTCAACGGCATCCTCAGTGGATTCATCGGCGAGGGAGCGAAAACCGTCATCCCCGCGACAGCCATGGCGAAGGTCAGCATGCGTCTGGTGCCCAACCAGGATCCGGATCGCATCGCGGATCTGTTCGAGGCATGGGTGCGCAAGACGGCACCGAAGACCGTCGAGGTGAAGGTGACCCGCATGCATGGTGGCAAGCCGTGGCTGACCAGCTACGACAACGCGTTCGTCCAGGCGGCCGGGCGGGCCATCGAACAGGGATTCGGGACCACGCCTGTCTTCTGCCGCGAGGGCGGGTCGATCCCC
This sequence comes from Acidobacteriota bacterium, assembly GCA_044507065.1. Taxonomy (GTDB): domain Bacteria; phylum Acidobacteriota; class Vicinamibacteria; order Vicinamibacterales; family SCN-69-37; genus SCN-69-37. Next base: position 11,541 of record JBIQJY010000018.1, read on the forward strand.
GTCGTCTCCACGTTCAAGGAACAACTCGGGCTGCCGGCGGTGCTCTTCGGCGTCGGGCTGCCCGACGAGAACGCGCACGCGCCGAACGAGCGGCTCGACCTGAGCAACTTCCACAACGGCATCGTGGCCTCGGCCGTCCTCTACGACGAGATCGGGCGGATGTCGCGCTGAGCGGGTGCCGGCTGGCCGACACCTCGCGCATCGCGATCACAGTCGCGTTCATTCGCAGACGAATCTGAAACGCGCCGGACACAACTGACAGCGACGTCGGTCGGTGCAACTGACGTCGCGGCGGGGCTGTGCCGTCAAGCCGGGCATTGCGTGGCATGGAACCTGCACCAATCGCCGCCCGGATTCGTGTGTCATGTCGGGATCGTTTGAAACCCTCCGCGCGGTCTTCATTCGGCGACCGCTCCTCGTCGTCTCGTTCTTCTGCGTCTACGTCGTCAGTGGCATCTACGGTCTCGAGTTCGGCCACGCCCCGGCCGGGACGACGCTCGTGTGGATACCCGCCGGCGTTGCCGTCGGCGCCCTGCTCATCCTGGGCTACCGCCTGTGGCCGCTCGTCTTCATCGCCGCCCTGACTGTGACCGCGACGACACTGGGTGCCGCGCCGGCGGCACCGCTGCTGGCCGCCGGCCACACCATGGAGGCGGTGCTGGCCGCCTACCTCGTCAACCGATACGCGAGCGGCCGGCACGCGCTGCAGAACCCGCGCAACAGCTTCCGTTTCGCCGGCATGGCGCTGCTCGCGGCAACCGCGTGCGGCGCGACGTTCAACGCCCTGGTCATCGTGCTGAGCGGCCTCGAGCCGGTCACCAGCTACGGCGTCGTGTGGCTCGCGCTCAGCCTTGGAAGCCTGGTGAGCATGCTGCTCGTGGCGCCGCCGATCGTGCTCGGCAGCCAGGGCGCGTGGCACGTGAGGTTCGCGCCGACGGTCGAAACGGCAGGCATGCTCCTCGCGATGGCGTTGACGGGTCTGCTCGCCTTCTTCCAGTTCCCGGTCGAGACGCGCGGCTATCCGATCGAACTTCTGTGCATGCCCGTGCTGTTGTGGGCGGCCTTCAGGCTCGGCCAGCGTGCATCGGCCGTCGCGCTGCTCGTCATGGCCGGCTTTGCCGTGGCGGGCACGCTCAGCGGCTACGGGCCCTTCGTGCGTGCCACGCCGTTCGCGTCGCTGACGATCGTGCTGCTGTTCGTGGCCGCACTCGCCGTCATGACCACCGCGCTCGCGGCGCTGTCGACCGACTACAAAGTGGCCGAAGAGCAGCTGTTCGAGCTGGCGGTCACCGACCCGCTCACCGGGCTGGCCAACTACCGCCGGCTGCTCGAGGTCATCTCGATCGAGATCGCGCGTGCCGATCGGCACCAGCGCAAGTTCGCGATCGTCTTCTTCGACATGGACGGCCTCAAGCGCATCAACGACGATCTGGGCCACCTGACCGGCAGCCGCGCGGTGTGCCGATTCGCGGAGACCCTTCGAGCCGCGCTGCGCACGACAGACACGGCCGCGCGGTACGGCGGCGACGAGTTCGTGGCGGTGCTTTCCGACACCGACCGCGAAGGCGCGGAGCTTGCGGTCCAGCGCACGTCCGAGCGGCTCGCGGAGGATCCGGACCCGCCGCGCCTGTCGGTGAGCGCCGGCATTGCGATCTACCCGGGCGACGGGCGCACCCCGACGACATTGTTGAGCGCGGCCGACCGCGCGCTGTATGCACGCAAGGCCGAGAAGGCTGCCGCGCGTCGACGGGGGATTGTCGACCTGCGCGAGTGGACGAGCGCGAGCTGAGGACATGACGCCAGGCCGCCCGCGTCCGCTGGTCCTTGCACTCGTCGCGGTGGCGTGTGCCGGCGCGGGGTTCGCGGGCCTGGCCGTCGCGCCGCTTCGGCCGGACTACACGACGGCCGTCTGGCCGGCCGGGGGCGTTGCGCTCGCGGCCGCACTCGCGCCCGGTCGGACCATCTGGCCCGCCGTCTGTGCCGCCGCCGTTCTGGTCCTGTTCCCGGCCAGCGGCAATCTGCCGTGGGCGGTTTGCGTCGCCGCGGGACTTGCCGTCGAACCACTTGTCAGCGCGACGCTCATCGAACGTTTCGCCCGCGGCTCTCTCGCATATCGGCGCCCCGGCACCATCCTCCGCTTCATCGCGATTGCGGCGGTAGCCGGTGCACCCGTTGCGGCCACTGTCGCGAGCCTGGCAACCGTCCTGGTGGGGCCGGCCGGATGGCACGCACTCGGCGGTCTCTGGCTGGCGTGGTGGTTCGCGAGTCTGGCGGGCACGGTTGTCGTGGCGCCGGTTGTCATGCTGTGGAGCACCGAGCCGCGACGCGCCGTGCGGCCGTGGGCGATTGTCGAAAGCCTGACGATCGTCGCGGCGCTGGTTCTCGTGTGCGTTGTCGTGTTCGCGGGTCGGTTCCCGACAGGCACCGGAAACTACTCGATCGAGTTTCTGTGTGCGCCGGTCCTGCTGTGGGCTGCGTTCCGGCAGGGACGATGGACGGTGTCGGCCGCCGCCGCATTGCTCTGCGCCATGGCGGTGTGGGGCACGACCCATGGATACGGCCCGTTCGTGCGTTCCGGCGGCGTGTCGATCCTCCTCGTGCAGGGCTACACGGTGGTGATGGCCGCCATGGCTGCCGTCGTCGCGGCCGTGGTCGCGGAGCATCGCGCAGCGCAGGCCCAGCTGCGGGAGATGGCCACGACGGACCCGTTGACGGGCCTGGCCAACTATCGCCGGTTACTCGAAGTGCTGCGCACCGAGATCGTCCGGTCGAATCGCACGACCCGTCCGTTCGCCGTACTGTTCGTCGACATGGATGGACTCAAGGCCATCAACGATCGTCTCGGTCACCTGGCGGGCAGTCGGGCGCTCTGCCGCCTTGCCGAGACGCTGAAAGCGTCGTGTCGCGCTGCCGACACGGCTGCACGGTTCGGTGGCGACGAGTTTGCCGTGGTGCTTCCGGAAACGGGGGAAGACGGCGGCCATCACCTGCTCGAGCGCATCACCGAGCGACTGTCGTCGCTGCAGGGCGATCCTCGCATCTCGGTCAGCGGAGGGGTGGCGGTTTTCCCGAGAGACGGGGCGTCCCCCACGCAGCTGCTGCGATCGGCCGACAAGGTCCTCTACGAAGCCAAGACCCGCGCGGCGGCGCATCGCCGGCTGGCCGAGGCGGGCGCGCAGCGCCGCACGGGCTGAGTAGAGGGGGCGGCGCCCGCCGCATCCTGGCGTACCATAGCGCGATGATTGAGCCGATCGTGTTCGCGCGCACGCACGACGGGCGCGAACTCTCGCTGCTGCCTGCCCTCGCCAACCGACACGGTCTCATCACGGGTGCCACCGGTACCGGCAAGACCGTGACGCTGCAGGTGCTGGCCGAGAAGTTCTCCGCGATAGGCGTACCGACCTTCATGGCGGACGTGAAGGGCGACCTCGCGGGTATCGCCGCCGCGGGAGAACTGTCGCCGAAACTGGCGAAGCGGCTGACGGACCTCGGGTTCGCCACACCGGCCTTTGCCCCCAGCCCGGCCACGTTCTGGGACGTGTTCGGAGCCGCGGGGCATCCCGTCCGCGCCACCGTGTCGGATATGGGCCCGCTCGTGCTGAGCCGGCTCTTCAACCTCAATGAAACGCAGCGCGGCGTGCTGTCGATCGTCTTCCGGATTGCGGACGACGAAGGGCTGCTCCTGCTCGACGGCCGCGACCTGCGGTCGATGCTCCAGTTCGTCGGCGACAACGCCAGGGCGTTCACGACCGAGTACGGCAACATATCGACGGCCTCGATCGGGGCGATCCAGCGCGCGCTGCTCGCGGTCGAGGAGCAGGGCGGCAACCTCTTCTTCGGCGAACCGATGCTCGACGTCGATGACCTGCTGCAGACCGACACGAGCGGACGCGGACTCGTCAATGTCCTGGCGGCCGATCGGCTCATGCTCGCGCCCAAGGTGTATGCCAGCTTCCTGCTGTGGCTGCTCTCGGAGTTGTTCGAGCGGCTCCCCGAAGTCGGCGACGCCGAGAAGCCGCGCCTGGTGTTCTTCTTCGACGAAGCACACCTGTTGTTCGACGATGCCCCGGAAGCGCTCGTCGAGAAGATCGAGCAGGTGGTGCGGCTGATTCGGTCGAAGGGCGTGGGTGTGTACTTCGTCACGCAGAATCCGCTCGACATTCCCGAGCGCGTACTGGCGCAGCTCGGCAACCGCGTGCAGCACGCGCTGCGCGCCTTCACGCCGCGCGACCAGAAGGCCGTGCGGACCGCGGCCGATACGCTGCGGAGCAATCCCGCATTCGACACGCGGCAGGCCATCACGGAACTGGCCGTCGGGGAGGCGCTCGTCTCGTGTCTCGATCCGAAGGGCGTGCCGACACCGGTCGAGCGTGCGTGGATCGAGCCGCCCGCATCGCGGATCGGTCCGCTGCTGCCGGGCGAACGTGCCGCGGTGCTCGGCGGCTCGCTCGTCAAGGGGCGCTACGACGTCGCGGTCGACCGCGAATCGGCATACGAGATCCTCAAGGCACGAGCAGAGCGGACCGAGCCCCCGGCGGCTGATGCCCCCAAATCGGATTCGTCACGCGGCTCGGGGTCGGGCGGCGCGCTGTCGGACCTCATCTTCGGCAGTACAGGCCCCCGTGGCGGGCGCAGGGAAGGGCTGCTCGAGTCGGCGATGCGCAGCGCCGCTCGGAGCGTGGGGTCGAGCCTCGGTCGCACGATTCTGCGCGGGCCCCTTGGATCGATTCTCGGCCGGCGACGATGACGCGCCGGCAGCAATGGAGGACAACGTCATGAAGAAGCGGATTACCTGGGGTGCGGTGGCTCTGCTGGGCCTGCTCGCGGTGGCGGCCCGCCCGGCAGCGCAGGGGAGCCCGGTGGGGCAGTTCAACCGTGTGACGGCGTTCATCAACGTGAATGCCGTCCCCATGGACGCCAACCGCGTGCTGGCCGATTGGACCGTGATCGTCGGGGACGGCAAGGTCGTGTCGATGGGACCGTCGGCGTCGACAGAGCCGCCCCAGGGCGCCACCATCATCGACGGACGTGGCAAGTACCTGATGCCGGGCCTGGCCGAGATGCACGGGCACATCCCGCCGCCGGCGAGTTCGCCAGCGGAACTGGTTGAATCCGTGATGTTCCTCTATGTCGCCAACGGTGTCACGACCGTGCGCGGCATGCAGGGTGCGCCCGGGCAGCTGGAGCTGCGGGAACGCGCGCGGCGCAACGAGATCGTCGCCCCGACGCTCTACCTTGCGGGGCCGGCTTTCAGCGGCGGCACGGTCAAGACGCCCGAAGAGGCCGTGGCGCGCGTCGAGGCCCAGAAGGCCGAAGGCTGGGATCTGCTGAAGGTGCTGGGGGGCTTGTCGATCGACGTCTACGACGCGATGGCAACGACCGCCAAGCAACTGCGGATTCCATTTGCCGGCCATGTGCCGCAGGCCGTCGGCGTGGAGCACGCGCTTGCCGCTGGCCAGGACACCATCGATCACCTCGACATGTACATCGAGAACCTCGGCGGCACGGACAAGCCGCTTGCCGACCGGCCCATTCGCGACATTGCCGAGAAGACGGTGAAGGCCGGGACATGGGTCGTGCCGACGCTCTATGTCTGGGAGACGCTGCGTGGCCCGGTCACTCTCGAGTCGCGCACCTCGCTGCCCGAACTGAAGTACCTGCCGGCCCAGCAGATTGCACAGTGGACGAAACAGTTGTCGAGCCGGCTCTCCAACCCGAACTTCAACGCCGAGGCGGCCGGCCATTACATCGACAACCGCATGAAGCTGATGAAGGCGTTGTCCGACGCTGGCGCGCGTATCCTGCTCGGGAGCGATGCTCCCCAGCAGTTCAACGTGCCGGGCTTCTCCATTCACCATGAGATGCAGCGCATGGTCGACGCGGGGATGTCGACCTACGACGTGCTGCGGTCGGGCACCGCCAGCGTCGGCGCGCATGGGCTGGTCACGGGCGATTCATTCGGCCGCATCGCCATTGGTCAGCGCGCCGACTTCATCCTGCTTGGCGCCAACCCCCTCGAAAACGTGGCAAACGTGCAGCAGCGCGAGGGAGTCATGGTGCGCGGGCAGTGGCTCACGGAAGCCGCTATTCAGGAACGCCTGGCGAGTATCGCCGCGGCAAACGCCGCCCCCTGATCACAGAATTTGTATGGGAAAGACCGAACCCCCGGAGCGCCGAAAACGTCGTATTCTGGGTTGGTGACCCGACGCGTGTGTCGGGTCACTTTGGTTCGGAGGTCAGAGAAAGTGCGTAGTTCAATCGTGACGATGGCCATTGCGACGTGTGCGCTGGTGGCCGTGACGGTAGCGCCTGCGGCAGCGCAGGGTACGGACGTGGGAGCGAACGTGACGTTCCTGCGTGAGGAAGGTGACACCGGCGTAGGCTTCCTGGTCGACGCCGCGAAGGATCTCAACCCGACGACGGCCGTCGTGGGCGAGTTCGGGCTGAACTCGTTCGACGGCTACACGATCACCTCCTACCTCGGCGGCCTGCGGTTCACGCCGGAGGTGGCGTCCTCGGTGCAGCCGTTCGTCCAGGCCCTGATTGGTCTGGAACACTGCTGCGATTCGAACGCGTTTGCCTTCCAGCTTGGCGGTGGTGTCGAGATCCCCGTCAACGATTCGCTGAAGGTCCGCGGACAGTACGACTACCGCCATACCCGCTACGACGGCGAGGGCTTCAACGGCCACCGCTTCGGAGTTGGTCTGGTGTTGCCGCTCGGCAACTGAGCACTCATTCCCCAGCATTCGTCTATACCCGCGGGCGGGCGCCTCAGGCGCCCGCCCTTTTTTTGCGCGTGGCTGCCGGGTTTTTCTTCACCTCCGCTTCATGGGGCGAATTGCTGGAACCCCAGCGTTTGCCTCGTGTTAGACTGACGGTTCCTCACCCATGCCGCGTCGTTTCCTTCGTCTGTTCGTCTTGGCCGTCATCCCGTTGATCGCCTGTCAGTCGGCCCCCGACGACGAGGCCGGCCACGCCAGGCAGGATCTGCGGCTCGGTTCGGATTTCACCACCGTCCAGGCGCTTGTTCCCCGCAACGCCACGTTCGAGAGCCTGCTGCGTCAGCAGCAGATGACGCCCGAAGTGGCCAGGTCGATCGTCGATGCCATTGGCGGCGTCTTCAACCCGCGGCATCTGCAGGCCGACCAGAGCTACTGGGTGATGCGCACGCTCGACGGCCTGGTGCGCGAGTTCCGCTATCAGATTGATGGCGATCGCCTCCTGCGCGTGGTCTTCCGCCGCGACGACGCGGCCGAAGGGGTCGCCGCTGCAGCGGCAGCCATTCCGGGCGACTTCGATGTCGAGGTCGTCACGCTGCCCCGGGAGTATCAGCCGTCGGCCGTTTCAGCGCGCATCACGCCGGAGCACAATTCGCTCATCGGCGCCTTCAACGCGCACGGCGAGAACATCCTGCTGCCGCTCCAGCTCGCCGAAATGTTCGCCGGCGAGATTGACTTCAACTCGGACCTGCGGCAGGGCGACCGATTCGACGTGTTCTTCGACCGCGTGCTGCGCAGCGGCGAGTTCGCGGGTTACGGCGACATCCGCGCGGCGGTCATCGAGGTCGGCGGACGCCGGCTCGAGGCCTACCGGTTTACGGACGCCGAGGGGCGTCCTGCGCTGTACGACGAGCAGGGCCGGTCGCTGCGCCGTCAGTTCCTGCGGTCGCCCCTGCCGTTCGATCCCCGGGTCACCTCGGGGTTCTCGACCAATCGCTTCCATCCCGTCCACGGCCGGCGGCGTCCCCATCTCGGCGTGGACTTCGGCGCGCCCACCGGCACCAAGGTGCTGGCCGTCGCAAGCGGCGTCGTGACGTCGGCCGGCTGGGCCGGTGAAGCGGGAAGACTCGTCCGCATCAAGCACGCCGGCGGCTACGAAACGATGTACCTGCACCTGAACGGGTTCGGTCCCGGCATCCGCGCCGGTTCGCGCGTCAGCCAGGGCGAGGTCATCGGATACGTGGGTTCCACGGGAACGGCCACCGGGCCGCACCTCGACTATCGCGTCCGGAAGGACGGTGCCTACCTGAATCCGATGACGGCCTTCCGCGGGATGCCGGCGGGGGAGCCCATTGCGCCGGAGCGGATGGACGAATTCATGCGCGTGCGCGACGACGCGCAGCGCGAGCTGGCCGAGCGCCTGCCCGCCGCGCGGCCGCTCACCTCGGTAGCCGCCGCAGAGCTGCGCTGACGTCGACGCCGGCCGGCGCACCGACACCATGTCTGCACTGTTTCCCTTCCGGGCGCTTCGCCCGGTGCCCTCCGTTGCCCCGCGCGTGGCCTCGGTGCCCTACGACGTCGTCGATGCGTCGGAGGCGCGCGATCTGGCCGCGGGAAATCCCCTCAGCTTCCTGCGAGTGACACGGTCCGAGATCGACCTGCCGGCCGACGTCGGCCCCTACGACGACGTGGTCTACGCACGCGCGGTCGAGAACCTTGCGACCCTCAGGCGCGAGGCGCCGCTCGTGGTCGATGACGCCCCGTCGCTGTACCTGTATCGCCTCCGTATGGGGGCGCACGAACAGGTGGGCCTCGCCGGCTGCTTCTCGGTCGACGAGTACGACCGCGGGCTGGTGAAGAAGCACGAAAAGACCCGGCGTGACAAGGAAGACGACCGCACGCGGCACATCATCGAACTGCGGGCGCAGACGGGGCTGGTGTTCCTGACGTACAAGGCGAGCGAAACGGTGGACGCAATCGTGTCGCGCCTTTCCCGCGGCACGCCGGCCTGCGACTTCACAGCGCCCGATGGGGTCGCGCACACGCTGTGGCGCGTCACTGGCGCGGATTGTGACGCGCTCGTCGCGGCGTTCGGCGACCTCGAGGCCCTGTACATCGCGGACGGCCACCATCGCGCGGCCAGTGCGTCGCGCGCGCACCGGGCTCTCGTCGATGCGGGTGCCGCCAACGAGCAATCCGGCCGGTTCGTCGCCGTTGCGTTTCCCGACGTGCAGATGCAGATCCTGCCCTACAACCGCATCGTCAGGGACCTGGCGGGGCACTCGGCCGACTCGCTCGTCGAGGCCATGCGCGCGATTGCGCCCGTGGCTCCAGGGGGCCCGACGCCCGGGCGCGCGGGCCTGGTCTCGATGTTCGTCGACGGCCGGTGGTACACCATCGAGCTTCCCCAGCCGGCCCCGGGGGCATCACGCGCCGACTCACTCGACGTCGACGTGCTGCAGCGCCGGATTCTCGAGCCGGTGCTGCGGGTCGGCGACCCGCGGACCGACAAACGCATCGACTTCGTGGGGGGCATCCGCGGCACCGGTGAACTCGAGCAGCTGGTCTCGTCCGGACGGGCCGCCGTGGCGTTTTCGCTCCATCCGGTGGGCATCGCCGACCTCATGGCCATTGCCGACGCCGGCGGCATCATGCCGCCCAAGTCCACGTGGTTCGAGCCGAAGCTGCGCGATGGGCTGCTGGTCCATCTGATCTGACGCCGGATTCCTATATGATCGATACCCCAACACGGAGTGCCCACTCGGGGCGCTCCGATACATCGTCGAGAGTCCCCACATATGCCTGTTCATCGCATCCATAACTTTTCCGCCGGGCCGGCGGTGCTGCCGGTCGAAGTCCTCGAAGAAGCCCAGCGTGACCTGATCGCCCTGCCGGGTGTTGGTATGTCGGTGATGGAGATCAGTCACCGGTCGAAGCCGTTCGATGCGATCATCCAGGCCGCCGAGGCGAACATCCGCACGCTCGCCGGCATCCCCGCCAACTACAAGGTCCTGTTCCTGCAGGGCGGCGCGAGCCTGCAGTTCTCGGCCGTGCCGATGAACCTGCTGGGCGCCGGCACAACGGCCGACTACATCGTCACCGGTTCGTGGTCGAAGAAGGCCCTGAAGGAAGCGAAGAAGGTGGGCGCGACGGCCGTGGCGGCGACGACCGAGGCGGGCGGTTTCAAGCGCATCCCGCAGCAGAGCGAGCTCACGCTGACCTCCGGCGCCGCCTACGTGCACATGACGGCGAACAACACGATTGCCGGGACCGAGTTCAAGTACGTGCCCGAGACCGGTGGCGCGCCGCTCGTGTCGGACGCATCGTCGAACATCTTTTCCCGGCCCATCGACATCTCGAAGTACGGCGTGGTCTACGCCGGTGCGCAGAAGAACCTCGGCCCGTCGGGCGTGACGCTCGTCATCATCCGTGAAGACCTGCTCGAGCGGTCGGCTGATGCGCTGCCGAGCATGCTGAACTACAAGCTGATGGCGGAGAACGGCTCGCTGTACAACACGCCGCCCGTGTTCGGCATCTACACGCTTGGCCTCGTCATCAAGTGGCTGTTGGCCAATGGCGGGCTCGAGGGGATTGCGAAGGTCAACGACCGGAAGGCGAAGGCGCTCTACGACGAGCTCGACCGGACCGAGTACTGGCGGCCGCACGCCGACGCGGACAGCCGCTCGGCCATGAACATCACCTTCCGGCTGCCGACCGAGGACCTGGAGAAGCAGTTCGTGAAGGAAGCCACAGCGGCCGGTTTCGACGGCCTCAAGGGCCATCGGTCCGTGGGCGGTCTGCGCGCGTCGATCTACAACGCGTTCCCCGAGGCGGGCGTGACCGCGCTCGTCGAGTTCATGCGGGAGTTCGAGAAGAAGAACGGCTGAGGCCGGTTCCTATGGAGCGGGCCGTCGTCGGCGTCGCCGGCGGCGGCGCCGACGCGGATCCTGATCGACTCCGGGGGGCGGCGCCTCGCCGTCCTCGTTTTCGCCCGCCGTCTCACGGGCGTTCTTCCATTCGGCGACGATCTCCGGCGATTCGCCGTAGATCTCCATCCATACCAACGCGTCGGGAAACGCCGGACGGCGCACGACGGCGCGGGCCATGCGCTCGGGCAGCAGCGGATCGGACAGCTTCGGCAGGATCTGCATGATCTGCCGCAGCGTTTCGATGTCGCGCCGCGCGACGGGCAGCATGCCGAAGTCGAGGCGGTCGCCGGGCGCCGGCTTCGGCCGTCGTCCACGCCGACCCGCGCGAGGCTCGGACTCGGCTGTCGGCGCGACCACGGCCGCGTCTGTCGAGAAGGCGCCCGTGGGAATCAGCAGGGCCGAAGCGAGGATGGCGTTGGTCAACTCCGGCGGAGCGGATTCGAATCGCTGGCGATAGGCGTCGAGCCGCTCGAGCCAGTCCCACATCGCGTCGGGCGGAGACTTCAGTTCCGGCGTGATGAGCTCGAGCAGCCGGGCGCGGGCCAGGCCGCGGAAGGTCGCTTCCGCATAGCCCGATCGCAGGATCTTGTAGTACTCCTCGAGCAGCCGGGCCGGCGAGGCCGTCGCAATCAGGGCGCGATGCTCCGCGATCGCCTCGACGACCAGCGGATCCATCTCGAAGCCGAGGCGGCTGGCCATCACCACCGCGCGGATCATGCGGACCGGATCCTCGACGAACCGGACGCGTGGGTCGCCAATCGAGCGCACGACGCGCTTCTCGAGATCCGCCAGGCCTCCGACGTAGTCGATGACCGAGTGCGTGGCGATGTCGTAGAACAGCCCGTTGATCGTGAAATCGCGACGGAACGCGTCCTCGGCCGGCGTGCCGAAGGTGTTGTCGCGGTGGAGCGCGGAGGGCACGTCCTTTGACGGCTCCGGCGCGCTGGCCACGACGACGGGTTCCTCCTGCGACTCTGTTGCCGCCTCGGACTCGGGCACGACCCGCCGGAACGTCGCCACCTCGATGGTCTTCGGCCCGAACTTCACGTGCGCCAGCCGGAAGCGGCGGCCGATGATCCAGCAGTTCCGGAACAGTTTCTTGATCTGGTAGGGGTGCGCGTCCGTGCCGATGTCGAAATCCTTGGGCCGTCGGCCCAGGAGCAGGTCCCGTACGCTTCCACCCACCAGGTACGCCGTGTAGTTGTGCTCGTGGAGCCGGTAGAGCACTTTCAGGGCATCCGGGTCTACATTTCGGCGGGAAATCGTGTGATCTGCGCGGGGGACGATGATGGGAACCGGCACGTGCTGTGATTATAGAAATTAAGGCAGGCGAAGTACAAAGTACCCGGCTCAGGGCTTGGCTTCCTTCCAGTTCGCCCCGACGCCGACGTCGACCGTCAGCGGGACGTCGAGCGGAAACGCCTGTTCCATCGTCTCACGGACCAGCTCGGCCACGGCGTCGGCTTCCTCCCGGGGAGCCTCGAAGAGCAGTTCGTCGTGGACGGTGAGGATCATCCGGGCCCCATCCGTCCGCCCGGCGCGTTGCCGCGCAAGCGCCTCTGAGACCGCGATCATGGCCTTCTTGAGCACGTCGGCCGCCGTGCCCTGAATCGGCATGTTGACCGTCTCGCGTTCGGCGGCGGCGCGGACCTGGCCGTTGCGGCTGGTCAGCTCGGGTACGAGCCGCCGCCGGCCGGTGAGGGTGCGCACGACGCCGGTGGTGCGGGCTTCCTCGAGCGTGCGGTCGATGTAGGCGCGCACGCCGGGGAAACCGGCGAAGTAGGCGTCGATGAAGTCCTGGGCCGCCTGCTGCGGCACGCCGATGTCGCGCGCGAGCGTGAAGGCGGTCTTCCCGTACAGCAGCGCGTAGTTGATGATCTTCGCGCGGCGCCGGAGCTCGTGCGGGTCGAGCTTGAGCGGCCCGTCGGGCCCGCCAAAGACGCGCATGGCCGTCTGGTCGTGGATGTCGAGGCCCTCGCGGAATGCCTGGACCAGCGCCGCATCACCCGAGAGGTGCGCCAGGACGCGCAGCTCGATCTGTGAATAGTCGGCCGAAATCAGCACGCAGCCCGGCTCGGCGATGAACGCGGCGCGGATTTCGCGGCCGAGCGGCGTGCGGATCGGGATGTTCTGCAGGTTCGGGTCGCTGCTGCTCAAGCGTCCGGTGGCCGCCACCGCCTGGTTGAACGTCGTGTGGACGCGGCCGGTCGCCGGGTGGACCAGCGTGGGCAGGGCATCGACGTAGGTGCCCTTGAGCTTCTGGATTTCGCGCCACTTCAGCACGAGGCCCGGCAGCTCGTGGACGAGGGCGAGTTCCTCGAGCACCTCACGCGCCGTCGAGACTGCGCGCGTCTTGCCCGTCTTCCTGGTTGCCTGCAGGTTGAGCTGATCGAACAGCACCTCGGACAGCTGCTTGGGCGAGTTGATGTTGAACTCGCGCGAGGCCAGTTCGAAGATGCGCGCGCTCAGCCGATCGAGGTCGGCCTGCATGGTCGTCCCCAGCACGGCGAGCGCCGCCGTATCGATCTTCACACCGTGCTGTTCGATGTCGGCCAGGATCGGCAGCAGGGGCCGCTCGATGTCCTCGTAGACCGGGGCCAGGGCGTGTTCGGCGAGCGCGGCCGAGAGCGGGTCGGCAAGGCGCAGCGGCAATTCGGCGCGGTCGGCGGCCAGCGTGAGCACGGCGGCCGGTGGCACCTTGTCGAGCGCCACCGCCTTGACGCCCTTGCCCTGCACTTCTTCGCCGGTCGTCGCGCGATACCCGACGCGCTCGATGGCCAGCGCCTCGAGCGTGTGGCTGCCGCTCGTCGCATCGAGCAGGTAGCTGGCGAGCATCGTGTCGATCGTGATGCCCTCGAGGGCGATACCCTGCCGCGCGAGCATGACGACGGCCGCCTTCAGGTCGTGGCCAACCTTTGCAATGGCGGGATTGGACAGTGCCGGACCGAGTCGATCGAGCATGCCGCGCAGCGGCAGGTTGGGCTGGTCGCTGAGGCCCGTATGTCCCACCGGTACGTAGCGCGCGCGGCCGATCGTCGTCGATACGGCCACACCCACGATCTGGCTTCGCATCGCCGATTCGCCCGAGTCGAGCACGGCAAGCCCGATGCGGCCGGCGGCCGCGAGCTCGGTGGCGAGTGCCTCGAGTTCTTCGATCGAGGCGATGACCGCCGCGTCGCGCGTCGTGTGTTCGGCGCGCGGGGCGAACTCCTGCACGAGCGATCGGAAGCCGAGCGACGTGAACAGTGCGAAACAGCGCTCGCGCGATGGGCCGCGGTAGCGCAGGTGATCGGCCTCGAACACGACGGGTACGTCCGTGCGGATGCGCGCCAGTTCGCGGCTGGCGCGCGCCGAGGCCGCATGCGTGGCGAGTGCCTCGCGATACCGCTTCTGCTGCAGCGATGGGGCGGCTTCGAGCAGCGCCTCGAGCGTGCCGTGCGTCGTGATCAGTTCGCGCGCGCCCTTCTCGCCGATGCCGGGCACACCCTTGATGTTGTCGACGCTGTCGCCCATCAGCGCGAGTACGTCGACGACCTGGTCGGGCCGCACGCCGAACTTCGTGACCACGCCTGCCTCGTCGTACCAGGTGCCCTCGTCGCGCGGGTTGTAGACACGGATGCCCGGGCCGACCAGCTGGAAGAAGTCCTTGTCGCCGGTCACGATCGCGACGTCGTAGCCGGCCTCGGCCGCCTGGGCTGCCAGCGTGCCAATCACGTCGTCGGCCTCGAACCGGTCGTAGGTGAGGATGGGAACGCCCAGGGCTTCGCAGGCCTCGTGAACGAGCGGCACCTGTTCGGCCAGGTCGCTCGGCATCGGCGTGCGATTGGCCTTGTAGTCTGCGGCCAGGTCGTCGCGGAACGTCGGCCCGGCCAGGTCGAACGACGCGGCGATGAACTCCGGCTGGTGGTCGGCCAGCAGCTTGCGCAGCATGGTCGAGAACCCGAAGACCGCGTTGGTGGAGCGCCCATCGGGGGCTGTCAGGCCGCGAATGGCGTGATACGCGCGGTACATCTGCGAACTGCCGTCGATCAGGAACAGGCGGGGCACGGAGAGATTCTATCGGGATATCATTCGCGGGATGCGCGTCTCGTCGTGGTTCGTGCCGGGCGCCCTGCTGCTGGCCGTCGGGCTGCTCGCCGGCTGCCGCAACCCCCTCGCCCGCCAGTACGAATACTCCGAGCAGCTGTACCTCGACGTCGACGGGTCGGCGGAACTGGTGATCGATTCGTCGATTGCGGCGCTCGTCGCGCTGCGCAACCTGCCACTCGATGCTTCGCCGTCCGTGCCCGTCGACCGCGACAAGGTCCGTGCGGCCTTCAGCGACGCGGGCTGCGGTGAGGTCACGGTCAACCGACCCTGGACCCGGTTCGGGCGCCGCTTCGTGCAGATCGTGCTCGAGCAGGACGACGTGCGGCGGTTCGCGACGTGCGGGCCGGTCTCATGGTCGTCGTTCGACCTCCGGTTCGTGACGACAGGCGACCGCGACGAGATCCACTTCACGCAGACCGTCGGGCCGCCGGCCGAGGGCAACCCCGGTGCGGTGAACTGGGACGGCGGCGAGATTGTCGGCTTCAAGCTGCACCTGCCGAGCCGCATCCTGTTCCACAACGTGCGCCAGCTCGAAGATGGCGCGCCGGGGTCTCCCGATCGCGGCAACATCCTGACGTGGGAACAGTGGCTTGCCGACAGGCGCAAGGGGCAGCCGCTCCGCATGGAAGTGCGGATGGACTCGCAGTCGATCCTCAACCACGCACTGCTGCTGTTTGTCGGGGCGTTCGCGGCCGCCGTGCTGCTGCTGCTCTCGACGGTGTGGGTGGTCGTCGGCCGGGCCCGTCGGCGTGGTGCCTTGCCGCACGGGGGATCTACCCGCCCGCGAGCCTGATGTTCTGCACTTTCTGTTCGCCTTCGCCGAGTGTGAAGGGAATCGACGCCGAGCCGAGCTGTTCGAGAAATGCCGGGTCGTACCATTCGCCTGGCTCAACGTCGGTGACGGCCGTCAGCAGGTAGTCGCCGGCCGGCAGGTTGGGGAACGTGAAGCGCCCGTCGGTGCCCGGCCGCGTCGCGCTGATGCGCCGTGCCTGAGGCAGCCAGTACCGCGAGTCCGACGGGAACACGATGATGGTGAAGTCCGACGTCGGCCCCCCCGACGTGTCCTGGATCGTCCCCGACAGCTGTTGCTGTCGGTCGGTGTAGGTGATGACCACGTTCGAGATGTTCAGGTTCGGTCCGATCTCGACGGGGAAGTCGAACAGATCCGTGCCGTTGACCAGGGCCGACTTCGGCGTGTGCTGCCCGATCGGCGCCGGCCCGCCCGTGCGCCCGCCGCCGCGCCCGCCGCCCGAGACCGTCGTGAGCGCGTAACGTCCCGGTGCCACGCCGGTGATGGTGAAGCGCCCGGACTCGTCGACCGATCCCATCGGCAGGCCGCCCATCTGGAACGCCTGCGTCCCGCGACTCGTGAGCGCGACGCGGAGCGTCGATGGATCGAACGTGCCGCGGCCCGTTCCCTCGAACTCCACGCGGCCCGATACGGTCATCCCCTCCTGCAGCGTCAGCACGATGTCGGGCAGCGGCTGCCCGGTGACGACCAGTTCCGCCTGCGCCCACAGCGACTGCGCCTGCGGATTGTTGAACCCGCCACGGCCCCTGCCCCCGCGGCCGGCGGCCTGCGCGGCGGCAAAGTCCGGGTTGGCGCGGGCCAGGAGTGCATAGGCGCCTGGCGTGACGCGTTCGAATTCGAACCGCCCCTGTCCGTCGACACGGGCCATGCTCGTGCCCGCCCCGCCAATCTGCACGCCGTTGTCGTCAACGGCCCGCAGCATCACCTGGGCGCCGGGCGGCAGCGCGCCTGTCGCGCTCGTCACAATCCCGCGCACTTCCGTTGTGGGCACCAGCAGCAGGCGGAAATCGATCCCGCTGCGTTCTTCGCCGGCGCCGAGGGTGATGGCCTGTGCACCGCCGGGTGTGGTGGTGCCGGGGTAGTAGACGGGCGCATATGCCGTGGCGCCCTGCTGCTCGAGTCTCGCGAGTTGTTCCTGGAGGATGGTGATACGACCCGCCATCGCCGGATCGCCACCCTCGACGCTGATGCCGATGGACACCGGCGCGCCTCCCGCCAGCGCGGTGAGGTTCGACAGCTCGCTCGCCAGGAATTCGCGCATGTCGCCGCCGGGCCCCGCGTTGCGCGGTGCGGCGCTCACCATGTAGTCGCCTGGCTGCAGCTGGTAGATGCGGTAGACACCCCGATCGTCGGTCGTGTCCTGGTTGGCCACCTGCCATGTGCGTTCGCCGGTCTGCATCATGGAGCGCAGGGCGCGGACGGGCACGCCGGCCGCCGGCTCGCCGTGTTCGTCGACCACGACGCCGGTCAGCACGCTGCCGCGCGGCATGCTGATGCTCAACCGATCGAGCCGCTGGCCTTCGGCGAGCTGGACCGGCGTACCCTGTCGCCCCGGGCGCTTCGCGCCATAGGCGATATTGACGAACCCGGCCTTCGAGACGTTGATGGTGTAGCGGCCGGCCGGCAGGGCGGCAAAGCTGAAGCGACCCTGGTCGTCGGTGAGCGCGGACCGGCCGCCGCGCAGTTCATTTGCCGACAGGTTCACGCGCGCGCGGCGCACGGGCGTTCCGGCCCCCTCGAGCGTCACCGTGCCGGCAATCATCGCGGTGCCGACGGTCGACTGGTCGGCGGCGTCGCGCGGTGACACCACGCCGCCCCGCCCTCCGGGCATGCCGATCTGGCCGGGCGCCGCCCCGCGTCCGCCCTGGGCGTAGACAGCGCCGACAGCCAGCGAAACGACGACAACGGCAACAGCCGTGCGAGCCACCGAATGCGACATGGACAGGCCCTCGAAGTACGAGTCAGACGAGCCGCCGGCCCGCGCGGTTGGCGGCGTCCGGCTGTTCTTCAGTTACGCCGTCCGGCACGGACGGGTTTCGGGGGAACGCGCCGCAGACGCACGCCATGCTCACCGCATGCCGACGCGCAGCCGATTCTCGACGCTCAACACGCCGCCGACCTGCGCGAGCGACTGCGCCAGGATCCGGTCCCCCTGGTTGTCGACGACGCCGGTGAGGGTGACGCGCTGGTGCTCGATGATGATGTGGATGGACGGGTTGGGGCGCTCGGCGTACCGCCAGAAGTTCGGGTGGTTGTAGATGGCGTTGGCCACCACGCGGCGCAGCCGGTCGTCGGTCTGCGAGACCGGCAGGACCCCGATGTCGTTGGTCAGTTCCCGGATCCCGTCGATGCGTCTGACGCGGTCCTCGATTTCCTTGCGCTTGAGCGGGATCGTGACCCGTCCCCGCAGCGTGACATGGCGATTGTCGACATGGATGTCCACGTCGTCGAAGATGCTGAACTTCGCGTAGGTCCGGACCGAATCGGCCACCCGCTCGCCGAGCGCCTGATCGGTCAGCTGCGCCTCGACGGCCGTCGGAGCCGCCAGGAGGCCGACGACGATCGAGCCGAGAAGAGCGAGCGTTCTCATCACAGTTGGCCCTGCCAGCAGGCGTTGCACCCCCGGATGGAGCAAGTGCAGTACCAACTCCATCCGTCGGTCCGCCAATTCTCGCACATTGCCCCTGATCTACCGTGTCATCGCGGGGCGACGCCCGCTCACCTGGCGTCCCACTTCAGAGGGCCGCGATTGTGAGGATGCCCAGGCTGATGAGGATCACCTGACGCACGGCGTTCGAGTCCAGGTGTCCCCGGTGCAGGCTGGGGATCAGATCGGCCATGGCCACGTAGAGGAAATTGCCGGCCGCGAATGCCAGCACGAACGGGACGATCTGCGGCGTCGTGGCCCCGAACAGCAGCATCAGCGCCGCGCCGGCCACGCCGCCGACGGCTGAGCTCAGGTTGAGCAGCAGCGCGCGCCGCCGCGGCTGGCCCGCGGCAAGCAGAATCGCGAAGTCGCCCGCTTCCTGCGGCACCTCATGGGCCACGACGGCCAGCGCCGTCGTGACGCCCAGCGGGATCGAGGTCATCGTGGCTGCCGCAATGACAATCCCGTCGACGAACGTGTGCACTGCGTCGCCGACGATGACGAGCGGGACTGTCGAGGGATGGACGTGGCATTCCTCATCGCCGTGGCAGTGTCGCCAGAGCACGGCCTTCTCGAGGATGAAGAAGGTGATGATTCCCGCCAGCATCGTGCCGAAGGCCGCTGGCGGCGGCAGCGAATCGAGCGCCTCGGGCACGAGCACGAGCAGCGACGCGCCGAGCAGCGTGCCGACCGCATAGGACACCAGCCACGGCACCAGGCGCGTCCGGGCGTCCTTGTTGAAGAACAGGAGCGTCGAGGCGACAAGGACGCCCACGAGACTTCCGGCGATGGATAGGCCAAGGCTGACCGACCAGACGAGCACGCGGAATGCTAGCAGAGGAGGGGGGCTGCGAGGCTACGAGGCTGCGAGGCGACGAGGCTGCGAGGCTACTGGCCTCGGTCAGCTCCGTGCGCGCCGCGTCTCGAAGTACGTCACGTCGTCCTCGGTGCCGATGACACGCGGGGCCACGCCGCCGGCGTCTCCCAGCAGCGCCAGCACCGCGTCGGCCGGCACGGTGGGGGCGCGCTTTGACAGCAGGCCCGAGCGCCGGCGCCCCTCGATGAGGATGACCCGCCCTCCGGGCCGCACGGC
Source organism: Acidobacteriota bacterium (assembly GCA_044507065.1). GTDB lineage: Bacteria > Acidobacteriota > Vicinamibacteria > Vicinamibacterales > SCN-69-37 > SCN-69-37. Next base: position 30,829 of record JBIQJY010000018.1, read on the forward strand.
GGTCAGTGCGCTTCGAGCCAGTTGCTGTCGCGTCGTCCCGACAATTTCGTGCAGGTCGAAGTGGAGGACGGCGAGATCGTGCGTGCCGTCGGCCCCCGGCAGGTCTGTGGCGTCGGCCGGCAGGTCCAGCATTTCGATGAGCACCCCGGCCTCGGCCGCAGCGGCTTCGTAGGCCTTGCGCAGGGACGCCGGTGCGGCCAGCAGCGTCTGGCCGTTCAGCCCGGTGCTGCGCGCGACCTCGGCCACGAGCCGGGCATCGGGTCGGCCCGCGACGAGTGCGCGGTCGCCTGGCTTCGCCCCGATCATCGCCAGGGCGGTCATGAACGGGGATGGACCCTTCCGAAACAGCGCCATGATCCCGAATGATATAGTCTCCCCCCGTGACCAGGCTTCAGGCAGCGCTGCTCGGCGGCCTTTTCATCGGCGTCCTTTCGTCGCTGCCGGTGGTCAACATCGCCAATTGCTGTTGTCTCTGGGTGATTGTGGGCGGTGTGCTCACTGTCTATCTCCAGCAGCAGGGGCGCACCACGGCGATTGCCCCGGCCGACGCCGCGCTGTCGGGCCTGCTGGCCGGGCTCGTCGGGGCGCTGATTTCTCTCGCCCTCACCGCCGTCTTCTTCTCGATGACGGGCGCCGGGATGGCCGCCCAGTTCCGCGAGATGGCCGAGCAGTATCCCCAGATGCCGGCCGAGACGCGCGACATGATCATCCGGTTGAGTGAAGGGTCGGGCATGTTCCTGCTCCTGTCGCTCTTCACCATTCCCATCTACGCGATCGTCAGCATGCTTGGCGGACTGCTGGGCACGCTCATCTTCCGCAAGCCGGCACCACCGACACCACCGCCGCCGGCGCAGGTCTGAGGCGACCGGCGCCGCGCCCGGCACTTTCGAGGCGCTCGAATGTCAGAGTCGAACCAACCAGAAATCAACGCCCTGCTGACCGAAGGGCGCGTGTTCCCGCCGTCACCCGAGTGGCGGGCCGGCGCGCGCGCGAACGACCCGGGGATCTACACCCGCGCCGCCGCCGATCCTGAGGCCTTCTGGTCGGGTTTTGCCGACTCACTCGAGTGGATGGAGCCCTGGACGCAGGTGCTCGACTGGCAGCCGCCACACGCCCGCTGGTTCGTGGGCGGAAAGCTCAACGTCAGCGTCAACTGTCTCGATCGCCACATCCGCGCCGGGCACCGCAACAAGGCTGCCATCGTCTGGGAAGGCGAGCCGGGGGACCGCCGCACGCTGACCTACTTCGACCTCCATCGCGACGTCTGCCGCTTCGCCAACGTCCTCCGCACGCTTGGCGTCAAGAAGGGCGATCGCGTGGCGATCTACCTCCCGGTCATTCCCGAGGCGGCCATCGCCATGCTGGCGTGCACGCGCATCGGGGCCGTGCACAACGTCGTGTTCGGCGGGTTCAGCGCCGAAGCGTTGCGGGATCGCATCAATGACTGCGGCGCCGTGGTGCTCATCACGGCCGACGGAGGATTCCGGCGCGGCCAGATCGTGCAGCTCAAGCAGATGGCCGACGAGGCCCTGCGCGATACGCCGACCATCAGGGACGTGGTCGTCGTGCAGCGCCGGCAGGGCGAGTCGCTTCCCGTCCACATCACCGAGGGCCGCGACCACTGGTATCACCGGCTCATGCAGGATGCGCCCGTGGCGTGCGCGCCTGAGCCGATGGATGCCGAAGACATGCTGTACGTCCTCTACACGTCGGGGACGACAGGGAAGCCGAAAGGCATCGTGCACACGACGGGCGGTTATCTCGTCGGCTGCTACGCAACCACGCGCTGGGTCTTCGACATCCGTGACGACGACGTGTACTGGTGCACGGCCGACGTGGGGTGGGTGACCGGTCACAGCTACGTCGTGTACGGTCCGCTCTCGAATGGCGCGACGGTACTCATGTACGAAGGTGCGCCCGACTGGCCCGAACGCGATCGGTTCTGGCGCATCATCGAGGATCACGGCGTCACCATTCTCTACACCGCTCCCACGGCCATCCGTGCGTTCATGCGCTGGGGTACCGAGTGGCCCGCGCGCCGCGACCTCGGGTCGCTCCGCCTGCTCGGGTCGGTCGGCGAGCCCATCAACCCCGAAGCGTGGATGTGGTACCACGAGCACATCGGCCGCGGTCGATGCCCGGTTGTCGACACGTGGTGGCAGACCGAGACCGGCCACATCCTCATTTCGCCGCTGCCCGGCATCACGACGACACGTCCGGGCTCGGCCACCATGCCCTTTCCCGGCATCACACCCGAGATCCGAACCGCCAGCGGAGAAGCGGTGTCAAAGGGAGGTGGACTCCTGGCACTGACACGGCCCTGGCCCGGCATCCTGCGTGGCATCTACGGGGATCCCGAGCGGTTCGTCTCCCAGTACTTCAGCAAGTGGAAGGACGGAGCCTATTTCACGGGCGACGGCGCGCGCGTCGACGAAGAGGGGAATTACTGGTTCCTCGGCCGCGTCGACGACGTGCTGAACGTGGCGGGGCACCGGATCGGCACCATGGAGGTCGAGAGCGCGCTCGTGGACCATCCCAAGGTGGCCGAGGCCGCCGTTGTGGGCCGTGTGCACGAGATCAAGGGACAGGCCGTGGCGGCCTTCGTCACGCTGAAGGAAGGCAACGCGCCCGGCGCCGCCCTGATCGACGAGCTCAAGGAGCACGTCGTGAAGAAGATTGGTCCGATTGCCCGGCCCGATCAGATCCTGTTTGCCGCGGACCTGCCGAAGACCCGATCGGGCAAGATCATGCGGCGCCTGCTGCGTGACATTGCCGACGGCAAGGCGTTGGGCGACACGACCACACTGGCCGATCCGGCCGTGGTGGCGCGGCTGAAGGACGAGTACGAGACCATCGAAGGATAGGACGGCCTCGGCCGCCCGGGCGGCCAGACTCCCGGCGCCCGCGGAACGTCAGAAGTCGCGGTTGCGTAGAGAACCCAGAGGACCCCATGCCGCTCATTGAGACCGTCGACCTGTGGAAGACCTACGTGATGGGCACCGAAGAGGTGCATGCGCTGCGCGGCGTATCGATCCAGATCGAGCGCGGCGAATATGTGGCCATCATGGGCCCGTCCGGCTCGGGCAAGTCCACCCTGATGAACCTGATCGGCTGCCTCGATACACCCTCGAAGGGCAGCTACCTGCTCAACAACAAGCAGGTCGGCACGATGAACGACGACGAGCTGGCGCGCATCCGGAACGAGGAAATCGGGTTCGTGTTCCAGACGTTCAACCTGCTGCCGCGCGCCACTGCGCTGCACAACGTGGAACTTCCGCTCATCTATGCGGGCGTGGCAAGCAAGGACCGCTCGGCCCGGGCGAACGAAGCGCTCGACAAGGTTGAGCTGGGCGATCGCAAGCTGCACCGCCCGAACCAGATGTCGGGCGGGCAGCGCCAGCGCGTGGCGATCGCGCGCGCCCTGGTCAACAACCCCTCCATCCTGCTCGCCGACGAGCCGACCGGCAACCTCGACTCGCGCACCGGCGTCGAGATCATGGCGCTCTTCGAGCGCCTGCACGAGGCCGGCAACACGATTGTGCTGGTCACCCACGAGCCCGACGTGGCAGCGCACGCGCACCGTGCCATCCACATTCGTGACGGGCAGGTGGAAAAGGATACGGCCCGCGCGGCCTAGTCGTCGGGCCGGCGCCTGGGGGCCGGGAGCGCCGGTATGATGGTGGCCCCGATGCCTGTGCCGACCCCCGACGTGCTGGCCCGGCTACCCCTGTTCCGCCGCGTGCGGCCGGAAGACCAGGCGCGCGTCGCGCTGGCCAGCCGCCTGCAGCGTTTCGAGCGGGGTGACGAGGTGTTCCGGGAAGGCGAGGACGCGCACGCCTTCATCACGATCGTCGAGGGGCGCGTGAAGGTCTACAAGCGCCTCGCCAACGGCAAGGATCTCATCCTTCAGGTATTCGGCGTCGGCGATCCGCTCGGCGCGGTGGCGGTGTACGAAAGCCGGCCGTTTCCGGCTTCGGCGGAGGCCATCGAGCCCACGACCTGCCTCGTGATCCCACGCCGGGCGTTCTTCACGCTGCTCGAACAGTCCCCGATGCTCGTGCGCGGCGTCCTGTCGGGCCTCACGCTGCGGCTCATCGAGCTCACCGATCGCATCACCGATCTGACGGGGGCCGACGTCGAGGCGCGATTCGCGCGGCTGTTCCTGAAGCTCGGCGGGCAGTTCGGGCAGCCAAGGGACCGGGGCGTATTCGTGCCGCTGCCGCTGTCGCGCCAGGAGCTGGCCGACATGACGGGCACGACGATTGAAACGTGCATTCGCATCATGAGCCGATGGGGAAAGGAGGACGTCATCGTCACCGAGCGAGCCGGCTTCCTGCTCGTCAACCAGCGCGTCATCGAGGAGCGCGCGGCGAGCGTGTGATCAGTCATCCGCCTGATCCCGCTTTACTTCGAACAACCGACGATGTTCCGGGTCGTAGCTGACGACATGCACCTGGCGCGGCCCGAACGGCAGGCGCGCTTCCCAGTCGAGTGACGCCGGGACCGCTTCGCGCAGCAGCCCGCGCGTCTCCTCGTCATCGCTGCCGGCGTCGACCGCCTCCACACGCAGGAAGCTGACACGGACGACGGCCTCACCGGTCGGCGTCGCGATCTCCCGAAACACGTAGAGCGGCCTGTCGCGCCGCAATCCGCCCGGCTGGACGACTTCATCGAGTACGAGCGCCCCGTTGCGGCGCACCTGCAGCCGGTAGGACGCATTGATGCCTTCGCACACGGTCGCCTGCCGCATGTGGGGCGGCAGCGCCGCGAGCGCCTCGGCGCTCTGCTCCACGCAGTGTTCGATACGTTCCGGGCGCGCGCGCCACGCGAGGCGGAGCACGGCCTCGTCCGAGGTGCTTGCCGCAATCGGGAGGTTCGACAGCCACGACAGCGCCATGGCGGCAACCGCGGCCAGGGTGAGCCCGACTGCGACGCGCCACAGGCTCATCGCAGCACCTCGTCCACGTCGACCGGCGCGTCGCAGACCGGTTCCGCGGCCGGCTCGGGCAGGGGCAGCGGCGGCATGAGTGCGGCGAGGTGGGCCGCAAACATCCGCAGTTCGTTCCGGGCAACGTGCCATTCACCGGCGCCGGCGTGGGCGATGCGGATACGCGTCCGTGGCACGCGCGCCTGCAGTTCGGCCTCGCGGTCGTTGTACACCCGCTCGTGCAGCCAGCGGGGCCCCTCGCGCGTCCAGCAGTCGCGCGGCGGGCAGGCCAGCACCAGGACGCCGCGGGCGCCAGCGCGGATGAACCGTTCGATGACGGAGGTGTGCAGATTGCCAGAGCAGGTCACCGAGCGGCAGACGGCGCCTTCGGCTTCGATCGCCGCGGCGTGCCGGCCGATACCGTGATCGCATCCGATGACGACAATCGCGTCGCGTACGTCGGAGGCGGCTTCCAGATAGCGGAGCGCGTCGGTGAGCTGATCGCGTCCCGATCGGCCGGGTGGTCCGACACCCATCGGCGCGCACGAACCGGCGCAGATGCCGCAGCTCACGCACAACTCCGGCGTGACGTGCGCCACGAGCGTGGGGCGATCGTCGGTGCGCGCGATCATCTCGATGGCCCCGTACGGACAATCGATCGAGCACTGCGTGCACCCGGTGCAGACATCCTCGTCGACGACCGACGGTGGCGGGGCGGCCGTGCCACGGCGTGCCGTGAGGGCCGGGACGACGAGCAGCACCGCGAAGCCGGTCAGCAGCAGCGCCAGGACCTGGCCGCCCCCGAGCGACGCGGTCATCGGGACCCAGAACGCCACGAACAGATCGAACGGGATGTCAGCGGGCCGGACGAACGGATTGGCCTCCGGCGCCATGACCAGGGGCCTGGCGATGGCCACGGCCGCCAGTACGCCGATGATCGACCACAGCATCGGGCGGGGCGGCAGCATCAGGGGGCGCTGCAGTCGCTTGACGTGCAGCCAGAAGACGACGCCCATGCCGAGCGGAATGCCGATGTGCGCGAAGAGCGTGATGAAGAAGAACACGCTCGGGACCGGTCGCTCACCGGTGAACGCGCGGCCGACCGGTTCGGACAGGATGGGCAGCGAGTCGGCCATCCGTGCGCCCTCGCGTGCGAGTCGTTCGCCGAACGTGTCCCACACCATCACGTAGCCCGACCAGGCACAGAGCAGCATCAGCGCGACGAGCAGCCCGCCGCTCACCCAGGCAAGCGCGCGTGCCCCCCAGGATCGCGCCTGCGCGAACATGCGGAACGCGTGAATGGCGGTGAATACGACTGCCGCATCCGTCGCGTACCGGTGCAGGCCGCGTACCCAGTTGCCCAGCCAGGGGTCCGCTGTGATGCGGTCGACCGAGGCCCACGGCGATCCCACCCGATAGAAGAGCAGCAGCCAGACGCCCGTCGCGAGGAGCGTGAGGTACAGCGACACGACGATCGTGCCGCTCTGGTACAGGGGATTGAGGCGCCAGCCGTAGATGCGGTTGCAGAAGGCATCGACGCGCGAGAGCAGGGCCTGTGCAGAACGTTCGATGGACGACAGCATCGTGCGGTGGACTCACCGTCATCCTATGAACGGCGCGTGCCGCGCCATATGACGTGCGTCATACCGTGGGTTCCGGCGCGGCGATAACGTGCGGCCCATGGCCAACCCCGTCGACACTCCCGCCCGAGACGAGCCGGTCCCCATCGGCCAGCGTCTCTTCGACAACGTCTTCCTGCTGCTCGCTGCCGGCCTGTTCATCGTCTTTGCGCTCTACACCGGTTGGGGGCTCTGGGAAATCATGTCCCTGCCGCCAGCCCCCCTGCCGTGAGGTCCTCATGCTGACCGAGACACACACAGGGCTGGAGTCACCCAGGGGCACCTGGTGGAAGCCGGCCCACAAGTCCGAGAAGATCTGGATCTCGATTGCGTTCGTCTGGTGCATGGTGCTGTTCGCCATGATGCCGCTCTGGCACTGGAAGGGCGGGCAGAATCCATCGGGCATCCGCGGGCGCACGACGCCGGCGGCCTACATGGAGCGTGTCCAGGAATTCATCACGCAGTACCAGGTAGGCGACGACCGGGGCATTCCCATCGTCGCGCCGCCGCCGGGGGCCGACGTGTACCTCGCGGCGTTTTCGTTCCAGTGGATGCCGATCCTGAAACTGCAGGAGGGCGTGGAGTACACGCTGCACCTGTCGTCGATCGACGTCAATCACGGATTCTCGCTCTATCCCATCAACGTGAACTTCCAGGTCGTGCCCGGCTACGACTACGGACTCCGCGTCACGCCGAACGCCTCGGGCGACTTCCGCATCATCTGCAACGAGTTCTGCGGCATCGGTCATCACCTGATGGTGGGGCGGGTCATTGTCGATCCCGCGCCGGCGACCGCGTCGGCGGGAGGTGCGCGATGAGCCTTGCGGAACCCGTCTTCCGCACGTGCCCGGCGACGGGCCGCCGCATCCACCTGCAGGCCCAGGCGCTCACGAAGGTGCACGCCGTCAGTTCGGTCGTGGCGCTGCTCGTGGGCGCGATTGCCGCGGTCATGCTCGTGCTGACCCGCTGGCAGGCCGTCCACCTGCTGCCCGCCGACTGGTTCTACCGGATCCTCGGCGTGCACGGCATGAGCATGCTGATCTTCTTCATCATCTTCTTCGAGATGGCCGTGCTCATCTTCGCGAGTACGGCGCTCCTCAACGCGAGGCAGACGGCGGTGCGGACCACATGGGCCGGCTACGTCCTGATGCTCGGCGGCGCGTTGATGGTCGAGTGGATGATGTGGGCGGGACGCGCCGACGTGTTGTTCACGTCCTACGTCCCCCTGCGCGCCGATCCGATGTTCTACCTCGGCGTCATCCTCTTCGCGGTGGGCGCGCTCATCACCGTCATCGTCTTCTTCGCCAACCTCGTGGTGGCGAAACGGGAGCGCCGGTACGAGGGGTCGCTGCCGCTCGTGGTCTACGGCGCGGTGACAGCCGCCATCATCGCGGTCATCACGCTCCTGCACGGCGCGGCCATCTACATCCCCACGTACCTGTGGTCGCTCGGGCTGATGGAGGTGGATCCGCAGGTGTACCGGATGGTCTGGTGGGGCCTCGGGCACTCGTCGCAGCAGATCAACGTCGCGGCCATGGTGGCGATCTGGTACATGCTCGGCGCGCTGACGATGGGCGCCGTCGTGCTCAACGAGAAGATCAGCCGATCGGCCTTCGTTCTCTACATCCTGTTCATCTCGATGGCCTCGGCGCACCACCTGCTCGTCGACCCGGGCATGGGACCGGCCTGGAAGATCGTCAATACCAGCTACTTCATGTACATGGCCGTGCTGGCGTCGATGATCCACGGCTTCACCGTGCCGGCCGGCATGGAACTCGGGATGCGGCTGCGCGGCTACACGCAGGGCATGTTCGACTGGCTGCGGCGCGCACCGTGGGGCGACCCGGGCTTCAGTTCGCTCATCTTCTCGGTCGTGGTGTTCGGCTTCGTCGGCGGCATCACCGGCGTGACAATCGGGACCGAGCAGATCAACATCATCGTCCACAACACCCTGCGCGTGCCGGGCCACTTCCATGCGACAGTCGTGAGCGGCACCGCCATGGCGTTCATGGGCGCCACCTACTACCTGATTCCGCTGGTGTTCCAGAAGAAGGTGGCGTTCTGGCGGCTGGCGAAGCTGCAGCCCTACCTGTTTGCCGGCGGAATGCTCGTCTTCACGCTGTCGATGACATTTGCAGGCAGCTTCGGCGTGCCGCGGCGCCACTGGGACATCAGCTTCAGCGGCGCGCCGTTCGACGTGCAGTTCAACCCCATCGTCGACGCCATTCTTGCGGTCGTGGCGCTCGGCGGCCTCGCCGCGGCAACCGGGGCGTTCATCTTCGTCGCCATTGCGGTGAAGTCGGTGTTCTTTGGCGAGAAGCTCGGACCCATCACGCACGGCGTGGCCATGGCGGGCGTGCCGCAGGGGTTGACCCATCCGCCGGTGCACGCGCCGGACGTCGATGCCCGCAACGCCGAACTGCACGGTCCGACGAGCGGCCTGATGGGGCCGGCTCCCGGCACCATCGTGCTGGTCTTCGTATTCCTCGTGGCCTTCGTCGTCTACTTCTACGTCAACTGGAAGGTGCTGTCGTTCCTCTGGAGGATCGGATGACGCCCGGTGCCCGTGGCAACGCGGCCGTAGCCGCGCTGGTGCTCATCGCGCTCGTTACCGCGTCGTGGTGGGCGCTGGCCCTGTGGCCGATCGATGGTGCGTCGGACTGGATCGTGCGGACGCGGGAAGTGTGCTTCGGCGCGACGCGTGACGGCCTGCCCAACGCCGGCGGCTGGATCCTGCTCATCGGTCAGCCGACCGGCATGGTGGCGCTGCTTGCCGTGGTGTGGTTCGAGGACCTCCGGGCGGGCCTCGCCCGCGTGCTGAGCCGCGTGCCCGGGCAACTGGCGGCCGGCGCCGCGGCGGCGGCCATCGTTGCCGGGCTCGGGGGTGTCGTTGTGCGCGTCTCGGGCGCCGGAGCGGAGTTCTTCGCGGCCGATGCCGATCGAGACCGTGCCGCGGGACTGACGCGCGTCAACGACGCACCGCCGGCGATGACGCTCGTCGATCAGCGCGGCCAGTCGGTGACGCTCGACGCATTTGCCGGGCGTCCGGTGCTCGTGACGTTCGCCTTCGCTCACTGCGACACCGTCTGCCCGCTTGTCGTCGCGGATGTGAAGGCCGCCGCGGCGCGCCTCGGCAACGAGCCGGCCATCCTCGTCGTCACGCTCGACCCGTGGCGCGACACACCCAGCCGGCTGTCGGCGATGGCGGCCCACTGGGAGCTGACCGGCGATGCGCATGTGCTCTCGGGCGAGCCAATGGTCGTCGAGCGCGTGCTGAACGCGTGGCGTATTCCGCGCGTGCGCAACGAGAAGACAGGCGACGTGTCGCATCCATCGCTCGTCTACGTCATTGGCCGGGACGGGCGCATCAGCTACGTCCTGCCCGGTGGCGCCGACGCGATCGTCGCGGCGGTGAAAGCCCTGTGAGCGCCTCCGTCCCGCCGGGATCCCGCACGCACGTGACGCGGTGGTTGTACTTCGTCGCCACGGTCACCTTCTGCCTGATCGTCTTCGGCGGCTTCGTCCGGCTGAGCCGCGCGGGGCTGTCGATTGTCGAATGGAATCCCGTCGCCGGCGTCCTGCCCCCCATTGGTCAGGACGCCTGGAAGGTGGAGTTCGCCAAGTACCAGCAGTCGCCCGAGTTCCGCCTCGTCAACTTCGACATGACGATGGACGGGTACCGGCGCATCTTCTACATCGAGTGGGCGCACAGGCTCATTGCGCGGCTGGCCGGCCTGGCGGTCGTGCTGCCGCTCGCGGTCTTCCTGTGGCGCGGCACCGTGTCGCGCGCGCAGTCGGGGCCCTTCATCGGCATCGCGCTGCTCTTCGGCGTGCAGGGCCTGCTCGGCTGGCTGATGGTCCGGAGCGGGCTGCTCGACACGCCGGCCGTGAGCCACTATCGCCTGACGATCCACCTGTTGATGGCGCTGCTGCTGCTGGCCGTGGCGTTGTGGATGGGGATGAACCGCGACGCAAGCCTCGGTCCGGCGGTCAGGCGCGTCGGCTCGACAGCCGCATCCCGACTCGCACTGGTGCTGCTCGGCGTGGTCGTTCTGCAGATCGCGTACGGCGGACTGGTGGCCGGCCTCAAGGCCGGACACGTGTCATCGACCTGGCCGCTGATGGGAGGGGCGTGGGTGCCCGACGGCCTGTTCGGATCGTGGGGGGCCGTCATCGGCCACGCGCCGACCGTGCACTGGATCCATCGGTGGCTGGCGTTCATCGTCCTTGGCGGGACCGCGTGGCTGCTGGTGGCGGGGCGGGCAGCCGCGGTGTCCGCCGGCGCGCGACGCGCGATTCACATGGTTGCGGGCTTTGTGGCGGTGCAGGTCGTGCTGGGCGTGGCCGTCATCTGGCTGCACGTGCCGGCCGTGCTCGCGCTGTCGCACCAGGCGGTGGGGCTCGCGACATTCACCGCGCTGATCGTCGTCAATCATCGGCTGCTGCGGCAGGACGCGACCGCCTGACGCTGCCCCAGCAGGCCGATCTGCAGAGGCAGCGCCGGACGGACGTGCCTGGCAGCCGCAGACACCTCCGCCCTACGGGCGTGACGGTGTCTGCTGTGCAACAGCCTCGAGGCGCACGTAGCTGGCTTCCATCCCGTGCTCCATGCCGGTGGCGAGCATTGCGGTCCGCGTCTCGCTGTCGGGCAGCGTCATGCGCATGGTCATGATGGTGCCATCACCATCGGCTTCGAAGCGCGTCTCGACGTGATTGTCGGGCGTGGGGTCCGGCAGGTGCATTCGCTCGACGTGCCTGATCCTGCTGAACGGCACCAGCTCGACGTTCTCGCCGGTCAGATAGAAGCCGTTGCCATTCCCGTCGGTCCATTCGTAGCGGATCTGTCCGCCTGGCCGCGCCTCGTTGATGCACACGGGCATCGTCCAGCCTTCAGGCCCGAGCATCCACTGCTTGATCAGTTCCGGCTCGGTGTGCGCGCGGTAGACCATCTCGGGTGACGCCGCAAACCGGCGAGTGACGAGAACGTGCCGGTCGCCTTCGGTGGTGAGTGTCATTCGATTCATTTCGCACCGCTCCTGTCTTTTTTCGTAGCTGTCTGCTTCTTCTTCTTCGCCCTCGTCGTTGCCGGTACGGCCGACTGCATCTGGCCGAGGACGCGATCGAGTCGGTCGTAGTTGTGCGTGAGGGCCTTGCGCAGCATGTCGAGCCAGGCGTCGACTTCGTCGAGGGCGCCCGCTTCCAGGCGGCACGGCCGCCTCGTGCCTTCGACACGCCTCGACACGAGGCCGGCGTCCTGGAGCACCCGCAGGTGGCGCGATATAGCCGGCTGGGTCATGTCGAAGGGCTCGGCCAACTCCATCACGGTGGCCTCGCCGGCGGCGAGGCGGGCGAGAATGGCGCGCCGGGTGGGATCGGAGAGCGCGAAGAAGGCCGTGTCGAGCGACTGCATAACCAAATGGTTATATAACCGATGGGCTATTGTCAAGGCGTCCAAACCGCGTCGGGCATCGACGCCGCCGGGTCACCCCTCTTGTAGACTAGACGGCTGAGATGAGTACCGCATTCAGCCGCATGTCCCCCTCCGAACGCACAGCCATGGCTGACGCGCTGCAGGCCCGCTACGACGCCTTCAAGGCGCGCGGCCTCTCGCTCGACATGACGCGCGGCAAGCCGTCGTCCGAGCAGCTCGACCTGGCCAACGGCATGCTCGACCTGCCCGGCCGGTCGGATTTCACCGCGGCCGACGGCACCGATACCCGCAACTACGGCGGAGCCGATGGGCTCCCCGAGATGAAGGCCCTCTTCGCCGAGATGCTGGAGACCACGCCGGCCAGCATCGTCGTTGGCGGGAACGCCAGCCTGCAGATGATGCACGACACGGTCGTGCGCGCGCTCCTGCACGGCGTGCCTGACAGCCCGACCCCGTGGGGCCGCGGCAAGACGAAGTTCCTGTGTCCCAGCCCCGGCTACGACAGGCACTTCGCGGTGTGCGAGCACCACGGCATCGAGATGGTCGTCATCGACATGAACGAACAGGGGCCCGATGTCGAGCAGGTGCAGAAGCTCGTGGCCGCCGACGCATCGATCAAGGGGATGTGGTGCGTCCCGAAGTACAGCAATCCGACCGGCATCACCTACAGCGACGAGGTCGTCAAGGCGCTGGCATCGATGAAGACGGCCGCGCCGGACTTCCGGCTGTTCTGGGACAACGCCTATGTGGTCCACGACCTGTTCGACGAGCCCGATCCACTGCTGAACATCCTGCGCGTGGCCGCGGAGGCCGGGTATCCGAATCGTCCGCTCGTGTTCGCGTCGACGTCGAAGATCTCGCTGGCGGGCGCGGGCGTGGCGGCCATGGCGGCGAGCTCCGCCAACGTGGCCGATGCCAAGCGCCACATCGGCATCCAGACGATCGGGCCCGACAAGGTGAACCAGCTCCGGCACGTGCGCTTTTTCAGCAACCTCGCCGGCGTGCGCGCGCACATGGCGAAGCACGCTGCACTGCTGCGGCCGAAATTCGAGGCCGTCGATCGTGTGTTCGAGCGCGAACTGGGCGGCAAGGACATTGCGACGTGGACGAAGCCGCGCGGCGGCTACTTCGTCAGCCTCGACACGCTCGACGGCTGTGCGGGCGAGGTCGTGCGACTGGCCGGGTCGGCCGGCGTGAAGCTGACGGGCGCCGGCGCCACCTATCCGCTGCTGAAGGATCCGCGCGACAGGAACCTGCGGATGGCCCCATCGCTGCCCCCGGCCGATCAGGTGGAACTGGCGATGGAAGTCGTGGCTGTCTGCGTGCAACTCGCCAGCCTGCGCGTGCTGGCGAAGTGACGGGCGAGGCCGGCGCGGTGAGCGCCCCGCTGCTCGACTACCACAACGTCTCGGTCTATCGGGGCGACACGCTGGCGCTCGATGGCGTTTCGCTGCGGGTGGCTGTCGGCGAACACGTCGCGATTCTCGGGCCGAACGGTTGCGGGAAGTCCACACTCATCAAGACGTTCACGCGCGAGTGTTACCCGGCGGCCGGACGCGGCGCCTCGCACCTGCGCATCCTCGGGCGCGACAGCTGGGACGTGCGGGAACTGCGCGGCATGCTCGGCGTGGTCACCAACGACCTGGTCGACGAGTGCACGCGGGGCATGTCGAGCGATTTCGCGGAACTGCCGCGGCGCGTCACCGCGCGCGACACGGTGATCTCGGGGTTCTTCTCGAGCATCGGCGTGTGGGCGCACCACGACGTGACGCCGCAGATGATCGCGAAGGCCGACGACCTGCTGGCGCGGCTCGACGTGGCGCACCTGGCTGACAGGCGCCTGACCGAGATGTCGTCCGGCGAGGTGCGGCGCGTCGTCATCGCACGCGCGCTCGTGCACGACCCGTCATCGCTCGTCCTCGATGAGCCCACCAACAGCCTCGACCTGCGCGCCACCTACGAACTGCGCGACGCCGTACGCACGATCGCGCAGTCGGGCATGAGCGTCGTGCTCGTCACCCATCACCTTTCGGACATCATCCCGGAGATCGAGCGCGTCATCCTGATTCGCAAGGGGCGCGTGATCCAGGACGGACCGAAGGCAGCCGTGCTGACCTCGCGGGTGCTGACCGACCTGTTCGGCATCCCGGTCGACGTCGGGCGCCGCGGCGAGTACTACCACGCGTGGTGAGTGATCCCGGGAAGCCGCCCGTCGGTGTCTAAAGACGTATGACCAGACCGACGCAACCGCCGACCGCCGCCGACGTTGCCGTCCTCATCGGCATCGTGGCGGGAAGCGCCGTTGCCGTGCGCCTCGGCGGCGGTGCGGCAATGGCCAGCCTGTGGCCGTGGGCGCTTGGCGGCGTAGTCGTATCCACGCTCGTGTTCGGCCTGCCGGCGCTGGCGTTCGTGCTCGAACGGGGCCGGGCGACACTGGCGTGGATGACGGGGCTCGGCGCGCTGGCCGGCGCCCTTCCGCTGCCGCTGCTGGGGCTGAGCGGCGCGGTCGGCCTCTACGTGCGTCAGGGCGGCATCGACGCGGTGACCTGGGCATTCGATCTCGGCGTGCCCATCCCGGCCGCCGGCGTCATTTACTGGCCGCGGTTCGTGCGCCTCGAGGCGCAGGCCATTCTCCTCGGCGCCGCCTCCGCCCTCATGTTCTGGCTCGTCATGGTGCGGACCGCGCAATCGCGCGGGGTGAACATGCTGATTGCGCTGTTCGTCCTCGGCACGCTCGTGACGGTCGCGACAGCACTGCGATAGTTGCCGCGTGTCAGCCGTCCTTCAGGATGGCGTTGGGATCGAGACGCGATGCGCGTCGCGAGGGCAGCAGACACGCGAGCAGGCCACATCCCCCCGCCAGCACCGTGACGATGCCGAAGGCGATTGGGTCGATGGCCGAAAGGTCATCAGCCACGGTAAACCGCAGGGTCTGCCGGACGATCACGGCAATCACCAGCGCGAGCGCCAGTCCCTCGGCAACCGGTCGAAGTCCATCGCGCAGCACCATCGTGCCAATGCGTCGGGCGGAAGCGCCGAGCGCCACGCGTACCGCGAGTTCGCGGCTCCGCAGCGACACGACGTGCGAGAGCACGCCGTAGAGGCCGGCCATGGCCAGCAGCAGCGCAAAGGCTGCGAGCGAGTTCATGATCGTCACGGCGCCCCGCAGCATGGTGGCTTCCGTCGCGCCAACGAGCGCACCGTCGCCGATGAAGGCCGTGGCGAGCGCCGGATCGACCCGGCGGATTGCCTCGCGCAGTGGCGCCACGGGCGGAACGCCGTCGCCGCCTCTGGCGAGCACGGCGACGTTCGGATCGAACCTCTGGGCGTACGGCAGATACAGCTCGGCTACATCTCCGCCGGCACGGTCCGCCCGGCGGTTCGGCACGACGCCGATGACGCGCGTGGCCACGTCGGCACCCGGGCGCTGGAACGTGCTGGTCCGTACGATGAGCACCCGACCGGTGGCCGCCGCGGTGCCGAAAACCTCCAGGGCGAGTGCTTCGTTGACGACCGCCACCGGTTCGCCGCCGCGCGTGGCCTCCGCCCCGAACGTCCGACCCGCGCTCGGCTGCAGCGCCAGCACGTCGAACATCTCCGGGGTTCCGGCGATCGTTGTCGTGCCGATCCCGTGTTGAGCGTCGGAAAACGGTCGATCCGGCGTCGTCACGGACGTGAAACGGTTTGTCGTGAGTGCCGCGTCGCGCGCCGACAGGCCGGCGATGACGGCCACGGCTTCCACGCCGGGCACGCGTCGCGCATCCGCCGTGATGCGTTCGAGCGTGTCGATCGCTCGCGCTTCGTCGTATTGCTGCCGTTCGAACGGAATGCTGGCGACGGCCAGTCCTTCGAGTCCGGGACCGGGCCACAACAACCGATCGGGAAAGGACCGCGCGGCCGAGATCGCCACGAGCAACAATCCCACCGACACACCCACCTGCAGTGCGATCAGATTGCCGCGTCCGCGCCAGCGCGGCAGAGCCGTGTCGTTGCCGGAGGCCATGGCCTCGCGAAGGTTGCCGCCGGTCAGCGACAGCGACGGCAGCAGGCCGCCGACGACGAGCGCCAGTGTCGTGACGCCGAAGGTCATGCCGAGGATGGCCGGCGACAGCGTGAAGTCCGGCAGCATCTCCGACACCGGTATCGTCGTCCCTGCCTGGATGAAGTTCATCGTTACCGTCAGCAGCCATCGGGCGATGCCGAGCCCCGCCACGCCGCCGACGAAGGCAATGACAACGGCTTCGCCCATCTCCTCGCGGACGAGACGCGCGCGGCTGGCACCGAGCGCGTGTCGCACGGCGAGCGTGTTGCGTCGCGCAATGCTGCGCGACAGCGCCAGGTTCGCCAGATTCGTGCAGGCGATGAGGAAGACGAGGAGGGGAAGACCGACGATGATCGCGGCGGCGGTGCTGTTACTGGCTCCTCGACCCGGCATGGCCTGGCCGACAGACCAGTCGCGGCGCGCGGCCGTCTGGCCCGGTCCCGGCGGCCACGGAAATGCGGCATCGAGTCGGGTTCCGATCGCGGCGATGTCCGCAGATGCACCCGCGATCGACTGACCGTCACGCAGCCGCGCGACAACGCGAACGTTGAGCCGCAGCCGGTCCCGGGGCGTCACCTCGGCGGCCGATGGTGCGACACTGCTGATCAGTCCAGCCGAGGCTGACACCGGCACCCAGAACGTGGTCGTGAGCGGGCCGCCATGTCCCGCCATGCCGCGGAACGCGTCGTCGACGACGCCAACGATGGTGAATGGCCGTCCGCCAATGCGCACCACGCGGCCGACGACGTCCTCCTGCCCTCCGAGCCAGCGGTCAGCCGCCCACGCGCCCACCATGGCGACCGGAGGCGCCCCGGCGCGATCGTCGGCCTCGGTGAAGATGCGTCCGCGTCGCGCCGCGATTCGCAGCGTGCGGAAGTAGTCGCCGGTGACCATTTCGCCCCCGGCGAGGACCGATGTCTCCATCCCGAGGCTCGTCCGGATCGACGCCCAGGCCGCCAGGTCGCTGAAGCTCGATTGCTGGTCCTGGATGTCGCGAAAGTCGGCGATTGGCACGGCGGTGACATAGCCACCACGGTAGAAGCCGGCGACCTCTGCGTGATCCGGCACGCCGTAGTTCTGGCCCATCAGGTGGTAGACGAGCGTGTAGACCGCGGTGGTGATGCCGATGGCCAGGGCGAGCGTGGCAATCGAGAACACCGTGAAGGCCGGCGCCGCGACAAGGCGACGGAGCGCATGACGAAGTTCGCGGGCGAGCTGGGTTACCTGCGCGATCGAGCCGACCTGCATCGTGTCCCCCCGGTGATGTATGGCAGGTCACTATAACCGGATTCGCCGATACACCCCGGGTGCTGTCATTGCCGCGTAGCCTTCGGCCACCAGGGCCCGGTTGCCGAGACCCGCGTCGGCGCGTGACAGGCCCGTGACGCGTGCGAGTTCGCCGCGCACGGTCATGCCGGCCCCGTCGAGAAAGCACCGCGCGATCTCGCGCAGCGCCGTCGCGCGCGACACGCGCCGGCGAAGCTCGGCAGGAAACCGGCCGACGGCCAGGGCATAGACATACGTGAAGGTGGGTTCGTAGTAGACCGCGCTCGGGATCACGAGCATGGCCGCCTGCAGCTGATCGAGGGCACGGGTAAAGGCGGCACGTTCCCTCACGCCGGATTCGGCGCGCAGATCCGCCGTGCCGATTTCCCATTCCCGGCGCAGGACGCGCAGGAGTGCGCGCGCATCCGGGTCGAGGCGCGCGGCTTCCTCTGCGCGACTCACACCCCAGACCGCGCGAAAGAAGGGAATCATCCGCGGGGCCAGGAACATGGCGCGACCACGCGCGAGTTTGGCGTAGTACACCTTGCCGCGCCCCAGCATCTCGTCCTTCAGGTGCCAGGTTCGTGAGGCTTCCGGGTCCTTCTGCACGTTGGGGGGCATCACCGCGTCGCGGCGGCCGCACACCGCCACATAGAGCGACGGGCCAGGGCGTCGGGAGTCGGTGAGGCACGAGGCAAACCCCACGCGTTCGATGAACCGCTCGGCGTCGAGCGGTGAATCCACCTGTCCGATCCCTTCGCGGCGCCAGGCGGTGTCCCGATACTCCTCGATCTCCGGCGGCAGGGCAGCGATAGGTTTCACGACGCGATCGCCACTCTACACTGGCCGGCGAAGGCCGGTCAGCGGCGTTGCGCGATGCCCAGGGCGGTCGGGTCGTTGACACACAGGAGGGTTGCCTGTCGTAAAGTGTGCGTGGCTCTTCGTCGCGGGGCAGGCAAGCTATCGTGAGCAACGACAGGAAGTCGGATTCGAATACGCGCGCGAGCACGTCCCGCAGGATGTCGAGCAGCCTCGTGGCCCTGAGTTCAGCCGCCGTGCTCGCGGTCTACTCGGCCGGGTATCTGCGCACGCAGGCCGCTGCCGAACGACTCGAGGCGGAGATGGACCAGCGGCGTCCCGTACTGCCGGCACCCGCGCCCATCCTGTTCGGCACGTCGCACGCCCCGCCTCCGGCAGTCGAAACGCCCGCCCCGGAAACGACAGCCGAACCGGCGTCTGTGGACAGGTCACCGGAGGCTCAACCGGTTACGGCACATGCGCCTGTCGCGGTCGTCGTACCGACACCTCCAGCGCCATCGCAGCCGGCACCCGCTCGTCAGGAACCTGCGAAAGATCTGGCGGCCGAATCCCTGGCAGAGGCCGCGCGCGCGGGATCCCCCTCGACAGTTCAGGCAGCCCCGGTCGCCGGCGCCCCTGTCGCTGACGCGGCGGGCGTGTCGAAGACGTCATCAGGAGCGTCGGCACCCGCGGCGGTCGTACCTGCCACGGCGGCAACCGAGGCCGCGTCGATTGCCGCCACGGATCCGCCAGCCGTGCCCCCCGCGCCCGCTGCGCCACGCTACAAGGACGGCACGTTCATCGGTTGGGGCACGAGCCGTCACGGCGATATCGCCGCGCAGGTGGTGATTGCCGGCGGCCGCATCACGTCCGCGAGCATTGCGGAGTGCCTGACCCGCTGGCCCTGTACGTGGATCGATGCGCTGCCCGCGCAGGTCGTGGCGCGCCAGAGTCCGGAGACCGACTACGTTTCCGGCGCGACACAGAGCACCAACGCCTTTTACTACGCCGTCGTGCAGGCGCTGGGCAAAGCATCGCTTCCGTGACTGTCGCGAGACGCACCGAGGCCGCAATGGGCACGGTTGTCACGATCGACGTGCCACCACACGGGGCGCTGGGCCATCCCGACGCGGAGGTCGCCGAGGCGGTGACGCGCGCGTTCGGCTGGTTCCATGAGCTCGAACGCCTCTGCTCGCGATTCGATCCGACGAGTGAACTGATGCAGCTCGCCGGACGACCGGGCCTGCCCGTACCCGTCAGTCCCACATTGTTCGAGGTGATTCGTTTTGCCATTGCCGTGGCCGACGCCAGCGGCGGTGCGTTCGACCCGACAGTAGGCGCGCGGCTCGAGCGTGCCGGGTTCAACCGTCACCATCGTACCGGGCAGCCCCACTCGACCTCTGTCGACGTGCCAGACGACGTGACGTTCCGGGATGTGCGGGTGGACGCGGACCGACGGACGATTACGCTGCAGCGACCGATGGTTCTCGACCTGGGCGCTGTCGCCAAGGGCATGGCCATCGACCTGGCAGCCAGGGAGCTCGAGGACTTCGAGCACTTCGCCATCGATGCGGGCGGCGACCTCTACCTCGCCGGCCTGAACCCGGACGGTGCGGCGTGGTCGGCGGGGATCCGCCATCCGGGCGGCGACGGCCTGATCGGGACCGTGCGGGTGTCGAACGCCGCCGTCTGCACGTCGGGCAATTACGAACGCCGCAGCGAGGCGTCACCCGCGGCACGTCACATCATCGATCCGCGCGACGGCAGCCTGCCTGACGCGCTCGTCAGCGCGACAGTTGTCGCGCCTTCGGCCATGCTGGCCGACGCACTGGCGACGACGACGTTCGTGCTCGGGCCGGCACGTGGACGGCGTCTGCTCGATGAGCACGGGGCGTGCGGCGTGCTGTTTGCCGCAGATCTGACGCGGTTGGTCACCGGAGGATGCCGGCGTGACGACGTCGTCGTGGTCTGAGCGGCGCTTGACGTTCGCGACGCTGCGCCGCTGGGTCCGCACGCCGAAGGGGCTGATGACGGTTGTGCTTGTCGCGCTCGCCGGCGTCGCCGGCGGGTCCGTCGGATTCGCGCGCATCATGCCGTCGCTCGCCGCTTCGGCACTGGCCGCGGCCCTGGTCGATGCACCAATCCTGCGCGCCCGGGGCCGGTGGTGGACGCTTCCGGACGGCGCCATCCTCACCGGCCTCTTCGTCGCGATGGTCCTCAGCCCGTTCGAGCCCTGGTATGTCGCCGCGGCGACGTCGGTTGCCGCCGTGCTGGGCAAGCACGCCTTTCGCGGTCGCACGGCCAATGTCTTCAACCCGGCGGCCCTCGGCATCGTCGCGACGTTCTATCTGCTCGGCACGGGCCAGGACTGGTGGGGCGCACTGGCTGACGCCGGCCTCATCGGGCTGGCGGTGCTGCTGGCGAGCGGGCTGTTCATCGCGGATCGTGTGAACAAGCTGCCGCTCGTCCTCGCGTTCCTCGGCAGCTACTTCCTGTTGTTCACGGGCGTGGCGTATGCGGGCGAACCGGGCGTGGTGGCGGAGATCTTCCGTCCGCCGGACATCAACGCCGCGTTGTTCTTCGCGTTCTTCATCCTCACCGACCCGCCGACATCGCCGATCAAGTACCGCGACCAGGTGGTCTGCGGTCTGCTGGTGGCGGTTGCGAGCTTCGCGATCTTCGAGACGATCGGCGCGGCCCACTACCTGCTGTCGGGTGTCCTCGTCGGGAACCTGTGGGAGGCGAGGCGCCGCGCGGCCGGCCGCCGGCCTGCGCGCGACGCGTGAAGGTCACGCCTTGTCAGTCGACTGCTCGAGACGCGTCCGCAGGGTTGCCAGCGTCGTGCGGATGTCGGACAACTCGGTTTCGATGGCGCGCAGCTTGTCGGCCTCGGCGCGGATGAACCGGCTGTAGGGCGCGATACTTTCGTGGATCCGGTCGACGCTGCGCTCGATCTCGGTCGAGAACTGGCTGCGCAGTGCGTCCGACAGCCGCGCCCGGACGTCGGCAATCTTGGTCCGCATCTGTTCCTTGGCCCTGCGCCGCCGCGCCGGCAGGATGAAGAAGCCGACCGTGGCGGCCACCGACGCGAGCAGGATGCCCGTCACGTCGGCGGCGGCCGTCGTCGCGGCGATCGTGACGATGGTGCCGAGGCCGACGGCCGTCGCGCCGGCCGCCGCAGCGGCCGCCACCGCGTTGCGGGCGTTGTCGGCAATCTGCTGCGCCTCCTGCTTCCTGTCGTACGAATCCACGACGCGCTGCGATTCGCGGGTCACCGCGTCGATCATCCGCGTCCGGTCGTAGTGGAACTGGCCGCTGTCCTCCCCGACGATCCGGTCGCGGTACTGCCGGCGGCGATCGGCAAGGTGCTGTGTGACCGACTGCCACTGCCGCAGGTCGGCCGCCACCAGCCAGTCGACGAGTTCGCCGACGCGGCGTTCGATCTGCGCCGGGGCGTCGGCCACCACCTGCTGTTCGAAGCCCTGCTGGATGCGGCTGCGGTTGAGCAGGTCCATCACACGGCCGATGCGGATCGTCTCGTCGAAATAGTCCCGGCCGCGGATCTCCATGTCGACCAGGATGCGGTCGATGTCGGCCATGCGCAGGTCGAAGTCGCGCAGCAGGTCCTCCCGGTAGATGCCGAGCTGGCGCTCGACTTCGTCGAGCGTCGTGAAGTCGTCGGCCAGCAGCGTCAGCCTGTCGCCTACGATGGCGCCATGCCGCTCGGCGATCGCCGAACCCACGCCAATCGGATTGAGCAGCTTCAGCTGCACTCGTCCCGGGGCATCGAGCGTGGCGGCAATGAACTGCTCCAGGGCGTCGAATCCGCTGGCCGTCCACAGTGCGGGTTCACCCTGCTTGGCCCGCAGCGCGAGCCGCGCACTGACAGGGAAGATTTCCGGGCTGAAGCCGAGCAGCGCCCGGGCGCTGTCGGCCACGAACGTCCTGACCTGCTCCACCTCGCCCGTGCCGCCGAGGATGTCGATCTTGTTGATGACGAGCACCACCTTCTTGCCCCAGCCGCGGATCTGCTCGAGGAACTGGCGTTCGGTCTCGGTGAACGGGCGGTCGGCGGAGGTCACGAACAGGACCAGGTCGGATCGGGGGACGAACCCGGCCGTGATCGCTTCGTGCTCGCGGATGATGGCGTTGGTGCCCGGCGTATCGACGATCCGGATGTCGCGGAGAATCGGCGCGGGGGCCGTGACGACGTGCAGCCCCTGACTGGTGACGCTGCGGTCGTGCGTCTCGCCGTACTGGAGGACGTTGATCTGCGCCGTGGTCGGCGTGACGCCTTCCTGCGCCACCATGGTGCCCACCAGCGCGTTGATGAACGCGCTCTTGCCGGCGTTGAACTCGCCGACGATGACGAGGAGGAAGAGCTCGTCGAGCTGTTCGATCGAGCGCGCGAGGGCGGCCTGTTGGTCGCCGGGGGCCTCGAACTTCACGAGCGCCATCTGCAGGCGGGCGAGCGCCTGCCGCTCTTCGGCGAGCAGGGCATCCTGCGAGGCGTCGAGGATTTTCGTCAGCATGCGCTGAGAATACAGCGGTTCGCCCCGGGTTCTGTTACCCTCGTCGCTCAATCGGAGGTCGAAGATGGCGCACACGTTCGGTCGACGGGACCTGCTGGGTCTGGCCGGAGCCTGGTCGCTTTCCGCTGTTGCCATGAGTGGTCAACGCAACTCCCCCTCGCCGGAACCGGCGACCTCCGCGTCGCGGCGAGACGAGTTGTACGCGCTGCTCGGCGATCTGCCCGGGCGCGACCGTCCGGTATCGGGCCGCAAGCGCGACGAGGTCGTGCGCGACGGCTACGTGCTCGAGACGTGGGACCTCGATCTGAACGGCCTCGAAATCGCGCCGGCGTATCTTGCGCGGCCGCGTGAGGACGCAGGGCGCCGGCCCGCCGTGGTCTTCAACCACTCGCACGGCGGCGGCTACAAGATCGGCCGGACCGAATTCATCGAGGGGCGCGAGTATCTCCAGCCTGTCCCGTACGCGAAGGCGCTGACCGACCTGGGCTACGTCGCGCTGTCGATCGACCACTGGATCTTCGGTGAACGCAGCCACACGAGCGAGCTCGATACGTTCAAGGCCATGTTGTGGCACGGCCAGGTGCTCTGGGGAATGATGGTGTTCGACAGCCTGAAGGCCGTCGACTGGCTCGTGGGGCGGCCCGACGTCGATGCCGCACGGCTCGGGACGATCGGGATGTCGATGGGCAGTTCGATGGCGCAGTGGCTCGGTGCGCTCGACACGCGCATCGGCGTGACCGTCGATATCTGCTGTCTCACCGACTATCACACGCTCATCGAGAAGAAGGGACTTTCGGGACACGGCATCTACTACTACGTGCCGGGCCTGCTGAAGCACTTCACGGCCTCCGAGATCAATGCGCTCATCGCGCCGCGTCCGCACCTGGCGCTGGCCGGCCTGCAGGACAAACTGACGCCGGTCGAGGGGCTCGACGTGATCGACGCGAACCTGCAGCGTGTCTACGGCGAACTGGGGCATGCCGATCGGTGGCAGATCCGCCGCTATGATGTCGGCCATCAGGAAACGCCGGAAGGCCGGCGCGAGGCGCTCGGCTTCCTGCAGCGCTATCTGTGAAGCGGCGAGGGCGCGGTCACCGGCCCGCGGCCAGGCTGTCGCCGTCGAGGCCGTCCGGATACGACAGCATCAGGTTGTAGCGGGCGACCAGTTCATTGAACGCGGCGGCATCGGCCTGGGCCTGCTCGGCCCGGGCGCGCAGTTCGGCCACGCGTCGGTTGTAGCCGTCGCGGCGAAGCGTCCAGGCGGCCACCGCATCGGCCGGCACCGGTGCACCGCGGTGCTGGCGCGCGTTCAACTCGGCCAGCGACCGTTCGATCTCGCGGGCCTCGATCGCCAACGCCTCGTCTTCCGACCGCGCGCGCTCCGTCTCGGCCTCGAGCCGTGCCGACTCCCGATCGATCCACTCACGCAGGACTGTGCGTTCCTCGGGACTGGCGACGATCCCGGCAAACGCGCCTTCGTCTGCCAGCCTCGCCAGCACCATCTGGAAGGCGGGGCCGTGCGCGGTCGACGTGTCGCCGATCGTATGCAGCCAGGCGTGCACCATCTCGTGCGACAGCGCCCGCCGCAGCGCGTCGGCGTCGGGTGCAATGGTCGGGTTCAGCAGAATGACGGTGCGGTTGCCGATGTGCCCGAACATCCCCTCGAGCGTGAAGCTGTCGCGTTCGAGCGACCCCACTTCCGCCAGGCGCGGCTCCCAGACCACCGGCATGGGGGGCAATCGCCCCGCGAAGTGGCGCGCGTTGATGTCGTCGAAGACGCGGACGAGTGCCGGGTCGGGCGCGTAGTCGATGGCGGCTTTCAGGATGTCCGCCTGCCGAAGGTCGGCCTCAGACACCGGCGCGAGCGTCGCGGGCGGCACAGCCGGACGCGGCTCGCGGAGCATCACGTTCCCGGCCGCCCACCCGAGCGCCCCGAGTATCAGCACGCCCCCGGCAACGCGCGCGATCGAGACGCGAGAGGCCGATGCGGTCGCCACGGCGGTACGGTCGGTGGCCTGCGGCACGGGTGCGTGCAGTCGAGAAGCACCAATACGCGACGTGCCCGTCGTCTCGTTCGGACACACGGCGTGCTGTCCGCAGTGCGCGCAGGCGACGCTGCGGCCGGCGCTCGCATCATCGGCGCGGATGGCGCCGCCACATTGTCCGCAGCGAAAGTAGATCACGACCGGATTGGCGCGGTGCAATTCCCGGGCCGGGAGTGTCGGCCATCGACCAGCGTCGCGAGGCGAGTATGCGCGGTCGATCGGCGACCGACGTGTCGACCGACTCACGATCCCGTACGCGGTTCTTTCCACATCGCGGCGGCACGGGCCCGTCGCGCGGCCTTCCGAATGGCGGACAGGGGCGCTGCGAATCGAGCGCGATTGACACCGCCTCCAGAATAATGGAAGATGCGTCCACTATGGTGTCTGGGCCGCCGCACCTCAACCAGCGCATCGCGCAACGGGTCCGGGACCTGCGTGGCGCCAGGAAGCTGTCGCTCGAGGCACTGGCCTCGGCCAGCGGCGTCAGCCGGTCGATGATTTCGCTGATCGAACGCGGCGAGA
>JBIQJY010000019.1:0-49686 GCA_044507065.1 Acidobacteriota bacterium
GGGATCGAACGGCATGACACCAAGACTTTGTCACAACCGGTCCGGCCACGGCACGCGGCACACAATGCATACGCATGTCGGCCACCCCCATGGTGCGTCTCGATTTCGTCGACGCCGCCGGCCAGCCGGCCCCGATGGTCTTCGACCAGCCGGATCGCGTGATCGAGGCGTGGCGGGTCGACCAGGTCCGTTCGGCGATGGCCGAGGCGGAAGCCGCCTGTGCGGCCGGATACTTCGTCGCCGGTTTCGTGGCGTATGAAGCGGCCGGGGCCTTCGACGATGCGTTGACGACCAGGGCGGCGGGCGACATGCCGCTCGTCTGGTTCGGGGTCTTCGCCGCGCCGACAAGGGAAGAACCCACCGGGCCGCCAGCGTCTGCCGCCGCCGCGGATCACGCCGCCGACGCGGACCCGGCATGGTCCACCGGAATCTCGCCTGCCCAGTACCGCGATGCCATCGCACGCGTGCGTCGCGCGATCGAGGACGGCGACAGCTATCAGGCGAACTACACCTTCGCGCTGCGGTCCCGGCTCGACGCCTCGACGCTCCATGCGCGTCATCGGCGCCTGGTGGCTGAACAGCGACCGCCCTATGCCGCATGGCTCGACATCGGACGCTGGCGCATTCTCTCGCTGTCACCTGAGCTCTTCTTCCGTCTCGAGTCGGGTCGCATCACCACGCGGCCCATGAAGGGCACTGCGCCGCGCGGGCTGTGTGCCGAAGACGACGAGCGACAGCGCGAGGCGCTGCGCCACTCGGCGAAGAATCACGCGGAGAACGTGATGATTGTGGACCTCGCGCGCAACGATATCGGACGTATCGCCGAGGTGGGGTCGGTCGCCGTGCCGTCGCTGTTCGACATCGAGCGCTATCGCTCGGTGTTCCAGATGACCTCGACGGTGACCGGACACGTGCGCGCGGGAACGTCCATGACCGACGTGTTCGACGCACTCTTCCCCGCTGGTTCGATCACGGGTGCCCCGAAGGCGAGCAGCATGCGCCTCATCGCGGAGATCGAACAGGCGCCCCGCGGTGTCTACTGCGGCGCGATCGGCTTCATGGCGCCCGGTGGGGACGCCGTCTTCAACGTCGCCATCCGTACCGCCGTCGTCGAAGTGTCGACCGGCACCTGTGAGTACGGCGTGGGCGGTGGCATCACGTGGGACTCGGTGGCCGCCGACGAGTACGCCGAGGCGGTCAGCAAGGCCAGCTTCCTCCGACCGCTGCCACCGTTCGACCTGATCGAGACGATGCGACTCGAGGGCGGCGTGGTCGTGCGAGGCGATCGGCACCTGCGCCGCCTCGCATCATCGGCCGCCTACTTCGACATTCCACTCGACGAGGCCCTGGTCGCGCACGCCCTTGACGGGCAGGCGCATCTGCATCCGACGGGCTGTCGTCGCGTGCGTCTGCTGCTCGGGCAGAACGGCGACGTCCGCGTGGAAAGCGTGCCGCTTGCCGAGGCGATCCTCGGCCGTCGCGCAGTCGCACTCGCCGATTCGCCCGTCTCGAGCGACGATCGGTTCCTGTACCACAAGACCACGCGGCGGGGCGCGTTCGACCGACGCCGTGCGTGCCATCCGGGAGCCTTCGACATCCTGCTCGCCAACGAACGCGGGGAACTGACGGAGTTCACGATCGGCAATGTGGTGATCGAGATCGACGGGCGCCGGCTGACGCCGCCCCGTCACTGCGGCTTGCTCGCCGGCGTCTTTCGCGAGGAACTGCTCGAGCATGGCGCCATCGTCGAACACGTCCTGACAATCGACGACCTCGCCCGTGCGACCGGGATATGGCTCATCAACAGCGTGCGGGAATGGGTAGAGGTGGAGATTGCGTCTCAACTGCCGGCGAAATCGATGGTCCAGTAGCTCCCGTAGGTGGTGGCCGCGCCGTACGCGTAGCCGACACCGGCCGAGCGGAAGCTGGCGTTCATGATGTTCTGGCGGCGTGCCAACGCGCCCCGTAGCCGCGGGCCCGGAATGACCGTGCAGATATGTGCAGCAACGAGCGGCGTGTTTACGAAACCGGAGTCGCGGCGGCGGTCGTGAAACTCGTTGGGCGACGACGCGGCGTCAGGGGATCAGCAGGCGCTGGCCCGGCCGGATGGTCGACGAGCGCAGCTTGTTGGCGCGCTTGATGGCGGCCGGTGTCGTGTCGTAGCTCTGCGCGATCCGCCAGAGTGTCTCGCCGCGGCGCACCGTGTGGCGATCGGGAGTCGCCTGCGCGCGCGCCGAGCGCGGCGCGGTGGGTTCGACGCGTGCCGAGGCCAGCACGTTCGAGGACGAACGCCCCTGCAGCTTCGCCACATAGGCCACGTAGGCTTCCGGGAAGACGGCCACGTGATAGTGCGCCGGGTTGCGTTCGCGCGTGGCGTCGAGCACCTGCGCCGTTTCGAGCGACAGCAGCGTCGATTCGAGCCAGCTGCGGCAGTTCTTCTGGGCCGGGATGCGCAGGTCGAGCGCCATGCCCGTCGGGTGTACCGACCGGGCCGAGGCGTTCCACGGCTGTCCGGCCCGCGGCCGCGTCAGGCTGGTGACGACCAGCGGCGAGCCGCAGGCGCGGTGATACTGCGCCGACAGGCGTTCGATGAACAAGCGCACTTCCGGCCGCGCCACCTCGTACGACACGCCGTCGAGCTTGTAGTGCGGTCCGCCCTTGATGGGGACCAGCAGTCCGGCGCCCACGAAGCGGGTCACGTCGGGGCGTCCGTCGAGATACGTGAAGTCGTGATTCCGGGCCTGCTGATTCTGCAGGTCGAGCGATGCGCGGCTTCCCCGCAGGCTCTGTGCCTCGAGCGGGACGGCCGCGGTGCAGAGCGCCAGGGTGAGGGACGTGATGGCAAGTCGATGGATCTTCATGACGTCGATCGGTCTTATCGACCGAAGGCGTCCGGATCATGATCCCCTGGAGTGGGTATTTCACACGCCGCACCCCGCCAGGGCATCACGTGGTGCAGTGCCACTGCGCCCGACGGAGGTTCTGGGGCACAATAGCCGGGCGGACACGGCGTCCGCCCAGGCGTTCGCAGTCGAAGCGTCACCATGTCCGAGTCCGAAGAGCCAGCTCCCCGCGTCACCGTGGCATTTGCCATGTTCTGCCAGTCCTACGATCCGAACCACCCCACCGACCTGCGCGAAATGACGACGGGCATCGGCGGGTGGAAGGCGGAGGATCCGCCGACAGTCCAGCTCACGCTGGCCGTCGGGCTGTGGAACGCGGGCGGTCCCGGAGAGGTCGTCTGCCGCATGGGCGTGCGGCGGCCGGGCGAGGAGGTCACGTTCCTGGGCGAAGGAACGACGATCATCGAGGCGCCCGGCGAGATGGCGATCATGCCGCTGAAGCTGACGTTGACGCTCGACCGCCCGGGCCTCTACTGGGCCATCGGCGAGTTCGACGGCAAGCCGCTCGTCGAAGTGCCCTTCTCGGTGAGCGAGGCGCCGCCGCCGGCCATTCACGGCGCACCGGCCTGACCGCCGCGACCCGACACGCGCCAGCCAGGTACCCCTCATGCTGATTTCGCTGCGCAACCTCGAGAAGTCGTACCCGCAGGGCCCGGGACAGTACTTCGTGCTCCGCCAGATCACGCTCGACATCCAGGAGGGCGAGTTCGTCTCGATCATGGGGCCGTCGGGCGCGGGCAAGTCGACACTGCTCCACATCCTCGGCATGCACGACCACGCGTGGTCCGGCGAGTACTACTTCCTGGACCAGCCCGTGCACCAGATGTCAGCCCGGCAGCGCGCGCAGCTGCACAAGCAGCACATCGGATTCGTGTTCCAGAGCTATCACCTGCTCGACGACCTGACGGTCTACGAGAACCTGGACGTGCCGCTCTCCTACCGCGACATCCCGCGCAAGGACCGCCAGAGCATGGTGGCCGACACGCTCGATCGCTTCCACATCGTCGGCAAGAAGGACCTGTACCCGAACCAGCTGTCGGGCGGCCAGCAGCAGCTGGTGGCCGTGGCGCGCGCGGTGATTGCGAACCCCAAGATCATCCTGGCCGACGAGCCGACGGGCAACCTGCACTCGGCCCAGGGCCAGGAGATCATGGAGCTCTTCAAGCGGCTCAACGCCGAGGGGACCACCATCGTGCAGGTGACCCACTCGGACGTCAACGCCACATACGGGTCGCGCATCATCAACCTGCGCGACGGCTGGATGGCTTAACCCCAGACCTCCCGGGCGGTCTCGACGATGAGCGAAAGCTTGGCCATCTCGTCCTCGATGGTCAGCGCGTTGCCCTCGTAGGTCGACGAGAACCCGCACTGCGGGCTGAGGCAGAGCTGGTCGAGCGGCACGAACTTCGCCGCCTCGTCGATGCGGCGCTTCAGGTCGTCCTTCTTCTCGAGCGCGCCCTTCTTGGTCGTCACGAGGCCGAGCACGACCGTCTTCCCCTTCGGCACGAAGCGCAGCGGCTCGAACGATCCCGACCGCGCATCGTCGAACTCCATGAAGTAGCCGTCGACGTTCAGTTCGTTGAAGAGCGCCTCGGCCACGTGGTCGTAGCCGCCGGTGGCCACCCATGACGAACGGAAGTTGCCGCGACACATGTGCGTGCAGATCCGCATTCCGGCCGGCTTGCGCGACAGCGCACGGTTGATGTTGCGGATGTAGGTGACGTGCTGGTGCTCGCCGTCGCCGCCAATGGTGCTGACGTAGTCGCGCTGCGTCGGATCGTTGAGGTAAGCGAGGCTCGTGTCGTCGAGCTGCAGGTATGTGCAGCCGAGCTTGCCCAGCTCCTCGATCTGGCGTGCGTAGACGTCGGTGAGATCGATCCAGAACTCCGCGAGGTCCGGATAGACGGCCGGGTCGATGGCCGCGCGGCCGCCGCGATAGTGCACCATGCTCGGCGAGGGAATCGTCAGCTTCGGCGTCCGGCTGGTCGTCGACTTCAGGAACGCGAAGTCGTCGGCGAAGATGGTCTTTTCGAACCGCAGCTTGCCGGTGACACGCGAGGCAGCGGGCGTGAACTCGAGGTCGCCCTTCTCGTTGTGGAACTGCACCGTCAGGTTGTCCTGCACCTTCGTGATGCCGCCAATCTGGTAGATGAAGTCCATGTGCCACGAGGCCCGGCGGTACTCGCCGTCGGTCACGCCCTGCAGGCCGATGTCCTCCTGCATCTTCACGACCTGGCGGATGCCCTCATCTTCGATCAGCCGCTTCTCTTCCGCGGTGATGCGTCCCTCGGCGAAATCGGTCCTCGCGCGCAGGACTTCGGGTGTCCGGAGCAGGCTGCCGACGTGATCGGCGCGGAAGGGCGGGGTCGTTCTCTGGCTCATGTCTTTCTCCTCTGACGATGGTGCACGGGTGATCAGTCGAACACGACGGTCTTGTCGCCGTAGCGCAGAATGCGGTGATCGAGATGCCATTTCACGGCGCGCGACAGGACGACGCGCTCGAGGTCGCGGCCCTTCTCGATGAGGGCCCGGACGTCGTCGCGGTGCGAGATGCGCATGACGTCCTGATCGATGATCGGCCCGTCGTCGAGCGTCTCGGTCGCGTAGTGGCTGGTGGCGCCGATGAGCTTCACGCCGCGCTCGTGCGCCTGGTGATACGGCCGGGCGCCGACAAACGCCGGCAGGAACGAGTGATGGACGTTGATGATGCGCCCCGGATACCGCGCCACGAACGCGGCCGACAGGATGCGCATGTAGCGCGCCATCACGATGAGGTCGACGCGGTCGGCCTCGAGCAGCGCGAGCTGGCGCGCTTCGACCGCCTCGCGATCGCCCTCGACCACGGGCGTGTGGTGAAAGGGGACGCCGTGGTACCGGGCCAGGTCAGCGGCATCAGGATGATTGCTCACGACCGACGTCAGCTCGCAGGCCAGTTCGCCGGCCCGGTGCCGGTACAGCAGATCGGCCAGGCAGTGCAGGTGGCTCGAGACGAACAGCGCGACGCGCAGCGGCCGCGTCGACGACTCGATCCGCCAGGTCATGCCCAGTTCGGCGGCCAGCGGGCGGAATGCGGCCTCGAACCGCGGCAGGTCGAAACCCTCGAGGGCCCACTCGACCCGCATGAAGAAGAGGTGTTGTTCGGCATCCTGATGCTGGTCGGCGTGCAGGATGTTGGCGCCGTGTTCGTAGAGCGCCGAGGCGACGCGCGCCACCAGACCGGTCCGGTCGGGGCAGAGAATCAGCAGGACGGCAGTGGGAGAGGTCATCGAAGAAAAAGTGTCTCACTGCGGCCGCGAGGCTGTGTGCACGTGGCTGCATGGCGAAGGAGCACGATGACAGATTGCATGCAATTTAGCCAGCCTCGCCGGCGTACGTCGCGCGGCCCCGCGGAGCCGGGGCACGACGGAGCGATTGCGATAGAGTCCCGGGGAGTCGGCGCGGATTCCGGCGTCGACGGAGGCACCGAGCACGATGGGACAGAGCAGCACGCGGGCCGGCAAACGCGGCAGTCCGTCGCCGCAGATCCTGCGGGCCGTACTGCGGCTGCGCGAGATGATCCTGACCGGGGCGCTGCCGCCCGGGCAGCGCGTCGCCGAACTGCGGCTGGTGGGCGAGGTCGGCGTCTCGCGCACGCCGCTCCGGCTGGCCATGGAGGCGCTCGCCCACGAGGGCCTGCTGACGCGCCGCGCCTCGGGCGGCTTCAGCGTCCGCGAGTTCACGCTGGCCGACGTGCAGCACGCCATCGAACTGCGCGGCTCGCTCGAGGGCGTGGCCTGCCGCTTCGCGGCCGACCATCACCATACGGAGCGCGACCTCGCGCCGCTCTTCGCGATCGTCGAGGCCCTCGACGCGGTGCTTGCCGGCATGCGCCCGGCCGAGGACACCCTCGATCGCTACGTCACCCTCAACCGTCGCTTCCACGAAACGGTTGTCGCCCTGGCGCACACGCCGCTGGTCGAACGCCTGCTGGATCAGGTCTTGAGCCTCCCGTTCGCCTCGCCAAGCGCCTTCGTGCAGGCCCAGGCAACGTCGCCCGAGTCGTTCCGCATCCTGGTTGTCGCGCAGGAGCACCACCGCACCATCGCACGGGCCATCGCGGACCACGACGGCGCGCGCGCCGAATCGATCGCCCGCGAGCACGCGCGGCTCGCGCTCCGCAACCTCGATGCCGCCGTGCGCGACGTCGAGGCCTTCCGCCGCCTGCCCGGCGGACGACTCGTGCGATTCGGGTAGGGACGTTCGGCGTGACAGAATATGAGGCGGCACGGCGACGTCGTGCCGTCGAATCCACCCAGCGCGGTCCGGCCTGCCCACGCACCGCGGAATGACAGCCACGCCCGCCGTTGTTCCCGCCCATCGTCTGGCCAGCCGACGCTCGACAGTTCCCGAGTGCCAGAATGCCAGACCGAACGATCAACCGCACCATCGCGAGCGCTGCCCCGACGTGTGTCCTCCTCTCCGTCATCGTGCTGCTTGCCGTCCTGCTGGGCGTCGTGCCCGCCGCGGCGCAGGCTCCGTCACAGGAGCGGGTGCGGGTGTATCTCGACTGCGGCGACTGCTTCGCCGGCTTCCTGCGTAACGAGATCACGTTCGTCGACTTCGTCCGTCAGGCCCAGGACGCCGATGTGCACCTGCTCTCGCGCAGTCAGAGCACGGGCGGCGGGGGTCGCGAGACCATCCTGCGCTTCGTCGGCCGCGGGCGTTTCGCCGGCCACGACCACGACCTGCGCGCGGTGACCATTGCCAGCGATACGGAGAACACGCGGCGCGAGGTGATCTTCCGGACCGTCATTGTCGGCCTGCTCGACTACGTGGCACACGACGGCATTCCACCGGGCGTCGACCTGTCGATCTCGACCGAGCCGGCCGCAATCGCGACCGGGCCGACCGACGACCCGTGGAACCACTGGGTCTTCAGTCTCCGCGGCGAAACCTGGTACGACCGGGACGAGCGACAGAGCGATCGCACGGTGCGCCTGAACTACAGTGCCGATCGGATTACGGAGGACTGGAAGATCACGATCGGCGGCCGCATCAACGAGAACCTCGAGACATTCGTCCTCGACGAGGGAGAGCCCGACGAGCGTACGCTCGAGGTGACGCGCACCGACCGCAACATCAACACGTTCGTCGCGAAGAACCTGGGACCGCACTGGTCGCTGGGCGGCCGGGCCAGGCTGGCCTCGTCGACCTTCGACAACAACGCCTTCACGGCCAGCCTCACGCCGGCCATCGAGTTCAGCGTCTTCCCGTACTCGGAGTACGCCTCACGACAGATCCGCGTCGGCTACGAGGCCGGCTTCGAGCACGTGCGGTACAACGAAGTGACCGTGCTCGACACACTGGAGGAGAACCTGGGGCGCCACGAAGTGTCGCTCCGCGTCGAGCAGCGCCAGGTCTGGGGATCGATCTTCAGCGGCTTCGAGTTCCAGCAGTACCTGCACGACCTGTCCAAGTACCGACTCGAGGTCAGCGGCAGCGCGTCGGTGCGCCTGGCCCGCGGGCTGTCGGTGAACTTCAGCGGCGAAGCCTCGCGGGTGCGCGATCAGATTTCCCTGCCGCGCCGCGGCGCCACTCCAGAGGAAGTCCTGCTCAGCCTGCGGCAACTGCAGAGCGGATACGACGTGGGATTTCGAGTCGGCCTCACCTACAGCTTCGGGTCGCTCTTCAACAACATCGTGAACCCGAGATTCGGCACCTAGGCGGCTGCCACCGGCCGCGCCGTCTCGCGCGACACGTTCTCGTGTCGCGGATGCCTACATCCCGGGCCGACTGTCGCTGCCGTAGTCGAACCACGTCGTCGTGCGCTCGACGCCCACGCCCGGGCGGCTGAAGTCGCAGACGCCGGATGGGAACGCCTCGACCAGGCGCGTCCATTGGGTATCGGTGAATGCCACGCCATAGTCGGCGCGGACAACGGGTTTCAGCTCGCACTTCATCGTCGAGATCGTCGGGCCGTCGCCCGCCGTCGTGCGTGGTTCGCGCTCGTACGGGAACACCTGGTCGCATCGCGCCAGATCGGTGACGTGTGCGCCGTCGATCCAGCAGCCGCTCACGACGTCGGCCGGCCGGTTCCGAACGACCTTCGCCGGCAGGTCGCCGGGTCCCCCGTCGAGTTGCACGGCCGTCAGCCAGCGATCGATCGCGTCGAGGGTGCTCGTCCCGCGCGGCGGCTGAATCCAGTACACGTGATTGTCGGCGTGCCCGTTGGCCGCGATGAGCCTGGCCCGGTTGACCACGGTCCGATACGGGTAGTGGTAGTCGTCGTTGTTCGTGCCGCGGATGGCGACGATTGGCACACGCGCCAGGCCGCGTCCCTCGAGAATCTGGCCGGTGCGGTAGAGGCGCGCGACGACCTCGCGGTCCATCGCGTTGCGCTGCGGCTGCCAGCGCCCGTCATGATCGAAGCCCCCGGCGCGCGCGTTGAGGTCGACGAACTGCTCGGCCGAGATCTGGCCCGCCTCGAGCGCGAGCAGCCCGTACTGCACGCCGACGTTGTCGTACACCTGGTGCGCGGCGCCATCGGACCGCCGGCCGATCACACTGGCCATGAAGTCCTGGAACGTGCAGCGGACGCCATCCGGCCGGCTCACCGGGTCGTAGCTGTCGTCGCCGGCGCACCGCGTCCCATCGTCGGGACGGATGTAGTCGACGACGCGCCGGCTCTCCGTGTTGAAGACGGTGACGTTCGTGCCGCCCCAGCCACCAATGGCCGCGCGGTGCTCGGTCGTGTATTCGAGGTCGGACGACTCGATCGCGTGCATGATGACCGCGCTGTCGACGAACTCGCGATATGCGCCCGAGATGGAGTCCTGCCAGTCCTGCGTCGGGCGCAGGCCATCGAGAATGCCCGGGTACGCGTCGGCGACGAGGTACTGCAGCAGCGCGCCGCCCGATCCGCCCTCGCCCACCGTGAAGCGGAGTTCACCGTAGGTCTCGATGACGTGTTCCTTGAGCATCATCGACGTCTCGGCGGCGGTCACGAAGTTGGCGTGCTGGCCGTTGACGAGCATCGACGAACTCGCCACGGCGAAACCGCGCCTCAGGGCCTCGTCGTGCAGCACGGGCGCCGGATTGCCCTGCCTGTAGATCTGTCCCGTGCCGCCGCCGAAGACGAGCAGCAGCTTGCGCTGCCACTGCGGCTGCGGCGCGACGGGCGTCCACGGCTTCGACGGATCGAACAGGACGGCCACTTCGTGGATGCCGCGGTTCATCGTGCCGCGTTCGATACGCACGACGTAGGGCATCGTCCGTCCGTCCAGTTGCACAACGGCCATGTCGGCAGGCGCCGGCCCGGCCGGATCGAACGGCTCGAACCGCCCCGCCGTCGACCGGTACACGTACCGCGTGCGGGTCGCCGCGTTGCACTGCGCATCGATCGGTTCGCCCAGAGACGGCTCGGCCGTCGTCGTGCACACCCACGGCCACAGTTGGGGACCTGAGAAGATCGGTCCGCCCCGCGGGTGATTGACGAGCGTGGCCCGTGCCACGACGCGATCCCCCGCGCGAACCTCGAGATCGTTGGGCCCGACGCGCAGGCCGTCGACCAGGCCGATGAAGCGACCGTCGCTCGTCCGCGTGAACGCCGCGGTAACGTCGCGATCGCCCAGCAGGACACGCGACGACGCGCTGTCGACGGGCGCGGCCGGGGACACGATCTCGACGAGCGCATCACCCGACGACACGAGGTCGGCCCGGTTCGACAGGACGCGAATGGCGACAGCGTCGGACGCGGTCGACTGCGCGCTCGCATGCAGCGCAGTCACCGTCGCGGCCACGACCAGACAGGCAAGACCGCGCGTCATCGGGCGGCCTCCGCGCACACGTTCACGCCGCGATCCCGGTTCGCTGGCGTGCTGACCGAGGCGGCCGGCAGGACGCTCGACGACTCCGCTTCCGACATGAGCCGCGCGGCATCATCGGCGAGCAGGAACCGATCGGCCACCGCGTGGTCGACGGCGCGCCGGACCGTGCAGACGTAGCCCTCCTGCGTCCCGTAGCGTTCCTCGAGCGACGGCCGCGGGTCGCCCGACGCGACGCGCTCGGCGCGCGTCACGGCAAACGGCACGTATCCGCCCTGGAACCCGCAGATCTGACCGGCGCGCAGTCCGTTGGCCGCGACGTTCCAGCCGAGATACGTGCCGAGCGGCGCCTGGTGCAGCACCGACGGGACACCCGAGGTTTCGTTGCCATCCGCGTCGACGCGCGGCACATGGGTCGGGAGCACCTGGACGATGGCGGGCGGGATGCGGGTATGGACGCCCGAAACATCGTCGGCGATGAACGCCGGCCCGAAGTCGTAGTCGAGCACCGGCTTGACGAGGCCGTCGATCGACGGCAGACCCGGGATCGTGGGAAACCCGACGGCCGCCGCGGTCGCGACGACGAGGTCGCCCTCCGACAGGAGCGGATAACGGCTGGGAGGCGGCGCCACGTCGTCGACCACCCACGCGATGAGTGCCGCTGTCAGCGCTCGCGTCTGGTCGGCCTGCGGATTCGGATTGGCGGGCAGCGTGCAGCCGCCTGCGATCCCCGGAGCCGCCACGCGGAAGCCGCCGCGGCCGCCGCCGTGGGTCGTGCCGGGATAGTAGTACCGCCGGACGTTCCCGGGCAGCGGAATGTCGCCGGCCGCGTCGGTGCCGATCAGGCCCGGCGACATGCGCAACCCCCAGAACTCGGCGGAACCGAACGCTTCGACAATCTTCGGACACGTGCGCGTCGCCGTGCAGCGATCGAGCAGGCTCTTGGCGCCCTCACGGCCGCGTGCCGTATCGGCGTACGGGCTCCACCACAGCACGGCCTCGCTGCCCGGCTCGTACAGATCGACGGCGCCGCCCGGCAGCGCGAACCGGAAATTGATGGGATTCTGGCGCGCGGCAATTCTCGGAAAGGCGCCATCCCACACGCGGCGTCCCTCGAGGTCCTCGTTGAAGCCCAGGTGCAGGAACGTCTTGATGAAATTGCCGGACTGCGAGTTCCCGATCGCGACAACGTGCGTCACGGCATCGGCGACGGGGTTGGGCGTGCCCGACGCGTCGACGGCGCCATGCCGGAGGAACGACACCAGGTCGCGCGTGGCGGCGAGGCCGACGCCAAGAACGAGCGGATCGCGCGCGGTATAGACCAGCTCATAGACGCGGTCTGGCCGGAACCCGCCGCGCACGCAAAGCCGCGTCGGATCCGGCGTTCCCGGAAACGGCTCGGTACGGCAGTCGGCGAGCGCCCAGTCTCCACGCGGCACCTGCACGACACCATCCTTCACGCCGGCGACCGTCTCGGCGCTTGCCATCGTGAGCGTCGCGTCGGCCTGATCCTGCGCCGCATGCGGATAGCCAGTGCCGCTGCGCAGTGGCAGCGTCGTGGTGCCGGCGGGCACGTCGATGAATCGTGCCAGCACCGGTCCGGTGATCGTGCCGCCGTCGCCATTGCGGGCGACGGGCACCTCGATCGTCTGGTTGCGAGGCGTGGACACCAGATCGCCCTGCCAGCCGCTCACGACCGAGATGTGCCCCTCGGGAGACGGCTCGACGTCGCCATTGCCGCGGTTGACGACGGAGTACACGAGCACCCGCGACGAGCGCGCCAGGTCCGTCGGCCGTGCCAGCGCGAACGTGGCCACGTACTCGACGCGGCCACGCGCGTTCTGCGGCGCGAGGTCGAGATCCTGGATGATGCGATTCTGCCGGGCGCCCGGGTCCAGCTCGCCGTGCACGCGACCGCGGAGCACCTCGTAGGAACCGGCGGCGCCGAATGCCTGCCCGTCGGCGGCCACTTCCCGCGATACGACCTCGATCCGCGTCACCTGCGCGGCGGCCGGGACGGCCACGGACGCAAGCACGCCGACGCCCGCGGCAATCCTCAACCACGACATGATGTCGCCCCTTCTCATGACGGCCGTTCTCCCATCTCGATCTCCAGCAGTGCCGAGCTCAGCGACTTGCCATGGACGTCGAGCGCCAGCGTTCGCGTGACGCTCTCACCAGGCGGCCGCGACATCACGAAGTTCATCGCGGCAATCGACGGCAGCAGGTAGCGCTGCACGTCTCCGTCGATGAGTCCCGCGAAATGCGCACGTACGCGCGCGGCGGTGAGGACGTCGGCAATCCACGCGTAGTCGGCCTCGTCGTACGGCATCACCGAGCAGTTGATGAGCGTCCCCTTGTCGCCCGTCCGCGAATGGGCTACCTCCCGAAGCTTCACCTCACACCTCCTCGATCGCCACGCGCGGC
Organism: Acidobacteriota bacterium; assembly: GCA_044507065.1. Lineage (GTDB taxonomy): Bacteria > Acidobacteriota > Vicinamibacteria > Vicinamibacterales > SCN-69-37 > SCN-69-37. The sequence goes on from JBIQJY010000019.1 coordinate 13,133, forward strand.
CGCACGCTGTCGCGCGGGATGAAGGTGGACTGCACGGCAAGCACTTCGCGCACGACCCGGGTGGCGCCGCCTCCACCCGCCGGCCCGTTCGTGTAGAGGGTTTCCACCTCGTTGCCGATCCGGGCCGCCTGCTCCGGCGTCGCGGCCCGACCGGCGACGCGCAGGCGGACTTCGTATGGTTCCTGCGCGCCGGCGGCCGTCGACAGCGCGGGCCCGTGAATCGCGTCGATGCCGATCAGGTCGCAGCGGACCTCGCTCGTTTCAACGCCGGCGATCGCCAGTCGGGCCCTCACGATCCCGCCCGCCAGTTCTGCACGCGCGCGTGCGCCGGCCCCCGCGTAGGAGATCTGGCCCTCGCCGATGTATCCGTCGCGGTACCCGAGCGTGACCTTCAGCTGCGCGGGGCGGGCGCGGCCACGGCCGCCTTCGACGCGCACGCGGTCGACGCCGTCACTGGCCAGCCGCACGCCACTGAAGTCGGCGACGACGTCGGGCGTCACATACGCCTGCGGATCGTGGATCTCGTAGAGCAGCTGTTCCTTGCAGGTCGCACGCGTCACCTGCCCGCCCGATCCGGCCACCTTCGTGATGACCGCCGTGCCGTCCTCGCCCACTTCGGCCAGGGGAAATCCGAGCCGGGCGAGGTCGTCGACATCCTTGCGACCGGGATCGGCGAAGTACCCGCCCGTCACCTGGCCCGCGCACTCGAGCAGGTGCCCGACGACCGTGCCGGCGCCGAGCAGATCCCACCGGTCCGCGGCCCATCCGAACCGATGCACGAGTGGCGCGACAAAGAGCGACGGATCGGCGGCACGTCCCGTGATGACGACGTCGGCGCCGCCGGCCAGTGCTTCGACGATTGGCTCCATCCCGATGTACGCATTGGCCGACACGAGCCTGTCGCCCAGCGCCGCCACCGGTTCACCCGTCTCGCCGATGACGAGATCGCTGCCGCCCACCAGGTCGAGCACGTCGTCACCGGTGACCGCGGCAACCCGCAGGCCGCGCAGGCCCAGGCGGTCCGCGAGGGCGCGCACGGCCGCGGCCGCCGACGCGGGGTTGGCCGCGCCCATGTTGGTGACGATCGTCACGCCATTCGCGCGGCACGCGGGCAGCACGGCCTGCATCCGTTCGAGCAGCAGCGGGTCGTAGCCGGCCTGCGGGTCGCGTGCCCGGGCCTGCTGGGCCAGCGCGATGGTCCGCTCGGCCAGGCATTCGAACACGAGGACGTCGAGCGCGCCGCGCTCGGCGAGTTCCACGGCCGGCTCGATCCGATCGCCCGAATAACCGGCACCGCACCCGAGACGGACAGTCGTCATGCCGCGAACACCCCCAACACCAGACACGCGATCGTCATGAGGACGGAACAGGCGAAGAGAAACGGAATCGTGAAACGCTGGTGCGCGGCCAGGTCGATGCCCGCCAGGCCGATGAGCAGGAAGGTCGACGGCGTGAGCGGACTGACGGGGAACCCCACCGTCATCTGGCCGAGCAGCGCGGCCTGGCCGATGGCCGTCGCCGGGACGCCGAACGTACCGGCCACCTCGGCAATCACCGGCATCATCCCGAAGTAGAACGAGTCGGGATCGAACAGCAGGCTGAGCGGCATCGACAACACGCCCAGCACCGCGGGGATGTGCGGCGCAAGCGCCGGCGGCACGAAACCCACCGACGAGACCGCCATCGCGTTGAGCATGCCGGTGCCCTTCATCACACCCGTGAACACACCGGCCGCGAGCAGGATGGTGGCCATCATCAGCGCGGCGCGCGCATGCGCGTCGACACGGTCGCGCTGCATGGCCACGTCCGGATAGTTGATCACGAGCGCCAGCACCGTGCCGACCATGAAGGCGAGCGCCGGTTCGATGATGCCGGCAACCATCGACACGAGCACCGCCAGGGTGACGGCGGCATTCAGCCACCGACGCCCGGGCCGTCGCAATCCGCGGTCCTGCTCGGAGAGTCGACCAGCGGCATCCCCGGCCGATGCCACGGCGACTGACACGCCGCCCAGACGCCGTGCTTCGCGCTGCCCCAGCCACACCGACGCGCCGAAGGTGAACGCGAGTCCCACGCCCAGTACCGGCACGAGCGGCAGGAACACCTCGCTCACCGGCACCTGGAGCGCCGCGGCCGCGCGCAGCGTGGGCCCGCCCCACGGCACCATGTTCATCACGCCGGCGCCCAGCGCGACAACGCAGGCCAGCACACGGCGATCCATGCCGAGCCGATCGTAGAGCGGCCGGAGGGCCGGAATGGCCACGAGAAACGTGACGGCTCCCGATCCGTCCAGGTGCACCACGGCCGCAAGCAGCGCCGACCCCACGACAATGCGCGTGGGATGGGTGCCAACGCCGCGAATGACCGCGTCGACGACGGGATCGAGCAGGCCCGCATCGGTCATCACGCCGAAGAAGATGATGGCGAAGACGAACGTGGCGACAACGGGTGCCGTCTGCCGGATGCCGTCGATGGCGAATCCTCCCGCGCCGGCCGCCTGCCCGGCCCCGATCGCGGCCACGAGGGGTACGGCCACCAGCGCGACCAGGGGTGAGGCGCGCCGCGTCAGGATGAGCGCCAGCAGGACGGCAATGGCCGCAAAGCCCAGTCCGGCCAGCATGAATCAGGGCACCGGACGCAGATCGACGCGGAAGGGGGCCGCCGTCTTCTCACGCACCTGCTCGACCGTGACGTCCGGCGTCATCAGTTCGCGCAGGACCAGGCCTTCGCCAGGCACCACCTCGAACACAGAGAGATCGGTGACGATCAGGTTGACGACACGACGCCCCGTGATTGGCAACGTGCAGGCCGGCAGCACCTTCGAGCGGCCGTCCTTCGAGCAGTGATCCATGACGGCCACGACGCGTCGGACGCCGGCCACGAGGTCCATCGCGCCGCCGGGCCCCTTCACCATGCGGCCGGGCACCATCCAGTTGGCGATGTCGCCGTCGGCCGATACCTCGAGCGCGCCGAGTATCGCCAGGTCGATGTGCCCGCCACGGATCATCGCAAACGAATCGGCGCTCGAAAAGAACGCCGCGCCGGTTCGGGCTGTCACCGTCTGCTTCCCTGCGTTGATCAGATCGGCATCGACTTCGTCCTCGGTCGGAAACGGTCCGATGCCGAGCAGGCCGTTCTCCGACTGCAGGGTGACGTCGATGCCCTCGGGAATGTAGTTGGCCACGAGCGTCGGAATGCCGATGCCCAGGTTCACGTAGTAGCCATCGCGCAGTTCCGCGGCCGCGCGCCGGGCCATGCGCTCGCGCGCCGGCGACTCGGCCTTGAGCGGCGTCGCGCCGCGCACGGTCCGGAACTCGATGCGTTTCTCGTAGGCGCCGCCCGCCGCAATGCGATCGACGTAGATGCCGGGCAGGTGGATCGCATCCGGGTCGAGGGTGCCAGGCGGCACGAGTTCTTCCACTTCGGCCACACACACGCCGCCACACGTCGCGATCGGCGGATTGAAGTTGCGCGCGGTCCGCCGGAACACGAGGTTGCCCGCCGCATCGCCCTTCCACGCCTTGACGATGGCGAGGTCGGCGCGAAGCGCCGTCTCGAGCACGTACTCGCGGCCGTCGAACTCCTGGATCGGTTTGCCGTCGGCCAGCACGGTCCCGACGCCGGTGGCCGTATAGAAGGCGGGAATGCCGGCGCCCCCCGCACGCAGGCGCTCGGCCAGCGTGCCCTGCGGCACCAGTTCGAGTTCGAGCTCGCCGGCCAGCACCTGCCGCTCGAACTCCTTGTTCTCGCCGACGTACGAGGCAATCACCTTTCGCACCTGGCGCGTGCCGAGCAGCACGCCGGCCCCGAATCCGTCCACGCCGGCGTTGTTGCCGACGAGCGTGATGTTGGTGATTCCGCTGCTGCGCACGGCCTCGATCAGGTGCTCGGGAATGCCGCACAGACCGAAACCGCCGGCGGCAATGGTCATCCCGTCGGTGAGCAGGCCGTCGAGCGCGGCGGCCGGACTGTCGAACACTTTGTTCATGTCAGGGGTTTCCCGTGAAGCGGCAGGGCCGCGTCAGATGAGCTCCACACAGGCGGCCAGCGCCTCGCCGCCACCGATACAGATGGCGGCGACACCGCGACGCAGGCCGCGACGCCGCAGCGCCGAGACGAGCGTCACCAGGATCCGGGCGCCCGAACACCCGATCGGATGGCCGAGCGCAATCGCGCCGCCATCGACGTTCACCACATCGTGGCTGACAGCGAGTTCCTGCATGAACGCCATCGGTACCACCGCGAACGCTTCGTTGACTTCCCAGAGATCGACATCGGCTGTCGTCCAACCGGCCGCGTCCATCGCGCGCCGTGCCGCTTCGACCGGTGCGGTCGTGAACCAGACCGGGTCCTGCGCGTGCGCGCCGATCGACACCAGCCGGGCGATCGGCTGGCGTCCCGCCCCGCTCGCGGACGCGGCCGTCGTCACGACGAGCGCCGCCGCGCCGTCATTGATGGTCGACGCGTTGGCGGCCGTGATCGTCCCTTTGGGATCGAAGGCCGGCCGCAGCGCGCCCACCTTGTCATAGTCGACCTTCGACGGGCCCTCGTCGGCGTCGACGACGCGGACCGAACCACGCGAGGCGGGCACTTCCACGGGCACGATTTCGTCGGCGAAAGCGCCGGCCTGCTGTGCGGCATTTGCGCGACGGAAGGAGGCCACCGCGTAATCGTCCTGCTGCTGGCGTGTGAAACCGTACTTCGACGCGCACTGCTCCGCGCAGTTGCCCATGTGCAGGTCGTTGTAGGGATCCCACAGGCCGTCGGACACGAGCGAATCGACGACCTGCTGATGGCCGAGGCGATAGCCCGCGCGCGCGCCCGGCAGCAGGTGCGGCGCGCGCGACATGTTCTCCATGCCGCCGGCCACGACCGTCGTGGCCATGCCCAGCTGCAGTGCCTGCGCCGCCTGCAGGACCGACTGCATGCCGGACCCGCAGACCTTGTGCACCGTTACGGTGCGGACCGATGGCGGAATGCCGGCGTGAATTGCCGCCTGACGCGCCGGAGCCTGGCCCTGCCCAGCCTGCAGCACCGTGCCCATCAGCACGTCGGAGACCTCCGCCGGGTCGATGCCGGCACGCGCGATGGCGCCGGCAATGGCCGCCGCGCCGAGCCGGGGCGCCGGCACGGTCGACAGTCCGCCCTGGAAACTGCCGAGCGGCGTGCGCGTGGCCGACAGGAAAACGATGTCCGTGAATCTCATACGCGCCTCTACGCCGGCATGATGAGCGGACGCGCCGCGGCGTCGGGATCGTTGCGCACGGCGCTGTGCTCGTTCTCGAACACCATCGTGGCCCGGGCCTCGGTCGTGTACGCGGGCCAGTCGGGCAACCCCGGATGGTTCGGATTGCCGGTCTTCGCGAACGCCACGAGGGCGCCGCTCATCTTCGCCGCCAGATCACGCGCGTCATCCGTGCCGCCGGTGGCCTGCGCGGCCAGGTCGATGTTGTCGAACCAGAACGCCAGGTCCTGGCAGTGGTAGGCCAGCGGACGGCCGTCGAGCACCGGTGTCTTCCATCCGAACCAGTACATGTAGACCGGTGCCGGTTGCGCGGACTTCAGATCGCCAAGCGTGACCGACGACAGCCGATAGGCGCGCGACCCCTGCACGAGGCCCCAGATCTCGAACGGCAACGCGTTCGGGAAAATCTGCTGGTAGGCGGCAATCGCATCGTTGGTGCGACCGGCCAGAACCGGCTGCAGCCGTTCGCGCAGCTGATCGAGCGTCAACTCGTGCGCGGTGGGATTGCCGATACCGCCGGCGAACTCCGCGAACGTGTTGCCGACGAGCACGGGCACGTCGGCCGCGGTGGCCGGGGCCGCCGGGTCGAACGCGTGGGCGGGCAGGACGCGGCCGTCGACGACGGGCCCCCAGCCGACGGTTGGATTGGTGACGGCCGCCTGGCCGGTGATGCCGGCCTGCAGCAGCGTCGCGGTGGGGACTTCGTGCAGGCGTGCGAGGTTGCTGCCGGTGATACTCAGCGCCGAGAGCACGGCGCGCGCCTGGCGCGCCGTCTGATCGGGCAGGTTCTGGCGCAGGTGCGAACCGCTCAGCACCGCCGCCCGATGGAACAGGCCGCGCGCGGACGGCATCGCCATGAGCGTGCTGACCTTCCGCCCGCCGCCCGACTGACCGAAGATGGTGACGTTCGACGGATCACCGCCAAATCGCGAGATGTTGTCGCGCACCCACTCGAGTGCGAGCACGAGATCGAGCATGCCGACGTTGCCCGAATCGGCATACTCGGCGCCGCCCACGCTCGACAGATCGAGGAAGCCGAAGACATTCAGGCGATGGTTCATCGAGACCAGCACCGCGTCGTGCTGACTGGCAAGCCGTTCGCCGTCGTACGGGCGCAGTTCCTGGCTCGATCCCGACTGGAATCCGCCGCCGTGGATCCACACGAGCACGGGGCGGCCGCCGTTGTCGTTGACGGCCGGCGTCCATACGTTCACGCGCAGCATGTCCTCGCCAGCGAACCCATCGTCCCACTGATAGAGGAACTGTTCCTCGTCGTTCGCCCAGCCGCCGCGCGGCGCGTGCGGCGCCACGGGTCCCCACGACGTCGACGACCGCACACCCGTCCACGGCTCGGGCTTCTTCGGCGCCTTGAAGCGATTGGCACCACCCGTCGTGTCGCCGTAGGGAATGCCGCGGAAGATGTGGACGCCGTTGCGCGTGAACCCGCGCACCCGTCCCGCTGTCGTCTCGACGATGTCGTTCGCTGGTGTGGTGACGCGCGTTCCGGACGTGGTAGCGGCAGCAGGCGGCGCGGGGGATCCCGAGGCCGGCGCACAGGCCGGCAGCGTCACGCCCAGCGCAGCCCCGCCGACCACGCCGCTGGCGCGCTTGATCCAGGCGCGGCGGCCGACGACTGGGACTTCGGTGGTGGACGAGACGTGTTTCCGATCGGACATGGCGGTGTCTTCCCTCGATATTGAAAGGCGGTGAAGCGCGATCCTATACCAATCGGGTGGTAGGGGCGACGCGGCCCCTACAGGCGCCAGTAGAGATATGCGAAGGCGGCGACGAGGCCCATCACGGCGCGATACTCGCGATTGGCCAACACGCGCGCCACGCTGAAGCGGCGCGTCACCGGCTCGGCGCGTCCCTCGCGGTACGCGGAGTACGCCCCCTCGAAGCGCGCGTCGAGCGTGGCCTCTTCGGTGCGCACCGCGGCCGCAAGCGTCAGCCCCAGATACACCGCGCACAACACCGCGACCGGAATGCTGCGCGCCGCAAGCACGAAGCCGGCGCCGATGATGCTCGATCCCAGGTAGAGCGGGTGGCGCACGAAACGATAGGGCCCCGAGCGGGTGATCTCGCGTCCCTTCTCGATGTGCCCTGCCGCCCAGAGGCGGATGAGCTCGCCGACTGATGCGACGACGAGGCCAGCCGTCCACGTGCGCACCGATGGCCGCGCGAGGACGAGTGCCACCGCCGCTGAGAGAAACCCGAGGTGCACGCGGTACCGTGCGAGCCGCCGCATCATGAGTGCACATCCCCGCCGCCGCGTACGGCCAGCCGTCGATCGATTGCCGCACACACGTCGGCCTCGGTAATCTCGGCCAGGCACCACCCGGCTCCCCCGCCGTACCGGCAGACGCGCTGGTAATGACACACACATTGCGGATAACGCGAGAGCACTTCGTCGGCCTCCACCCAGGGTCCGTTGCGCGCCGGATCGGTCGGCCCGAAGATCGCCACGACCGGCGTGCCGACGGCCGAGGCCACGTGCGTCGGGCCGGTATCACCCGAAACAATCAGCCTCGCGCCCTGCGCGATGGCCACGAGGTCGGCCAGGCCCGTCGGCGGCGCCACAACCGCGGCGCCATCCGACGCGGCAACCACGGCAGCGGCAAGCTCGGCCTCGCCCGGTCCCCAGAGGACGACAGATGTCAGGCCATGGTGTTCGCGCAGGTGCGTGGCGATACGCCCGAATCGATCGGGCGGCCAGCGCTTGTTCGGCCACGCCGCGCTGCAGTTGATCAAGGCGTAGTCGACAATGCCCTCGTCGCGCAGCGCATCGGCGGCGGTCGAGGGCATGGCCAGCAGCGGAAACTCGCGCGTGTGCGTGGGGGCGCCGAGCGTTGCCGCCAGCCGCAGGTTCTTGTCGATCACGTGCCCGGTCTCGCCGACGGCAACGCGCTCGGTGTAGAAGACGGCTGCCATCGCCTCGCGCGCCGCGCGGCGATCGAAGCCGACGACGCGCGCGGCCCCGGACAGTCGGGCGAGCGCGGCCGACTTGACGAGCCCCTGGAAATCGACGGCGACGTCGTACTGACGCGCACGCAGCTCACGCAGCGCCTGCAGCCATCCCCCGCCGCTGGCCTTGCGCAGCGGAATCGTGGCCGAGATTGCGGGCACCAGATCGAGCAGTTCGCGGTGGACGCGATCGACCAGCCAGTCGATCTGCGCAAACGGGTGGGCGCGCCGGATGGCGGCAACGGCCGGAAGCGTGTGCACGAGATCGCCGAGCGATCCCAGGCGCACGACGAGCAGCCGGCCGACGGGTTCGGCCATCAGTCCGCGCCGCCCGCCGCCGGTTCGTCGCGCAGCCGGGCGAGGAGCGTCCGCGTCGAGTGGTCCTTCGGGTCGCCGACAACCGCCACGCGGCCGCCGTAGCTGCGCACGACGTCGCGCTCGGGCACCGTGTCGACGGTGTAGTCGGTCCCCTTGCAGTGCACGTCGGGCTTCAGGCGCCGCAGCAGTCGCTCGACGGTCGGATCGTCGAACACGACGACGTAATCGACGGCACGCAGCGCCGCCACCAGTTCAGCGCGCGCCTCCTCGGACATCACCGGCTGCCCCGGCCCCTTGAGCCCGCGCGTCGAGCGGTCCGAATTGACGGCAACGACGAGCCGATCCGCCTCGCGCTTCGACGCCTGCAGATAGCGCACGTGGCCCACGTGCAGCAGGTCGAAGACGCCATTGGCAAACGCGACCGACCGCCCCTCGGCGCGGTCGGCCGACACGAGCTCCACCAGCTCCGGCTCGGACACGACGCGGCCCATCTCAGTCCTTCGCTCCCGTGCGCGCGCCGGAGAGCGCCGCGGCCAGTTCGCGCCGCGTGACGACGGCCGTGCCACGTTTCATGACCACGATGCCGCCGGCGTGATTGGCGAGCCGTGCCGCCTCGGCAAAGGAGGCACCGGCGGCCAGTGCAACGGCAAACGTCGCGATGACGGTGTCGCCCGCGCCGGTCACGTCGGTCACCTGATCGGATCCGACGATGGGAATGTGATCGGTCGGCTTGCCGGATTCGAACAGCGCCATGCCACGACTGCCGCGCGTGATGAGGACGGCCTGGCACTCGAGCCGTCGCAGCATCTCGCGCCCGGCCTCCTCGAGCAGGCGGCGATTGTCGTCGATGCGCACACCGAGCATGGCCTCGACTTCGGACTCGTTCGGCGTGCACGCCGTGATGCCGGTGAACCCGCCGAGGTCGTATCGCGAGTCGACGAGCACGACGCCCGGGACGGCGCCCTTCGCGGCGGCGCGCGCGCGCTGCCACGCCTCGGGCGTGATGAGCCCGCTGCCGTAGTCCGACATGACGAGCGCGTCGGCGCGCGCCATGGCGGACACGAGCGCGGTCTCGACGCGGCGGCGAGCCGCCCTGGTCATGCCTCCGCCGGTGCGATCGATGCGCACCACCTGCTGCTTGGCCGAATGGACGCCACCGGCCAGGATGCGCGTCTTGACCGGCGTCGTCACGCCCGTCGCCTGGACGACGCCAGCGACATCGGCGGTGGCCTCGAGCGTCTTGTACAACCCGCGCCCGGCCGGATCGCGGCCGACAAGGCCAACCAGCAGGACCGACGCCCCGAGACTGGCCGCGTTGCGTGCGGCGTTGCCGGCGCCGCCCGGCAGCACTTCGGCGCTGTCGTAGCCGAGTATCAGCACCGGAGCCTCGCGCGAGACGCGCTCGATGCGTCCGTAGATGAACTCGTCGGCAATCAGATCGCCGGCCACCGCCACGCGCACGCGGTCGAAGCCATTGACGATGTCGCGGTAGCGGCGTGAGACGGTGGTCATGGCGTGCTCCGCGACGCGCGACCGGCGCCCATCACCCAGGACGTTGCGGCCATCAGGTCCGCGGCCACGTGCGCGGCACCGGGCACCTGACCGTCGTGCGACGCCCAGATCTCCTCGCCGTAGCCGGTTCGCACGAGGATGCCGCGCATGCCCGCGCGAACCGCCGCGCCGACGTCGGCCATCTTGTCGCCAATCACGAACGACTGCGTCGGGTCGATGTCGAACCGTTCACGTGCCTGGCCGATCATGCCGGGTTCGGGCTTGCGGCAGTCGCAGACGCTGCGATAGGCCGGCAGGTCGGCGTGCGGATGATGCGGGCAGTAGAACCAGCCATCGACCCGGGCACCGCTGTCCGACAGGTGCGCGGCCATCGCCTCGTGGATCGTATGCAGCGTCTCTTCGGTGTAGTAGCCGCGGCCGATGCCGGCCTGGTTGGTCGTGACGCACACGATGAAGCCCGCGCGGTTGAGCAGGCGAATGGCGTCGACGGTGTAGCTGAACCAGCGCACGTCCTGCAGCCGCGCCAGGTACCCCACGTCCTCGATCATCGTGCCGTCACGATCGAGGAACACGGCCGGGCGCGCCACTAGCGTGCCGCTCCGCGTGCAAGCGCGTCGGCGACGGCGGCGTGCACGGCATCCACGCTGATGCGCTTCATGCACCGGTGATCGATGGGACAGTCGCGCAGCATGCAGGGCCGGCAGAAAACGGACGCGGTGAGCACGTGATGATCTCCGATGGGGCGCGTGGCGCGTTCGTCGGTCGGCCCGAAGACGGCCGTCACCGGCCTGCCCAGCGCCGCCGCCAGGTGCATGGCCCCCGAGTCGTTGGCCACGAAGGCGCGCGTGCGGGCGATGACGCCCACCAGCGTGCGCAGGCTGGTGCGCCCCGTCAGGTTCACGACGCGGGGTAACGCGTCGGGCGCCTGCGCGCGGAGCCAGGATTCTATCGCACCGGCCGCGGCCCGATCGTGCGACGCGCCGACGATCACGCACGTGGCGTGGTGGTCGCGGACGAGCCGCGCGGCCACCTCCGCCATGCGGTCCGGGAACCACTGCTTGGCCTCCCCGTACGCCGCGCCGGGGGCCAGGCCCACGACGGTGGCCGCCGGGTCGACGCCCGCACCGACGAGCATCGCGCCGGCGCGCTCGAGCGTCGAGGGACGCGGCGCCAGCCGCGGCGCGCGCGCCGGGTCACACGCGATGCCGAGGCTCGTGACGAGGTGGCGGTAGTAGTCAGCCTGGTGGCGCACGCGGCCTCCGCGCGGCCGTCGCACGCGACGCGTCAGGAGCGGCCCGCGCCACGATCGCGCGTACCCCCACCGCTCCGGCACGCCCGCACGCCGCAGCTGCCAGGCCGACCGCCACGAGTTCGGCATCAGGATGCCGACATCGAAGGCCTCGCCTTCGAGCAGCGCCGTGATGCCGCGCGACTCGATCGGCAGGTCGATGACCGCATCGGGCCGGACGTCGGTCTCCTCGCGGAAGACGGCGGCCACGGCCGGCACGGCCGCCACCGTCAGGTGCGCATCGGCGAAGTGATCGCGCACGGCCGCCATGGCGGGCAGCGCCATCACGGCATCACCCAGCCAGTTGGGCGCGCGAACGACGATGCGTCGCGGCGCGGTCATTCGGGCGCCTCGCTTTCGTCGGCGCGCGCGGCCGGGAACATGCCAGGCACGCGCTCGGCCTGCGACACGTCGCGCCACCGCCTGTGCATCCAGAGCCACAAGTGCGGGTAACGACGCACGTACATCTCGAGGACGTCCGTGCAGCGCTGGGTGAGTTCGTGCACCGGGTCGGGCGATGTGGTCGGCGGAATCTCGACCGGATGTTCGTAGACGAGCCGGCAGCGCCCGTCGGGCAGCGGAATGGCGAACGCGGGAACGAGCGGCGCGCCCGTGCGCAGCGCGAGGGTGGCCAGCGCCGAGGTGGTGGCCGCGGGACGCCCGAAGAACTCCACCGGCACGGCGTCGGCGCCCTGGATGTGCTGGTCGATGAGGATGGCCACACACTCGTTGGCGTGGAGGGCCCGCAGCACGCGCCGCAGCGCGCCCTGCCGATAGATGACCTGGTTGCCCGTCGCACGGCGCATCCGTTCGAGCAGCTCGTGCAGATACGGATTGTCGAGCCGCCGCGCCAGCACCGACATCGGCGACAGCACGAGCGCGTGTGTCATGCCGTGGAGTTCCCAGTAGCCGAAGTGGCCCGAAAAGACGATCGCACCCCGCCCCGCGGCCAGCGCCGTGCGAATGCGATCGGCGCCCTCCACCTCGACCGCGTCGAGCAGCTCGCGCGCGGTGAACGTGCTGGCACGCAGCACCATCACGAGCGCCTGGCCGAAGTGCACGAACGTCTGTCGCGCGATCCGCCGGCACTCGTCCTCGGTCCGCACCGGAAACGCGGCGCGCAGCTGCGAGACGGCCAGACGCCGGTGGCCGCCATCGATCAGGTAGAACGCGAGGCCGATCATCGTCCCCAGCGCGAGCGCCACGCGCGCGGGCACCATCCCGACGAAGGCGCGCACGGCGGCGACCAGCCAGTACTCCACGCGATGCCTGAGAGCGGTCAGGTTCATGCGCGCACCTCGGCCAGCCGCCGGAGGAGCCAGTCGCGGAACAAATCCGGCGGCTCGACGTCGACCAGCAGCGGCACGGCCGCCACCGGCACGGGCAACGGGCGGAGCGGCAGCAGCCGCATCGCATCCTTCTCCGTCGTCAGCACCGGGCGTCCGCCGGCGGCGTCGACGATGCGCTGCAGGTCCCGCCTGCCGTACGCGTGGTGATCGGGGAAGGCGACGAGATCGGCCACCTGCCAGCCGGCCGCTTCGAGCGCGTGGCGGAACCTGTCTGGCGCCGCAATGCCGGCCACCGCCACGACCGGATCCTCGCGGCTGGCCAAGACGCCGGCACGTCCCGCCGCGTCGATCCACCAGGGCTCGCCAACGCGACGGACCATCGTCAGCACGGGGATCGTCGAGGGACCGATCGCCGCGGCGAGATCACCGGCGACATCGGCGGCACGGGCGCCGTCGATCACGATGGCATCGGCGCGACGAAGCGCCGCGACCGGAGACCGCAGGCGGCCGAACGGCAGGCGCCTGTCGCGCAGATCCGCGGGCGAGACGATGACGATGTCGACGTCGCGCTCGAGCGAGCGATGCTGAAACCCGTCATCGAGCACATGGACCGTCGATCCGAGCGCAACTTCGGCCAGCGCGGCCGCCATGGCGCGCACCTCGCACACGAGCACGGCGGCGCCCGGCACGGCGCGCGCGAGCATCAGCGGCTCATCGCCGGCGCGGCCCAGGTCGGCGCGTCGATGGGTGCCGTCGCTGACGATGACCACGCCGTCCTCGGGATCGGCCCGCCGGTAGCCGCGGCTGAGAATGGCGGGCCGTTCGCCGGCCTCGACGAGCAGCCGCGCGACCAGCGCGACGACGGGCGTCTTGCCGCGGCCGCCCATGGCGAGGTTGCCGACGCTCACGACGGGTGCAGTCAACGCGGACGGGATGGCGTCGCGAGGGACGGTCGAACGTGCGTGGGAGGCGCCTGCTGTGGCTATCGGACTACCCTCGCCGGAACGGATGGACAACGGCCCGAAGCCCCGGGCGCGGCAGCAGCCGGTCGATGGCCTCGATGGTGCGGCCCTTCGCGCCGCGGTTGGTGTCGATGAGCGCACGGGCGGCCGCGCCGATGCTCGCACGTTCGACGGGGTCGCCGAAGAGCCGGACGACCACCTCACGCAGGTCGTCGGCCGACTGCACTTGAATGGCGGCGCGCTGGCGCAGGAACTCGTCGGCGATCTCCGCGAAGTTCTCCATGTGCGGGCCGAAGATGACCGGCTTGCCGTGCACGGCCGGCTCGAGGATGTTGTGGCCGCCGTGGCCGGCCAGGCTCGCGCCCACGAACACGACGGTGGCAATCTGCAGCAGGCTGGCGAGCTCGCCAATCGTGTCGAGCACGACGACATCGGCCCGCGGATCGGCGTCGACGGCCAGTTCCGTCCGGCGCATCACGCGAAACCCCTCCCCCCGCGCCAGGGTGATGGCTTCATCGAACCGTTCGGGCTTGCGCGGCGCAAGCACGAGCAGCGCGCCGGGATGAAGCCGTCGTACCGCCGCGAAGGCCGCCAGGACCGGCGCCTCCTCGCCCTTGACCGTGCTCGCGGCAATGAACACCGGACGATCGGGGGCGACGCGGAAGTAGCGAAGGACACGGCCGATGCCGCGGCCGGGCGCCGATGGCGGGTCGAGCGCATCGAACTTCAGGTTGCCGGTGACGATTACGCGCGCCGGATCGGCGCCGATGTCGATGATCCGCCGCGCCGATTCGTCGCTCTGCATCGCGAATCGATCGACGTTGTCGAGCACGCCACGGAACAGGCCGCGCACCAGCCGGTACCGCGGATACGAGCGCCTGGAGATCCGGCCGTTGACGAGCATTGTCTTCACGCCCTGCCGCCGGCAGGCGCGCAACACGTTCGGCCAGAGCTCGGTCTCGACCATGATGAACAGGCGCGGGCGCACCAGCCGGAGCGTGCGGTTGACGAACAGCGGAACGTCGAAGGGAAAGAAGAAGACCGCGTCGAGGCCCTGGATGCGCGTCCGCGCAATGTGCCGGCCCGTCAGTGTCGTCGTCGAGAGGAACAGGCGCAGGCTCGGGTAGCGGTCGCGCAGGTCCTGCACCAGGACGCGGGCGGCCAGTGCCTCGCCCACCGAGACGGCGTGTATCCAGATGGATTCGTCGCCGTCCAGGTTGAAGCTGACCGGCAGCCGGCCCATCCGCTCGCCCACGCTGCCGACGTACTTGCGGTACCGGAGGGCCTGGTACACGAACCACGGCGAGAGCGCCAGGGCCAGGACCAGAATCGCCAGCGTGTACAGCAGGTGCACGGAAGGATGATAAACCGGGGGCCGGCGCCCGCCGTCCTCGGTTGCGGTCCGGCGGCCGGCCCTTGATACAATCCCCCTTTTGGCACGATCCACGTCTTCACACACCACAAGTACAGGAGCTGCGCGAATGGCCATCAAGGTTGGAATCAACGGGTTCGGACGAATCGGGCGCAATATCATGCGGGCGGCCTTGCCATTCGACGAGATTGACATTGTCGCGGTCAACGACCTGACCGACACCCGGACGCTGGCGCACCTCCTCAAGTACGACTCGGTCCTCGGCAACCTCCAGGCCGACGTGACGGCGTCCGACGACACCATCACGGTCGATGGCGACACCTTCAAGGTGCTGGCCCAGAAGGACCCGGCGCTGCTGCCGTGGAAGGACCTCGGCGTCGACGTCGTCTTCGAAGGCACCGGCCGGTTCACCGACCGCGACGGCGCGAGCAAGCACATCGCCGCCGGCGCCAAGCGCGTCATCATCACGGCGCCCGCCAAGAAGCCGGACGCCACGTTCGTGATGGGCGTCAACCACGAGAACTACGATCCGGCAAAGCACCAGATCATCTCGAACGCCTCCTGCACGACCAACTGCCTGGCGCCCATCGCCAAGGTGCTCGACGAGTCGTTCGGCATCGAGAAGGGCTGGATGACGACCTGCCACGCCTACACCAACGACCAGCAGCTGCTCGACCTGCCGCACAAGGACCTGCGCCGCGCCCGCGCGGCCGCCCTGTCGATCATCCCGACGACGACGGGCGCCGCGGTGGCGGTGGGTGAAGTGCTGCCGCAGCTCAAGGGCAAGCTCGACGGCATCTCGCTGCGCGTGCCGACGCCTGTCGTGTCGGTCGTCGACCTCAACGTCATTGTCGGCAAGACGACCACGGCCGAGGCGGTCAACGCGGCCTTCACGGCGGCGGCCAACGGGCCGCTCAAGAACTTCCTGCAGGTCGAGACCGCGCCGCTCGTCTCGATCGACTTCCGTTCGAACCCGCACTCGTCGATCGTCGACGCGGGCTACACGAAGGTCATGGACGGCAACTTCATCAAGGTCCTGTCCTGGTACGACAACGAGTGGGGCTACTCGAGCCGCTGCGTCGACCTGCTCCGCTTCATGGCCACGAAGGGACTGTAATCGTGGCCACTCGCAACATCCGCGACCTGTCGCTCGACGGTCGCCGCGTGTTCATCCGGGTCGACTTCAACGTCCCGATCGAGGATGGGCGGATTGGTGACGATACGCGCATCCGTGCGGCGCTGCCCACCATCCGCTACGCCCTCGAGCAGGGCGCGACGGTGATTCTCGCGTCGCACCTGGGCCGCCCGAAGGGCAAGGTCAATCCGAAGTACTCGCTCAAGCCGGTCGCCGACCACCTCGCCAGGGTGCTCGGCCGGCCGGTCGCCTTCGCCCCCGACTGTGTCGGGGGCGCGGCGGCCGAAGTGATTGCCGCCAACCCGCGCGGCGTCATCCTGCTCGAGAACCTGCGCTTCCACGCCGAAGAGGAAGCCAACGATCCGGCGTTCGCCGCGCAGCTCGCGGCACTGGCCGACGTCTACGTCAACGACGCGTTTGGATCGGCGCACCGCGCCCATGCGTCCACCGAGGGCATCGTCCACCAGATCGCCCAGTCGGCCGCCGGCCTGCTGATGGCCGCCGAGGTCGAGTACCTCGGGAAGGCGCTCGAGTCGCCGGACCGCCCATTCGTCGCGATTCTGGGCGGCGCCAAGGTGTCCGACAAGCTCGAAGTGATCGAGAACCTGCTCGGCAAGGTCGACGCGCTGATCATCGGTGGCGCCATGGCGTATACCTTCCTCTCGGCCAAGGGACTCCCGGTGGGCAGGTCGCTCGTCGAGAAGGAACTGGTCGACACGGCCCGCGATCTCGAGGCGCGGGCAAAGGCTCGCGGGATCACCTTCGAGCTCCCGGTGGATCACGTCGTGGCGGCCAGGCTCGAGGCCGGCACGCCGACCGAGACGATTGACGTGACCGATGCCGCCATCGGCGAGCGCATGGGGCTCGACATCGGGCCGAAGACCCTCGCGCGGTATCGCGAGGTGATTGCCGGCGCAAAGACCGTTGTCTGGAACGGCCCCATGGGGGTGTTCGAGATCGACGAGCTGGCCAGGGGCACGATTGGCGTGGCGAAGGCCGTGGCGGAAGTCGCCGGCACGACCATCATCGGCGGCGGCGATTCGGTGGCGGCCGTCGCGCAGGCCGGCGTGGCCGATCGGATGACGCACATCTCGACCGGTGGCGGCGCCTCGCTCGAGTTCCTGGGCGGCCGCACGCTGCCCGGCGTGGCCGCACTAGAGCAGCGATAGAAACGGATCCCCATGAGAGTTCCCGCAATCGCCGCCAACTGGAAGATGTACAAGACCACGCACGAGACGCTTGCCTACGTGCGTGAGCTCGGCGCGCTCATCAAGGACGTCTCCGGAGTCGAGGTCATCATCGCCCCGCCGTTCACCGCGCTGGTGACGGCGGCCGAGGCCGCGCGCAACACGGCCATCGGCGTGGCCGCGCAGAACATGTCGGCCGAACGCGAAGGCGCGTTCACCGGCGAAATCAGCGCGGGCATGATCAAGGATGCCGGCGCCGGCTACGTCATCCTCGGCCACTCCGAGCGCCGCAAGCTGTACGGCGAGACGGACGGCTCGATCAACCGCAAGGTGCACGCGGCCATGGCCGCCGAACTGCTGCCCATCGTCTGCGTGGGCGAGACGCTCGAGGAGCGCGAGGGCGGACGGATGCCCGACGTGCTCGACCGGCAGGTCAAGGAAGGACTCGACGGACTGTCCGGCGAGCAGGTGGCGGGCCTCATCATCGCCTACGAGCCTGTCTGGGCCATCGGGACCGGCCGCAACGCCACGCCCGACCAGGCCGACGAGGCCCATCGTCACATCCGCACGCGCCTGAAGCAGTGGTTCGGCGCCGAGGCGGCCGAGAAGTGCCGCATTCAGTACGGCGGGTCGGTCAAGCCCGACAACATCACGGCGCTGATGGCCCTGCCTGACGTCGACGGCGCGCTCGTCGGAGGTGCCGGACTGCAGGTCGGCAGCTTCGGCGACATCATCAAGGGCGCAGCGGCCGCCGGCCGCTGACTCGCCCCCCCATCACGGAGTTGCTCGGAAAAATGCGGAGACTACTGGGCGTGTGCCTGCTTGCGTTCACCATGACGGCCTGCGGCGGCAGTGATGCCCCGACAGGCCCCTCGAGCGGGCAGCCGCCACAGGGCGGACAGGGGCAGGGACAACCGCCATCCCAGACGTCGGTTGCCGGCACCTGGTCCGGAACGGCTGTCTCGACGCAGATCGCCGGCGCCCGTTTCGAGATCTCGGTCGTGCTCTCGCAGACGGGCACGGCAATCACCGGGGCGTTCAACTGCCGGCCCGTCACCGCGTCGAACTGTGCGGCGCCGGTCGCCACCGTGTCCGGGATGCTCAACGGCAGCGCGCTCACCGCACAGGTACTCCTGCCGGGCGGGGTCGTGGCGTGCAGTGCCTTCAACGGCACGCTCTCGTCGACCAGCGCGATGGCGGGCACCTACACCTGCGGCACGGCCGACGCGGGCACGTGGACGCTCGCGAAATGAGCGCCCGCGGGTGAAAGCGTTCCAATTCCCGGCGCGGCCGGGTTATACTGACTCGCTATGCTGTACTACGTAGTCCTGACCGTCTACGTGCTCATCTGCCTGCTGTTGCTCGTCGTCGTCCTGCTCCAGCAGGGCAAGGGCGGCGACATCGCGGCGGCCTTCGGTGGCGCCAGCAGCCAGACCGCCTTTGGCGCGCGCGCGGGTGCGACGGTGCTGACCCGCGCCACGACGGTGCTGGGCACGCTCTTCATCGTGGGAGCCGCGGTGCTCGCGATGATGGGCAGGAACGACACGGGTTCGGTCATCCGGGGCATTGACGGCCAGGCCCCGGCGGAACAGGCGGCGCCGGCTCTGCCGATGCCGGCACTTCCGGCCCCGACCGACCAGGCGCCTCCCGCTGATGCGAACCCGGCTCCGGCCGACCCCGCACCAGCGGAACCGAACGCGCAGTAAGTACGGCCCTCAGTCCACGCGGGAGTGGCGGAATTGGCAGACGCACCAGCTTGAGGGGCTGGCGGGGGCAACCCCGTGGAGGTTCGAGTCCTCTCTTCCGCACCATCATCCGCTCGCCATCGGCGAGCCAATGAACAGCCACCAAGGAGGCCCGGGAACCCGGGCCTCTTTTCTTTTGTATGTGCCGCGTTGCCGGACGGTGGGCGCGCGAGGGCGTGGCCCTCGTATCCAACCCGCGATACACCGTTGTGTATTTTCGTTCCGGTTGAGGGTATCCGGAGACGTCTAACAGAACTGTAAGTTATTCATACACCGTGGTTTCTGGCGACAGCAGCGCGTGAGAAGGCGCGTCATCGGGCGGCACCATGTTTGCGTTCGCTCGAGATGTCAGTCGTGCCACCAGTGGATTCTCCCCCTCCCGGATCCACCTCGCATTGCGTGTGTCAGTGCGGACATGACGACGGGAAGCGTCCGAGCCGACGCGAACAAACGTCAACTCGAGCTGACGCGTCCTGCGGCGCCGACGTCTCGATCGCACTGAGAGGCTGCAATGCTTCGTTCCACCCAGGCCACGCACGTGCCGTCCCATCTTCCGACGTACCCGGCCCCTTCCATTCGAGTCCGCATCGGCCTCGAAGAAACTGCGCATCCCGTGAAGCACCTGAGTCTCTCGGGCTTCAGCGTCGTCTCGCCTGCGCCGTATCAGCCCGGCGTTCGCGCGCACGTCTCGTTCCAACTGCCCGCCGGTCTTTCGATTTCGTTCGAAGCGATCGCACGCCCTGGACGGGCGGGACTCCAGCGTTTCGATTTCATCGACGCGGATCCCGAGCTGCTGGACCTGCTGCTGGCCGCGGCGGATACCAGCGTCATTCACTGATCCTGCCTGACGCCCGCGGGCGTCACGACAGCCACGCGCGCCACATCCCGATGCCGGCCGCCACGGCGGCCGCCATCAGGACCAGGGCGACGACTGCCCACTGGCGCGTCCGGGCGCGCCAGAGCGCGGCCGCCCCGAGTCCACCGAGGATCGCGGCCGCCGGATAGCAGGCCAGCGCGATGCGGCCGATGAATTCGGCCGCATAGCGCTGGTACTGCGTGTCGACGCGCGTCAGCGTCCCGGCCACCGACATCACTACCCACGCGGCCACCCACGCCAGCACGACGAGCGGCACCGGGCCGCGCCAACCCGACCGCCGCACGCGCCACGCCCCGACACCGGCAAGCGCCAGCACCGGCCACCCAATGTGCGCCACCGTCTGGCCCGCGGCGTCGGCCGCCCGCTCGCTCCAGGTGAGCGGGCGAACGAGGACGGCCGGCGCGTCGGCCGGCACGTCCGGCACGATGACCGCCGCCGATTCGGTGGCGCGCACCCGCTCGACGAACCGGTCGAACACCTCGTCGAAGTGGCGGTAGTACAGGGCCACGGCCAGCACCGCGGCCACGAGCGTGGCTCCGATGATGGTCATGGCCGGCCGTCGCAGCGGCCGGCCGCCGAAGGCGAGATACGCCAGCGCCGTCATGGCCAGCACGCCGCCAAGCACCACGATTGTGCCGACGTGCGACAGGAACGCGAGTGCCGTCGCGCCCGTCATCAAGAGCGCCGACACGATCCAGCGCGAACGGCTGTCGTCTGGCGCCGCCAGCGCCACGGCCGCCACCGCCATCACGGCCACCGCCTGGGCGAAGGCATTGGTGAGGTTCGCGTTGCCGATGACGACAAACGGGATCGGCACGACGTGGAACAGCACGAGCGCCAGCAGCGCGGCGAGCCGATCGCCGAATCCGCGCACGACCACGGCGTAGAGCAGCAGCCCGGCCAGCGCCTCGGCCACCACCACCACGGCCCGCAGCAGCAGCACGTGATCGGTGACGACCGACGCCCACGGCGCCGCGACGACGTAGAGGCCAATCGCATAGGGAAACTGGACGCCGTCGGGCAGCGGCTGCGTGAAGAAGTAGCGGCCGGCCAGTACCCATCCCAGCCGATGCGCCTGGAAGACCGCGTCGACGAGCGGCTTGGCCGGGTGTGAGAGCGCCGCGAGCTTCAGGCACGCAGCGGTCGCGCTGATGGCCACGGCCGCCACCGCGCCCATCGACAGCGCCATGCGGGCGCGCAGCCACGGCAGCCACGCGGCAACCACGAGTGCGACAGCGGCAACGAGGGCCATCGACGCTAGCTGCGACGGATAGGCGCCGAAAGCGCCGTTGCCCGTGACGAGCAGCGTCACCACGCCGGCTGCCGTGACCGCGATCAACTCCAGCAGCAGGACCAACGGCGCACCGGCCAGTGCCACGGCCGCCGCGATCGCGCCGGTCGCCACCGCCGCGCTGGAGACCGCCGACCAGGGCGGTCGCGCGCGACCCGCGGGATCGCAGCGCAGCCAGTCGACCTGCGCGCCCAGTGTGCGGGGGTCGCCGGGGCCCGGCACGAAGACCGGCGCCACTTCGGCGGCCAGCGTCAGGCCTGGTTCTGCGGGCCGGGCACGAAAGGCGATGGCCACGTCGCGGAACTCGTTGTCGAGCCCCACCGTCCGTCTCTCGCCGTCGTCGGCGACGAGCGTGAGCGACGGCATGGGCTGTTCGGGACCGCGTGCGCCGCGCACGTGCACGGTGCAGGTCCAATCCGTCCGGCGATCGACGCCGGCCAGGCGCACCACGGCGCGCCCCGACGTCCACACGAATGTCCGCTCGCCGTCACGCTCGATGGGGTGGAACCCGGACGCGAACGCCGGGAGATCGCGATTCATCTCGAGAGCGAGCCCGGCGCGCGAGCCGTACACCGGCAGCAGCAGGAGCACGCCGACGGCCGCCCCGGCTGCACCCGCCGCCACGGCCCGGATGAAGGCACGAAGCACGCCGGAACGATATCAGAGAGCGTGGTACGATTCGCCGCGCCATGGAACGAGCCGGTCGCTTCCTGTCGGGCGCGCTGGTGCTGCTCTCCTTCGTCTGCGTGGCGCTCGTGCAGACGTGGCCGTTGCCCCTGCACCTCACGACTCGCTTCACGGCGAGTCCCGCCGGCGACACGGCGGTCTACGTGTGGAACACGTGGGTCTTCGGCTACGAACTCCTCGAGCGGCACCAGTCGCCGTTCACCACCGAGTCGATCCTCGCCCTGGGCGGGCCGGCCGATCTGAGCCTGCACAACTACACGGTCTTCGCGGATCTGCTGGCCATCCCCCTGCAGCCGCTCTTCGGCATCGTCGGTGCCTTCAACGTCATCTTCCTGCTGAACTTCGCAGTGGCCGGCCTCGGCATGTTCCTGCTCGCCAGGCACCTCCTGGCCGCCACGCCCCGCGCCGCCGTGATTGCGTGGCTGGCGGCGCTGCTCTTCGCCTGTTCCCCGTTCATCGTGGCGCGCGGCAACGGACACTTCAGCCTCGCCGCCGCCGCGCCCATCCCCTTCTTCGTCCTGTACGTGGACCGCATGCTGACCCGTTGGCGGCTGCGCGACGCGGCGCTCGCCGGCGTGGCGGTGGCCTGGGCCGCCTATTGCGATCCGTACTACGCCATCTACTGCGCCATGCTCGGCACGGCACTGCTCGTCGCACGAGGCTCCGATCTGCGGCTCGACCGGCGCGCGTCGCCCCACCGCGGCGCGATACGCACCGTGGACGCGCTCGTCGCCCTGCTCGTTGTCGTGGTCGTGCTCGTCCACGTGATCGGCGGAGGCACGTTGCGGCTCGGCTCGCTCTCGATATCGATGCGAACCCTGTACACGCCCATGCTCGCGCTGACGACGCTCGTCATCGTCCGGCTGGCACTGGTGTACCGGCCGAGCGCGACATGGGTTCGTGTGCCGATGCGGCCGTTGGTGACGGTCATTGCCGTCATGACGGCCGTTGCCACCATACTGCTGGCGCCGCAGCTGCTTGCCATTGCCACGCGCGCTTCCGAAGGGCGCATGGTCGCGGTGCCCGTGCCGTGGCGGTCGAGTGCACCCGGCGTCGACCTGCTCGCCCTCGCGCTGCCCAATCCGAATCATCCGCTGGCTCCGCCCGCGCTCGTCGACTGGGTGCAGCGGCAGCCGGGCGAAAGCATCGCCTCGCTCCCCTGGGTCGCGCTGCTGATCGTCGCGTGTGCGTGGCGCAGGGCGCGCTTCCGCCCGCAGCGCGCCTGGCTCGCCATCACGCTCGCCTTCGCGTGGATCTCGCTTGGTCCATTCGTCCGCGTCGGCGGCTTCGACACGGCCATTCCCACACCCTGGACGCTGCTGCGCTACGCGCCGGTCATCGACCAGGCGCGCATGCCCGCGCGATTCTCCGTGGTCGTGATCATGGGCCTGTCGATCATGTTCGCCGGGGCGCTCGCTGCGCTCGTCGCCCGCTACCCTGCGCGACGACGGGCAATCCTCTGTATCGTCGGCGGCGCACTCGCGTTCGAGCTGCTGGCGGCGCCGCGCCGATTGTTCCCGGCCGACGTGCCTGCCATCTACAAGACGCTGGCGGCCGACAGCCGCGACCTGCGTGTGCTCGGGCTGCCCTTCGGCCTGCGCGACGGACTCACGACCTACGGCGCGTTCAATCCCGCCGCGCTCTACTATCAGACGCGCCACGGCAAACGCCTCGTGTCGGGGTACCTCTCTCGCATCTCGGACGCGCGCAAGGAACTCTATCTGTCGCATCCGACGCTCGGCGCGTTCCTGTCACTCGGCAAGGGGCGCGCGTTGACGTCACTCGAACGCGAGGCGGCGACGTCGTCGGCGGCACAACTGATCGATGAGACCGAAATGGGCTGGGTCGTCCTGGACGACGCGGCGGCGGCTCCGGCGCTGAGGGAGTTCGCGGTGGACGTGCTGGGGCTCGTGGTCGTGGACCGGCAGGACGGCTACACGCTCTACGAGGTCAGCCGGCAGGCTGCCGGCCGCTGACGCGTCAGTCCGGCAGCGCGCGGCGGAACATGCTCCCGACGACGCGCACGGCGTCGACGAGCGATCCACCCGTCCGGGCACCAGCGACCGCAATTGACGAGCCGGTCTTGCGGAAGGCGCCGGTGATGAAGCCGTCGCCGCTGCCCTGCGACGCCGCGCCCACCGCGCTGGTATCGGCCCGCCGCGACGGGCCATCGGGCGCTGTCAGCTCGACGGGCATGGACGCCATCGAGAGATCGTTGCGAACGAGCAGGAGTTCGGGCGGCGGCAGCGGCTCGAGATCGACCGGGGAGCCCAGATCGAACTCGAGACGGTCCGCGGGGAGCGCCGCGTAGACCACGCGCAAGGGTGCGGCCGCACGTCGGACGGGCTCGGCCGCTGCACGCGTCGAATGCTCCGCAACGGCAGGCACGCTGGAAGGCTGAGCGATCGCGAACGACTCGGGAACAGCGAGGGGACCAGGAAGTTGATCGACGGGGTGGGCGAAGGCCGACTCGCCGAGCGACAGTTTCACGCCCACCGGCCAGTAGTCGACGACCGCGCCGGCGCCCGCCAGGACGCCGAGCCCGAAGAGCGCCAATGTCTTGGCGTACAAGTCTCGACGGGAATCGCCTCGCACAGGCTTCAGTGTAGCAACACCCGGTCGTCCGGGTACGGGAAAAACAGAAACGCCGACGTGCGCGCCGAGGAGCGGTGACTCCTCGTCCATCCCGCGCCACGTCGGCTGGTGGTCACGGCGGGGATTTGACACCACCGGGTGCCCCTTACGCAAGTGAAAACCGTCGCGCGCGCCCGCACGGCCCGCACCGCGCGGACGCGCACGTCAGCCTCTCAGAAGAACCGTACCGTGTAGGTCAGCTTCACGCTTCGTCCCATTTCGGGCGCCAGATCCTTCAGGAACGACGTGTGCAGCCGGTACTCCTCGTCGAACAGGTTGCGTGCACTCAGCGTGAAGGCATGCGTCGCGTGCCCGCGCACGACGAAGTAGCTGGCCCCGACATTCACGAGCGCGTACCCCGCTGTCGATGTCTCGTCGTGCGAGACGCGGCGCTGCGCCCGCGTCAAGACCACTTCCGGCGTGAACGTCAGGCCCCGCCACGGCATCTCGAACCGCAGGCGGCCGCTGAGCGGCGGAATCCGCGGCAGCGGCTCGCCGGTCGCCGTCAGGTTCGCGCGGACGTAGCTGAGGCTGGCCTCGACGTGGCTGCCACCGCCCAGCTCCACCGTGCCGGACGCTTCCGCGCCGGTGAAGCGGCTGTCGCCCTGGCGGTAGTCGGCCTCGCGGAGCCCGTCGACCAGAGTGTCGCCGAAGTCGAGATAGACGAAGTCGCGAATGCCGTAGACGAAGGCGTTCAGCTCGCCTGACACACGCGAGGCGCGACGCCGAAGGCTCACGTCGAGGCCAATCGTGCGCTCGAGACCCAGATCCGGATTCCCCACTTCGAAGGCGAGATTGCCGGCGTGCGGTCCGAAGCTGTAGAGCTCCTCGAGCGCTGGCGCACGAGAGGCGGTCGTCAGGTTCATGACGAAGGCCCCCGTCGATCCGATGTCGGCGTGCACGCCAGCCGATCCCGATGCACCGGTGAACGTCCGGTCGCGGACGGGCGGCGCCACGTGCTCGTCGTCGTGATCGTCGCCCTCATCGTGGTCGTGTGCGCCGGCGGGCCGCTCGTCCGGCCGGTACGCCGTGTGCTCGATCCGGCCGCCGAGCTGCACCCGGAACCGGCCGAAGTGCAGTTCCTCGTACGCAAAGGTGGAGAGCGAGCCCTGCCGCGTGGGCGGAGAGAGCGCTTCGGCGCCGCTGGGGGTGTAGCTGCGACCCAGCCAGTCCATACCAAGCCGGCCGGTCAGCCGCCCGAGCCGCTTCTGCTCCAGTTCCACCCGCGCCGTCCGCGTGTCGTTGTCGAACCGCGTCGCCACGGTCTCGGTGGGACCCGCAACTTCGATCTCTTCGTGCTGGTAGTCGGTCACCGCAACGGTGGCCTTGAGGTTGTCGGCAAATCGACCGCGCATCGCGCGCAGCCCCGTGTCGAGGCGCAGCTCGCGTCGCAGTGAGGCGATGTCAATCTCGAACCCGTCGTCATGGCCGTCGGGCTCATCGTGATCGTCCTCGTCGTGTGCGTGCGCATGAAGCGTGGACGCGAACGGCACGCCGAATCGGTTGCGTTCGACCTGCCCGCCCAGGCCAAGGAACGTGCGCTCGCCCGCCCAGCCGAGGCCGAATCGTCCGGTGCCGAGCGACGTGTCCGAGTTGGCAATCCGGCCCGACGGCGACGCGTAGTCGCCCGAGCGTCGGTAGCCGCCACCGCCCCACACCGTCCAGGGCCCGTTGCCGTATTGCACGTTCGCCGTACCGCCGGCCTGACCGTTCCCGCTGCCGACGTCGGTCGAGACGCCGCCGACGACACCGGTGAACGGCTCGGCGCGGAACGCATCCTGCGGCGTGATCGCGTTGACCACGCCGCCGATGGCGTTGCTGCCGTAGAGCAGCGTCGCCGGGCCCTTCACGACCTCGAGGCGCTCGAGGCCCGCCGGATCGATCCCGACGCCGTGGTCACCCGACTGACTCGACAGGTCGCCCGTCCGCACGCCGTCCTGCATGATGAGCACGCGGTCGCCATCGAACCCGCGGATGACGGGTCGCGCGGTGCCGGGCCCGAACGACCGCAGCGATACACCGGGTTGTCCGGCCAGCGTGTCGGCAACCGTGGTGCCGCGATTGATGGCGAGTTCGAGGCTGTCGAGCGTCGTCACCGCGCTGAACGAGTCGAAGACGGTCGACGTGCCGCTCGCCGAGGCAGTCACCGCCACTTCTTCGTGCAGCGCCTCGATGACCAGCGCGAAGTCCACCGTCGCCGTCTGGCCGGCGGCGACGGTGACCGTCTGCCGCCCCGCGCTCAGATGCTCGCGCTGGGCGATGACTTCGTAGGTGCCGACCGGCACGTTCGGCAGTGCGAACGTGCCGTCGGCATCCGTCGTTGTCGTGCGCCGGGCGCCGACGACGATGACGGTGGCCCCGTGAACGGGGCCGCCGTCGACGGCAAACGTCACGCGGCCGGCGATGGCGCCTTCCCCCGGCGGCGTCTGCGCGGCCGCCGACGCGCTGATGGCCACGGCCATCAACGCGGCGAGCGCGCCGCCCTTTCCTGATGCGATTCGAAACATGAGGCGACCTTCCCTCGAAAAGAACCCGATCGAACGGACGGGGACCGCCGGCGTCGCCGGCGCCCCGGGGCTGCCGCCGGGCGCGCAGGGAGGGCGCGCCCGGTGGCCATGTGCCGGTGCGTCGCGCGGGCCGCGGTGCGGCCCACGCTGTGGAGATCGATGTCGGGGAGCTTAGAGACGCGCGGGTGGCGCGCGCGACGGAACGTCGCGCGGCGCCGTCGAGCGGGTGGCACGCCGCTCGACGATGACGTGCAGGGTGGCTTCGACCGACGCCGCGACAAATCGTTTCGCGTCGTCGGCCGCGCCGTTCATCGCGCGCTGCAGATGGCAGATCGCGCAGTGGGTCTCGCCGACCGGAGGACGGATCCCCTCGAACTGCGTCGTCTGGTGATGCGAGGGGGCCCAGCCATCCTCGACGCACACGCCCTCGCCGTCGGCGTGCAGGTCGCCGACAAGCGGCGTCAGCACGCCGCCCAGCAGGGCGGCGAGCACGACGTGCGCCAGGAGGTGCAGGTGACGCCGGAGCATCATCCCCGGCATCTTACTACCGGGGACGCCGCATCCGGGACGGTGGTCCCGGCCGCGGCGTTCAGCCCAGCTTCAGGTTCTTCCGCGCGTAGGCGATACACCGGTTGACGAGTTCGTCCTCGAGCGCCAGTGCCTCGGCCGGGCTCAGGCCGCTCGTGCGCGTGAGCGGCGTGGTCGGCGGGTTCTTCCGCACGATATCGAGCATGCGCGCGAGGTCGCGTCCGGGAAGCGGGCTGTATTCGTCGTCGAAGGTGATCCAGTACTTCGGCGTGAAGACCGGAATCCGCAGCGGATCGCGCGTGATCATCTCGAGTGCGAAGATCATGTCGGGGTCGCGCTTCTGCAGGTCGGCCACCATGCCGGGGATGTCGAGCATGCCCTCGCCGAGCGCCATCTCGGACAGCAGGAACCCGTCCTCGTACATCTCGACCCCCATGTCCTTGAAGCTGACGTAGAAAGTCAGCGGGGCCAGCAGGCGGAACGTCTCGGCGGGATCCTCGCAGAGCGACATGTTGTTGCCGAAGTCGTAGCAGACGCCGACGAACTCGCTGCCCACCTGCCGCACCCACGCGGCGTGTTCCGCGGCGCGCCAGCCCTTGTGGTTCTCGATGGCCAGGCGCATCTTGTGGCGCCGGAGGATCGGCTCGGCGCGTTCGACCGATCGCTTGTGGCCCTCGA
Source organism: Acidobacteriota bacterium (assembly GCA_044507065.1). Lineage (GTDB taxonomy): Bacteria > Acidobacteriota > Vicinamibacteria > Vicinamibacterales > SCN-69-37 > SCN-69-37. The sequence continues at coordinate 41,352 of JBIQJY010000019.1, forward strand.
AGCTCTCCTTGAAGGCCTCGAACGTATCGAACTCCTCATAGCGGCGCCCGGTGAACGACGACTGCGTCGTGACGGCGCCCAGTTCGACGGCCGCGCGGATGTTCGCCTCGTAGGCGTCGATCGCGTCGTCGGACCGCGGCGGCGCCACGCTCACGATCGCGCGCATCTCGTAGCGATCGAGTTTCTCGCGCAGCGCCCGGACGGCCTCGGGGCCGCCGCGCGGCACGCTCACGCGTACGGCACCAAGTCCCAGCCCGTGACAGTGATCGACGATGTCGAATCCGCCGGCGCGGTTGCGGTGACCGAACCCCGGCCCTTCGCCCCCCATGTTCTTGAGCTTCGGCAAGCCCTGGGTACGTGCCAGCATCGGCGCACCCGTCGCAGCCATGTAGGCGAACGCCGAACCCGTCCCTGCGATCATTTCCCGTCGTGTCATCTGCGGAACCTCGTGTCGTCATCTGCGCCGTGTGGCGCGCCGGCGTGGCTCCCACCCTGCGCCAGGGTGTCGTACCAGCGGGTCGTGAGGGCCGGACGCGCATGTGCGCGTCGGCACGTCGGGACCGGCTGGCTGGGGGCGACTGCGCCAGGCCACAAATCCTGCACGCATCCGGTTGCCCCCGGCAGGCGGGAGCGATCGGCCACGGTGCTGGATGAGTCGGCGACTAGAGCATACTCCGGTTCCCGTTCGCACTAAGATGCGGCAGTGCCACTCCGCGTGCCCGCCCGCCCCTCGCGCACGAGCGACCTCGTCTCGCTGCGGACCGCCGCCGATCAGGTCTTCAGCCGGACGGCCGGTGCTCCTCTCGTCGGCGGCAATGCCGTGCGCGTGCTGCGCGATGCCGAGGAGAACTACCCGGCCTGGGAAGAGGCCATCAAGTCCGCCGAGCGATCGATTCACGTGGAGATGTACATCTTCCACCGCGATCGCGTCGGGCGGCGCTTCGTGGACCTGCTCACCGAGCGTGCCCGCGCCGGCGTGACCGTTCGCGTCATCTACGACTGGTTCGGCGGTGGGCTCGGCCCGATGTTCGGGTTGTTCACGCCACTCATCCGGGCGGGCGGATCGGTGCTGGCCTTCAATCCGCCATCGGCGGCCAATGCGCTGGGCTGGCTGCGGCGCGACCACCGCAAGCTCATCACCGTGGATCGACGCGTGGCGTTCATCTCGGGCCTCTGCATCGGCGAGGCGTGGGTGGGCAATCCGGCCCGCAACCGCGCGCCCTGGCGCGATACGGGCGTCGAGATCATCGGTCCGGCCGTGGCGCACGCCGAGGCCGCCTTTGCCGACAGCTGGCTGATTGCCGGGGGCGGGCCGATCGAGTCGCTCGAGGACGCCCCCGACATTCCTCCCGCCGGCGACGTCAACCTGCGGCTGATTCCGACCGAACCATTCACCGCCAACATGCTGCGGCTCGACCTGCTCGTCGGATCGCTCGCGCGCAAGTCATTGTGGCTGACTGACGCGTACTTCATCGGTACGGGTCCGTATCTCGAGGCGCTCACACGGGCGGCGCGCGACGGCGTCGACGTGCGCCTGCTCTTCCCGCGCGACAGCGACGTCGGCTGGACCGTTCCCGTGGCGCGTGCGCTCTACCGCCCGTTGCTCGAGGCCGGCGTGCGCATCTTCGAATGGAACGGCACGATGGTCCACGCCAAGACGGCCGTGGCCGATTCGCGGTGGGCCCGCATTGGCTCCACCAACCTCAACGTCAACAGCTGGATGGGCAACTGGGAACTCGACGTCGCCATCGAGGATGCGGGCGTGGCGCAGACGCTCGAAGCGCACTTCGAGGCCGACCTCGAGCGGTCCGACGAGATCAGGCTCGCCGGCGACAGCAAACGCCGCCGCGGGCGCGACGGTTCACGCGCGCGCCCGTCGCGTCGTGTCGTGCGGACGGTCACCGGGGTCGGCCGCAGCCTCGGGGCTGCCGTCACGGGCAATCGCATGCTCGAGAACTACGAGCTGAAGCCGATCCTCGTCACGGCGGTGCTGCTGACCGTGGTCACCGGCGTCGGCGCGCTCGCGCCCTGGCTGCTGGCCTGGCCGCTCGCGGCCATTGCCGCGTGGGTGGCGATCACGCTGTTCATCGATGCCTGGCGGGTCTGGAGGCAGCACTCGTCGTGAGGCGCACGCGATTCGCGCCCGCGCCGACCGGCCCGCTCCACCTGGGCCACGTCGTCAATGCCATTCACGTGTGGGGTCTGGCCGCGCGCACGGGCGCGCAGGTACTCCTGCGCGTGGAGGACCACGACCGCGAGCGATCGCGCGCCGAATTCGAGACCGGCCTGCTCGATGACCTCGACTGGCTGGGATTTGCCGCCGATCTGCACCCGACACGCGACTTCCGGTCCGGTCGATGCGAGTCGCGCCAGAGCGATCGCGCGGCGCTCCATGAAGCGGCCGCGGCCTCACTCATCGAACGTGGACTGGTCTACGGCTGCACGTGTTCGCGCCAGACGATCGCGAAGACGCAGAAGGCCATGGGCCGCGCATCGAACGCCTATCCCGGCACGTGCCGCGCGCGCGGGCTGCCGCCCGGGCCGGGTCTCACCTGGCGCCTCCGTGCGGAGCCCGGTGTCGAGACGTTCGACGACCTGCTCCATGGGCCGCAGGTGCAGGATCCCGCTTCGCTGCACGGCGACCCAGCGATCCGCGATCGCCGGGGGAACTGGACGTACATGTTTGCCGTCGTGGTCGACGATCTGTTGCAGGGGATCGATCTCGTCGTCCGCGGCGACGACCTGCTCGACGCCACGGCCGTGCAGATTCGACTGGCGCGCCTGATGGGCCGGCAGGCGCCCGCCCGATTCGGACACCACGCCCTGCTGATGCGCACACGCACGCAGAAGCTGAGCAAGGCCGACGGCGCCACGGGCATCGTCGAGTTGCGGCGCGCGGGATGGAGTCCGGCGCGCGTCATCGGGCACGCGGCAGCCCTCGCCGGCCTCGCACAGCGGGGCGCCGAGATCGACGCGACACACGTCGCGACGCTGTGTGCGGCCGCTCAGCTGGCGAGCGGCTCGGGCCGGAACGTGCTGCCCGTCCACAGGTAGGCCGTCGCCGTTCCGTCGCACTCGCGGAGCACGACGGTGTCGACGCCGTAGTGGAGCTCGATCGCCAGATTGGCCGCCTGGTACGGGGCCCCGCGCGCCCCCATCTCGAGCATGCCCGTGGAGGCCGCGGCTGCATCACCGAGGTCGACCACGACGTACTCGTCGTTCAGGCGCGTGAAGACCGCCACGAGCCGCGGCGCGCCGTTCGTCGAAATCCACAGCACGGAATCCCGGCTGCCGTCCCCGTCGAAGTCGCCCTGCAGCAGCGTCGTCGGGGCGCCGGTCGCCGACGGGCAGGTGGCCGATCGCGGGGTGCCGATCTCGACGTTCGGCCATTGCGCCCGGACGGCCCGGAGCGCGCCACGGGTGATCGTGGCTTCGCCAGCGGCCCCGGGGACGGTGACGGGGGCCGAGGCGCTGCCACAGGCAGCCGCCAGCCCGGCGATGAGAAAACCTGCAAGAACTGCGAATGATGGCCTGATTCGAATCACGGAGGGTCCTTCCTTTGCCCGCTTCATCCGACGCGCGACCCGTTCGGATGGTTCGTCCAATGGCATGCGACAAAAAGGCCTTGCCGCGTGACGCCGCGGTGCTATCGTGATATCGGGTTACCCGCTCTCACGCTGATCGCCGATCCTGACGCACTGCGCGCAGGGCTGTCCAGTCGGCATGAGCACGCCCCATGGAGTCCGACGATGACGCGCAAGACCCTCTCCTGCTCGTGGAACCGGCTGGGCCTGTGGATGTCGGCCGCTGCCGCCACCGTGTGCCTCACGACGCTGACGGCCGCCACGGCGCCGCAGCAGCAACCGCCGACGTTCACGGCCACGGTCGACCTGGTGGCCGTCGACGTTCAGGTCGTCGACAAGGACGGTTTCCCCATTCCGTCGCTCGGTCCGGAAGACTTCGAGGTCTCGATCAATGGCCGCAAGCGCCGCGTCGCGTCGGTCGACTTCATCCAGTCGACCACCGTCGACGGCATGACGCCGGCCCGGCCGGTCAGCAGCGGCCCGATGGCCACCAACCTGTGGCCGTCGTCCGACGTGGCCGGCACGGGGCGTACCTACGTGCTGGCCTTCGACACGGAGAGTTTTTCGATCACCGAGTCGCGCGACGTCGTCGCCGCGGCGCGCGGGTTCATCCGCCGGCTCCAGCCCGAAGATGCCGTCGGACTCTACACGTTCCCCGTCGGCCCGCGGCGCGAGCCGACCACCGACCACAGTGACATCGCGCGAGCCGTCGACACCATCGTCGGTCGCACCCAGTCGCTGCCGGGCGAACACAACCTGAGCCCCTCGGAAATCATCGACATCACCGCGGAATACTCGCGGGCCGCGTCGCAGAACGTGGGACGCGGCGCCGGCGGCGGGCTGGCGTCCACCGTGCCCTCGGGTGGAACCCAGAACACGGCCGGACTCATCCCCACCGACGGCAGCGCGCTCGCGCGCGTCCAGTTGCGCGAGTGCGGCACGATCGAATCGGCCTGCGCCGAGATGATCTACACCGAGGCCAATACGATGGCCTTCTATCTCGAGGGGCGTGCCACAGAGGGCCTCAACGGCCTGCGCTCGCTCATCCAGTTGCTGCACGAGCAGCCCGGCCGCAAGACCGTCGTGCTCTTCAGCGCCGGCATCCCCGTGACGGATCGGCCGGGTGGACGTCCGGAAGTCGGCGAGCTCGCCAGGCTGCTGGGGCAGGACGCGGCGGCCACCAACACCTCGATCTATACGCTGCACATCGACAATCGCGAGTTCCGTTCGATGGCGGCCGAATCACGCCGGCTGCCGGCCGGCCCCGCCACGCGCAGTCGCGACATGGCGGTGACTGGACGGCTGCTCGAGGAATTCTCCGGCGCCTCGGGCGGCGCGCTGATCCGCGTGCTGCTCGGCGGCGGCGAGTTCGCGCTCGACCGCGTGTTCAGGGAAACGTCATCGCACTACCTGCTGGGTGTGGAGCCGGAACGGTCCGATCGCGACGGGAAGCTGCGCGAACTGCGCGTGCGCGTCGATCAGCCGAACGTCACCGTCCGCAGCCGGTCGTGGGTGGTGGTGCCGCCGGCCTCCTGACGAACGTCGCGCGTCACCGCGGCGCCACCGGGATCGTCCGCCGCACATCGGCGACTCGTTCGCGCACGGCCGCGCAGTACTCCTTGCTGGCATTCCGTCCCTGATACAGCCGCCCGTACCCTTCGACGAGTTCCGGATACTCGCGCGCGAGGAACTCGAAGAAGTGCGTGCGCACACCATCCTCGAGGTGCGCGACGTTGACACCCGCGATGGGCACGCCGGCACGGGCGATTGCCTCGACCGTCCGGGCGATGGATTCGCGCGATGTCGTGATACCGGGCACGAGCGGCATCATCAGGACGGCGACGTCGATGCCGGCGTCGGCAAGGTGGCGCGCCGCGCGGAGGCGCTGTGCCGGAGACGCCGTGCCAGGCTCGAGTTGCGCCCACGCCACGTCATCGACCGTCGCCACGCTCAGGTACACCCGGCAGCCGGGACCCGCCGTTGCGCGCTCGAGCAGATCGAGATCGCGCACGACCATCGGCCCCTTGGTCGTGATCGAGAACGGCGTCGCCGCGTCGTTGAGGACTTCGAGACATCCCCGCGTGATGCGGTAATGCCCCTCGATGGGCTGATACGGATCGGTGGCCGTGCCGACGGCTACCTGCTCGCGTGCCCACGTGCTGCGGCCGAGTTCCCGCGCGAGGACGCGCGGCAGGTTCGTCTTGGCGAAGATGACCGACGAGAAGTCGTCGCCCGTCCCGAGTTCGAGGTGGCGCTGATACTTGCGCGCGTAGCAGTACTCGCACGCGTGCGTGCAGCCGCGATACGAATTGAGGGTCCACCGGAACGGCATCCCCTTCGCTTCGGCGAGCGCCGACCGCACGTGCACTTCCTGATACAGCGCCCGATCGGCGCGTCGCTCGGCCGAGGCCAGGCCGTCGAGGCCGGCCTCGCGGACGGCATCGGCGATATCGCGCAGCGTTGGCGGCGGCGGGCCGTCATCGAACAGGCCGGGTTGTCGGGGCGCCATGGCTTCGCCATATCTTCGCCCCTGCTCGGCCCGCGCGTCAATCAGGGAAGTTGGAAGTCCGGCACCGCCTCACGCGCACGGTTCACGGCGCGATGGTCGGCAAGGAAGACATCGACCAGGGCCGCGATGCGTTCGCGGATGCGGTCGACATCCGACGGCCGTGCCGCGGCCGGGTCCGAGACCTGCCAGGTTGACGCCTGCATGAAACGCGCACGTTTGGCCTCGTCGCGAAGACGGACGAGCTGCATGACATCCGCCGATACGGTGTAGGCCACCGGACGCGCGACGCCGGGCGCATCGCTGTCGACGACGGCGTGGACGGCAATCGACAGCAGCGGATCGTCGAGCTCGCGCGCGGCAACCACCGTCATGCCTGCCTGTTCCAGGCGGAAGGCGACCATCGACTGGAGGGGCGCGGTCGGAAGCGCCCGCGCCAGCTCCGCCGGCACATCAATGGCGACACCCAGCCGCGAGATGCCGCGCAGGCTCGCACGTTCATCCGGCAGGACTTCGATCTCTTCGGCCGACCACGCCGACGATGACGGCCGCTGACGCGCGTCGACGGGGGAACCAGGGCCTGCCGCCTGACCGAGCAGGAGGATGAGCAGGGCAAGTATCTGCATGTGGGCGTCTCGCTCCGCTCAGCGTAGCAGCTGCGCGCGAGCTATGGCGGTCATCGGCCGCGGCACACGCCTTGCTGAAGCCAGCCGGCGGAGGAACCGGCATGACCCAGTCCCACGATCCGAAGCCCAATCCCGTCGAGCCCGCGCGCAAGGCGCCACCTGCCCGTCCTTCGCACGGTGACGCCGGGGCGCCACGTCGCCTGCCGCCTGACGAAGGGACACCGGGAACCATCGAGGCGCCGCCCTCGCGCGAACCGGGCCCGCCGCCGGCGAGCGATGTCACCGACGACGACCCTGTCGACGCGGAGACCGAGCACGAAGGCGCGACCGAAGAGCAGGTGGGCGACCGAACGGGACCCGGCGCGGGCTACGACGAGGGCACGTGACGGTTACCACGCGGCGAGCGACATGTAATCGTCCGACTCGAGCCAGTCCTTGACGCGCCGGAGCGCCGTCTCGACCACGTCATCGGCGCCATGGCGCGCGAGCGATGCCAGTCCCGCGCCCACGCGGCCGAGCGGCGGCGCGTACTGGAACCGCACCTGTATCTCGGTGCTCCGGTCGCCGGGCAGGGGCGTGAACCGCACGCTGCCCGCACTGACGACGTCGGCCGCGTCGATGGTCTTCCAGGAGATCAGGCGGCCCGGCTCCTCGTGGATGATGCGGGCCGACCAGCGCACGGTGGGCATGCCCCGCTGGTGCAGCGACCAGCGCGAGTCGGTGTCGCTCACCGGCTCGACACGGATCGATTCCGGCAGTGCGCGGGCCAGTTGCGTGAGGTCGCGCCAGAAGGCGAAGACCTCGGCGACGGGCCGCGCGACAATGACACGCGATTCGTGCAGCGCGCCACTCGCGCCGCCCAGTGCGCGGCGCGTATCGGACCGGTCGTCGGTCTCCACGCCCGCGGCCGCGTACGCCGGGCAATAGCCGGTGGCTCCGCGCAGCAGCAGCGCCATCGACGCAGCGCCGAGCGGGCGGCGCGCGCGCGGCATTCTCATCGCCAGCGCAAACAGTCCCACGCCAGCAAGCGCGGTGACGACGCGTTCTGCCGTGCCGACGTTCGCGTGCATTCGAAGTGATGTCGCCATGGTTCCTCCACGGTCATCCGCTGCAAGTTCCACTCCGCAGCGAAGCGGTCCGACGGCAACGCACGATGGCCCGTCACGCACCAACCGTGCCTACTGTGTGGCGCGTGGCTCTTACGCTGGGAGCGTCATCGCGCGTTCGCGTGTTTCCATGCCGCCCTCACCCATCGGCATGCACGTTGCAGCACGGGCGCGGGGAGGCGCACATGGCGAAGTATGGAAAAGCCGCGTCGCGCAAGGTCGCGTCGGCCGAGCGGCGACGCAAGCGCGGCACGTTGACGAGCGGTTCGGGACGCAAGGTCACCAGCCGCAAGCAGGCGATTGCCATCGGTCTCAGCGAGGCGCGTGAGTCGGGCGGAAAGGTGCCAGCCGCGAAGGGCCGCAAGTCCAGCAGTCGCAAGTCGACGAAGTCGAGCAGCCGCAAATCCAGCAGCACATCCAGCAGTCGCAAGTCGACCAGCCGCAAGTCGACGAAGTCCACCAGCCGCAAGGGCGCCAAGAAGAGATAGTCGATGCCAACAGCCCGTCGAGGAC
>JBIQJY010000019.1:49786-54865 GCA_044507065.1 Acidobacteriota bacterium
ACCAGCCGCAAGGGCGCCAAGAAGAGATAGTCGATGCCAACAGCCCGTCGAGGACCAATCCGTTACGCCGTTGTCGGCCTCGGGCACATTGCCCAGGCCGCCGTCCTTCCCGCCTTCAGGCACGCCACCCGCAACTCCCGCCTGGTCGCCCTCGTGAGCGACGACGCCACCAAGCGACGCGAGCTCGGGCGCCGCTACCGGGTCGACACCTACACCTACGACCAGTACGAGCAGTGCCTCGAAGAAGTGGATGCCGTCTACATCGCGCTGCCCAACTCGATGCATGCGGAGTACACGGTCCGGGCGGCACGCGCGGGCGTCCACGTGTTGTGCGAGAAGCCGATGGCGGTGACGACGGCCGAGTGCCGCCGCATGATCGACGCGTGCGCGCGGCACCGCGTGAAGCTGATGGTGGCCTACCGGCTGCACTTCGAAGAGCTGAATCTCGATGCCGTCGAACTGGTGCGCCGCGGCCGGATTGGCGCACCCAAGTTCTTCACCTCGTCGTTCGGCATGACGGTGCGTCGCGGGGACATCCGCACCAAACCGGAGATGGGCGGCGGCACGTTGTACGACATCGGCGTCTACTGCATCAACGCGGCCCGGTACCTGTTCCGCGACGAGCCCACCGACGTCGTGGCGTTCACGACCAAGGGCGGGGGCCGGAAGCTCTCGCGCATCGACGAAACGGCCGGCGCCATGCTGCAGTTCGGCGGCGACCGCGTGGCGGCCTTCGTGACGAGCTTCAACTCGGCGGACGTCGCGGCCTATCGCATCGTGGGCACGAAGGGCGACCTGCACGTCGATCCCGCCTATGAGTATTCCGAGGGGCTCGCCTACGAACTGACGATCGATGGCAAGACGACGCGCAAGCGCATCGGCAAGCGCGATCAGTTCGCACCGCAACTCCTCTACTTCTCCGACTGCATCCGCAGGGACCGCAAGCCCGAACCGTCAGGTGAAGAAGGCATGCAGGACGTGCGGATCGTCGAGGCGCTCTACAAGTCGGCCGCCACGGGGCGCGCGGTGAAGATTCCGCCGTTCCGCGACGCGAAGCCGAGCGGCAGACAGCGGATCGTGCGTCCCGGCATCCGCAAGCCCGCGCTCGTCAAGGTGCAGAGCGCCAGCGAGTGAACCGGCGCGCGTCGCCCTCCACGCGTTCGTCCGTCATACTGTGCGAGCATCGCACCGCGGTATGGAGGACGGATGAAGCAGGCGACGACGATAGTGTTCTGTGACGGCGCGGCCAAGGGGAATCCCGGCCCGGGAGGCTGGGGTGTCGTCGCCGCGACCGCCGCGGGCGTCGTCACCGAGCTCGGCGGGTCGGCCCCGCACACGACGAACAATCGCATGGAACTGACCGCGGCAATCCAGGCGCTCGCGCACGTGCGCGATGAGGCCGGTCCCGTGGCCGTGTACACGGATTCGACCTACGTCATCAAGGGCATCACCGGCTGGATCCGCGGCTGGCGGCGCAACGGCTGGCAGACGCGCGAAGGCGGCGCCGTCCTCAACCGCGAGTTGTGGCAGCAGCTCGACGAGCTGGCGAGCGCGCGACCGCGGGGCGGGCTCAGCTGGCACTACGTGCGCGGGCACGTCGGCACGCCGGGCAACGAGCGTGTCGACGCGATTGCCGACGGCCTTGCGCGCGGCGCCCGCGTGGATCTCTACACCGGTCCGCTCGGCGGCTACGGCCTCGCCATCTTCGACCTGCCCGACGACACGTCGGTGCCGGTCTCGAGCGGGTCGAAATCATCGAGCCGCAGGAGCGGCGGCGCTGTCAGCTACCTGAGCCTTCTCGACGGCCAGCTGATGCGCCACGCGACATGGGCCGAGTGCGAATCGCGCGTGAAGGGCCGATCGGGCGCGCGCTTCAAGAAGGTCGCGAGCCCGTCCGAAGAGACGGCCGTCCTCGAGGCATGGGGATGCCGGCCGGACTGACGGTTCGGTGCTGCTAGACTGGCGCGCGGAAGGCGCGGAGACGGCCGCCCGGCTCCCGGAGGTTGCACATCATGCGAATTGCCGCGGACATCACCAACACCATCGGCCACACCCCGCTCGTACGTCTCAACCGCGTCATCGACGACGCGCAGGCCACCGTAGCGGCCAAACTCGAGTCGCGCAATCCTGCCGGCAGCGTGAAGGACCGCATTGGCGTGGCCATGATCGAGGCGGCGGAGCGTGACGGCCGCATCGGGCCGGACACCGTGCTGCTCGAGCCGACGTCGGGGAACACGGGCATCGCGCTGGCGTTTGCCGCGGCGGCCAAGGGCTACAAGCTGGTGCTGACCATGCCCGACTCGATGAGCCTCGAGCGGCGCAAGCTCCTGCGCGTGCTCGGCGCCGACCTGATCCTCACGCCGGGCGCCGACGGCATGAAGGGCGCCATCGCCCGCGCCGACGAGATGGCCGCGGCCGATCCGCGGTACCTGATCCTCCAGCAGTTCGACAATCCGGCGAATCCCGCGATTCACCGCGCCACCACCGCCGAAGAGATCTGGGCCGATACCGACGGGCTCATCGACATCGTCGTCTGCGGCACCGGAACCGGCGGCACGCTGACCGGCTGCGGCCAGGTGCTCAAGAGCCGTCGGTCATCGGTGCGCATGGTCGCGGCCGAACCGGCCGACTCGCCCGTCATTTCGGGCGGCAAGCCGGGTCCGCACAAGATCCAGGGCTGGGGCCCGGGGTTCATTCCGAAGGTCCTCGACATGTCCGTGCTCGACGAGACGATCGTCGTCTCGAACGACGACGCGGGCGCGATGGCGCGGCGCCTGTGCAAGGAAGAAGGCATCCTGGCCGGCATTTCCGGCGGCGGCGCCGTGTGGGCCGCGCGCGAGGTGGCCCGCCGACCCGAGAACGCCGGCAAGCTCATCGTCGTGGTGATTCCCGACAGCGGGGAGCGCTACCTCTCGACGTGGCTCTTCGAGGACCTGGCGTGAGCGCGGAGAAGCCGCCGGCGCTCGACCTCGTCGCGCTTGCGCCGATTGTCGAGGCGTTGTGCCGCGGGGCGCGCGACCTCGAACAGGCGCCCGGTGGGCGCCTCGTCCTCCCCTCGCGAGACGTCGTGGCTCGCGTGCTCGAGGACCTGCGTTCGATCCTGTTTCCCGGCTACTTCGGCACGAGCGATCTCGACCACGAGAGTCTCGAGTACTTCGTGGGCGCGGCGCTGGCGCGGGCCATGCGGCACCTCGAGGAGGAAATCCGCCGCGGCATCGCCTTCATCGAGCGCCACGACTACGAATCGTGCACGCACTGCAGCGAGTTTGCCGCGCGGACGGCGCGGTCGTTCCTCTCCCGCGTGACAGCCATTCGCGAGCGGGTGCACTCGGATATCGACGCCGCCTACGAAGGCGACCCGGCGCTCCGTCACCGCGACGAAGCCGTCTTCGCCTACCCGGGCATCTACGCGATGACCAACCAGCGCATCGCGCACGAACTGCACCTGCTGGGCGTGCCGCTCATCCCGCGCATCATCACCGAGCAGGCGCATGCGGCCACGGGCATCGACATTCATCCGGGCGCAACCATCGGCCACCGGTGTTTCATCGATCACGGCACCGGCGTTGTCATCGGCGCGACGGCGATTGTCGGTGACCGCGTCCGCCTGTATCAGGGCGTGACGCTTGGCGCCAGGAGCTTTCCGCTCGATGCGCAGGGACGGCCGGTGAAGGACATTCCGCGGCATCCCATCGTGGAAGACGACGTGGTGATCTATGCGGGGGCGACGATCCTCGGCCGCATCACGATCGGACGCGGCTCGTCGATTGGCGGCAACGTCTGGCTCACGCGCGACGTGCCGCCGGGCAGCCGCGTGACACAGGCCGAAGTGCTCGACGAGCGGCACACCGACGGGTCCGGCATCTGACCGCATGATGTCGCCCATGCCACTCCGCCTTGCGCTCATCGCAATCTGCGTCTCCGCGTCGGTCAGCGTCGTTGCCCAGGTGCGCTTCAGGCCCACCGAGACCGGGCTGTGGCGGCCGTGGTCGTTCACGGCGGTGGCCCACGCGCGCCAGAGTCGTGGCGCGACAACCGCGGAGGTACGGGCGTTCGAGGCCCGGCTGCAGGAGCTCGCGGCCATCGTCAAAGGGGCGCCGGCCGTGTCTCCGCCGATCGGGTTTGCCGGGGAGCTGTGGGGAAGCCTGAACAGTCACTACCCCGAGGCCGGACAACCACCCGGACGGGCCGTCCCCCTGGCCGGAGCGCTCTCGTTCGGAGCCTTTCCTCTGATCGAGTTCACGCGGGACGGACGCCTGGTCAACGAGGACCTCAAGGGCGGCGAGACCGAGCTGCTGCAGTTCGAAGTGAACGAGCTCGGCGGACGGATGTACGGCGGCACGAGACCCGATGGATGGGGCGATGTGCAGCTCGACGTGTTCGTGGAGCCGGAGCCCGGTGCGCCGGTCGCGGGCCTTCCGCGTCTCGGCGACGTGTTCGTCGTCCGCAGGAATCCCGGGCCGCTGTGGGTGCCCTTCGCGCTGTCCGATGCGTTGACGCCGATCGAGACGACGCGTCGCGCCGCGTTCGAGCAGGCGCGCGATGTCTACGCCAGGGACGTGGCGGAGTTCACGGAGTGGAAGTCGCCGGCGAAGCGTGCGGCTCGTCGGCAGGACTGGCAGCAGGCGGCGAAGTCGATGCCCGGGGGCGGCGCCGACTTCCTGGCCAACATGGAGGCGACCGACCCGCAGATCGAGGCCGCCACCGCGGCTCGGCTGGCGCCGGGCGGGCCCGAAGATACGAGGGTGCGCGAGCTCGAGAGTGAATTTCGCGAGGTCGCCGGAATCATCGCGGGGCTGTCGCCCGACAGCCGGAATGCGCCCGCGTGTTACGACCAGGGCGCCAGCCGGCTCGCGGATCGCTTTCGCGCGCACGCGGGGGCGCCCCCGTCGTGCCGTGCCCTGGTCCGCCCCAACGCGGACTATTTCGACGCCGCGCTGCCGCGCTCGTCGCCGCAGGTGCTGATGATTTCCACGTTCACCCGCTGCCTGCAGCCCGAGTCACTGGCGGCCACCTCGCGGGGCGGCTGCGTGATCAACCGGGCGCTCGTGGATTCGATGGACTGGGACGCCGTGCGCG
>JBIQJY010000087.1:0-9392 GCA_044507065.1 Acidobacteriota bacterium
CCTTCGACAGGACCCTCCCGGGGTTCGGCGAACTGTTCCGCATGTTGAGCTTCCGAGATATCGGGCCGGGCGCCATGCTCTCGCGCGCCACGGCGGGCGTCGTCGGCGCAACGGCCGTGTTCGTGCTGCCGGGATCCGAGGCCGCCGTTCGGCTTGCCATGACCGAACTCATCATCCCGCAGATCGGACACCTGGCGCGGGAACTGGAGAAGTAGCGTGCGCCCCGACCTGTTCACGCACGTGATTACCTTCGACGAAGCGCTGGCCCGCACGATGGCGGCCGCCAGGCCCATCGAGCGCATCGAACGGATCGCGATCCTCGAGGCGATCGGACGTGTGGCCGCCGCCGACGTCCATGCACCAGCCGATGTCCCGGCATTCGCGCGGTCGGCGATGGACGGATACGCGCTGCGGTCGACCGACGTCGCCGGCGCAAGCACCGCCACGCCTGTCGTCCTCACGTGCGTCGACCGCATTGCCACCGGCGAGGTGTCGACCCGGCCCATCCGACCTGGCGAGTGCGCGGAGATTGGCACGGGTGCGCCGATGCCCGAGGGCGCCGATGCCGTCGTGATGGTCGAACGGACCACACGCCATGGCGATCGTGTGGCCGTCGGTGAGGCCACGCGCGCGTCGCAGAATGTCGGCCGCCGTGGCGCCGATATCGCGGCAGGCCAGCCCGCCATCCGTCGGGGAGACCTGATTGGTGCCGCACGGGCCGGGGCGCTGGCCGCCATTGGCGCAACCTCCGTCGACGTCTTCGCCAGGCCCCGCGTGTCCATGTTCTCGACGGGCAACGAAGTGGTGGCGCCCGGCGAGCCGCTGCCGCCGGGACACGTCCACGACGTCAACAGCATCACGCTCCACGCGATTGCGTTGCAGCACGGCGGCGTCCCCGTGCGCCGGGATCCGGTTGGCGATTCAATCGACGCATTGACGGAGGCGCTCGTGGAGGCCTCCATCTCGAGCGACATTGTCGTGACGTCGGGTGGCAGTTCGGTGGGAGGGCGCGATCTGCTGATCGACGCCATTGCCCGGTGCGGGTCGGTCGTCTTCCACGGCATGGCGGTCAAGCCCGGCAAGCCCACTCTGTTCGGCCACGTGGGGGAAACACCGCTGTTCGGCATGCCCGGCAACCCGACGTCGTGCCTGTCGAATGCCCACATCCTCCTGGTGCCGTTCCTGCGAACGGTCGCCCGGCTGCCCCTCTGGCAGCCCGTGCGTCGCACGCTGCCGCTCAGCCGCGCGATTGGCGCGCTGGCCGACAGACATCAGTTCTACACAGTGCGAATCGTGGAGGGGCGAGCGGAACCGGCATTCAAGTCGTCGGGCGACATCACCAGCATGGCTACCGCCGATGGCTACGTCGAGATCCCGGCCGGTGAGAAGGGTTTCGAGGAGGGTGAACGTGTGACGGTGGTGCTGTTCTGAACGACAGTCGCCGAGGCTGAAGCCTCGGCCTCCAGGGCATACCGAACGTGGCTCCCTGGAGGCCGAACCGGACTCACCCCTTGAAACGCTTGTTGACGGCGTCCCAGTTGACGACGTTCCACCACGCGGCGAGGTAATCCGGGCGGCGGTTCTGGTACTTGAGGTAGTAGGCGTGCTCCCACACGTCGACGCCGAGGATCGCCTTCTTGCCTTCCATGATCGGATTGTCCTGGTTGGCCGTGCTCTCGATGGCCAGCTTGCCACCCGCCTCGACCAGCCACGCCCATCCGCTGCCGAACCGGCCGGCGCCCGCCTTGTTGAGCTGTTCCTTGAAAGCGTCGAAACCGCCGAAGGTCGAGGTGATGGCCTCGCCAATCGCGCCGGTCGGCGCGCCACCCTTACCCGGCCCCATGATCTCCCAGAACATCGTGTGGTTGACGTGTCCGCCGCCGTTGTTGCGCACGGCCGTACGGATGTCTTCGGGCACCGACGCGAGATCCTTGATGAGTTCCTCGGCGCTCTTGCTCTGGAGCGCGGCATGCTTCTCGAGTGCGGCGTTGAGGTTGTTCACGTACGCCGCATGATGCTTGCCGTGATGGATCTGCATCGTCTGAGCATCGATGTGCGGCTCGAGAGCGGCGAAATCGTACGGCA
Source organism: Acidobacteriota bacterium (assembly GCA_044507065.1). Classification (GTDB taxonomy): domain Bacteria; phylum Acidobacteriota; class Vicinamibacteria; order Vicinamibacterales; family SCN-69-37; genus SCN-69-37. The sequence goes on from JBIQJY010000087.1 coordinate 2,086, forward strand.
GCGGTGGCAACTGATGTGACATTGGCGACTCCTGTCTATGCTAGTTCGAGCATTCTATCCAGAGCCACGCGGGCCCACGTGCTGGTGGGCTCGGGCACGACGATCTGGTTGTGCACGTGGCCATCGACGAGTCCCTCGAGCACCCACAACAGGTGGTTCGGCGAGACCCGGAACATTGTCGAGCAGAGGCAGCCCATGGCGTCGAGCGTCATCACCGTGCGCTCTGGGGCCACGTCGCGGGCCAGTCGGTCGACGAGGTGAATTTCGGTGCCGACCGCCCAGATCGATCCTTCCGGGCTGCCCTTGACCGTGCGGATGATGTGCTCGGTCGAACCCGAGTCATCGGCCGCCTGCACCACTTCGTGGGTGCACTCGGGATGGACGATCACGCGGCCGGTGGGATGCTGCTGCCGGAACTGCTCGATCTGCCGCACGCTGAACCGCGTGTGCACGCTGCAGTGGCCCTTCCAGAGCACGAGGCGCGCGGCGCGCAGTTGTTCGGCGGTCAGCCCGCCGAACGGCAGATCGGGATCCCACAGGACCATCTGGTCGAGCGGCACACCCATCTTGAACGCGGTGTTGCGGCCGAGGTGCTGGTCGGGCAGCATCACGAGTTTCTCGCCGCGCTCCCAGGCCCACGCCATGACGCGGGCGGCGTTGCTCGATGTGCACACGATGCCGTTGCGCTCGCCGCAGAATGCCTTGATGCCCGCCGTCGAATTGATATAGGTGACGGGCACCGCGTCGGTGACGCCCATCATGCGCATCTCGTCCCAGCAGGTCTCGAGCTGATCGACGGCAGCCATGTCGGCCATCGAGCAGCCAGCCGCCAGGTCCGGCAGGATGACGCGCTGGTGCGGCGCACTCAGCACGTCGGCACTCTCGGCCATGAAGTGGACGCCGCAGAAAACGACGGTCTCGGCGGCCTCCTGGCTGGCGGCGAACTGGGCGAGCTTGAGCGAATCGCCGATCTTGTCGGCGAACGCAATGACCTCGTCACGCTGGTAGTGATGGCCCAGGATGACGACGCGATCGCCGAGCGTGGCACGCGCGGTCGCAATGCGCTCGGACAATGCCTCGTCCGACAAGCGAAGATAGGCGTCGGGAAGCGGCTGCCGCTCGTGCAGACTCGTCTTCTCGTACTGCGTCAGCACCTGGATATCCATCGAGTGTTTTCACCTCCACGGTCGGCGGATGCGGAGCCTGCGCCCCGGCGCCGGAGACGAAAAATGTCAAGCGCCCCTCGGCTCTCGCCTGCGGGGAGCTTGACCCTCTCAGTGTAGCAGGGCGGAGCCGTGATTACCGGCGGCGCCGGCCGGCACCGCCGGCGTCGCGTCCAGCACACGGTAGAACGTGTCGCGTTCGACCGGCTCGCGACCCGCGACGACGATCAGGCGCCGGATGTCGGCAGTCGACAGCGTTTCGGGTGTGCGCGATCCGGCCATGTGGTAGATCCGCTCCTCCTGCACCGTCCCGTCGAGATCGTTGGCCCCGTACCACTGCGCAATCTGCGCCACGTCGACGCCGGTGGCAATCCAGAACGCCTTGATGTGGTCGACGTTGTCGAGCAGCAGCCGCGCCACCGCGTGCGTGCGCAGCGTATCGGTGGCCGTCGGCGCCGGCAGCTTGCGCATCTGGTTGTTGTCGGGATGGAAGGCGAGCGGAATGAACGCCTGGAACCCGTGCGTCTCGTCCTGCAGGGCGCGCACGCGCAGCAGGTGGTCGACGCGCTCGGCCAGCGTCTCGATATGTCCGTAGAGCATCGTCACGTTCGTGCGCATGCCCATGCCGTGCGCCAGCCGGTGGATCGACAGGTAGCGATCGGCGTCGGCCTTGTCGTGCGCGATTCGACGCCGCACGCGCGGCGCAAAGATCTCGGCGCCGCCCCCGGGCAGCGAATCGAGCCCGGCGTCCATCAGCTCGCGCAGCACGGCCTCGTCGGTCATGCCGTACGTGTCGGCGAAGAACGCGATCTCCACCGCGGTGAAACACTTCAGGTGTATCGAGGGACGAATCGCGCGCAGGCCGCGCAGCAGGTCGGTGTAGTAGCTGAACGGCAGGTCCGGGTGCAGGCCATTGACGACGTGCACTTCGGTGAGCGGCTGGTCCGCGCGCGCGCGCAGCTTGTCGAGAACCTGGTCGAGCGACAGCGTATAGGCGTCGGCATCGCCGGGCTTGAGCCGCGCAAACGAACAGAACAGGCAGCTCGCCGCGCACACGTTGGTCGCCTCGAGCCGCAGGTTGAAGTTGTAGTACGTGCGCCGGCCGTGGCGCCGCTCGCGCTCCCGGTTGGCGAGCCAGCCGATGGCGTGCAGATCGGGACACTCGAAGAGCGCCACGCCCTCGTCGAACGACAGGCGCACGCCCGCGTCGCACTTGTCGGCAACGTCGGCCAGGCCGAGCGCACGCAGTCGTGCCCGCATGGTCACCCGGCCGCCACGCCCATGATCTGGATGCGGAGCGAGCGGGCGCGCGGCCCGTCGAGTTCGGCAAGCAGGACGCGCTGCCACTGTCCCAGGACGACCTCACCGCGGCTCACCTGCAACGACAGCGTCTGCCCGAGGAGCAGCGCGCGCAGGTGCGCATCGGCATTGAATCGATCGCAGTCGGAGTGATCGGGATCGTTGTGCAGCCAGTCGGCGTCGCGGTCGACGACGTGCTCGAGGAAGCTCTTGATGTCGGCCACCAGCGCCGTCTGCGATTCATTGATGAGGACCGAGCAGGTGGTGTGCAGCGAGAGCAGGCTGGCCATTCCCTCGGCAATACCGGCACCACGGACGATCGCCATCACGCGATCGGTGATGTCGACGAGATGGAAGCGCGCCTCCGTCTGGACCGTGATCGTTTCCGCGTGGATGGTGAGGGGTCCGGATACCGACGTCCGATCGGCCATGGGGTGCTCCCGGGCCGTGACCGTCGAGCTCTTGCTCATGCGGGGCCTCGCTCCAAAGTCCTTCATTTTGACATGGTATACTCCGCGGTTACAACCGACGCTCGCCCGGCGGTCACCAGGGAAGTGGGTGCGAATCCCACACGGTGACGCCACTGTCAGCGGGGAGTCGGCGCTTCACACGCATGGGCCGGTCCGCGGCCCGACGCGCGCCACTGTGAGTCACGGCAGGAAGCGGGATCGTGCGATCCCGGCCTGTCGCATGGGAAGGCGGAAGTGCCGGCAGCGATCCGCAAGTCAGGATACCTGGCCACCGGGACCGTCACTTCCGCTCCGCCTCCGTCATGCCGCAATCACCAGGATTGCGGACAGCGGCCGCGGTCGACATCGGCGCGTTCCACGCCGATGGAGGTCACATGCGCTTGTCGATTGGCGACGTCCGTCGCCTGCTCCTCCCCTTCCGTCTCGTCGCCCTCGCGTTCACGCTGTCGGTCGCTGCTTCGCCGGCTGCGGCCGACACGCTGCAGGGACGCGTGCTCGATCCATCGGGCAGCCCCGTGGCCGCCGCCCGCGTCCTCGTGCTGCGCGGCCAGACCGTCGTCTTGTCGTCGACGACGACGGCCGACGGCCGCTACGGTCCCGTCACGCTCGCACCCGGGCGCTACGACGTGCTCGTCGTGGCGACCGGCCTGCAACTGCCGCCCACTTCGATCACGGTGGGCGACGCACCGCTGACGCAGGATCTGCACACGCGACTGGCTGCCGTGCAGGAGTCCGTCCTGGTGTCGGCAACCCTGGCCGACGTCGCCCGATCGCGCAGCGCGAGCAGCGCCTCGACGCTGACGCGCACGGATCTCGACGCCGCGCAGGTGACGACGGTCGTCGAAGCGTTGAGACTGATCCCGGGCTTCGGCGTCGCACCGGCCGGCACCACCGGATCGCAGACCTCGCTGTTCCCGCGCGGCGGCGAATCCGACTACACGCTCGTGCTCGTCGACGGCGTGCCGCAGAACGCGCTGGGCGGCGGCTTCGACGCGGCACATACCACCACGGCCAACGTCGACCGGCTCGAAGTCGTACGCGGACCGCAGAGCGCCCTCTACGGCAGCGGTGCGATCGGCGGCATCGTGCATCTCATCACCGCCAACGGCGGCGCCCCGCGGCTGTCGGCCAGTGTCGAGGGCGGCGGCTACGGCACGCGCGCCGGCACGGCCAGCGCGTCGGGATCGCGGGGTGTCTGGGCGTTTGGCGGCGGATTCGACTGGCTCGACTCGGACGGCGAAACGGGTTCGTTCGATTCAGTCGGCGGCCCGGTCTCGAACGACGATTACGCGCGTGTCTCGGGCTCGGGCAGCCTGACCTGGTCCGATCAATCGTCGCGCCGCGTCCGCCTCGACGTGCGCGGCGAACGCTACGAGCGCGGCTATCCCGGCGCGTATGGCTCCGATCCGGAGGGCCTCTACGGCGGTCTCGACACCATCTCCCGGGGCACCAACGCCCGTGCCTCGATGGGCATCAGTGCCGTGCTCCGGTCGGCCGGATCGCTCGACCATCGCATCCAGGCCACGTGGTCGGACGCCCGAGGCGAGTTCATCAGCCCGTTCGACGAGCCCGGCAGCCCCTCGAAGGATCGCAACGGCCGCCTGACGGGACGCTACCAGCTCGACCTGCTCGCGGGTCGCACGGGGGTGTCGGTCGGTGCGGAGGCACTGCGCGAATCCGCCCGGAGCTCTTTCATCGTCGATGACGCGTCCTCGCGGGTGCCGGTCCGACGCCACGATATCGGTCTGTTTGCCGAAGCCCGGCCGGCCTGGGGGGACCGCGTCTTCACCACGATCGGCCTGCGCGTCGAACGGCTGGCCCGCCCGGCGCTGGCGGCCGGCGCGTTCCGCCCCGCCTTCGATCGCTCGGTTGTCTGGTCGGCGAATCCGAAGGCCTCGGTCGCGTGGGCCCTGCGCCCGGCATCGACCGGCTCCTCGACGCTTGGCGCAACGACGCTGCGCGCGAGTGCCGGCACCGGCATCAAACCGCCGACGGCCTTCGACATCGCATTCACCGACAACCCCGGCCTCAAACCCGAGCGCAGCCGCAGCGTCGACGTCGGTGTCGAGCAATCCCTGTTCGCGTCGCGCGCCATCGTCGACGCCACGTGGTTCTACAACTCGTACGACGATCTGATTGTCTCGATCACCCAGCCGCTCTCGAGCGCGAGTCGCTACCAGACCGACAACATCGCGAATGCACGATCTTCCGGCCTCGAGGTCGGGACCGCCTGGCGCATCGCGCCCACGGTGACGACACGCGTGAGCTGGACATGGCTCGAGACCGAGGTGCTGGGTGTCGACTCGCTGCCCGGTGTGGGCTTCAGCGTCTACGAAGTCGGCGACTCGCTCATCCGCCGGCCGCGGCATTCGGGCAGTATCGACGTGAACTGGCGCACCGCCCGGGCCTCGGCGTTTGCCATCCTCGGCGTGCGCGGCGCGATGCGGGATCTCGAACCCAACTGGGCGTCCAGCGTTTACGTCAACCCACGCCGCGTGACGACGACGATGGGTGCCGCGCTGCACCTGACGGCCGGGCTGGAGCTGTACGGCCGCGTGCTCAACGCGTTCGATCGCGACTACGAAGACGTCCTCGGCTTCCCGGCGCCGGGGCGTACCGCCATGATCGGGTTGCGTGTTACTGCAGGCCGCTGACGTCGCGTTCGGCTACGGGCGCCGCGGGGCGATTGTCGGCCGGGCCGGCGACGCCCCGTGGGTGCTTCGCGGCGTCTCGCTCACCGTCCCGCACGCGACGAAGGTCGCGCTGCTCGGCCCGAACGGGTCGGGCAAGACCACACTGCTCAAGCTGCTGTCGGGCGGCCTCCGCCCGACAGCGGGCTCCATCCACTTCGACGGCCGGCCGATGGATACGCTGCCCCGCCGGGAGCTCGCGCGCCGGATGGCCGTCGTGGCGCAGGAGACCCATACCGCGTTCGACTACACCGTGCTCGAGATGGTGCTGATGGGCCGCTATCCGTGGCTCGGCGCGTTCGAAATGGAAGGGCCGCTGGACCGGTCGGCGGCCATGGCAGCCCTCGACGCGACCGGTACCGCCGAGCTGGCGGACCGATCGTTCCCGACGCTGAGCGGCGGCGAGAAGCAGCGGGTCGTCATCGCGTCGGCGCTGGCACAGATCGACAACCGCACCGCGCCCGACCGAGACGCGCGCCCGCTGCTCTTCCTGGACGAACCGACGGCGTCGCTCGATCTGCACTATCAGTTGGAGGTGGTTTCGCTCATCGCCAGGTTGCACGACGAACGCGGCATGACCGTCGTGCTGTCGACACACGATCTTCGGCTGGCCTCGGCCGTCTGCGACTCGGTCGTGCTGCTGCGCGCCGGGCGCGTGCTCGACGCCGGCCCCACGGCTGAAACGCTGACCGCGGCGCGCGTGGCCGAACTCTATTCGGTCGACGAGCGGCTCGTCGCGCCCCTGCTGCCATGACGATGCCGCGACCTTTTCCCCGGCGTGTGGTGCTTGCGACCGGCGTGGGCGCCATGCTGGCCACACTCGTGGCCACGCCATTCATCGGATCGACGCCGCTCTCGCTGGCGCGTGTATTCAGCGCCGAGATTCCGTTCGCCGACAATCTCGACGCGCAGGTGTTCTTCCTCGCGCGGCTGCCACGCGCACTGGCCGCGGCACTGGTCGGCGGCACGCTGGCCGCCGCGGGCGTGGTCTTCCAGGGCCTGCTGCAGAACCCGCTCGCCACCCCCTACACACTGGGCGTGTCGGCCGGCGCCTCCCTGGGCGCGATGGTCGCGATTACCTTCGGCGCGGCGCTGCCCTTCTTCGGCGTCACGGGGGCGAGCCTCACCGGCGCCACTCTTGCCGTGCTTGTCGTCTATGCGCTGGCGCAGGCCAGGCATCGCGGCCTGTCGACCACAGTCCTCCTGCTCGCCGGCGTGACCCTCAATGCGTTCTTCTCGGCGCTCATTCTCTTCGTCCAGTACTTGAGCGATTTCGCGCAGACTTTTCGCGCCATCCGCTGGCTCATGGGCGATCTCGATGTCGCGGGCTACGCGACGATGCTCGCGGCAGTGCCGTTCCTGCTGGGCGCCTTTGCCGCATTCGTGTGGCTGGCACGGCCGCTCGATCTGCTGACGCTCGGCCCGGACGCGGCCACGGCCAAGGGGCTCGACGTGACGCGCGCGCAGCGCGTGGCGTTCTTCAGCGCGTCGCTCGCTACCGGCGCGGCCGTCTCGGTCGGCGGTCCGATCGGCTTTGTCGGCATCATCGTGCCGCACCTGGTGCGGCTTGTCGTTGGCGCCGACCACCGCCTCGTGCTGCCGGCCGCCACACTTTTCGGGGCCACGTTCCTGATGCTCTGCGACACGCTGGCCCGCACACTGTTCTCGCCGCTCGAGCTGCCGGT
>JBIQJY010000088.1:0-5344 GCA_044507065.1 Acidobacteriota bacterium
ACCTCACGGCCGACCTCCGCCGCCTCGCGCCGCAGATAGCCGAGCGCGACGAACGCGCCGCGCGCGGGCGAGAAAGCCACGCTCGTCAGGTGTCCCACGACCGCATCGCCAGACGCCAACTCGGCCTTTGGTGTCGGCGCCTCGGCCAGCGACGGATCGAAATCCATCGTCACGAGCCGCTTGGCCACCCGCCCGCCGCCGCGGTGCAGGATCCGGATGACGATCTCCTGCCCGACGTAGCAGCCCTTCGACGTACTGACGGCGCGGTCGAGCAGCCCCGCCTCTAGCGGAATCACGTCCTCGCCGAGATCGTGTCCCCAGGCACCGCGCCCGGCCTCGATGCGCAGCGCCGTGGCCATCTCCTCGCTCATGCCGATGGCGCCGGCCGCCTCGACTGCCGCAACGATGCGATCGCGGGCATCGGGCGCCACGAGCAGCCGGAACGTGGGAAACGGTGCGGCATCGTCGCGCAGGACCAGACCACCGGGCGTGTCGACGCGTCCAAGGTTGGCGAGCGCGGCGACCGACTCCGGGGTGGTGCCCATCGCGGTGGCGACGATGGACGCCGCCTCGCCGCCGCTGATTTCGATCTCCGCGAACTCGCCCGAGACATCCGTGACTGTCACGGCCTCGGTGAAAATCAGCAGATCGAACCTCGTGGCCAGCGCGGCACCCTGCCCGCCGGCCACGAGCCCGATGATGTCGACGCCGTGTTCGATGAGCGTGATGTCGGCCACCATCCGGCCCTGCGGCGTGAGATAGGCGGCATACACGGCGCGTCCGGAGGTCAGGGCCGACACGTCATTGGTCAGCAGTCCCTGGAGGAAGGATCGGGCGTCGGCGCCCGAGAAACGCAGGCGGCCGCGACCGCTGCGGTCGATCCATCCGGCCGCCGTACTGATGATGCGATACTGATCGACGATGCTGGTCACAACAGGTCCTTCCACCCATTCTAGGCCGCGCTTCAACGCGCTCGGAGCGCGGGCCGCCGGCCCCGCCAGCACAGCTGACCTCGAGGTCGGGCCTCCATCGGTGAAACGCGCCGTCATTGGCCTCGGACTGGCAATCGCGCTCGCCGCCGCACCAGGCGTCGTCGGGGCACAGACTCCCGCATCGGCACCGGCGGCGGATCCCTCGGGGTCATCCACCTTCGTGGTGCTGCTCGACGGCACGCGCGTGGGTACCGAGACGGTGTCGATCACGCGCGCCGGCAACGAATGGCTCGTGTCGGGCAACGGGCTGATCCAGCCACCCCTCGACATCTCGACCATGCGGTTCGAAGTGCGCTACGGCCCCGACTGGCAGCCGCTGCAGCTCGCCATCGAAGCGGCGCTGCGCGGCCAGCCGATGGCGATGACCACGTCGTTCGGGCTCACGACGGCCACCAACGCCCTGACGCGCGGCGACCAGCGTGGCTCGAACACCCAGCAGATCACGCCGCGTGCGGCCGTCGTCCCCAACAATTTCTTTGCAGCCTACGAATCGGTGGCCGTGCGGCTGCCCGCGCTCGGCGTGGGTGATCGGCTGCCGGTGTACGTGCCGCCATCGGGCGAGACGAGCGTCACGGTGACGCACATCAACCCGCGTCGCGTGTCGCTCAGCGACCGCACGCTCGAGTTGAAGGAGTACCTGCTCACCGCGATCAACTCGGCTGGTGCCATTCCACTGGAGATGTGGGTCGACGACCGGGGGCGGCTCGCGCGGCTCGTCATGCCGACGGCTTCCCTCGTGGTAATCCGCGAGGACCTCGCCAACGTGCTCGCGCGCGAGGAGCGGCTCAGCGTCGAGGGCGACGACGACGTGTTCATCGGCAGGCCGGGGTTCAGCCTGGGTGGCACGATCACGCCCGCGCGCGGCGTCGCGGGACGCGCACCGGCCGTGATTCTCGTGGCCGGCCCCGGCCCGCAGGATCGCGACTACGTCACGCACGGCATGCCGCTCTACGCGCAGCTCGCGCAGGCACTGTCGCAGGCCGGCTACGCCGTCGTGCGCTACGACTCGCGCGGCACCGGACGCAGCGGCGGACGCGCCGAGAGCGCGCGCCTGCAGGAATATGTGGACGACGTGCTGGGCGTCGTCAACTGGCTGCGCGACCGCCGCGACATCGATCGCGATCGCATCGCGGTGGTGGGATACGGCGACACGGGTCCCATCGCGCTCGGTGCCGCGGCACGGACCGGACGCATCGCACGGGTCGCCGTCATCAATTCGCCGGGGCTCACCGGGCGCGAGGTCACGCTCGAACGGCAGCGGCTGGCACTCGAGGCCGCGAACGTCCCCGAATCCGAGCGCGCGAACCGCCTGGCCATGCAGACCATCGTGCTCGACGCGGTGACGAGCGGCGAGGGGTGGGAGCGGGCGACCGACGAAGTGCGCCGCCAGGCGGACACACCGTGGTTCCGCAGCTGGCTGCTCTTCGACCCGGCCGACGTCGTCCGCCGGATCGAGCGGCCCGTGCTGATCCTGCACGGCGCGGTCGATTCGGAAGTGCCGCCGGCGCACGCCGAAGCGCTCGCCGAACTGGGGCGCGCGCGGCGCAATCGGCCGGACGCCTTCACGCAGACGATCGTCCTGCCGGGCATCAACCACCTGCTGCTCCCGGCCACGACCGGCAGCCAGGAGGAGTACGCCACGATCGAGCCCCGCACGCCGGCACCGGCCGCCATCGAGGCCCTGACGACGTGGCTCGGCGCGACGATCGCGTCGCGGTAAAGGCAAACGCACGATTCGCCGCTCGAATCGACTACACTCGTTTCCGCAATGAGACTGGGTGTACCAAGAGAGACCTACCCTGGTGAACGCCGCGTGGCCATCGTGCCCGGCGTCATCGCGAACTTCAGCAAGATCGGCATCGACGTGGTGGTGGAGGCGGGCGCCGGCGACGAGGCCGGATTCCCGGATTCGGCCTACGAGGCACAGAAGGCCACGATTGGCTCGCGCGCGGACGTCTTCGCGTGCGACATCGTGGCCATGGTGCGGACGCCGGGCGCCAACCCGTCGGGTGCCGACGCGGATCTCGCCGCGATGCGTCCCGACCAACTCGTCATCGGATTTGCCGAGCCCCTGACCGCGCATGCGGCGGCCGAGGCCGTAGCCGCACGCGGCGCGCGGCTCGTCGCCATGGAACTGGTGCCGCGCATCACGCGTGCGCAGAGCATGGACGCGTTGTCGTCGATGGCGACCATCGTCGGCTACAAGGCGGTGCTGCTGGCGGCCGCCACGCTTCCCCGCATGTTCCCCATGCTCAACACGGCGGCCGGCACGGTAGCGGCGGCCAGGGTCTTCATCATCGGCGCCGGCGTGGCCGGATTGCAGGCGATCGCCTCGGCCAAGCGCCTCGGAGCGCGCGTCGAGGCCTACGACGTCCGGCCGGACGTCAAGGAGCAGATTCAGAGCCTGGGTGCGCGCTTCGTCGAGATGCCGCTCGAGGCGGGCGACGCGCAGGATGCCGGCGGTTACGCGAAGGCGCAGGACGAGGCCTTCTACAGGCGCCAGCGCGAACTGCTGCACAAGACCGTCGCCGGCAGCGACGTCGTCGTCACGACAGCCGCGATCCCCGGACGGAAGTCGCCGATGCTCGTCACGAAGGAGATGGTGGCCGCGATGGCGCCCGGATCGGTGATTGTCGACCTGGCGGCCGAGCGCGGCGGCAACTGCGAGCTGACGATGGCCGACGAATCGGTCGTGCGCCACGGCGTGACGATCATGGGCCCGACCAACCTCGCGGCGACGGTTCCCTATCACTCGAGCCAGATGTATTCACGCAACGTGCTGACGCTCGTGCAGCACCTCGTGCAGCGCGAGAAGGGCCCTGACGGCAAGGCCACGGGTCCCGCGGTGCTGACGTTGAGCATGGACGACGAAATCACGAAGGAGATTCTCGTGACCGACGGCGGCCAGGTGATTCATCCACGCGTTCGCCAGACGCAGGGGGCCAGCTGACATGGCCGGCTGGATCCTCCAGAGCCAGAAGGACGATGCGCCCATCGTGTTCCGGATGGCGCCGGGCAGCGTGAAGACGCTCGGCCGCACGGCGCGTGCGGATTTCATTCTCGACGCCGCGCTCGTCTCGCGGCTGCACTGCCGACTGACAGCCGACGTCACCGATCAGCTGGTCGTCGAGGATCTGTCGAGCACCAACGGCGTGCTCGTCAACGGTGAACGCGTCGACCGCCAGGTCCTCAAGCCCGGCGATCGCGTCACGATCGGCCGCGTCGACTTCGAGGTCGTGCAGGGATAGGCGCTCCGCTGATCAGCCGCCTGGAATATGCTGTGCGGCATGCGCACCCTCCTGGCTCTGGTTCTGGCGTCTGCTCCGGTCCTCGTCCCCGCCCAGGCATCCATTCCGCGCTATGACGTCAGGCGCGCAGCCGCGCCGCCGGTCATCGACGGCAGGCTCGACGAAGCGGCCTGGGCCGCCGCGTCGCCACCGCTGACGCTGCAGTTTCTCTGGGAGACGCAGACCGGCGCGAAGCAGGCAACCCGCGCCCGCGTGCTCTGGGATGCGGATGCCATCTACATCGGCTACGAGGCCGACGATGCCGACATCACCGCGCAGTTCCTCAATCGCGACGATCCGACCTACCGCGACGATGCGGTCGAGATTTTCATCAACCCGAACCCGACGCAGGAAGTGGTCTACTACGGCTTCGAGTGGAACGCCCGCGGCGTGATGTACGACTACCTGAACTACAACAGCCGCACGCTGTTCAAGCGGTACGATGCCACGGGCGTCGAGGTGGCCACGACGCTGCAGGGCACGCTCAACGACCGCACCGACACCGATCAGGGCTGGACGCTCGAAGCTGCCATCCCGTGGGCGAACTTCGAGGAGCTGTCACGGCGGCCGCCGGTGGCCGGAGCGGTCTGGAAGGCGAATTTCAACCGCTGGGACGGCGTGGAGCCGAATCGCCGCATGAGTATCTGGTCCGATCCGCGGCAGGCCACCGCCTGGCCGCACGTTCCTTCGCGGTTCGGCGAACTGGCGTTCGTCGACTGATCGAGACGCCCGCCTCCCGCGGGCCGGGACCTACGTCACAGTTCCGCATTCACGGTCTGCTCGGAGAGGCGGCGCGACCCGGCATCGCCGAGGAGGATACAGAGATAGGCGGACGTATCCAGGTAGACGTTTCACCGATCGCCTCGGTCCTCGAGCAGCACGGCAAGCGCGCGACCACGCGTGCCCGTCTCGAGCGCCGGCACGAGCTGCCCCCGGCCCACGCGGCTGCCCCGCCGCACGGCCGCCGCTGTGGCCGGGCCAAGTTGCGCAACCGGCGTGAGATGCCTCGTGATGACCAGTGTCCGGCCCGCCTCCGCCTCGGCAATCGCGCCCGACAACCGCGCC
>JBIQJY010000088.1:5444-9373 GCA_044507065.1 Acidobacteriota bacterium
GCATTCGCGGTCCAGGGCGTGCCCGAGAGCAGCGCCGGGAGCGACGACGCGCGGCCAATGAGATCGAAGCGATCGAGGGGCACCGGAAGTCCCTCGCCGCCGAGCGGCTCGCGTGTGTCGCTGACGTGGAAGTGCAGGTGCGGGGCGAGCGAGTTGCCGGAGTTGCCGATCCGCGCCAGCATCTGCCCCCGAACCACGTGATCGCCTTCGACCACCGACATGCTGCCGGCCTTCAGGTGCGCATACGTTGCGAACCGGCCGTTTCCCAGATCGAGCACGACGACATTGCCCGTGGCGTCATCCGCCTCGACGACCGCCGGCGGGACGAGCGACAAGGGTGTGCCGTCGGCCGCCCCGTCGCTGACGCGCACGACCGTTCCGTCCGCGACAGCGTAGACCGGCGCGCCGTATCCGTACCAGCTCGAAAGCTGCGCGGGGTCACCGCCAAAGAGCCGGCCGTCGTCGCCGATTCGCACCCAGTCGACGGCAAAGCGCTGCGGCACGCGAACCTCGCCTGCTGATGCCACGAGCGATACGCGATGTCCGGATGAGTTCGAGGGGCCGCGCACCGCAACCCAGGGTCCGCCACTCACTGGCGCGGCAATTGGTAGTTCACTCGCGGCGCTGATGCTGACCGCCGGCGTGCTCAGCGTCACGGGATCGACACCTGCGTTCGAGAACGTCAGGCGATGCGAGAGGGTGTCGGGGGCTGGGCGTCCGGGCGGCAGGCTCACCCAGAGGTACGACACCGAGCGCGCGCCAGGCGGGAGCACGAGCGACGTGCGCGACGCGGGCGCCGGTGCGCCGACGATCGTGGTGATTCGCGCCAGTTGGTCACCGCTGCGGCTGTCGAACGGGTCCGACCCGTCGTCGAGCACGTCGAGCCGTTCGACGGTCAGCGGGGTCGCGCCGAAATTCGTGAGGTGAACTTCGTAGACGAAATGCGCGCGCCCCAGCGCCATCGCCACCGCTGCCATGGGGATACGGACCTCGACAGGCGCGCGACCGACCTGCTGCGCGGCGACGGGCGCCGAGGCCAGGGCCAACGCCGACAGGACCACGAGCCGGCACCTTCGAATCAGGGAACTGCTTCCGCGCATCGGCAACCTCCAGTGAGGTGCCTTCGCGTGAACCGTCGCGAAGCGTCACCCCACTGGCCTAGTCGCGGAATGCGGCCAAAGGTTCACCGCGATTCGCGACTCTGACAGTCTCACCGACAAGCGGCAGCGCGAACGACTCGTACCGTCGTCCTCGCCATGCCACCCAACGCAAGGCCGGGTCGTCCAAGGAACGAGCGAACCGAAACCTCACCTGCCTCGGACCGTTGCTGTCAACGGCCAGAATCTCGGCAGTGAACCCTTCGAGCGCGACGACGTCTCCGACCCGGAATCGTGCGTTCCGGCTGCGAAGCATCACGTCGACCGGGCGCCTCATCATTCCCGACTCCAGATCGAGAATGAGTGTTCGTGCGTCTGCCCGGGTAACGGCAACGGCTGCGTCCGTCATCGAGAGAACTCGCACCGAGGCCGGCACCGGCCCGGCAAGTGATGCCCTGCGGACCAGAGCATAGACGCTCAGAAAGGGGTCTGGCGCATTGACGATGACGAGTTGTTGGGACGTGAAGACCTGATCGGTCGGCAGGGAGTCACTCGCGCCCGCGATCGTGCGCTCGAGGAACATGAACACCAGCGAACGGGCAGGGAGCAGAACCGGGGCGATAACGGCGTGTGTCAGCGTCCACGCCACGGCCAGCACCAGAACGGGGCGGCTGCGCGACGGTCCAAACCAGCCGGCGCCGGAAGTCCAGACGGCCGTCAGCACCTGGGCGACCAGTACGGCGCCGCCAATGCCGGTCAGCACCAGGAGGCGGTCATTGGGAAACGTGGCGCAGGCGGGAATGGCGGCGAGCAGTGCGCCCACGATCCAGAACCGGGTCCGGGCGTCCGAACGAATCAGCGGCCAGACCAGCAGCCCTATCGCCGTCACTGCGGCGCCGCCGATGACGGCAAGCCACGCTTGACCGGCGCTCGAGAGGCCGGCCCAGATCTCCGCCGGCACCGGAAGAAACTGCCCGAGCAGCAGAATCGGCAGGTGCGCGACGATCGCCTGCGCAAATGCGAGCGGATTGGCGGCGGGGTCTATGTACAGGTCCGTTCCCGAGGCGCCACGGCCAAGCGCCGCGTAGGCGACACGCCATGCGGCGGCGACCAGCGCAAAGGGCACCAGACTCCTGACGCGCGCCTGCCAACTGTCGCGGCTCATGAAGAGCGCGTGCGCGACGATGTAACCGCCCGCCGCGACTCCTGCTTCTGCGGACAACAGCGCCAGTGCGAAACACAGGGGCGCGGCCCAGACCCCGGGCCGCCAGTCGTCCCGACGGGCTTTGTCGTACGCGACGAGCGCCATCACGCCGAACACACTGGCGATGAGCGTGTTGCGATTGGAGATCCAGCCGACGGGCATCCCGTGGTTGTCGTCGATGGCGAACAGCAGCAGTGCGACGACCGCGGCCGCACCGGCCCCCAGCATCCGACGAAGCGCGACACCTGCGGCCCACACGAGGAGCGCATACCAGGCGATGTTCTGCAGATGCATTGCCCACGGGTGGTCGGGCCACACCAGGTGGTCGAACGCGTGTGTCAGGGAACTGAGCGGGCGAAGAAAGGCGACGCGGATGTCATCCTGGACCATCCAGAGGCCCAGGATGCGATTGTTCAGCGCCCGCGTGGTCTCCTCGTTGCCGTCCAGGAAGCCAAACAGGTCGAACACGGAGCGCGGTGTGCCCGGGAAGGCTTCGTGTCCATGCACCGCGACGCGATGAATGTGGTCGTCGACTGCCAGCCCGCCGGCCAGCGACGGCAGCACGAGCAGTACGCCCAGAGCAACGGCGCACCATGGCGAGGCGAGCCGGCGCCACCGCTCGGACACGCCGCGAATGGTAGCAGACCTGCCTTCCGGTGGCCCCGGTGAATATCCGCGTGGCTGCGTTTGCCCGCCTACGTCCCCGTCGCGCGCCGCGTGCGCTCGCGCGTCTCCGGGATTGTCACTTTGACCTCTGTCTCGGCCCGATCCCGCACGATCGACAGCGTCGCCTCTCCCGAGGCATCGTTCAGGCGTCGCCGCAGCTCGGACGTGGTCGTCACGGCGTTGCCGTTCACGTGTGTCACGACGTCACCGGCGCGGAGTCCGGCGGTTTTCGCCGGCGTCCCGTCCTCGACGGCCGTCACCAGCACACCCGACGGTGCGCCGAAGTAGTTGCGCAGCTGATCGCCAATCTCCTGGACGCGAAGTCCGACACGCGGCAGGCCGCCCAGAATCTCGGGAACGATGCGGCGGACGTCGCCGTCCGGCCGGATCGTGCGCGCCGCGATGTCGGGCATGCGGAAGCCGCGCAAGGCGGCCAGAGGCTCGGACTGCCGGGGCACCACTTTCATCGTCTGCGCCGAACCGCTGCGCTCGACCGCGACATCCACGGACCGGCCATCCGGCGTTTCACTGACCAGCCGCGCCAGCTGCGCCGCGCTGCGGACGCGTTCGCCGTCGAACGAGACGATGCGGTCGCCGGCCTGCAGCCCGGCATCGGCCGCCGGACTCCCATCGCGCACGTTCTCGACAATGGCGCCCGACGGACTGGCCCCTGTTGCGCCGGTGGCGTCGACGTCCTGGACATCGCGCACCACAACGCCAATCTGCACGCCGCCCAGGATCTGCGCCCGCACATCCTGCACGCGCACGGGCCGTGGCGCTCCCTGCGCGACGACGGGACGGGCAGGCCGCACGGCCGTCGGCTGCGACGCCGACTGCGCCGCCGTCGGCGCCTCGACAGCAGCGAGCGACAGCACTCCGGCCGCAACGGCAACCTTCGAGACTTTGTGTATCCACGACATGACAGACCTCCAGCCGGAAAAGATCCTCCGGTCTGTTGGACG
>JBIQJY010000158.1:0-1526 GCA_044507065.1 Acidobacteriota bacterium
CCCAAGTGTCACCCGGATTGGCGATCGCCACGTCGCCCCATTATTTTTCTGGGGTGATGTCCTCAGCTGCTGGTGCAGTCGCGCGGTGTATCGCGCCTTTCCTGACAGTTGCCACAGTGGTAGGCGTGGGTCTCGCCGCCGCCCCGGCTCCGGTCGATCCCGCCCCGGCGATCCGCCTGGTCGATGAGGCCAACCCGCTGGACGGCATGCCGTTCTACGTCAACCCCAACTCCGCGGCAATGCGCGCCGCGCAGGCGGATCCCGCGAGCCCCCAACTGGCCGCGATCGCCAACACGCCGCAGGCGTACTGGATGGACCAGGCCTCGACTCCGGCGGTCGACGCGAAGTACATCGCCACGGCGCAGGCCGCGGGCACCCGGCCGGTGCTTGCGCTCTACGGCATCCCGCACCGCGACTGCGGCAGCTTCGCCGCCGGCGGTTTCTCGTCGGGCGCGGCATACCGCGGGTGGATCGACGGCGTTGCCGCCGCCATCGGCGGTGGGCCGGCAGCGGTCATCCTCGAACCCGATGCGCTCGCCATGGCCGACTGCCTGTCGGCCGATCAGCGCCAGGAACGCTTCGACCTGATGAGCTACGCCGTCGACACGCTTACCCGCAACCCCGGCACGGCCGTGTACATCGACGCCGGTCACTCGCGCTGGCTCAGCGCTGACGACATGGCCGCGCGGCTGAACCAGGTCGGCGTCGCCAAGGCGCGGGGATTCAGCCTCAACACCGCGAACTTCTTCACCACCGATGAGGAGATCGGTTACGGCGAGGCGATTTCGGCGCAGACCAATGGGGCGCACTACGTGATCGACACGTCACGCAACGGGGCGGGCCCGACCGACGACGCGCTCTATTGGTGCAACCCCACGGGCCGCGCACTCGGCACGCCGCCCACGACGGCCACCGCCGGACCGCACGCCGATGCTTACCTGTGGGTCAAGCGTCCCGGCGAATCCGACGGAACATGCGACCGCGGCGAGCCGCAGGCAGGACGCTTCGTAAGCCAGTACGCCATCGACCTGGCGCGCAACGCGGGACATTAGCCGGCAGCGTTCAGTCGAAGTACCGGTCCACGTCCATCCGTTGGTGGAGGATGCGCACAACGTCAACCATGTCGCCACCGCCGATCCGGTAGTACAGCGTATGGGATCCGACAGCGTGCTTTCGGTATCCGGGGCGGACGTCGTCGCTCGCCCGTCCGATCATCGGATTGGCGACGATACGTTCGATCGCGAGCTGGATTTCACGGACGTATTCCTCCGCCTGCTTGATGTCCCATCGTTCACACGTGTAATCCCAGATTGATTCCAGGTCCGCGCGCGCAGCAGGTGAAAGGACATAACGACTCACCGCGCGCCGGGTTCTTCAGTTCGCTTGCCCGCGATGAATTGATCGAAGTCGAATGGTGTTGATTCGCCGCTTCGTTCACCGGCGATGAGTTCTCGACGCAATGCCCGCAGACGGGTCTCACGGTCCTCCAAGAGCCGCAGTGCTGTACGAACGACATCGCTGGCCGA
>JBIQJY010000089.1:0-1247 GCA_044507065.1 Acidobacteriota bacterium
GGCTTCCACGGCGGGCGCGTCGATGGCGCGGATCTCGTGGTGCCGGCCGACGATGGCGCGCCGCTGCGGGTGTATGCGTGGAAGACCATTGCCGATCAGTTCGCGGGCCGCATCACGTTGTTCCGCGTCCTGTCGGGCGTGCTGAAGGCCGACAGCGCCGTGCAGAACCTGACGCAGGGCGTCGCGGAGCGATTCGGGCACCTGCTGGTGCTCGAGGGCAAGGCCCAGACGCACGTGCCCGCACTGCACGCTGGCGACATCGGCGCCGTGGCCAAGCTGAAGGACACGCACACCGGCGACACGCTCGGTGACAGGTCGGTGGCCACGCTGATCCCGCCGATCGAGTTCCCCGAGCCGGTCCTCGCGTACGCGATCACGCCGAAGACCCGCAACGACGAGGACAAGATCGGTCCGGCCATCCAGCGCCTGCGCGACGAGGATCCGTCGATTGGCTACGCGCGCGACGAGCAGACGCACGACCTGCTGCTGTCGGGCCAGGGCCAGATGCACATCGAGGTGACCGTCGCGCGGCTGCGTCGCCGCTTCGGTGTGGAGGTCGAGCTGAAACCGCCGCACGTGCCCTATCGCGAAACGGTGACGATGCCGGTGGAGGCGCACGGGCGGCACAAGAAGCAGACAGGGGGACACGGCCAGTTCGGCGATTGCAAGGTGCGTGTGGAGCCGCTGCCGCGGGGCTCGGACTTCGAGTTCGTCGACGACATCTTCGGCGGCGCGATCCCGCGCCAGTTCGTGCCGGCCGTCGAGAAGGGCATCCAGGAAGCCCGCATGCGCGGCTACCTGGCCGGCTTCCCCGTCGTCGACTTCCGCGCGACGGTGTACGACGGGTCGTACCACGACGTCGACTCGAACGAGCTGTCGTTCAAGATGGCGGGGCGGCTGGCCTTCCGCGACGCGATGAGCCGCGCGCGGCCGACGCTGCTCGAGCCGATCATGTCGGTCGAGGTGCACGCGCCGTCCGAGCACGTGGGCGACCTGATGGGCGACCTCAACGGCCGGCGCGGCCGGATCGCGGGCATGGACACGCGTGGCAATGTGACGGTGATTCACGCCGCGGTGCCGATGTCCGAGATGCTGACCTACGAGCAGACGCTGACGTCCGAAACCGGCGGGCGCGGCGGGTATCACATGGAGTTCTCGCACTACGACGAGGTGCCGCCGCACCTGCAGGCGAAGATCGTGGCTGCCGCGAAGGCCGACCGCGGCGACGCGAAGGACGACGACGCGTA
>JBIQJY010000089.1:1347-2457 GCA_044507065.1 Acidobacteriota bacterium
GGGCCGGCCCGGGCCCCGTGTCGATTCGACGCTTTGATCGGCTACGATGGTGCCATGAGCGCCAATGTCACCATTGAGATCGACGGGCACACCGCCGATGCGCTCCGGGTCCGAGCCGCTGAACTTGGCCTGACCGTCCCACAGTTGATCGCGGAGTTGGCGGCCCTCGACGGCGCGCTCAGGACAACGGAGCCCGGCGAAGTCGCAGAGCTCGATCGTCGCTCGGAAGCGGCCGTCGAAGACTCGCGCGTGCCGCATGACGATGTCGTGCGCTGGCTTCGCACCTGGGGCACACCCGGCTTCCGACCGTGGCCGGGCCCGTAGCAATCGAGTGGTCACTGGAGGCTGTCGCCGACCTTGATCGATTTGCGGCGTTCCTCCACGAACGGTTTCCCGAACTCGCGGCGCGGGTCGCCAACGAGCTTGTCGATAGGACGAACGTCCTTCGTCGGCATCCGAAGCTGGGACGTGCGCTCGCTGGCCGTGATGAGTACCGCGAGCTGTTCCTCCAGGTGCTCGGTGCCACGTACGTCCTGCAGTACCGATATGACGGCCGCTCGATTCTGATGCTTCGGATCTACCACGGTCGCGAGGCGAGGTAGGCGCCAGATGCTCGCCCCGCGGCCCTGCGCCGGGGAATCGCGCCTGCGTTCGCTCGCCCGCCGCGCGCTACCATCGAACCGTGATCGCGTTCATCCGATACGCTCTCGCGCTCGCGCTTCTGCTCGAGGGACTGGGCACGCTGCTGCGCGTCGCGGGCCTCGTGCCGGCGGCTGCGGCCTACGACGTGATGACGCTGGCGATCGTGGCGGCGCGCCTGCTCGTCGCGACACTGCAACTGGCCGCGGCGAGACTGCTCGCGTACACGGCGCCGCCGGCGGTGGTCCTCGCGCGTGCCGCGTTCATCGCATCGCCAGTCCTGCTGGTTCTCGAGATCGGATTCCGCCTGGCGCCCACCAGCATCCCTCCGTGGTGGCACTGGCACGTCGTCGTCGGCTACGCGGCGTATTCAGCGGTGTGCCTTGTGCTGCTCACGATCGTGAGTCGCCACGAACGCGCTGCCGAAGCCGCCTCGTAGCCTTGCCGCCTCGTAGCCTCGTAGCCTCGTAG
>JBIQJY010000089.1:2557-3922 GCA_044507065.1 Acidobacteriota bacterium
AGCCTCGTAGTCTTGTAGCCTTCCTCATGCCCCTTCTCATTCCCGCTCCCACCGTCATCGCGGCTGCCGGCAACAAGCCCAAGCGCATCGAGGAATATGCCGGCCGCGTCAACTCCGGCCACGAGAGTGTCAGCGTCGCGCGCATGGTGTCGCCCGGCGGCTGGGTCGAGCCCGGTCAGCGACCCGCCTTCGAGGAAATCACCGTCGTCCTGCGCGGCATGCTCCGCGTCGAACACGAGGGCGGCGCGCTCGACGTGCGCGCCGGACAGGCAGTCGTCGCCCGGCCGGGAGAATGGGTGCGCTACAGCAGTCCCGAGCCTGAAGGCGCCGAGTACGTCGCCGTCTGCCTGCCCGCGTTCTCGATGGACACGGTGCATCGCGACGACGGCGAATAGGCCCTACCGCGTGATGCGTACCCAATCGACGAGCATGACGACGGCGCCGGCGGCGATCTGGTCGACCGTCTCCTGTGGAAGGCCGGGATAGGGCGAGGTCACCTTGTTCACCGCCTGCGGATAGCCGCCGCCGATGGCGAGATTGACGATGAGGTGCTTCGGGTTGTCGAACGCCCAGCGCCCGTGCGCCTCCACCATCGCCTTCGTCACCTCGTAATACACCTCGTCGTCGACGGCGAAGCGGATGGTGTCGGGCGTCCAGGTCACGGAGTAAACGTGCCAGCCGGTGCTGTCCTGCCCGGCCGGGAAGGGGCGTCGGCGGACGAGCGGCGTGTCGCCGGAGTAGCCGGGCCCGTGCAGTGCGGAGTTCACCCACGACGGATCGCCGACGTTCTCCATGATGTCGATCTCGCCGGTGTCGGGCCAGCGGTCGGCGCCGAGCGCCCAGAAGGCGGGCCACAGGCCCGTGCCCGCCGTCAGCTTGATGCGCGCCGCGGCCGTCCCGTAGGTGAACGTCACCTTGTCGCGCGTGTCGAGACGACCCGAGACGAAGTCGAACGCGCGACCCTCGGGTGACGTGAAGCCGTCGCGCTTCAGGGCGCGAATCGCCAGCGCGCCGCCATCGGCGCCCTCTGCCGCCTCGCCGCTCACGAACGCGATCGTGTCGGGCGAATCGATGTAGGCCTGCTGCTCGTTGTTGACGACGCGCCCTGTCACGATGACGTTCCAGGACGATCGGTCGAGTGATGGTGCGTTGAACTCATCCGCGAAGACGATTTCGCGACCCGAAGACGCCTGCTGCGCGAGGCTGATGGGCGAGCCTGCAAGGACGGCCGCGGTAACGAGAACGACGACGCCGAGCATGTTGTTGGCCTCCATGTCCGTCCTACAGATCGACCAGCTCCACGCGATGGGCCCCGAGCGGTTCGCCGAGGAAGCGGGCTCCGACGGCGGCGAAGCGGTCCGGACC
>JBIQJY010000089.1:4022-9221 GCA_044507065.1 Acidobacteriota bacterium
ACCAGGTGCCGGCCGCCACGGCCCGCCGCCACGGCCGCCGCGGCGCCGGGCTCGACGACGCCGATGACCGGCAGCGGCGTGAACCGGCTGCGGATCGGCTCGAGCGAAACCGCCGACGCCGTGTTGCAGGCGACAACGAGCATCTTCACGCCAAGGCCGACAAGGTGGTCGGTGGCCTTGATGGTGTACCTGACGATCGACTCCACGCTCTTCGTGCCGTAGGGCAGCCGCGCGGTATCGCCGAGGTAGATCATCGATTCGGATGGCAGGCGCTGGCGGAGTGCCCGAAGAACGGTGAGGCCGCCAACGCCGGAGTCGAACACGCCAATGGGCAGGTCGCGATTCACAGGCGACCATTCTGAGGTCACGATCGGGAATCCGCAAACGACGCGTGGTCGGGCGGACGACTACCGGTCGTCGCCGGGTATCTGCCAGGCGCGGCGCAGCTCGTCATAGAGCACGCGCGTGCGGGCCGGATCGGCAAAGTTCACGACAACCGGCTGGGTCGTCGTGTGGATGATGATGTACGGCGGCACGTCGCGCGAGATGTACACCCGTGCACGACCCAGGCCGGCGATGTCGAAGTCGCCGCGGAGCTCGCCGAGGGCCGAAAACCCCGACCGGTTCGTCGGCCGTGGCAATGCGTCGGCCAGCTCGATGCGCACGACTTCGGTCTTCGCGACGACCGATGACGCCAGGCCGCTGATCTCGATGGCCCTTGGGCCGATCCGCACCGTGGGCGGGCGCGTGCCGGCATAGATGAGGGTCGTGGCCAGCACCACGGCAGCCACGCCGATGATGACGCCCGGCAGGAGGATGAGAAGGCTGCGCGCACGCGTGGGCGGAACCTCGTCGCCGCTGCCGGTGCCGGAAGGCCGCGGCAGTCCTGTCGTGCCGACGGCGGGGTTGGCGGCCAGGATGGCGGCGACGAAGCCGGGCTTGTCCTTCGGCGAGACGAGCAGCGTGCCGCCCGCGTGCGCCACCGCGATGCGGTCGAGCGAAAGCGCCGGGGCGGAAAGTGGATTGTGCGTGGCGGTCAGCGTCCGGATTGCGTCGAGTCGCACCGTCCATCGGAACGGGCCCGACCGGACGCGCAGCGTGTCGGCATCCACGACATAGAACGTGCTCATGAACGTCCAGGCGATGAAGGCAGGCGGCGCAACGACGAGCAGGAGCAGCCACGCGGGCAGTTCCCCCGCGATGACCCCCATCAGCACGCCCAGCACCGCGAAAACCGGCACGAGGCCCGCGGCCAGCAGCCAGCGATCGACCTTCGAGGCAAATTGCCGTTCGCTCGAGAGGATGGACGTCACACCCACACCAGCCAGAAGAGCCACACGTGCAGTCCGGCCCACACGATCGCGGCCGTGCCGACGGCGGCAACGATGCGGCCGAATGTCGATCGCAACGCGATCTGCCAGAGACCATACGCGCCGAGGCAGACGAACATCGGCGCGGACGCGAGGTTTGCGCGCAGTTCGACCGATGTGACGATGCCGAGTGTCGTCGCGACGATCCAGACAAGTGCCCAGGCACCGAGGACAATCGTCAATGGGTCGCGTCGCCGCTCCTGCAGCAGCCAGGCGAATCCCAGTACCGCGCTGACGAACAGGGCGAGTCCCGGCAGGCCGTAGTCGTTCGAGAACTGATCCTCGGTAATCCAGCGCTGGAACTTGAGCGCCGGGGACGCGACCATCGACGTTTCCGACGGCGCGTCGACGCCCGAGACGATGCGCGTGAACGTCCGTTGATAGAGCTCGGTGAAGTGCGAGTAGTACAGCGCGTAGGCCACCGCAACGGCCACCGCCAGCACCACGGCCGCCTTCAGGGCCACGATGCGCAGCGGCCGGTCGCCGGCGACGAGGCAGGCGCCGATCGCCGCGCCGAGGAGCAGGATGCCGACCGACAGCGTGCTGAAGTGCGAGAGGAATGCGAGCGTCGCCACCAGGCCCGTGGTGGCCAGTGCGGGCACCGAGGCCCGTCGGCCCACGGCCATCCACGCGACCATGCAGATGGCGACGCCGAACAGTCCTTGGCCGAAGAGGTTCGTCAGGTTCGCGTGGCCGAGCGCCATGGCCGGCGCGCGCGTCACCACCCAGAGCGCGGCGCAGAGCAGCGCGACGCGCCCGTCCTGCCACTGCCGGCGCGCGACGGCGTAGAGGCCGATGCCGACGAGGGCATCCGCGCCGAGTGCCAGTCCGCGCAGCAGGTTCGCAATCTGCAGTTCGCTCGGGAACCACGACCAGAGCGGCAGTGCCGTCAGGTACAGCAGGATGGCGTAGGGGAACTCGAAGCTCGGGCTTGGCGTGACCGACGTGAAGAAGTAGGTGCCGCGCTCGACGAGCTGCGCGCGATGCACCTGGAAGAACGCGTCGGTCATCGCGATCTGCGGATGCGTGAAGAAGGCGAGCTTCAGCGCGCTGAGGCCCAGCACGATGCCGGCGGCCGCGGACCACTCCGGTAGTCCCGCGATTGATGGCCACCGCCACCGCAGGACGAAGACGACGAGTCCGATTGCTGCGGCGCCGGCGCCGATCTGAACGAGCCGCCAGACGTCGTGACCGAGAAACGCCGCATCGAGCAGCAGCAGCCAGACCAGGCCGACGACCGTCGCGGCAGCCATGAGCGCGGCGACGATGCGTGGGAGCCCGCAGAGGGCAAAGCCCAGGACGAAGGCGGAAACGGCCAGCGCCGCGAGTCCGGTGACCGCCCACGACGGGCGGAAGCGCGCGTCGACGGGTGCGAGGCTGACGTCGTTGACCATCACGCCGAGCGCCCGCGCGTCGCCCGCGCCGGGCACGAACGTGTCGGACGAATCGATGGTGACAAGCGCGCCCGATGTCGCCCGCGTGGGGATGGTCACTGACACGCGCTGCGCATCGGTCGACGTCTGGAGCGTGGCGGCCGCTTCGCCATCCACCGAGATCGTCACGACAGGCGGCGGCGCGTCGTCGAGCCTGAACGCCCGGACTTCGATCGACAGGTCGTAGGGAATCGAGCGGGCGAGATTGGGGATGGCGAGCCGCGCGCGGGCGCTCGTCCAGCTGAACTGCTGGCCGCTGCCGATGTCGACTTCCGCGCCGAGGAAGCCGCGCGTCGTGAACCACGCCCGCGTGCGGCCGGTCCAGCCGGCATCGCCAATCGAACCCGAGACGACGGCAGGCGTCAGCCAGCGCGTGGCTGCGCCAAGCAGGAGGCTGGCAGCCAGGCCGCATGTCAGGCTCAGAATGACGGCGTGCCGAAGCGTGCGCGCAAACGCGCCGCGGGACGCACTGTCGGCGTGGGAGGTGGGACTCATGGCGGCCGGGGTCGGGCGGCCGCATCGTAGCACGGTGCGGGAGGGCGCCCGTCGGCGGGCGCGTCGCCCGTGCGCGCTAAAGTGGTGTCCAACAGGGATAGGGTGCCGCGAAGAAAGATGCGAGCTTCTGCGATTGCTGCGATGCGCGTCGTGCTCACGTGCCTGCTGCTTGTCGGCGTGGCGGGAACGGCGCGCGCGCAATCGGGCGCGCCCGGCCGCCCCGCGATCGGCGAGACGACAGCGTTCGTCAACGTCCACACGATCACGATGATCGACGAGGGCGTGCGGCGCGATCAGGTGGTGCTCGTGCGCAACGGCCGCATCGTGGCCACCGGCGCCAGCAACCGCATTCCGGTGCCGTCCGATGCCGTGGTCATCGACGGTCAGGGCCGCTATCTCGTGCCAGGCCTCGTCGACGCCCACGTGCACCTCGATGGTGACGGGACGCGCGCCGGCACCTCGCGCGGCGCGTTTGGGGACGGGCCGCTCTACCTCGCGCATGGCGTGACGTCCGTCGTGAACCTTCGCGGGCTGCCCGTGCACCTGGACTGGCGGCGGCGCGTGGCCGCCGGCGACATCGTGGGCCCCACCATCTACACGTCGGGGGAGTTCATCAACGAACCGCGCGTGCACACACCCGACGACGTGCGCCGCGAGGTCGAGGCGCAGGCCGAGGCCGGCTACGACCTGATCAAGTTTCACGAAGTGTATTCGCGCGACACGGGCCTGCTGACGACGGAAGGCTTGTCGCTCGACGCCTATCGACAGATGAACGAGACGGCGCGCGCGCTCGGCCTGCCGCTGGTCGGTCATGCGCCCGTCAACCTCGGGCTCGAGCCGATTCTCGAGAACCAGCAGCCGCTCGCCCACCTCAGCGCGCTGTCGCACGTCTACTTCCTGCCGGTGCGCAACAACATGTCGTGGCTGGGCGTCACGGCCGCGGCCTTCGCGGTGCTCACCGTGATTGCGATCACCAACGGCCTCGCGTCGATCGTCAACCGCTGGAAGGTGCTCGCCCCTCCGCCGCGTGCCGTCTCGCGGGTGCGCGAGCTGGCAGGACTCCAGTTGCTCGCGGCAGCCGGCGCGGCGGCCAGTGCCATCCTGTTCCTGCCTGGCGGACCCCTCTTCGACAGCTCGGCCATTCGTCTCGTCTTCACCGCGTTGATCGTCGTCATGGCGGCGGCGACGACGGCGCTCGTGTTCGTGATGGTTCGCATCTGGTCCGAACCCGACACGTCGCGGCCCGCGCGGTTGCAGGCCGTGGCGGCCTGTGTGGCGGGCATCGCGCTTGCCTGGGCCGCGGTCGCATTCTGGGTGCCGGTGGTCTGGCGCAGCAGCGATCGCGGCATCGAGGCGCTGGCCGCGCGGATCCATGCCGCGGGCATCCCGGTGCAGACGACGCTCGTGGCCTACGACGCGATTGGCGGACCCGGCCGCGCCGCGCTCGTCGACGATCCGTTCATCGACTACCTGCGGCCCGACGTGCAGGCGCGCTGGCGGCGGCTGCGCGCGGCGGCGCCGCGGTTCCGGTACACGGACTTCATGAAAAAGGTGGCAGGTGCCCTGCACCGGGCCGGCGTGCCGCTCATCGCCGGCACTGACGCGATGGGGTATCCGATGGTGACGCCAGGGTCGTCGCTCCATCGCGAACTGGAGTTGCTCGTCGAGAGCGGACTGACACCCCTCGAGGCGATGCGGGCGGCGACGGTCGAACCGGCGCAGTGGCTGGGGCGCGAACGCGAGTTCGGGCGGGTGGCGGCCGGCTGGCGCGCCGACCTCGTGCTGATTGACGGTAATCCGCTCGAGGACATCCGGCGGCTGCGCGACCCGTCCGGCGTGATGGTGCGGGGGCGATGGCTGCCGCGCGAGCGCATCGAGCAGATGTTGAATGCGCTCGTGTC
>JBIQJY010000020.1:0-1208 GCA_044507065.1 Acidobacteriota bacterium
GGGTTCGAATCCCCGTACCGGTACCATCCTTCGCCAATCGCTCGCTCCGCTCGCGGCTTCGGATGGCCAGCCGCGTCAGGCGAGCGTCCGCGAAGGATGTCCACCGTAGCCAGCGAGCGCCGCGAGCGGTGTGGCGAAGGTGGACCGACTACGACAGTTGCCGTTTCTTGACCTGGACTCGGCGACACCCTCTGAATCCGGCGTCTTGCTGCGCGGCAGGGCGTTTGCTTCGGGCGCTGTATGCCGCTACTACACGGGGCTCTCATCCGACGTGGCGGCCCGCTGCGCCAGTCACAACGCAGGCTGCAGCACCCACACCTCGAAATACCGCCCATGGTCAATCGACGTCGTCGTCGAGTTTGCCGACGAGCGCCGCGCGGTCGCGTTCGAGCGCTATCTGAAATCTGGCTCTGGCGTGGCCTTCGCGAAACGGCATCTTCGGTAGTTTCCGCCGGTGGATCGGCGGCGCGCCTGTGTTCGACCTTTCCGACGAAGGTCCTGATCGACGCTACGACCGACAGGCACACGCCCTCAGCGTTACACTGCCCCGTGCGAAACCGGATCCTCATCGAACATCCCGATCAGCTGACGGCCGCCGTGGCGCGCTGGCAGTCAGCACCGTACGTCGCGCTCGACACCGAATTCGTGCGCGAGACGACGTTCCGCGCCCGGCTTGGCCTCGTACAGGTTGCCGTGGCCGACGAGGTCGCGCTCATCGACGCCGTCCGCATCCGCGATCTATCCCCCCTTGCCGCCATCGTCAGCCACCCGCACACGCGCAAGATCCTGCACTCGTGCTCGGAAGACCTGCCGGGGCTGCGGCGCGCCACCGGCCGGTCGCTCGCGCCGCTGTTCGACACGCAGATTGCGGCGGCGTTCGCCGGATTGGGCGTCGGCCTGTCCTACGGTGCATTGGTGGCCGCATTGTTCCAGGTCGTCCTCGAGAAGGGCGAGACACGGACGGACTGGACGCGTCGCCCACTTTCGCCCGAGCAGTTGCGGTACGCCGCCGATGACGTCGACTATCTGCCGGAAGTCGCGGCTGAACTGGAGCGGCGGCTCGTCAGCCTCGGTCGGCTCGACTGGGCGATCGAGGACTCGGCCGCGCTCGCCACGGCCGACGCCGACGGCCCGGCCCCTGAGGACGCGTGGCGGAAGGTGAAGGGCCTCGACCGACAGCCCGCCGCCGTGCAGGCCGTCGCGCGGGA
>JBIQJY010000020.1:1308-9864 GCA_044507065.1 Acidobacteriota bacterium
AAGCGGCGCGCGGCGCTCGAAGCGGCCGTGGCCGCGCTCGTGACGCGCCGCGCCGGAGAACTGTCGCTTCCGCCAGAACTGCTGCTCTCCCGGCGTCAGCGGGAGCGCGCGCTCGAGGCCTGGGGCGGCCGCGGTTCGCTCAGCGCCGCTATTGGCGGCTTCCGCGGGACGCTGCTCGGGGACGAGCTCGACGAACTGACCCGTGGTGTCACCGGCTGACGCCGGCGACACCACGCGTCGCGGAGGGCTGTGGTTCCGCCAGCCGCAGCGCCCCTACCAGCGCCGCCCATAGCGCTGGCCGTCGCGGAACCCGTCTTCGTAGCCGCTGCGGAAGCCGGTGCGGTAGTTCGCCTTGTAGTAGTCCTTGTCGCCGTAGCTGCGTTGGTACCCGCGATCCGCGCTGCGGTAACGGCGTTCGCCCACCGGATCGAACCGGCGGTTGTCGCGTCCGTCGTCGAGGCCCGCCTCGTACCCGTCGGCGTATCCCTGCTGCGTGGCCACGTCGAAGCGCGCGCCCGCGCGGCCGCCGGTCCATGGGCCAGCGCCACGGCCGTTCCATGGACCGCCCTGGTTCCACGACGGACCGCCGCGGCCAGCCACGGCGTAGCCGTTGCGGTAGCCCGATTCGAATCCCCGGCGGAACTCATCCCGATAGCGATCGCGGCTGCCGTACTGCGAGCGATAGCCTGCGTCGGCCCGCCGGTAGTCGTTCTCGTCGGTGAAACCGAACCGATCGCCGCGCCGCAGGTCGTCGGCACCGGCGCGCAGTCCGCGCTCGTAGCCCTGCTGAAACGCCGGCGACACGCGCGTCGAACCCCATTGCGCCGATGCGGTCGACGCCGACAGCGTGAGTATCGCCAGTGCGGAGACGAGCGAGAAGAGATGTCGTGGAGACATGTTCAAGACCTCCTGCACAGGCCCAAGTGCAAGAGGCAAGCCACCCATGTGGCACGGCGATCTGTCGTTCGGTCAGCCGCGTGCGCGGCTACTTCGTCCAGAGGAGGACACGGACACCGTCCTGATTCCGGTAATCGAGGACGAGCGCAGGCCCGATGCGGGTGAGCTCGTCGACGTCGAGCTCGAGGCGGTTGAGGTCGAAGTGGTCGTTGCGCCGCGACACGCGGACGTCCGGCCCCATGCGCAGCAGCCACAGGGGCAACGTCACGTTGACCAGGCGCTCGTCGTCGGGATTCCAGACGCGGACCATGAGGGACGAGGGGCTGATGTCGGAGGTGGGAAGTGTTGAGAGTTCAGTGGTGAGGTGGAGCCGTTCCTGCGCGTCCAGTTCGTACAGCGCTCGGCGACCTTCGAAGGCGCGGGTGATGGTATCGAAGGATTCGAGTGCGGCCCCGCTGGTCGATGCTGACGACTCCACGTGACGCGAGATGAAGTAGACCGATGCGCCGGCCGCCGCGATGAGCAGGACCACGCCGCCCGCGAAGACGCCGCCGACGATCCAGATCCAGGTCCTGCGCGTGGCCATGGTGGTCCCTGCCGATCTATACGACCATCCAGGCGCTGCGGTGCCCGCGACGGCTGGATTTCACGGTCCTGCCCGGTACGGCACGACGGCTCGTGACCTGGAAGGGCCTGTCGATCAATCGGTTGGCTTCGGCAAGTCCTGCAGGGTCATTCGCGGCGCGCGCGATGTCACGGGCGCGTGTGTAGCGCTCGAGCGCTTCGGCCCGTCGCCCGCCGAGATCGGCGACCTTGCCGAGTCCCAGTTCGATGCGTCCGCGGATCCACTCCTCGGGACCGCTCTCGAGCGCGGCCTCGAGATCGGCGGACGCCGCCTCGGGCCGAACCAGGGCGAGGCGTGCCAGGCCACGCCGATAGAACCACAGCGCCCGCTCGCCGCGCAGCTTGCGGCGCGGGTCGCTGTCGAACGTCGCAATGCCCGCTGACAGGATGGCATCGGCCTCGAAGGCGCGACCGGCGCGCACGGCTGCGGCGCCGCGCTCGAGTACCAGAATGCGGTTTCCGGGGAAGGCGGCCGCCATTTCGGTGAGCAGGGCGAAGGCGTCCTCGTGGCGCCCTTCGCGGCTGTAGATCAGGACGAGTGCCGTGCGCGCTTCGTGACGGCTCGAACTGCCGGGCCCGGCCGCGGCCTCGAGCAGGGCGATCCCCTCGTCCTTGCCGCCCTCGAACCCGACAAGGTAGGCGAACATGCGCGGCGCGAAGCCAAGGCCGGCGATGGCGTAGCGGTAGGTGCCGACCACCGCGCCGGCGCCGACGCGGTCGGGCGCCACGTCGAGAACCTTCTTCTGTGTCAGGAATGCGCGTCGCGCCGTGCGGAAGGCGCCCCGCACGTTCCCTTCGACCGAGGCAATCCACGATGCCCGCAGGCCGTAGGCCGCGCCGGCGTCGTAGAGAGCATCCGGATCGCGTGGTGCGCGGTCGAGCCGCGCGTCAGCCAGTTCGATCGCGCGCGTGATTGACGCGGTGAATTCCTGCTCGATCGCGGCCGGTGGCTTCGGGAGCGTGACGGTCGAGCGCGTGAGCCCGCCCATGTAGTGGTCGACGGTAAGGGCGCCGCGATGGAAGAGCGCCTGCAGCCAGAGGATCCCCGCCAATGCGCGGTGGGCGCGAGACTCGTTGGGCGCGTCGATGGCCGCGCGCCTGGCCGTGGCGAGCGCAGTCTCGTGGTCCAGGTTGTAGGCCGCGTCGAAGGCCGATCGGATCCGCGCGTCGAGATCCGGCTGGCCGGCTTCGGCCCGCATCGGCGCGTCGCACAGCGCGAGTGCGACAACGCCGGCAGCGGCTCGACCGACAACACGGGCCAGAACGTTCACGCGTCGTGTTCCTCCGCGGCGGACCGTGCCCGGATCGCCGCGCCTTGTCTGCGACACCGGGGGTGGTGCCTCGGCCTTCTGCGTTGGCGGCCCGCCGCTACTTCAGCGTGGCCAGCTTCGCCAGATCGACGGCTTCGACCACCTGGCGGACGGGCGCCAGATCCGACACGCCGGTGCCCTCGGCGCGCACGATGAAACGCTTGCCGACGACGGCCGTGACTTCACCGCGCTTCGAGTCGTTGTTCCAGTCTTCCATGCCGGGGCTGCCACCGATCGTCGCCCCGCGTTTGAACCCGCTGTCGGACCGCTCGGAGTATCCGGACGACAGGAACATCGATAGCGGCGCCAGCAGCAGCTGGTTCATCGCCGAGTCCATGATCTCGAGTTCGACCCGCTCGTCGCCGCGCGTGTACTGCGCACGCGCCTGGGAGAACGCCATGGGCATGGTGACTTCCTCGCCACGCGCGTCGGACTGCGTCCAGCCGTCGACCTCCGGCAGCAGTTCCTTCAGCGCCTCGAAGTTAACCACCTTTGCATCGCTGCCCTGGGCCATCTGCTGGAAACCCTGGGCCATCTGCTGCAGCCCCGCGGCAACCTGGTCGGACGTGCCCTGGGCCATCTGCTCGGCGCCCCGCTGGATGGCCTCGGCACTTTCCTGCATCTGGCGCGCGGCTTCCTCGGCCTGACGCTCCTGCTCCGAGGGCCCGCATCCGGCCGCTGCAATCAGCGCGATACCCGCAATCGTGAGTCGTTTCAACATGGTTGCCTCCAGGCGACGTGCGATTCTAGCACCGCCGGTGCGTTGTCAGGCCCGGCCCATCCACTGCAGCAGGCCCAGCGTGAGCCACGGCACATAGGTGACGAGCAGGACGCCGATGAGCAGGACGATGAACATCGGCATCGACGCGCGCGCCACCTCCATCACGGGCTTGTTGAAACGATACGAGGACATGAACAGGTTCAGGCCAACGGGGGGCGTGAGGTAGCCCAGCTCGAGGTTCGCCACGAAGATGATCCCGAGATGTACGGGATGCACGTCGAACGCCATCGCGATCGGAATGATGAGCGGCACGACGACCACCAGCGCCGAGAAGATGTCCATCAGGCAGCCGACGACGATCAGCAACGCGTTGAGCGCCAGCAGGAACATCAGGCGCGAGCTGATGTTGGCCTGCGTCCACGCGAGCAGCGCGTCGGGCACCTGGGCGTCGATGAGGTAGTTGGTGAGCCCGGCCGCAACCGCGAGAATGACCAGCACGCCGCCGACCAGCGAGATACAGTCGCCCGTCACGCGAACCACGTCGCGCGACGACGGCAGGTCCCGGTGTACGAACCGCTGCACGATGAGCGCGTAGAGCGCCGCCAGTGCCGCCGATTCGACGGGCGTCGCGAATCCGCCGAGCAGCGACACGAGCACGACGATTGGCAGCACGACTTCCCATTTCGCCGCCCACAGCGCGGCGGCGGCCTCCGCCGCGCGGAACGGCGTGTGCCGGCTGGATGACGCAATGCCTTCGCGGATGCCGAGCGCGGCCATGAGCGCGATCATCACCAGGCCCGGGAGCAGACCGCCGATGAACAGGTCCTCGAGCGCGATGCCCGTCGCGATGATCCCGTAGAGCATGAGGGGCAGCGCCGGCGGCAGCAGTAGTCCGAGCGATCCCGACGCGGTGATGAGCCCGAGCGAAAACCGCTCGCGGTATCCCTCGGCGAGCAGGGCGGGCAGGAGCAGGCCGCCCAGGGCCAGAATGGTGACGCCCGATCCTCCCGTGAACGTCGTGAAGAACGCGCAGAGCAGCGCCGTCACCACCGCCGTGCCGCCCGGCATCCAGCCGAACAGGCCGCGGAAGAGCCTCAGCAGCCGCTGCGGCGCCCGGCCCTCGGCCAGGAGGAATCCGGCGAGCGTGAAGAGCGGAATGCTCGGCAGGGTTTCGTTGGTCAGCTGCTCGTAGGCCTTGATCAGCATGACGATGGGCAGGCTGCCCTGTACGAGAAACAGGAACAGCGCGGCCCCGCCGAGCACGGCAAAGATCGGCGCGCCGAGCACGGCCGAGACGAGCACCATCACGAGCCACGGCCAGGCCGACTGATCCTGGAAGGCTTCGGGCGACCGCGCGATCCAGATGCCGATGAGAATGCCGGTGGCCGCGATCAGGCGGCCGGCCGTCGATGTCGACGCATTCCAGGCGAGCCGCACCGCGATGAGGCCGAACGCGATCGGGAAGACCAGTGTGGTCGCCCACACAGGGACGTCGACGGCGACGACGTTGCCGACCTCGCGGTAGAGCTCGATCAGTTGGAGTCCACCGACGGCAAAGACCGTGGCCACCACGACGCCGAACAGGCCGCCCGCCACCTGCGCCACTTGCCGCGCGCGGCCTTCCGGCAGCATCGAGCCGGTCGCGAGCGACAGCAGCCGACCATCGCGCGCCGCAATCGCGGCGCCGAGCAGCCCCAGCCACAATGTCAGGTGCAGCGTGAACGGTCCCGAGCCGGGTACGCCCGTGCCGAACAGCCAGCGCGCGACGATCTCGCTGAGCGGGAGGACGACGACAGCGACGGCAACGATCGTCGCGAAGGAGTCTTCGATGCGCGCGGCGACGGCGCGCATCAGCGTCCCTGGGTCTTGCGGTACGCGTCGCGGGCCGCCACGGCCATGTCATACATGTCCGCGGGGACGATGTTGCCGCGCAGCGACGGGGTCAGCTGTCCAACCTGCTGGCGAAAGGCAGCCCGCGCCGCCGGGTCGAGCGTCGTCACGGTCAGCTTGGCCTTCTGCATGGCCGCGACAGCGTCGGCATCGACCTTCGGGACGTCGGTCAGGACGCGTTGCTGCATGGCGCTCGCGGCCTGCGTGACGGCAGCACGGTCGGCCTCCGACAGCCGGTTCCAGGCCGCCGTCGTCACGACGGTTGCGCCGACGAGCGGCGCCACGCGCAGGTCGAGCATGTAGGGCGTGGCCGAGTAGAACTGCAGCGCCAGGGCGCCGTAGGGCGGGCTGGGGACGGCGTCGATCATGCCGTTGGGCAGCCGCAGCTGCGTGACAATCTCGCGTTCGGAGAGCGCCTGTGGATGGAACCCGTGGCTCGAATACCACCGCACCATGTCATCGTCGCCCTGGCTGGTGAAGAGCTTGGCGCGCTTCAGATCATCGAGGGTGCGGATCTGCTGCTTCGAAAATACCTGCACCCAGCCGGCGCTGCCCCAGTTGAGCAGATGGAACCCCTTGGCCTCGAACCGGCGCGCGACTTCCGGGCCGACTGTTTCGAGCATGTGCTGGAGTTCGGCGTCGCTCTCGATGAAATACGGAATGCTGAAGACGTTGACGCTCGGATCGATGCGCGCGAGCCCGCCCGGCATGAGCAGCGCGGCGTTCAGCTGGCCCACGCGCATGAGCGTGACGACCGTGGCCTCGGGCCCCTGCGTGCCGTTGGCGAACACGCGTACGGTGACACGTCCCGACGTGGCCTTGGAAATCGACGCGCCCATCTCGGTCAGCGCCCGGTGCCAGGTCGTGTTGGCGGGGGCGAACGTGGCGAGTTTCAGTTCGACCTTCGACTGCGCCGCCAGCGGCAGGCAGAGCGCGATCGAGGCGGCGAGCACCGCGAAGATGCGGGCAAACGGGGACATGCGGGTACCTCCGGACATGAATGATCTACTGCGCGAACAATGAATCAGCGTTGGCAAGCAGCGCGCGGGCACGCCGCTGCGTGATGAGCGTGGCCAGCCGGATCGACGGATTGGCGTCGGGGTCGACGGCCAGCGCCTGCTCGAGCAGTGTTTCGAACTCGGTCCGATCCTGCGCCGCAACCGAAACCCCTACTGCCAGGGCGACGTACGGACCCGGTGACGTGCCCTGCTGCAGCTCGACGGCGCGCGCGAAGTGTTCGCGGGCCTTTTCACGGGTGCCGCCGAGTGACTCGAGGCTTTCGAATGTGATGAGCGTCTCGTGGATGGAGCCATTGCCCCACGTGTCGTCGAGCACCGCGGCACGGTCGATGAGCGCGCGCACGGCGGGGAAGTCGATGAGCAGATCGGGACGGTCAGGTGCGAGCGCGATGGCCGAGCCCCACGACGCCGCGGTCCAGTAGAGGAGTTCGACGTCGTCGCGCCGTGCCGGCGCGAGCACGACGTCGGCCTCGAGCGTCAGACGATCGCCCGCGCCGGGAAACCGGAGTTCGAGAGCGCGAAGGCAGTAGCCGCGTCCGCGCAGGTAGAGGCGCAGCGCACGTGCGTCGAGCGCCGTGGCCCGTTCGTAGTCGGCCTCGCGGACCATGTCGGCCTCGGTCTGCACGAACGCGTAGGCGTACTGTGTGAAGCCGCTGCAGGTGGCCACGAGCAGCGGCGCGTGTTCGGGGACCGACTCGAGAAGCGATTCGTAGAGCTTGAGCGCGAAGGGCAACGCGTCGCCCACCAGATCCGGGTCGTCGTCGCGCGAAAAGACGTCGCCGGATCCTGACAGGGTGTCGGCGACGGTCCTGACGGCCATGGTCTTGAGTGAGCAGCCGGATGACACCATCGCAGCCAGCGCGAGACAACCGAGGGGATAGAACAGGCGAGTCAGAGACACGTGGTGGTCGAGCGCTCCCGGCGCATGCCGGCGCGGCGGGGCCGCGAATCGCCCTCGAGCGGGGCGCAGGCCCGTGCTGGCCGAACACGCAAGCGTAGCAGACTCGGCGGCAGGGGTGTTTGCCTAGGGCGTGCCGGCCGGAGCCGCCGGGTCGCCGGCGCCTTCGGGCGATGCCAGATACGACTGCCGGGCCCGGACATTCATGTCCGGCACCTTCACACGCACCTCGAGCCTGTGAGCGGTACCGTCGAGCGTTTCGGGCGTGAAACCGAGGACGTACTGGCGGTGCAACTCGTCGGCCACGCGCGTGAACGTCGCGTTGAGGTCGTCGGTGCGCTGGAGTTCGAAGTAGCCGCCGCCGGTGTCGGTCGCCAGCCGTCGCAGGTTGCGATCGGGCCGCGTGGTGCGGCCCATGAACACGTGGCGCAGACCCACGCCGTAGATCATGTAGTTCTCTTCCTGGGCGCGCGTGAGGACGTCGCGGAAGCTGCGACGCTGGCTCCGATCGTCCTCGCCGTCGGTGAACACGAGCACCACGCGCCGGCCCGTCTGCTGCGCCAGAGCCGACATGCTGTCGTCGATCGCATCCCACAGGAACGTCGGGTTACCGAACTGGATGTCGTTGTGCAGATAGCGCACCAGGTCGTCGCGATTGCCCGTGAATGTCGGGCTGATCCGGATCTTGTCGGAGAAGCTGCCGACGCGCGCGCGGTCATCGGGCAGCAGCCGCAGGACGAACTGTTCAGCGCCCTGCTTGAGCAGATCGAGGTAGAACGTCATGCTCCCGCTCGTGTCGAGCATGACGACAACCGTGATCGGCTGAACGTCACTCTTGAAGAGCGTCAGCTGCTGCAGCCGGCCGTTGTCGTACACCTCGAAGTGCTCTTCCCGGAGGTCGGGCACCAGTCGACCGCTGCGGTCGGTGACGGTCGCGTAGACGGCCACGGTTGTCGTCCCGCTGCGAAAGGTGACCTGCTGATCGGCAGGAAGCGTGGCGGTCAACCCCGGCAGGAGCAGCAGGCACAGCGCGACCGGAAGAAGTCGTCTCATGAAATCCCCGTCGGACAGGCGCGTCCGCGTCTTCACTAGACTACCGCGTCGGGCCGGCGGCCGGGCGACCCGATTGCCTCGGGTGGCCTCCCAGCGCTCCACCTTGTAGCCTAGTAGCCTTGTAGCCTCGCAGCCTTGCAGCCT
>JBIQJY010000020.1:9964-52760 GCA_044507065.1 Acidobacteriota bacterium
CCAGCGCTCCACCTTGTAGCCTAGTAGCCTTGTAGCCTCGCAGCCTTGCAGCCTCCCATGCCTTCCCATCTGATCGTCTTCGACCTCGACGGAACACTGGTGGACTCGCGCCGCGACCTGGCGCGGAGCGCGAATCTCCTGCTGGCCGAGCACGGGGCGGCGCCGCTGGCCGTCGAAGAGGTGACGGCGATGGTTGGTGAAGGCGCCCGCGTGCTGGTGAGGCGGGTGCTCGGGGCCGCCGGGCTCGTGGATACGGTGGATGTCCAGTCGGCGCTCGACCGGTTCCTCGCCATCTACGACGAACATCTGCTCGATGAAACGAGGCTCTACCCGGGCATCGAGGAAGTCCTCGACGCCATCGACGGCCGGGCCGCCGTGGCTCTTCTGACCAACAAGCCCACCCGCCACACCGGCCGGATGCTTGTGGATCTGGGCATTCGACCGCATTTCAGCGAAGTGATTGGCGGCGACGGCGCATTTGCCCGCAAGCCGGACCCGGCAGGGCTGCTCTATTTGATTAAGTCGGCCGGTGTGCCGACCGGCCGGACGGTGATGGTCGGCGACTCGATGGTGGACGTCGAGACGGCCCAGCGCGCCGGAACGCGCGTGTGTGTCGCTCGGTACGGGTTTGGCCATCTCCCCGACAACCTGGCTGGGAAACCAGACGTGATGGAGGCACACGACCCAGCAGATCTGGCCCCACTGCTGCTCGCCTTTCTCTCGGCATGAGCGCCGACGCTGTCGCGACACTACCCGGCCCGCACGGCGCGCCGCGGCGTGTCTACATCGACTGGCTGCGCGGCCTGGCGGTGCTGCTGATGGTGCTGTGGCATTCGGTCGACGCCTGGCACGTGGCAGCCAATCGGGACACGGCGGCTTTCGGGGTCGTCGGGTTCCTTGCGGGATGGGCGGCGCCGCTGTTCCTGTTTCTGGCCGGCGTCTCGCTGCCGATGTCCGGACTGTCTCGGTTGGCACGGGGCGTCGACCGGCGGACCGCGAGCCGGCTGCTGATGCGGCGCGGCTGGCAGGTCGTCCTGATTGCGCACCTGTTCAGGCTGCAGTCATTCCTGCTCAATCCCAACGCAAGCTGGGCCGGAATCTTCCGATCCGACATCCTCAACGTGCTGGGGCTCGGGCTCGTGATGGCCGGCTTTGCGTGGCGTCATGCCACCACACCATGGCGGCGCACGTTCTGGCTGCTGGCGCCTGCGATTGTCGTGGCCGGAGTCCTGACCCCGTGGAGTTCGGTCTGGTGGTGGCCGTCGCTGCTGCCCTCGCGCCTCGAGGGCTACGTCCGGATCGTCGACGGCAACGCGGTATTCAGCCTGTTTCCAGCGGTTGGCTACGTGTTTGCCGGCGCGTCCGTTGGCGAGGCCCTCGCCGCCCGCACAGGTTCGGACGAGGCGCGCTTCCTGCGCGGGGCGGCCGTCGCGGGCCTTCTGCTCACCGGCTTCGGCTACATGCCGTGGCCGCCCGAGGCCTGGCAATGGGCCCGATCACTCGCGGTCATTGGCGGCCGCGTGGGCACCATGACGCTGTTGCTGGCTGCGGCCGCAGGCCTGCTGGCCGTCGCGGCACCGCGGCGCTCCGGACCCATGTTGGTGTTCGGCCGGACGTCGCTGTTCGTCTACTGGATCCACGTGGAGCTGGTCTACGGCCGGTTCAGTTACCCGCTGCACCGATCGTTGTCGCTGCCGTGGGCTCTCGCCGCCTGGATGGCCCTGCTGACGGCCCTCTACGTCCTCGCAAGATGGTGGGACCGGCGGCCTGCCGGCCAGCCGCTCGTGCCCGGCCACATGGTGGCCAAAGTCACCTAAGCGATTGGCTGTCAGTGGTTTGATGGCGATATCGAGCGCGACAGATGGTCCGCTGCTCAGAGGCAGCCGCGGCTGACCTTGTTATCGGGTGGGGCGCCACATAGAATCCGAAAATCCGTACGCCTTGCCCGGGCCGGCGTCCCCGCCCATCGGCAGAAAGGACTCCGCTGTCCATGATCAGCGTTGCCGCTCTTCGAATGCAGCAATTCGGCGTCCAGTTCTACCAGGCTTCACTCACGGCCAGCGATATCGACAAGCTGGTCCGCTTCGAGGTGCTCGACTACGGCGAACCGTCGAAAGGCAAGGCCGTGCGGGGCAGCGCGAGAACATCGAAAGTGCGCTGGGATCTCCTCGAGCGGCGCATCGCGTCGAGCGACAAGGCGTACCAGCGCCAGATCATTCGCAAGAAGATCGACGAGCTCGTGGCTTACTACGAGCAATGCCGACAGGCGCGAGACCTGCCCTCGATTCCGGGCGCCGTCATTATTTCCTGTGACGAGACGCTGAAGTACGAGCCGACTCCCGGCGATCCGTCGCTGGGCATCCTGAAAGTACCCGAACGCGAGGGTATTCTTCGGGCGATCGACGGACAGCACCGATTGCTGGCGCTTCACGCCGGCATGGACCAGTTCAGGGATGAGACGTTCACCGTGCCGGCGGTGATCTTCGATCGTCTGCCAGAAGACCACGTTGTGCAGATGTTCGTCACCATCAACGCCAAGCACACGCGGCTCAATCCTTCGCATCTCGTCTCGCTTTCCGGACGTCAGCTCTATCGTGACGAGAACCTCGCCGCCGCGCACGACGTCGTGCGCGCGCTCAGCGAACGCGAGGAGTCGCCGCTCCGGGGCGAGATCAAGCTGCTGGGCGTAGGGCACGGCCGGGTGGCGCAGG
Source organism: Acidobacteriota bacterium (assembly GCA_044507065.1). Taxonomy (GTDB): domain Bacteria; phylum Acidobacteriota; class Vicinamibacteria; order Vicinamibacterales; family SCN-69-37; genus SCN-69-37. Next base: position 12,676 of record JBIQJY010000020.1, read on the forward strand.
CGCCGCTTGCGCAGGAACTCAAACGCCTGTTCGGCACGGATGCCTTCGGTACCGGTCGGCGTGGCGCCGAGTTCCGCGACGATGCCCGGCGCTTCTATGTGAACTACTTCAAGCAGGTGTCGGTGGTGTTCGGGGCTGCCTGGAACGGCCGGAAGTACAGCATCAAGACGGCACCGGCACTTCGTGCCTTCATCCGCGTCTCTCCGGACATCGTTCGCCACCTCGATCAGCAGCATGCCGACCGTGCGGACTTCCGGGCGATCGGTCGGATCATTGCCCCGTGGGGACGTCGTATCGGCGACCTCCGCTTCGAAAGCGACGGCGCGTGGAAGCGATCGGGTTCGACCGTCGACCAACTGACGAAGGAACTGCGGCTGGCGCTGCAGTATCCCGAAGGTGCGATGGTCTGAGCGGCAGGTGGGTACCGTGATGGCCATTGTCGGCAAGGAAGTACCGATGCGAGCCACTCGCCGGGCCTTTCCCCACGCCGTTGAATCAGGAATCCATCGGATTGCACGTCAGCGAAGGCGGCACGCACCTTGCTCTATAGAGTGGTGCGAGTTACCTGAATTTGCGGCGTGTGCCGCAAAGAGCTGGGGAGCCAGGTGACTTGTAGAAGGCCCGCTTCGGCGGGCCTTTTTTTTTTGCACGCAGACGCGGACGCAGCGATGCGGGTCTCGCCTATCGCTCGATGTGCGTCACCATCCCCATGAGGTAGTGGAACGTCACGCGATCGCCGGGCGACAGGTCGCGCGGCGCCGACTCGGTGGCCACACGCGCGTGCCGGATCTCGGCCTCGGGATCTTCCGGGTCCGTCCAGAACACATCGAGCGAAATCTGCCCGTGGATCGAGATGGGCTGGATACGGGTGACGACGCCGGTACGTGAGCCTCTGAGCATGGGGGGATCCCGTCAACAGCTTACACGCGGCAGCACACCCTGGCGGTAGAATCCCCGCAGGGGCCACAACATGATGATGGGTGCTCGACGGGCGATCGTATGCGTGCTGGCTTCGCTCCTCGTGCTCGCGGCACAGCCGGGCGGCGCGGGCGCACAGGCGCAGGCCGAAGCCTTGCCGACGGGCGACGAGGTTGTCGCCCGCCACGTCGCCGCCATCGGCGGCCGAGAAGCTTACAAAGCGGTGCAGTCCGTGCACGCGCGTGGCAGGCTCGAGATCCCGGCGCAGGGGATCGTGGCGGCCTTCGAACTGATGACGGCGCGTCCCGCGCGCATGCTCTACCGGGTGAACGTTCCGGGCGTGGGGCGAATCGAGAACGGCTATGACGGCACGACGGGCTGGTCCGTCAATCCGATTTCCGGGCCCGAGGTCCTGAGCGGCCGGCAACTGCTCGAGTCGGCCGAGGACGCCTGGTTCGACGGGCCGCTTCACGAGCCCTCGCGCGTACGCGACCTGACCACTCTCGAAGAGACGACGTTCGACGGCCGGCCCGCATACAAGGTTCGGGTCCGATTCAACAGTGGCAACGAGCAGGTCGAGTACTTCGACGCAGAGACCGGTCTGCAGATCGGCTCGGAGGCCTCGCGCGCGACGCCACAGGGCATCGTGCCCACCGTCAACGTGCTGCGCAACTACCGGAAGTTCGGCAACCTGCTTCAGGCGACCACGTTCATCCAGCGCGCGATGGGATTCGAACAGGTCGTGACGCTGACCTCCTGCGAGTACGACGTCGTGCCCGAGTCGGCCTTCGCCCTGCCGCCGGCGGTTGCCGCGTTGTTGCCGCCGGGCGTCGCTCCGCCCGGCGATTGAGCATGGGACGACGCCGCCTGCCTCCTTCCATCGTCGCCGTCGCACTGCTGCTGGCGACCGCGGCGCCCCCGGCCGCCGCGCAGGACTGGCGGGCGGCGGGCGTGGCGGCGTTCGACGCGGCCTGGCTCACCGTCAACGATACGTTCTACGATCCCGAGTTCGGCGGACTCGATTGGGCCGCTGTCCGCACTGAACTGCGCCCACAGGTGGAAGCGGCCGCGTCGGCCGACGATCAGCGCGCGATCATCCGCGGCATGCTGAGCCGGCTGGGCACGTCGCATTTCGCCCTGCTGGGCTCATCATCGGCGCCCGACGATCTGCGCGGTCCGGCCGGTGTGCCATTCGACGTACGCGTGGTCGGGGACGCGGTGCTCGTGACGCGCCTGCACGACGAGGCGGCGGATATCGCGCCGGCTGCCATCCAGCCGGGCGACCGGATTGTCCGCATCGACGACACGGACGTCGCAACCCTCATTGCTGCCATCGGCGACGAGGATCCGCGGCATCGTCAGCTCGCCTGGAGGCGCGTGGCCCGGGAGCTTTCCGGCGCTGAGGGCGAGCCGCTGCGGCTGCTCGTACAGGCTCCGGAGATCGAGTCCGAGCCGCGGGAAGTGCGCATGTCGCGCACGGTGGGGCCCGGCGAGATCGTCACCATCGGCAATCTCCCGCCGCTGCGCGCGCATCTCGCGGCGGAGGAGCGGCAGACGCCCGCGGGTCGCCGTGCCGGCGTGATCCGGTTCAACGTGTGGATGGCAGCGGTGGCCGAGCCCTTTGCGTCGGCCGTCGATCGATTTCGCGAGCATGCGGGGCTCGTCATCGACCTCCGGGGAAATCCCGGCGGACTGGCCGACATGATTCGCGGGGTGGCCGGTCACGTGCTGACCGAGCCCGCCGTGCTCGGGCGCATGCGCATGCGCGGGCTCGATCTGGAATTTCGCGCCAACCCGCGTCGCTCCACGACAGACGGTCGCACGGTCACGCCGTACGCCGGCCCCGTCGCGCTGCTCGTCGACGCCCTCACGGCAAGTGCATCCGAGTGTTTCGCGGGTGCCCTGCAGGGTCTTGGCCGTGTGACGGTGTTTGGTACGCGCACGAGCGGGCAGGCGCTCCCGGCGTCCACACAGCAACTGGCCAACGGCGACGTCCTGCTGTACGTCGTCGGGGACTTCGTGACGTCGACTGGCCAGCGCCTGGAGGGCGTGGGAGTCGTGCCGGACGTGGAGGTGCCTCTCGAGGCCGACGCGCTGGCCGAGGGGCGCGACGCACTGCACGCCGCGCTTGCGTGGATCGACGACCAGTCGATGCCCGGCGTCCCCGAAACCCACTGAAATGCAGAACAGGGCGGGACCGGAGCCCCGCCCTGTGTTTCGGTGACGCGAGTGCGCGATCAGGCCGACGGAAGCGAGTTGACGAGCTCGATCATTCGCGTGCGCGTGGCTTCGTCGGGGAGTCGGCCGCGTCCGGCGCCGAGGTTATCGGCCATGTTGCGGGCCTGGCTGGTCGCCGGCGTGATGCAGGTGACCGCCGGGTGGGCCGCGATGAACTTGAGGAAGAACTGGGCCCACGTGGTGGCGTCGAACTCCTTGGCCCAGTCAGGCACTTCGCGGTTGGCGACTCGCCCCCAGAGTCGCGTCCGGCCGAATGGCAGGTAAACCAGCACGCCAATCTTGCGCTCGAGCGCAAGGGGCAGGATCGTATTCTCGACTTCACGGTTGTCGATCGCGTAGTCCACACCGATGAAGTCGAGCGGCTCGTTGCGCATCACCTGCTCGAGCTGCCCGTACTGCTGCTCGGAGGTCGACGTCACGCCGATGTACCGGATGCGGCCCTCCTTCTTGAGGTCCTTGAGGATGGCAAGCTGGGTCGGCACATCACCGAGGTTGTGCACCTGGATGAGATCGATCTTTTCCTTCTTCAGCTTGGCGAACGACGAATCGATCTGAGCGCGGGCGGCTGCCGGATCGGCCGAACCCCCGCGTCCGCCGCGTCCGCCGGCCACGTTGACCTTCGTGGCCCAGAAAATCTGATTGGTGATGCCGAGGTCGGCGGCCACACGGCCCGCCACGTCTTCCGATGCGCCATAGCTCGGCGCCGTGTCGAAGACCGTGCCGCCCTGCTTGATCAGCGTGTCGAGCACCTGGCGTACGGCATCGAGATCCTCCGCCCGGGCGATCTGCGAAAACGTTGCGGAGCTTCCGAGGCCGATGATGGGCACCTGTTCACCGCTCGAAGGGATCGCGCGGGTGAGAACCGGGCTCGCCTGCAGCGCAAACAGGTCGCGCGGGTTGAGCGTGAGCGCGGCGCCAGCGCCCGCCGTGAGAGTGAGCCAATCGCGTCGTGTCAGCATGTCAGTCCTCTTGGAGTCGAGTGAAAGTCGGCCTGCGGACGCGCGGGCCGTATCGCACCGGCGCCCTCGCGTCGGGGCGCGCTGGCGTGGGGAGCGCCATCTGTCTTCCTACGACGCGCGCCGTGCGAACGTTGGCATGGCGCGGCCGTCGGCCGTGACAGAGCGTATCGAAGGGTTCATGAAGGAACGCTGAAGCCTCCAGCGTCAGGCGCGCGGCCACCGCATGCGGATCGTCGTGCCGGTCCCCGGCGTACTGCGGCATTCGATCGTGCCGCCGTGGTGCTCCACCACCGACCGGGCGACCGCAAGGCCGAGGCCGGCGCCTCCGGTATCCCGACTGCGGGCCGGATCACCCCTGAAGAACGCCTCGAAGACCAGCGGCAGGTCGGCCTCGCTGATGCCGATGCCCGTGTCGGTCACGACCAGTTCCACTGCGTCCGCGCCGTCGTGAACGCTGACCGACACGCGGCCGGCCGGCACGTTGTACCGGATGGCATTGGTCACCACGTTGGTGACGGCTTCGAGCACGCGTTCGGGATCGCTCTGGATCGTGGCCGGCTCGGCCTCGAGCGTGACCGACAACTCCGACGCGTAGGCCAGCGCCTCGACCTGCTCGATGGCAACGCGGGCCACCTCGTCGAGGCGCACCGGCTCGGTCCGCACGGCGACGGCTTCTCCGCGCGCGAGAAACAGCAGTCGTTCGATGACGGCCTGCATGCGGCCGGCGGCCCGCTGGCATACGTCGAGCGAGGCCGTGAGCTCGTCGGCCGTCCGCTGCCGGGCCAGGGCCCACTGCACCTCGGATGACAGAGTCGCCAGCGGGGTCCGCAGTTCATGTGAGGCGTCCGCCGTGAACCGACGCTGGCGTTCGACCGCCCCACGCAGCTGGTCGAATGCGTTGTTGAGGGCCCGCGCGATCTGGCCGGCCTCGGTGTCAACGTCATCGATGGGAATGCGAGCCGCCAGGTCGCCGTCGATCATCCGCCGCGCGGTGCGGTTGATGCGATCGAGCGGCGCCAGCGCGCGTCCGGTGAACCACCATCCGCCCATGCACGAAATGACGAGAATGGTGAGACCCATCAGCGACAGCGCCACGGCCAGCGACCAGACGTCGCTGCGCAGGCCGGCCAGGTCGAAGCCGGCGAGGATCACGACGCCCGAGGCGGCCGTCGAGACCAGTTCGCGCCGACCGTCGTGAAATCGCAGGCCGGGCGGGCCGGGTTCGGCCGTGGTCACGTCGGGCCACGAGCGATCGATGAGCACGCGATCGCGCGTCCAGATGAAGTGATACGCGCCCGGCTCGTTCTGTTGCCGCAGGTCCGGCCCGAGGATCAGGTCCACCTGTCCGTCGTCGGTCGGGCGCACGCCGTTGCGCAACTCGGCGGCGCGCGCCTGCAGGCTCGCGTCAATCGCGGCGAGGCGCGTGTGCCAGGTGAGGTAACAGACCGATGCGCCGAAGGCGGCGATGATGGCGATCCCGGTGGCCACATGCCAGAACAGCAGTCTGGCCCGCAGCGACTCACGCATCGATCAGGTAGCCCTGGCCCCGGCGCGTTTCGATGAGCGTCGCGCCCAGCTTGCGCCGGATCGCCGCCACGTGCACGTCGATGGCGTTCGACATGACCTCGCTCGCATCGTTGTAGAGGTGTTCGGAGAGCGCGGTGCGGCTCAGGATGCGCCCGCGGTGTCGGACGAGCTGCTCGAGGATGCCGAACTCACGTCCCGTCAGCGCCACTTCGACGTCGTCGCGGTAGACCCGGCGGCGGACCACGTCGATACGCAGCGACTGGATGGTGACGACCGGCGAGGGATGCTGTTGCGCGCGCCGGATCAGGGCGCGCAGCCGCGCGACGAGTTCTTCGATGACGAACGGTTTGGTCAGGTAGTCGTCGGCGCCGTGGTTGAGGCCTCCAACCCGATCGGCAATCGTGTCGCGCGCGGTCAGCAGCAGGACGGGTGTGGTGCGCCCGGCGCGCCGGATGCCCTCGAGCACCGCTTCGCCCGATCGCCGCGGCAGCATGAGGTCGAGGACGATTGCGTCGTAGTCGATCTCGAGCGCGCGGTACAGGCCGTCATCGCCGTCGCCAGATTCGTCGACGGCAAAGCGCGCGTCGGAGAGCGACCGCGCGAGGCTGCGCCGCAGGTCCGGCTCGTCCTCGACAAGGAGCAGCCTCATCGATGCCCCCGCTTGGCCTCGACGCACAGGTCGTCGAACCAGACTTCGGACGGGCCCGTCGCGATGACGCCAACCCGCCCCGCCGCGTCGGGCTGCCGGTCATAGCGGCGATCCTGCTCGACGAACACGCGCACGCCGCCGAGCATGACGCGCAGCTCAGGCCCGACATGCACGACCTTCAGCGTGTGCCACGCGTCGCCATCGAGTTCGAGCTCGTCCTGCATGTCGAGCCGGACGCGGTTGCCGGCCGTGATGCGATAGGCCGACAACTCGGCGCGGACCAGGTCGAGCAGCAGCGTGTAGTAGTTGTGATCGTCGCGATAGCGCCAGACCAGTCCCCCCGTGCGCGCGGTGCCGGCCAGGCGGAGGCGGACGGTGACGGCGATGTCCTCGGGCGCCGGGCGATCGGCAATGGCCAGCGCGTAGCCGGAGGCAGCGGGATCGGCCGTGTGTACAAGCACGCCGGTCGCGGCCGGCCGCTGGACCATCCATCGGCCGGCGTCGGACTGGCGCATCGCGGCAAGCGTGAAACCGGACGGCGCCTGATCCACGCGGTCATCGTCGAACGAGAACGTCCACGTATCCTGCGCGACAACGGTGACGCTGACGGCAACGGCGAGAAGCACGGAGCGGGTCGACAGGTACAGCATGACGGCTCCAGCGTGACGGCCCATTGTAACGCCCGGACGAGTGAAGGCCCGATGAAGCCGCACTTCACTCGAGCTTCACCCCGCCGTTGATATAACGCTGATAATCATGCGAATTGCCCTGCGAGTGCTCGTCCTCCTGCTGGCCTGTGCAACAGCGACCGTGAGTACGGCGGCCGCGCAGGCGGGGGCCTCGGCCTCGCCACGCCTGCGCGTGTACATCGAGTCGTGCAACTGCTTCAACGACTTCATCCGGGACGAGACGCCATGGGTGGACTTCGTGCGCCAGCCGCAGGATGCCGACCTGCAGATCCTCTCGAGCGAGCAGGCCACCGGCGCCGGCGGGGTCGAGCGGACGATGCGATTCGTCGGCGCCGGACGCCTCGACGGCACCGACTATGAACTGCGCGCGGTGACCCTGCCCAACGAGCCGGAAGATACCCGCCGCCGCGCCGTGCTGCGGATCGTCCACGTCGCGCTGCTTGGATTTGCGGCGCGCGCCGGCCTCGTCGATGAGTTCGATTTGCGCATCGAGGCGCCGGAGGGCGTGCCCGACGCCGCGCCGGCGGCCGACCCCTGGAACCTGTGGGCCTTCGAGATCAGCGCCAACGGGTCGCTCCAGTCCGAGGAGCGCAGCCGGGAGACGTCGTGGGAAATCGGCGTGGATGCCGATCGCGTCACCGAGCACTGGATCCTCAACTTTTCCGCTGAAGTGGAATCGGAAACCGAATCGTTCGACCTCGACGACGGCCGGCGCGTCGAGGCGTCGCGGCGCGAGCGCCAGGCTCGCGGGTTCGTCGCGAAGTCGCTCGGCAGTCACTGGTCGGTCGGCTTCGACGGCGACATGGAGTCATCGACGTTCGACAACCTCGACCTGAGCCTCGCGCTCGCCCCGGCCGTGGAGTACAACCTCTTCCCCTATGCCGAGTATGCATCGCGACAACTGCGCTTCGGGTACTCGGTTGGCGTCATGCACGCCCGCTACAACGAGGTGACGCTCTTCGATCGGCTGCGCGAGACGCGGCCGCGGCATGAAGTGTCGGCGACGCTCGAGCAGCGGGAGCCGTGGGGCAGCATCGAGTCGCGCCTCGAGTGGTCGCAGTACCTGCACGATCTCGGACTCTCGCGGCTGGAGTTCGACGGGTCCGTGAATCTGCGCCTGATGCGCGGCCTGTCGCTCCAGGTCGGTGGATCGGCGTCACGGATTCGGGACCAGATCTCGCTGCCGCGTCGCGGCGCGACGCCCGAAGAAGTGCTGCTGCGCGTGCGCGAACTGCAGAGCGGCTACGAGACGCGGGTGTTCGTCGGCGTCAGCTACAGCTTCGGGTCCATCTTCAACAACGTCGTCAATCCGCGGTTCGGACGGGGCAATCGGGGAGGGGGAGGGGGGAACTGACACCGCGCGCCACCGTCAGGGCGTGGCCGACGGCCCCGGAAAAAAGCATTTGATCCGGCCGGATTCTTCCTGTTATCCTGCGACGACCTGCAAGAGCGAACTTCCTTCCGCGTCGAGGTCACGTCTTGACCTTTGAATGAGCGCGCCCGATGACACGCGAGACCCGAGCGAAAGCCGGGGCGGGCCGCATCGAGAACCGGTTGTGAAGACCCGTCGGGAGAATTGAATGGAGCAGCGTTCGCTGCGGCTCGGCGATATTGTGGACGACTACTGTCCGCGTGAACGACGCGTAACCAATCACGCGATCGTCGCCATCGTTGAAGACGCCATCCGCCAGACACGATGCACCACCTGCGATCACGAGCATGCCTACAAGCACGCGCGTGAGCCGAGGCGGCGCACCAGGAAGACCGAGTCGCTGTACGAGGAGGTACTGGCCGACATCACCGGTGGCCAGCTCGTGACGCCCGTGTCCGAGCCCGTTCCGCTTGCCACCGCCCCGGCAGCCGACGACACGCCGCAGGCGGATCCGACCGAAACCTCCGCCGCCGCGCCCGAGGCTGCGCCGCCGCCCGACGATGGCTGGCTGGCGCACCGCACGCTGATCCGGGCGCAGTTGCCGCGAATCGAAGGGGAGACCCCGCCCCCGCGTCCGATCCCCGAATTCACCATGCACCAGAGGCCGCAGGCTCCCCGCGGTCGTGGCGGATTCCGCTTCAACGGCCAGTACGGCGACTCGTTCGGCAACACGCACGACGGCCGGCCGGGCCGGGGCTCCCATGGTCCCAGGGGCGGGGCGCCGCGCAACGGCAACGGTCCCGATCACGGCAACGGGGATGCGCCAGGCAAGAACCGCGGGCGCGGTCGCCGCCGCGGCAAGCGCAGGTGAGCGGCGCCGCCCGCCGCATCGGCCACACACTGACCGGCCGGCTCCGGAACGCTGGAGTCCGGCCCGGCTTCGCGAGGATCTGAATTGTCATGAACGGAAAGCCGCTGGCCGACAAGGTCGGTCTCGTCATTGGTGTCGCCAACAAGCGATCGATTTCCTGGGGCATCGCGCGCGCGGCCGCTGCCGCCGGCGCGCGACTGGTGCTCACCTATCAGAACGATCGACTCGGCGAGAACGTGCGCGAACTGGGCGCGACGCTCGACCAGCCCGTGCTGCTGCCGTGTGATGTCACCGACGATGCGCAGATGGATGCCGTCTTCGCGGAGATCGACCAGCGATGCGGTCGGCTCGACTTTCTCGTGCACGGCACGGCCTACGCCGGGCGCGACGAACTCAGCCGCCCGTTCGTCGAGACGGGGCGCGACGGGTTCCGCACGGCGCTCGAGGTGAGCGCCTACTCGCTCGTGGCCCTCACGCAACGCGCCGTTCCGCTGATGGAGAAGTCCGGAGGCGGCAGCGTGCTGACGCTCAGCTACCTGGGCGCCGAGCGCGTCTTCCCGAACTACAACGTGATGGGCGTGGCCAAGGCGGCGCTCGAAGCGTCGGTGCGGTACCTGGCATCGGATCTCGGCTCGAAGGGCATTCGCGTCAACGCGATCTCGGCCGGCGCGGTCAAGACACTCGCGGCGGCCGGCGGTATCTCGGGGTTCTCGGGCATCCTGCAGTCGTATCGCGATCGCGCGCCACTCCGCCGTGCCGTCGACGTCGACGAGATCGGGGATGCCGCGGTCTTCCTGCTGAGCGAGGCCAGCCGGGCCATCACCGGCGAAGTCATGATGGTCGATGCGGGCTTCCACGTGATGGGGATCTGACGAGCGCGTCGTAGACGGTCGCGTCCGTGATGCCGGCATCACGGAAGGCCTCGCGTCGTTCCCGGCACTTGTTGCAGCGCCCGCAGTGCTCGCCGTCGACCGGCGACATGCACGAGAGCGTGCGGTCGAGTGCGACGCCCAGATCCCGGCCGATCCGCACGACATCCTCCTTGTTCAACGCCGCCAGCGGCGCTGCAACCGTGATGTCGTGTGCGAGCCCCAGTGAGAGGGCGTGCGCCATCGCGTCGAAGAACGCGGGCGTCGCGTCGGGGAACGGATTGCCCGCCAGTGGCCCGAGGACCACGCGGCCAATCCCTCGGCCCGCGCAGAAGACGGCGGCCTTGGTGATGAGCGTGACGTTCCGGCCCTCGAGATAGACCGTCTCGTCGGGTTCATCGTAGGCGGGCGCGCGACCGGCAACCGCCCAGTGACCCGGCGGATAGACGTCGCGCATGTCGAACCGGAGTGTGGTCACCGGGTGGATGCGCCCGACGAAGGGCGCGCCGTCGACGACCCGCTCGATCGCGCGCGCCTCGGCGTCTTCCCAGGCGAGCCCGACCCGCACGTGGATGGGCCACACCTCGCGTCCATCGGCAAGTTCCATTGCCAGCATGACGGCGCTGTCGAGCCCGCCAGACAGCAGGACCGCCGATCTGTGCTGCACGCGTGCACGCTCCACGGCCCGGTCGGCCGGCGTGCGACGTGCAGGCGGCCGGGCGGGCGGCTTCCTAGGTTACATTGTCCGTATGTATCTCGTCACCAAGCGCATCGACTTCTGCTACGGCCATCGCCTGCTCGATTACGACGGGGTCTGCAAGCATCCGCACGGGCACAACGCGGTTGTCGAGGTCGACGTGCGCACCGACGAACTCGACGGGCGCAACATGGTCGTGGACTTCTCGGACATCAAGCGGATCGTCAAGGGCTGGATCGACACCGAACTCGATCACAAGATGATCCTGCGCCAGGACGACCCGCTCGTCGCGCCACTCGAGGCGCTCGGCGAACCGGTCTTCAAGCTCGAGAGCAATCCCACCGTCGAGCGCATCTGCAAGCTCATCTTCGACATGGCGCGCGATCAGGGCCTGCCCGTGGTTGCGGTCCGCGTGTGGGAAACCCCGAGCTCCTTCGCCGAGTACCGGGGCTGAGCCGTGACGCGCGCGGGCGCGATCGTTCTGTGCGCGCTGCTGCTTGCGATGTCGGTGTTCGTGAACGCGTCCACCGGCGGCATCCACGCGACCGTTCGACTCGAGGAACAGTCGGCCTGCCGATTGCCGTCGGGCGGCTACACGGTGACGTTCACGCTCCGCACCTCGTATGCACTGGCCGCCAGCCCGGCGCCCCCCGTTCGTCTCACGGGGGATCGCGTCAAGAGCGCCACCGTCGTGTCCGACTGGGGCGAATTGGTGCGATTCGCCATTCCAGGCGGCGGAGAAGCGGCGCAGCAACGCGCGCCGACGCGCGAAGGGACAGCGCCGTCGGGCCCGGCGGTGCATGCGATCGAGGGCCGCACCGGCGTGCGACTGCCGCTCTCGACCGATGCGTCCGACTGGCCCGGCGCACTGCTGCCGGGCGACTACACCATCCGCTTCGCGCTGGAAGCCGTCGTGGTCGACGACACCGGAGTGAGCCGCGGTGTGGAAGCCATTGCACAGCCGCTGGACATCCATGTCCCGGATCCGACGTCGGCGCAGGAATGCCCGTTCAGCCTTGCGCCGCCGAATCTGCTGGTTGCGCCGTAGCGCGCGCCCTCGGACGACCGCATCGTCCTACAGAACCCATCGCCAGGCCGTCGCCACGAGAAACGTCACGATGAAGGCGAGTGACAGTGGCATCAGGGCGCCGAGTGCCGCCCACCGGACACTGAGTGTCTCGCGGTAGATCGTGAGGATGGTCGTCGCGCACGGATTGTGCAGCAGCGAGAACAGCATCAGGTTCACCGCGGTCAGCAGCGTCCAGCCATTCTCATCGACGAGCACCCGGCGCAGGTCGTCGAGCGCCGTCACGTCCTGCATCATCCCGGTGCCCATGTAGATCATCATCAGCGTCGGCACCACGATCTCGTTCGCGGGGATCGCGATGATGTATGCGAGAAGGACGGCGCCGTCGAGCCCGAGTGCGCGGCCGAACGGGCCAAGCGCGTTGGCCGTGTGCTGCGCCAGGCTTGCGTCGCCGGCGTGGATGTTGGCCATGAGCCAGATCACCGCGCCGGCCGGTGCTGCCGTGACCATCGCGCGCCACAGCACGAAGAGCGTGCGATCGATGAGCGACGTATAGATGATCCGCAGCACGCCGGGTCGTCGGTACGGCGGCAGTTCGAGCGTGAAGGCCGACGCTTCGCCGCGCAGGACCGTGCGCGAGAGCGCCCACGACACGGCCAGCGTGACGATCACGCCGAGAATCACCACGCCGACCACCGCGCCGGCCGCGGCAAACGACGCAGCGGCGGGCGGGAACGCGGCGCCGACGAAGATCGTCGCCAGCATGATGAGCGTGGGGAAGCGGCCGTTGCACGGCACGAAGTTGTTGGTGAGGATCGCCACGAGGCGTTCACGCGGCGAGTCGATGACGCGGGTCGCAATGATGCCGGCCGCGTTGCACCCGAATCCCATCGCCATGCTGAGCGCCTGCTTGCCATGCGCGCCCGCGCGACGGAACAGGAAGTCGAGGTTGAAGGCGACGCGCGGCAGGTAGCCCAGGTCCTCGAGCATCGTGAACAGCGGGAAGAAGATGGCCATGGGGGGCAGCATCACGCTCACGACCCACGCCAGCCCGCGGAACACGCCGTTCCAGACGAACCCGGTCACCCACCAGGGCAGCCCGGACCACTCGAACAGTCGAACACCCCGGGTTTCGATGCTGAAGAGTGCCTCGGCGAGCAGCGCCGATGGGACGTTGGCGCCGGCGACGGTCAGCCAGAAGATGGTCGCCAGCAGCAGCAGCATGATGGGCAGGCCGAAGACGGGCGATGTCACGAGCCGATCGATGCGGCGATCGAGGTCGGCCCCGGCGGTCGTCCGGGCGGTGGCGCGTTCGGCCACGCGGCTGGCTTCGGCGTAGAGAGAGCTGACGGTCTCGTCGCGAAACCGGCGATCGAACGATCCTCGCAGCGCGGCCGCTCGCTGCAGGACCTCATCGGCGCTCGGTGACGCGGGCGTGGTCACTGCGCGCCATCCAGGGCGATCTGCCGGCTGAACCGCTCCGCGGTCCGCTGCTGGTCGGCCGCAAGTCGGCCGAGCCGGCCGCTTCGCAGGGCGGATTCGATCTCGGCGTCTCCATCGAGGAGGCGCATCGCAATCCAGCGCGCGTTGGGAAGCCCCGGCACCAGGCGCTCGACCATCGGGACCAGTTCGTCGACGGCCCGCTCGAAGTCGGATGTGCCGGTCACGCGCCGAGGCTTCGTGTCGATGCGCCCGGACGCAGTCCCCTCCACCTGTTCGAGCAGAGCGTGCATCCCCTCACCGGTGCGGGCGACCAGGCCGACGGCAGGGACCCCGAGATCACGCGACAGACAGCGCAAGTCGATGTCGATCCCCTTGCGGCGTGCCTCGTCCATCAGGTTCACCGCCACGACGACGCGGTCGGTGATCTCGATCACCTGCAGGACGAGGTTCAGGTTGCGCTCGAGTGCTGACGCATCGGTCACGACGATCGTCGCATCGGGCCGGCCGAAGAGCAGGAAGTCGCGCGCCACCTGCTCGTCATGCGAGGCCGACAGCAGCGAGTACGTGCCCGGCAGGTCGACGAGCTTGTAGCGGATGCCGGCACGCGCGAAGCCGCCCTCGGCACGTGTCACCGTCTTGCCCGGCCAGTTGCCCGTGTGCTGTTTCAACCCGGTGAGGGCGTTGAACAGCGTGGACTTCCCGGTGTTCGGATTGCCGGCCAGTGCGATCACGCGGTCGAATCGATCGACGGCCACGCCCATGCGGTCGAGTTCCACATGCAGTCCGCACGTCTCGCAGTTGTGACTGCTCATGCGACGCCGCGCTCCTCGGCGGCCACGGGGCGAACCAGCACGTGCGCCGCCTGGTCTCGTCGAACGGCGATGACGGTTCCCCGCACGTGGTAGGCGCGAGGATCGCCGGCAAACGTGGTCAGGACCGGTGCCACGCGTGTGCCGGCGGTGAAACCGAGATCCATCAGTCGTCGCCGACCGAACCCCTGGCAGGCATCGTCGAGATCGACGACGTCGCCGGAAGCGTTGTCCGGGAGGTCCGATAGACGAACGACGGCAGGGGTATTGGTGCCGGGTGCCGGCGCCGCGATCGGGACGGAAAGTGCACTACCGCGCAGGCGTTCGCGTCTGCCTCTCCGGCGTTGTGCCGCGCGGTGTACCGCCCACGCCCCACCGAGCGCTGAGACGACCGTGACGAAGACGAAGAGAGGAGTCATTGTTCGAGGTCGGAGAATTTGTATTTCGAGTCATCAAAATATTAACCCTGCGTCGGCTGTTCTGCAAGCGACGATGGCGGAAGTGATTCGAGGAGAGCCAGTTAGTTGGCGTCGAGCGCCCGGACGAGCACCTTGGACGCCGTGCGCGTACCCAGGGTGGTCTCGCGTCCGCTCTCGGACCGCAGCCGGATCGCGTCGGCGAGGTCGTCGCGAGTCTCGACCGTCACCGTCTGGCCCGGCATGAGCTCACGGTCCTCGATGAACCGCAGGAACTCGGGCTCCTGGTCCACGATTCGCGTGATGCGGTGGGGCACGTCGACAGGCGCCGCCAGCAGGTCGATGTCGTCGACGTGGACGACCGTGCCCTGGGCGGTCGGGATTGGATCGCCGTGCGGATCGACGGCCGGCCACCCCAGCATTTCGTCGATGCGATCGATCAGCCGTTCGGAGACCGCGTGTTCGAGCCGCTCGGCCTCGTCGTGGACTTCGGCCCAGCTCATGCCGAGGACCTTGACGAGGAACAGTTCCACGAGCCGGTGGCGCCGCAGCACGAGCGTGGCCAGCTTCTCGCCCGATGGCGTCAGCCGCACGCCCATGTACGGCTCGTAGTGGACCAGTCCTGATTCGGCCAGCGTCTTCATCATCGTCGTCGCGGTGCCGGGCACGACACCCAGTGCCGAGGCGAGCTGGCCCATCGGCACGAGCGTCGTGTCGGGAGCCGCTGTCTGCGCGAGATAGATCGTCTTGAGGTAGTTCTCGACCGTCTGCGACGGGAGCATGGACGTATTAGAACCCAGAATCGCGAGACACGCCGCCTCCGCCGGGAAAGTGAGGTCTAATGCGGGTTCGCCCATGAGCGACCCACGGCCCGAGCGATTGGCCCACGCCTTCGATACGCCGGCATCCCGGCGGCGGCACGTCCGGCAGCTCTTCGAGACGATTGCCGCGCGGTACGACCTCATCACGCGCCTGCTGTCGTTCGGTCTCGACCAGCGGTGGAAACGGCGCCTGATGGCACTGGGTGAGATCCGTCCCGGTGCACGTGTCGCGGACCTCGCCTGCGGGACGGGCGATCTGGCCCTGGCCGCCGCTGCCCGCGGCGCTCGAGTCACCGGTGTCGACATCGCGTGGCCCATGGTGGCGATCGCCCGCATGAAACCCGGCGCCGGCGCCGCCCGATGGGTTGTGGGCGACATGTGCGACCTTCCCATCGCGACCGGCACGATCGATCTCGTCACGACGGGCTACGGTCTGCGCAACGTGCCCGATCTGTCGCGCGCGATTGCCGAGATCAATCGCGTGCTGCGGCCCGGCGGGTGGTTCTGCAGCCTCGATTTCGATCGTCCGCCTTCGCGGTTGGTTCGCGCCCTCTATCTGGCCTACCTGACGATTGTCGGATCGGGGCTCGGCTGGATCCTGCACCGCGATCCGGATACCTATCGCTACATTCCCGAGTCGATCCGGCGCTATCCCGGGGCATCGGCCGTCGCGAAGATGCTCACCGACGCCGGCTTCGACGGCGCCCGCGCCATCCCGGTGCTCGGCGGACTGATGGCCATCCATGTGGCCCGGCGCCCGTCATAGCCGCGCGCAGGTCCGCTTCGCCCGCTCTTCGCGCAACTTCATTACAATGACGGGCGAGGCTGGCCGACATGGACGTGTCCGATCTGCGAAAACGAATACTGCGCGCCGTGGATGACGCGCGAAAGGATGCGGCCGAGCGCCGGGTGCGCGTCGACGAGTCGGTCAAGGCATACGGGGAGTTGCTTGCGGCCGTGGTGGTGCCGCTGCTGCGGCAGGCGGCCGGCGTCCTCAACGCCACGGGCGCGGCGTTCGACGTGCATACGCCGGCTGATTCGGCACGACTCGCCTCGAGCGCCACGCCGGAAACCTATCTCGAGATCGCGCTCGACCGCTCCGGGGACGAACCGGAGGTGGTGGGGCGCATCAGCCTGGCACGCGGCCGGCAGGGCGTCATCGTCGACGAGCGCGCGATCGCACCGGGTCGGCCCGTGGCGAAGGTGACCGAGGATGACCTGGCGTCATATCTCGTATCGGCGGTGCCACGACTGATCGTGCGCCCGTAGACTGCCGCAGACCATTCCAGCGGCTCGGGCGTCGGATACGTTGCGGGGTTCGGCGCTTGTTCCACGCGTCGTCCAGCCAGACGATCGAGAGCCATACGCCGGCCCACACGCGCGGCTGTCGATCCTCACACGGCGTGGACGCCAATCAGCGCCGAACGCCCGCACCATGCCCCACCACGCGGCCCGACAGATGGCTCGCCAGGCGGACGTACGCTGGCGGATCGGATTGGGTTACGCTTCTAGCTCGCATCCCCTTCGCCGGAGGACCGACCCATGATTCGATCCCTGCTTCTCGCGTGCATCGTTCTGTTCGGCGCGGCATCCGTTCACGCCCAATCCGTGGTGGTCACCCAGGGGGAGGCAACGCTGAAGCGCGTGCCCGACCGCGCATGGCTCACGATGGCGACCGAGACACGGGATCCGCAGGCGCCCGAAGCGCGGCGACTCAGCGCCGAGGGCATGACGGCCCTCCAGGCC
Source organism: Acidobacteriota bacterium (assembly GCA_044507065.1). Taxonomy (GTDB): domain Bacteria; phylum Acidobacteriota; class Vicinamibacteria; order Vicinamibacterales; family SCN-69-37; genus SCN-69-37. The sequence continues at coordinate 29,727 of JBIQJY010000020.1, forward strand.
GCTGTCAAAGGCGCGGGGCTCTCCGACGACGCCATCCGGACGACGGGGTATTCGCTCGTGCCCGACATGGAGTGGAAGAACGGACGCGGCATCGTCCGGGGCTACCTCGTTCGCAACCAGATTGAAGTGAGGATCGACGACCTGGACAAGTTGTCGGCGGTCATCGATGCCGTCAACGCGTCGAAGTCGACGACGGTCTCGGTGACCGGTCCGCGTTTCGGCCTCAAGGACGCGACGTCAGTACAGGCCGAGGCGCTTCGGATGGCCGTGGCGTCAGCCGTCGAACGGGCGCGCGCCATGGCATCGGGCGCCGGGCGCATGGTTGGCCAGGTGATTCGTATCGAAGAGAGCAATCTGGCGCAGCCGATGCCGCCGCAGCCGGTGATGATGCGCATGTCGGCCGAAGCGTCGACGCCGACCCCCATCGAGCCCGGCGAGATCGAGGTGCACGCGGTCGTCACCGTCACGTCCGAGCTGCGGTAACGCGGTTCGCTGCCCAGGGCGGCTGCCCGGGCAATCCGCCGCGCGGCCGCGCCGGCCGCCGGCCATCTAGTGCACGTCCTCGTCCCGAGCGGTGTCCGCGACAGGGTCTTCCCCGGCGCTGAGCAGGTCCGACCGCCCGCGGACCTGGCGTACCGAGACATTGAGCGGGTCTGGTTCGCCAACGTTCTTTGTCGTGGTCACGCCGAGTTCGCGGAAGCGCCGCGCCGCCGGCAGCACCTTCTGCTGGAGTGAGCCCACCAGCCGGTTGTAGTTGGCAGCCGCCTGCTGGATGTTCCGCCCCACGCCGTCGAAGTGCTCGGCCAGGGTCGCCAGCCGGTCGTAGAGGTCGCGGCCGATGGTGCGGATCTCTTCCGCGTTGCGGGCCACGTCGTGCTGCTGCCATCCGTAGCCGACGGCCCTCAGCAGTGCCAGCAGCGTCATGGGGGTTGCGGGAATGACGCGGAGGGCGGCGCCCTGCTCGAGCAGCGATCCGTCGTGTTCGAAGGCCGATGCCATCAGCGGCTCGAGCGGCAGGAACATCACGACGAACTCGGGTGCCGGCTCGAACTGCCGCCAGTACTCCTTCGCGCCGAGCGCCCGCAGGTGATCGCGCACCTGCCGGGCGTGCAGTGTCAGGTGCTGGAGCCGTTCAGGGTCGGTCGTGGCCTGCGTGGCCGAGAGGTACGCGTCGATCGGGACCTTCGCATCGATGACGATGCTGGTGCCGCCCGGCAGCCGGACGATGACGTCGGGGGTTCGCCGGGCCCCATCGGCCGTCGACGCCGAGGCCTTCTCGACGAAGTCGCAGTGATGCAGCAGGCCCGCCAGCTCGAGGATGCGGCGCAGCTGGATTTCCCCCCACTTGCCGCGGACATTCGGCGAGCGCAGCGAGCGCGACAGGCTTTCGGTGGCCGCGCGCAGCTGCTCCTGCGCATCGGCCAGGGAGCGCAGCTGCGCCGAGACTGACTGGAACGTGCCCTCGCGGGCCTTGTCCACGTCGGTCAGGTGCGTCTGGACGCGCCCCAGCACTTCGCGAACCGGAGCCAACAGCGCGTCGGCGGTCTGCAGGAAATCGTCGCGGTTGTCCCTCAGCGCTTCGCGCGAGAGCGCGGCGAAGGTATCGCGCGTATCGCCGCGTGCGGCTTGTGCCAGGTCGCGCTGTTCGCCGGCCAGCCGAAGCGCGGCGTCGCGCTCGGATTCGAGCCGGGCGAGGCGGCCGGCTGTCTGCTGGCGCGTCCACAACCAGGCGATGAGCACGGCGGCGGCCCCTGCCAGTGCGCCAATCAACAGGGAGACGGGTTCGATCATGGTTGAACTATCAGGCATGCCTGCGACAGGCCGGGTCAGGCCGGCTCGCTTCCCGTTCACAATACGCCGGACGCGCGCCGCGTGCCGGGATCTCCGGCACGTTGATGTGGTTGCCGCCCGACGCGGTTTCGACTATCGTCGCGGGCATCACGACAGCACGACCCGGTGCGCCGGTCGTCATCTCTGGAACGGATAGTGTCATGCGAATTGGTCGGGCCTTTGCAATTCTGCTTGTCGCGTGCCTCGCGCTGGCGCCGGGTCTCACTGCGGAACCGCGCGCCCGGCAGGCGCCCGACCCGATCGGCAACCCGCGCCTGATCGTCCTGCTCGTCATCGACCAGTTTCCCGCCGAGTACATCGAACTCTACGGCAGCCAGTGGACGCGCGGCCTTCGTCGACTCCTCGACGAGGGGGCGCTCTTCACCAACGGCGCGTACCCCTACGGCGGAACAGCGACCTGTGCCGGGCACTCGACGATCGGCACGGGCGCGTTTCCCCAGCGGCACGGCATGGTCGGCAACGAATGGTACGACCGCGAGCTCGACAAGCGCGTCACGTGCGAAGAGGACCCGTCGGTTGAACCTGTGGCGTTGAGCGAGGGCCGCAGCACCTCTGCGCGGCACAGCGCGAAGCACGTGAGTGTGCCCGCGTTGGCCGATGAGCTGCGACGTCAGCTCAGTCGTCAGCCGACCATCGTGTCGGTCGCCGAAAAGGCGCGTTCCGCCATTGGCCTCGGCGGGCACGGCGGGCCGGATACCGTCGTGGTGTGGCGCGGGTCGGGGCAGGTCTGGTCCACGTCGACGGCGTACACGGCGGAACCGTGGCCCGACGTCGTCGATTTCATGCGGCGCAATCCAATGGTCCAGGCCTACGGTGACGTCTGGACGAAACTCCTGCCCGAGACGGCCTACCGGTTCATCGACGACGACCCGGCGGAGCCGCGCCCCGCGCCCTGGGGTCGCACGTTCCCCCACACCCTGCACAGCCCGAACGGTCCCGATGACGGCGTGTTCTCGACCGCGTGGACTCGATCGCCCTGGGCCGATGCGTTCGTCGTGGATCTCGCCATCCACATGCTGCAGGCGCGCAAACTCGGCACGCAGCCCGGGACCGACATGCTGGCGCTGAGCCTGGCATCACTCGATGGGACAGGGCATCAGTACGGCCCGCGCAGCCACGAAGTGCAGGACGTGCTGGCGCGGGCGGATCTGGCGATCGGCCGGCTGCTCGATGCCCTCGATCATCAGGTCGGTCGAGGTCGATACACGCTCGCGTTCTCGGCCGATCACGGTGTGGCACGCATTCCCGAACAGGTCGCGGCCGAGGGCGGGGAGGCCGGGCGGCTCGGACCGTTCGGGGCACTCACCGAGAATCTGCTGCAGTGGACGCTCGGCCCGGGGCGATATGTCGGCACGGCCGACGGTTCGCAGATTTCGCTGCGGCCCGAAGCCCTCGCCCGGCTGCGCGAACGGCCCGACATCGAGCGCCTGCTCGTCTCGGCGCTTGCCGCGGCGCCGGGTGTATCGAAGGTCTTCACTCGCGAGCAGTTGTCGTCGACCGACGAGACCGACGACCCGGACCTGCGCGCCTGGCGACTGAGCTTCATGGCCGATCGCAGCGGCGACCTCGCGCTCGTCATGAAACCCGGATGGATCTACGGCAACCTCGGCACCAATCACGGATCGCAGAATCCGTACGATCAGCACGTCCCGGTGCTGATCTACGGCGCCGGTGTGCGCAAGGGGCATTACACGGCAACCGCATCACCGGCCGACCTCGCGCCGACCCTGGCATCGATCGCAGGCATCGAGTTGCCGCAGGCTCAGGGCCGTGTGCTCCGCGAGGCGCTCGAAGACTGACGCGCCCGCGCCGCGGGCGCCCCCGCTTCGTGCCGCACCGTAAGATGGAGACAGGTTCATGGCACCGCCTGTTTCCACCACTCGCCTTATCCGGCCCGCGCACGCGCGCTCGATGGCCACCTCGGATGCCGAGACGGCCCGCAGGCTGCGGCAGAGTCGCGTCCTGCTCGTGGGCGTTGGCGGACTGGGGTCGCCAGCGGCCTTGTCGCTCGCAACCGCCGGCGTCGGGTCGCTGGTACTGGTCGATTTCGATCGTGTCGACGAGAGCAATCTTCAGCGGCAGGTGCTGTTCGACACCGCGGATCTCGGCCGTTCGAAAGTCGACGCAGGGCGTGCGCAGTTGTTGCGGATGGCCCCCGGGATTGACGTCGACGTCGTCGACGAGCCGTTCTCGGTGACCAATGCGGCGCGGCTCGTGGCCGACGCCGATCTCGTCGTCGACGGCGCCGACAATTTCTCCACCCGCTACCTTGTCAACGACGCCTGCGTGATGGGGCAGCGCGCGAATGTTTTCGGCAGCGTGTCGCGATTCGACGGACAGGTCGCGGTCTTCGCTGCCCCGGGCGGTCCCTGTTACCGCTGTCTGCACCCGGAACCGCCGCCCGACGGGCTGATCCTCGGCTGTGCCGAGGGCGGTGTGCTGGGTGTGCTGCCGGGGGTCGTCGGCTCGCTGCAGGCTGTCGAGGCGGTGAAGCTGATTTCCGGCGTCGGCCGGCCGCTGATCGGGCGCCTGTTGATCTATGACGCCCTGCGGATGCGCCTGCGCGACATCGTGCTGCCGCGCGATCCGGAGTGTCCCGTGTGCGGCGACGATCCGGCGATCCGTACGCTGCAGGCTTCCGGAACGATGTGCGAGGCGCCGGAGTCGGGCGCGACGATTGAGCCTGAGGAACTCGCCGAGTGGCGACGGACCGACAGGCCGCATGTACTGGTGGACGTGCGCGAGCCGTCCGAGCATGCGGTCTCGTCCATCGCGGACTCCGAGCTCGTACCGCTCGCCGACGTGGGCGCGGCGCGCCATCGCTGGTCGGCCAATCGCCCCGTGGTCGTCTATTGCCGCACAGGGGCCCGCAGTGCGCGCGCGGCCCGTCTGCTGCGCGACGCCGGGCTCGACGCGCGAAGCCTCGCGGGTGGTATCGAAGCGTGGTTGCGCAGAGTGCCGTGACGGAAACGGCACGCGACGCATTGTTAATAAGATCCGTCTCATCAACTATTTAACGCCAGAGCCCACTTGCCCGGGCGTGCCCGCGCCGGTAAGATGGACTCTCTGGGTCGCCTTTTGAGGCGGCGACATGGCCAGTCAGGGCCAGCCGAGGCCATCGGCACCCTGAAGGACGTGATCAATGCTGAGATTTTCCAAGAAAGCCGATTACGCACTGCTGGCCATGCGGCACCTGGCGGCCCACGCCGATCGCGGCGCCGTCTCGGCGCGGGAGCTTGCCGAGGCCTACAACATTCCGCCGGAACTGCTCGCCAAGGTGCTGCAGAAACTCGTGCGCGGAAAGCTACTGTCGTCGCACCAGGGCATTCGCGGCGGCTACGGACTGGCGCGAACGGCACAGAGCATCTCGGTGGCCGACGTGATCCAGGCCGTCGAGGGCCCGCTGACGGTGACCGCGTGTTCGGATACCGATCACAGCTGCGATCAGTACTCGAAGTGCAGCATTCGCGACCCGCTCTGGCGCATCAAGGATCGCATCGTGGATGCCCTGTCGTCGGCCACGGTGGCCGAACTGGTGGTTGATCCGCCGGAGATGCCCGTGGCCGGCGTGTCGCCGCTGCCGCTCCTGCGCCGGCAGCATGACGGAGGCCTGGGATGATTTCGGTCACGGAAAACGCCGCGCGCCAGATTCGGAACCTGCTCGACCAGCAGTACCGCGACGCCGCGGGGCTTCGCGTCGGCGTGAAGGCGGGAGGATGCTCAGGCTTCGAGTACGTCTTCAATTGGGAGCCGGCGCCGCAGGACAACGATCTGGTGTTCGAGGGGCCTGGCGGCGCGCGCATCTGGGTGGATCCCCGCAGCCATCGGCTGCTCGACGGAACCACGCTCGATTACGACACGAACCTGCTCAGTCGCGGGTTCGTCTTTCAGAATCCCCAGGCCAAGAGCACGTGCGGCTGCGGGACATCATTTTCGGTTTAGTACGAGTCAGCTCGAGAGGAAGCCATCATGTCGACATCGCCCGAAACCATCGAACAGCTCGCGACGCGCGAGTACAAGTACGGCTTCGAGACAGAGGTCGAGGCCGACACGTTCGAGCCTGGTCTCGACGAGGACGTCGTCACGCGCCTGTCGGCGATCAAGGGTGAACCCGACTGGATGCTGGAGTTCCGGCTCAAGTCGCTGCGCGCCTGGCGCGGGATGCAGGAACCTGCCTGGCACAACCTGAAGATCGATCCGATCGACTACCAGGGGCTCAGCTACTACTCGGCGCCGAAGAAGAGCCCGGAACTGGCCAGCCTCGATGAGGTCGACCCCGAAGTGCTCAAGACATTCGAGAAGCTCGGGATCCCGCTCGAGGAGCAGAAGCTGCTGGCCGGTGTGGCCGTCGACGCGGTGTTCGACAGCGTATCGGTGGCCACGACGTTCCGCGAGAAGCTCGGCGAGCTCGGCATCATCTTCTGCTCGTTCTCGGAAGCCGTCCGGAACCATCCCGACCTGGTGCGCAAGTATCTCGGATCGGTCGTGCCCTACACCGACAACTTCTTCGCGACGCTCAACTCCGCGGTCTTCAGCGATGGGTCGTTCGTCTATGTGCCGAAGGGCGTGCGCTGCCCGATGGAGCTGTCGACCTACTTCCGCATCAATGCGCGGAACACGGGACAGTTCGAGCGGACGCTGATCATTGCCGACGAGGGCGCATCGGTCAGCTATCTCGAGGGCTGCACCGCCCCCATGCGCGACGAGAACCAGCTGCACGCCGCGGTGGTCGAGCTCATTGCACTCGACGGTGCGACCATCAAGTACTCGACGATCCAGAACTGGTACCCCGGCGACGCCAACGGCAAGGGCGGCATCTACAACTTCGTGACCAAGCGCGGGAAGGCCATGGCCAACGCGAAGATCACGTGGACGCAGGTGGAGACCGGCTCGGCCATCACCTGGAAATACCCGAGCTGCCTGCTCATCGGTGACAACTCGGTGGGCGAGTTCTACTCGGTGGCCACGACCAACAACTGGCAGCAGGCCGATACCGGCACGAAGATGATCCACGTCGGGAAGAACACCCGCAGCACGATCGTCTCGAAGGGCATTTCCGCCGGCTTCGGACAGAACACGTACCGCGGCGAAGTGCGCATCGGCAAGAACGCCCATCACGCGCGCAACTATTCGCAGTGCGACTCGCTGCTCATCGGCGACAAGTGCGGCGCCCATACCTTCCCCTACCTCGAGATCAAGAACACGTCGGGGATGGTGGAACACGAAGCGTCGACGTCGAAGATCGGCGAGGACCAGATCTTCTATTGCCGTCAGCGCGGCATCTCCACCGAGGACGCCGTCAACATGATCGTGAGCGGCTTCTGCAAGGAGGTGTTCCGGGAACTGCCGATGGAGTTCGCCGTCGAAGCGCAGAAGCTGCTTTCCATCAGCCTCGAAGGGTCGGTGGGCTAGTCGACGACGACCGAAGCCCCGTGCGCGAAGCGCGCGCGGTGCTCGAAGCGCGTCGGTTGCGGGATCGGTGCGGGGTACGGCCCTGTGCCACTGAGTGAAGAGGACACATGCTGCTCGAGATCAAGGACCTGTACGTCAAGGCAGAGGACAAGGAAATTCTCAAGGGATTGACCCTGACGGTGAACCCGGGTGAGGTGCATGCCGTCATGGGCCCGAACGGCTCCGGCAAGAGCACGCTCGCGCGCGCGCTCGCCGGGCATCCGGGCTACGAGGTCACGGGCGGATCCGTGCGCTTCGACGGTAAGGACCTGCTCGAACTCGATCCCGAAGTGCGGGCGTGCGAGGGCGTGTTCATGGCCTTCCAGTACCCCGTCGAGATTGCCGGGATCAACAACACCTACTTCCTCAAGTCCGCGCTCAACGCCGTGCGCAAGTATCGCGGCGAGGCGGAACTCGACGCCGTCGAGTTCATGAAGCTCATCCGCGAGAAGGCGAAGCTGCTCGAGATGGACCAGGGGATGCTGAGCCGCTCGGTCAACGAGGGGTTCTCGGGTGGCGAGAAGAAGCGCAACGAGATCTTCCAGATGGCGGTGCTCGAGCCGCGGCTGGCCGTGCTCGACGAGACCGACTCGGGCCTCGATATCGACGCGCTGAAGATCGTCTCGAACGGCGTCAATGCACTCCGCAGCCCCGAACGCGCGATGATTGTCGTCACGCACTATCAGCGGCTGCTCGAGTACATCGTGCCCGATTTCGTCCACGTCCTGACCGACGGCCGCATCGTCCGGTCCGGCGGGCGTGAGCTGGCCCTCGAACTCGAGGAAAAGGGCTACGGCTGGATCGAAGCCGAAACCACTGGAGTGAGAGCGTGACCATGGCGCAGCTCGCTGAACGACACGAGACACTGGTGGCCGGTTTCGAGGCCCTCAAGGGCCGACCGGCGTTCGGTCAGGCCGGCCTGGCCGAGGCCCGTTCGCAGGCCTTCGATCGCTTCCTGTCGCAGGGGTTCCCGACCACCCGTGACGAGGAGTGGCGGTTCACCAACGTGGCGCCCATCGCGGCGCTGCCCTTCGTCCCGGCCCCGGCCCGCACCTTCGACGATGCCGCGGCCGCCGCGCTGCAGCCGGCCGGCCCGGTCGGCGTTTCCATCGTGGTCGTCAACGGACGGCTGGCCGGCGATGTGCCGGCTCTGCCCGCTGGCGTCACGGTGCGCACGATCAGCACCGCAGAGGCGCGGGACCTGGTGCCGGCCCGCCCGAAGGGTGCCACGGTGTTTGCCGACCTCAACACGGCGCTCTTCGAGGACGTGATCGCCATCGAGATCGCGCCGCGGGCCGTCGTGACCGAGCCCCTGCAGGTGCTGTTCGTCTCGGTCGCTGACGGTCCGGTCATCGTCACGCCCCGGCTCGTCGTGCGCGCCGGTGAGGCGTCCCAGTCGACCATCTTCGAGACCTACGTCGACGCCACGCCCGAAGGTGTGGCCTTCGTCAACGCGGTGGTCGACTTCGAAGTCGCGGCCAACGCCCTGGTCGATCACGTCAAGCTGCAGCGCCAGAATCCCGCCTCGTTTCACATTGCCGGGGTCTTCGCGCGACTTGATCGGTCGGCGACGTTGACCTCGCACGCGGTGACGGTCGGGGCGCGTATCGCGCGGAACGACATCATCGCCGTGCTCGACGGCGAAGGCGCCGAGGCCACGCTCAACGGTCTGTACGTGGCCACCGGCGATTCGCTCGCCGACACGCACACGACCATCGACCACGCCAAGCCGCACTGTCCCAGCCACGAGGTCTACAAGGGCATCCTCACCGGTCGGGCGAAGGCGGTGTTCAACGGCAAGATTTTCGTGCGGCCCGATGCGCAGAAGACCGACGCGAAGCAGACCAACAAGGCGTTGCTGCTGACCGACGAGGCCCAGATCAACACCAAGCCGCAGCTCGAGATTTTCGCCGACGACGTGAAGTGCACGCACGGGGCGGCGATCGGACAGCTCGACGAGGACGCGCTGTTCTACCTGCGCGCCCGCGGGATCGCGACGGCGGAAGCGCGCAACATGCTGATTCACGCGTTTGCCGGCGACGTCCTGAATGGCATCCGCAACGAGCATGCCCGGTCGACCACGATGGCCCTGGTCGACCACATGCTCGGGCTCGACGAAATCGGCTAGGTGCCGGTCCGGTCCCGGACTGCGGCCAGTCGTCATGCGTCGTGAGAGGTGAGTGAGACGTGTCGACCGATCGAGTGACAAGCCCGACCGAACGGGACGTGACCGACGCGCGCGCGGATTTTCCAGCGCTCGCCCAGTTCGTTCACGGCCGGCCACTCGTGTACCTCGACAACGGCGCCACAACCCAGAAGCCGCGGCAGGTCATCGACGCGCTGGTCCGCTACTACGAGGAGGACAACGCCAACGTCCATCGTGGCGTCCACGTACTCAGCGAGCGCGCCACCGCTGCCTACGAGGCGGCGCGGGAAAAGGTCCGTGCCTTCCTCAACGCCGCTCGTTCGAGCGAGATCGTCTTCACCCGCAACGCGACGGAGGCCATCAACCTCGTAGCCCGCGCGTGGGGCGACGCGAACGTCGGCCGGGATGACGAGGTGCTCATCACCACGATGGAGCACCACTCGAACATCGTGCCGTGGCAGCAGTTGTGCGGCCGCACGGGCGCCACCCTGCGCGTCGTCCCGATCGACGATCGCGGGGAGCTCGAGCTCGACGCGTTCGACCGGCTGCTGACCGGACGCACGAGGCTGCTGGCCATCACTCACGTCTCGAACGCGCTCGGCACGACCAATCCGGTGCGCGACCTGGTGCACAGGGCCCGGGCGGCCGGCGCGCGCGTGCTCATCGACGGTTCGCAGGCCGTCAACCACACGCCGGTCGACGTCCAGGCGCTCGGCGCGGACTTCTACGTCTTCACCGGCCACAAACTGTACGGGCCGACCGGCATTGGCGTCCTGTACGGCCAGGAGACCCTGCTCGATGCGATGCCGCCCTTCATGGGCGGCGGCGACATGATTCGCACGGTGACGCTCGAGGCGAGTACGTGGAATGACCTGCCGTACAAGTTCGAGGCCGGTACGCCGAACATTGCCGGCGCCATTGGTCTCGGGGCGGCAGTCGACTACGTCACGGCCATCGGCCTCGACCGCATCGGCCGGCACGAAGCGGCGGTGCTCGAATCGGCCGTGACCCGATTGCAGGCGATCGACGGCCTGCGCCTGATTGGAACACCGCGGCACCGGACCGGTCTCGTGTCGTTCGTCATCGAGGACGTGCACCCGCACGACATCGGGACGATTGTCGATCGCGAGGGTGTCGCGATCCGCACGGGGCACCACTGCGCACAGCCCGTGATGGACCGCTTCGGCGTGCCGGCCACCGCGCGCGCGTCGTTCGCGCTCTACAACACGTTGTCGGACGTCGATGCCCTGGTTGCCGCCGTCGAACGTGTCCGCGCATTGATGGGGTGAAAGACCATGGGACTCTTCTCGTTTCTGACAGGCAGCAGGTCCGAAGGGGCCGAGAACGGCGCGTCACCGGAGTCGGCCGTGCCGGCCGATGAAAGCTCGGCCCCGGCGGCGCCCGCGGCGTCGGAGCCCGCACGGGCCGACGGCTGGGACATCGACACCGGCGCGCTCACCGCGCCTGTTCCGCCCAAGCCCGATGTGCCCGAGATCGGGCCGGTCGATCCCGACATGACGGCCGCCCTGCAGGGACCGATTATCGAAGCCATCAAGACCGTCTACGATCCCGAGATTCCGGTTGATATCTACGAACTCGGGCTCATCTACGACATCGCCGTGGACGCGCAGAAGCAGGTGCGCATCAGCATGACGCTCACCAGTCCGGCCTGCCCATCGGCGCAGCAGCTGCCGAGTGAGGTCCGCTACAAGATCAAGGCGATACCCGAGGTGACCGACGCGGTCGTCGATATCGTGTGGGAGCCGCCGTGGGACAAGGAGCGGATGTCGGAGACCGCGAAACTGCAACTCGGGTTCTTCTGATCGCGACGGCATGTCGGACCTGTCCGAGCTCTATCAGGAACTGATTCTCGACCACAACCGGCGGCCGAAGAACTTCGGCGTGCTCGAGCACCCGGATCGGCAGGCCCACGGTCACAACCCGCTGTGCGGCGACCGGTGGACGGTCGCCCTCGGTCTGCACGACGGCCTGATCGCCGACATCGCGTTCACGGGCGCCGGATGCGCGATCTCGAAGGCCTCGGCGTCGCTGATGACCGAGGCGGTCCGGGGCCGGACGGTCGATGACGCCCTGCGGCTCGTCGAGCGCTTTCACGACGTGCTGACCGGGCCCGTCGACGATGCCGCGACCGACGACGAGATCGGGAAGTTGTCGGTGTTCCGCGGCGTGCGCGAGTTCCCGATGCGCGTGAAATGCGCGACGCTCGCGTGGCACACGCTGAAGGCGGCCCTCCTCCAGGCCGACGCGCCCGTCGTCAAGACCGAGTAGCGCCGCCCGCTACGCCCGCGCGTCATCGAGCGGCGTGCCCTCGATGAGCCCCCATGCAATCGATACCGAGATGGGCAGCCATGCGGGTCGCGCCGTGGCGTTGATGCGCATGTCCTCGAACAGCCGCTCGAGCAGCAGCAGGCGCAGCAGGGCTTCGGCCGACTCGCGGTCGGACGGTCCCTGGCCGGCGTCACTCATCGCGCCTTCGTAGCTCGACAGCAGCGTGCTGCCAGCCCAGGCGACCCACGCGCGCGCCCAGGCCGCAAGACGGTCGGCGTGCTGGGCGGTGGCGCCGGGGTACGTCGAGAGCGACGTATCGGCCGCCATGCGGATCGAGTGCAGCAGCGAGGCCACGTCGGTCAACGCGGGCTGCAGACGCAGCCGTTGATCGGGTGACTCGAACACGTCGTCGGCCATGCCGATGATCGTGAAGTCCTCTTCGTGCAGCAGCACGTGCGCCAGATCGAGGTGGCCATGGATCGGGCGGAGCACGCCGTCCGGTGTGATGTCGGCCGCCGACGCCTGGACCACCGCGCGTACGCGGGCGTCGCTTTCGGCGAGCGCATCAACCGTCGCGCTTGCAGCATCCCCACTCCGTCGCTCAGGCGCAAGGAGCGCCGACGTTCGTTGCCAGGCCGAAAGGACGTTGTCGGCAATCCGCGTGATGGCGCCCTCATCGAGCGGCGCCCGGCCCAGCCGATCGGCCACTTCGTCTGCGCCCAGGGCAATGTGCAGCTCGGCCACGCGGCGGCCGAGTACGGACATCGACTGCAGGTAGCTCCCCATTGTGCTGACGGCTGTGTCCGGCACGGCAAGCGACCACAGATCCGCCAGGCTGCTCGGCACGAGCGGCGGCTGGTCCAGGCCGACAACGAGCTCGAAGAACCGCTCGATCTCGGATCGTGCGTGCTGCCAGCCGTTGGCCTGATGCGGCCTGAACTGGTGAACGAGCGAGACGGGCGACCGCGCGCCATCCGCCTCGACATAGTCGATGCGTGCGCCGATGGGCGGCACCCGCCTGAACCGGCCGCTGGCCAGTACCGTGCTCGTCAGCGCCTCTTCCGGGCTGTCGCCGGGCCATACCCGGCGCACGACCGTGATCATGGCCTTCTCGCCGACCGACGCGGACGAGTGAAACGCCTCATTGTCGAAGGGCTCGGGGACCACGTCCGCGATTCGCGCTGGCAGATCGAGAGCCGCGAGGTCATCGGTCATGGCCGGTTGCAACCGCCCGCGGTGCAGCGCCACGGTGCGGTTGTCGAGCACGAGCGCGAGCAGTTGTTGCGCGGTGACCCCGTCGAGGCGGGCATGGAGCACGCCCTTGCGGGCGCCGGCCACCTGGGCGACCACGGCCTCGGGGGTGTGATTGCGAACCTCGTCGGCCCGATCGCCTCCGGTGACCGACAGCGGAAGCGCATACCGCGCCGTCTGTCCATCGCTGGCGTGCACGTCGAGGATCGTGAAGAGGACCGTGGGCTCCGCCGCCAGCACGCCCCAGTCGACGATGGTCACGCGATCGATGGGGGAGGACGTGTCGCACCAGAGCTGCCGCCGCAGGAAGGGCGGCAGGTGACGCTGTTCGAGCAGGTGACGCACGCTGCCTTCGAGCATCCGCCACCATTCCGGCCCGACGAGCATCGGACCTTCGTCGGCCTCGGCTTCGGGCGGGGGTGTCGCGAGCCGCGTGGGCGTGGTGGGCGGCGCCTCGCGCCGCAGGACGAGCCACAGGAACGCGTACGGGCCGAGCGTCAGGAAATACGGCGCGTCGGTGATGCGCGGCAGGGCAACGCCTCCGGTCATCTCGACGGGAATCAGTCCGGCCACGCGCGACAGGTCGAGCGACACCGGCTGTACCGTGCGCGACAGGTTGGCGACGACGAGGATCGGGTCCTCGGCGCCATAGCGGCGGATGAACGCGAAGATGGTGCGGTTGAGCGGCCGCAGCAGTTCGGTCGTGCCGCGGCCGAACGTCACGTGCTGTTGCCGCAGCCGCAGCATGCGGCGCATCCAGTTGAGCAGCGAGTGCGGGCTGCGCTCCTGGGCCTCGACGTTGACCGCCTGGAACCCGTACACCGGATCGACGACGGGGGGCGCGTAGAGCCGGGCGGTGTCGGCGCGTGAGAATCCGCCGTTGCGGTCCGCGTTCCACTGCATCGGCGTGCGCACGGCGTGACGGTCGCCGAGGTAGACGTTGTCGCCCATGCCCAGTTCATCGCCGTAGTACAGGACGGGCGTGCCCGGCAGCGACAGCAGCAGGCCGGTGAGCAGCTCGATCCGCGGTCGGCTGTTCTCCATGAGCGGCGCCAGGCGGCGTCGGATGCCCGCGTTGATGCGCATCTCGGGATCGGCCGCGTACGTCTGATACATGTAGTCGCGCTCTTCGTCGGTCACCATCTCGAGCGTCAGCTCGTCGTGGTTGCGGAGGAAGATGGCCCACTGGCACGATTCCGGGATCTCCGGCGTCTGGTACAGGATCTCCGAGAGCGGATGGCGGTCCTCCTGCCGCAGCGCCATGTAGAGGCGCGGCATCAGCGGGAAATGGAAGGCCATGTGGCATTCGTCACCGTCGCCGAAGTACGCGCGCACGTCGGCGGGCCACTGGTTGGCTTCCGCCAGCAGCATCCGATCGGGGTACCGCGCGTCCATTTCGCGACGCAGTTCCCGCAGCACCTCGTGCGTTTCGGGCAGGTTGGCGCACTGGGTGCCCTCGCGCTCCACCAGATACGGCACCGCGTCGAGGCGCATGCCATCGACGCCCATGTCGAGCCAGAAGCGCATCACTTTCTGCACCGCCTTGCGGACCTGCGGATTGTCGAAATTCAGGTCGGGCTGATGGTGGAAGAAGCGATGCCAGAAGTAGGCGCCCGCCACCGGATCCCACGTCCAGTTCGATCGCTCCGTGTCGTTGAAGACGATCGGGACGCCGGCGTACTTGTTCGGGTCGTCGCTCCACACGTAGAAATTGCGCTTGGATGTGCCGGGCTTCGCGCGGCGGGCGGCCTGGAACCAGGGATGCTGATCGGACGTGTGGTTGATGACCAGTTCGGTGATCACGCGCAGCCCGCGGTCGTGCGCCGCGTCGAGGAACGTCAGGAAGTCGCGTTTCGTCCCGTAGGCGGGGTTGACGCCCTGGTAGTGCGCGATGTCGTAGCCGTCGTCGCGCAGCGGTGAGGGGTAGAAAGGCTGCAGCCAGATGGCCGTGACGCCCAACTCCTGGATGTAGTCGAGTTTCTGTGTCAGCCCGGGGAAGTCGCCGATGCCGTCATTGTTGCTGTCGGAGAACGCCCGAACGTGCACCTGGTAGATGACGGCATCCTTGTACCAGCGTGGATCGCTGGCGCTGATGGGTTCGGCCGGGGCTGGTGCGGTGCTGGTGCGGGTGCGTGGTCTCATCGGGACTCCGACGTGCGGGGCCTTGCTGGGGGCTTTAGGGTCATAATATCTGCATGTCGCGCGCGCCCGTCTACCTCGACTGCCACGCCACGACACCCATGGACCCTCGCGTGCTCGACGCGATGCTGCCATATTTCACCGAACACTTCGGCAATCCCGCGTCGTCGACGCACCAGTGGGGATGGAAGGCGCAGGCGGGGGTCGAGCAGGCGCGACGCGAGACGGCCGCCGTGATCGGCGCTGCCGCGCGCGAGATCGTCTTCACGAGCGGCGCGACCGAGTCCAACAATCTGGCTCTTTCCGGCATCGCGCGTGCGGCCGATTCATCACGGCGCCGGATCGTCGTATCGGCCGTGGAGCACAAGTCGGTACTCGAGATTGCCGGTCGACTCGGTTCGGTCGGGTGGGACGTGATCGTCGCACCCGTACACGGCGATGGGCGCATCGATCTCGACAGGCTCGCCGAGGTGGTCGACGAGCGGACGGCGGTCGTCAGCGTGATGGCCGCCAACAACGAAATTGGTGTCCTGCAGCCGATCGCCGACGTTGCGGCGATCGCACATCGTGCCGGGGCGCTGCTGCACACGGATGCCGCGCAGGCCGTCGGCAAGGTGCCGGTCGACGTGGCGGCCATGGGCATCGACCTGCTCTCGCTGACCGGCCACAAGATACACGGGCCGAAGGGATGTGGCGCGTTGTACGTCCGACGAGGCGTCACGCTCGATCCGCTGCTTGTCGGCGGCGGCCACGAGCGCGGCCTTCGCGCCGGCACGCTCAACGTGCCGGGCATCGTCGGGCTGGGCGCGGCGTGTGCGCTGGCGCGCGAGCACCTTGCTGCCGACGCCGCGCGCATCGGCGCGCTGCGCGATCGGCTGCTTGCCGGACTCGAGGCCGGGCCGGGGGGCGTTGTCGTCAATGGCTCGATGACGCATCGGCTGCCGAACAATCTGCACGTCAGCTTCGAGGCCGTCGATGGCGAGTCGCTGCTCATCGCGATCAGCGACATCGCGGTCTCCACCGGTTCGGCCTGCAGTTCGGCTTCGGGGACGCCGTCTCACGTCCTCAGTGCCATCATGGGCGCCGATGCGGTTCCGTCCGCGTCGGTACGCTTCGGGCTCGGCCGGTTCACCACGCAGGAGGACGTCGACTACGCCGTCGAGCGCTTCACGGCGGTCGTTCGGCACCTGCGGAAGGACAGCCAGACATTCGAAACTCAGGCAACGAAGTAGGCACGGTCCGGTGTGAGCGGTGGGCGTCCGATCCTCGTCGGATGCCCTCGCACTCATCGCGCCGCAGATGGGGGCATTGCTGATGACAACGAACGGAACCGAGCCGCGGTCGGGGCGCGAGACGCGGCTTCTCATCCTCGTCGTCGGCGTGTCGATCGCCCTGCTGCTGCTCCTCGCGCGCATTCGGTTTCCGCCCTCCGATCTCACCGCGGTCACACCGAGCGCGGCGCCTCTCGCCGGCCTGGCGGCACGCGCGACGTTTGACGAGATGGCCAACACGATGGCCGACGTTCTCGGCCGCGTGTCACCGCTCGTCGTCGTCGTGCACCTTGCGCCCGTGCCCCTCGACCCCGATCCACGCCCCGCGGGCAAGGCGGACGACGATGAGCCGGCTGCTGACGCTGTCGCTGCGGCCGCGGCGGCGCGCCCGATGACGGCCCTGGCCGTACGCGTCCGGCGCGACATGGCGCTCGTCTACGTGCCCGACGGCTTCACGCCCCAGAGCGCGCCGGACATGACGATTGACGTGGCCGCCCACGATCCGTCCCGCGAGATGATGCTGGTGCGCGTTGCGGCGACCACGGCGGCTCCCGACACACTGTCGGCATCCGTCCGCACGTTCCCGAGCTTTTCGTACGTGGCGGCCATCGACAGCACGCCGGTCGGCCCCACCATCCAGCCGACGTTCATCGGTCGGGCCGACAGCGTCATCGACCCGCGATGGTCGCATCCGCTCGTGCCCGCATCGGTCGGTCCCGGCCTCACTCCGGGCGTGTGGGTGTTCGGGCTGAACGGCCGGCTGGCCGGTCTCGTGGCGCGCACGGAGGCGGGGCCGATGATCGTGCCGGCGCCCGCGCTCGAGACGCTGGTCCAGGCACTCGAAGCCGGGGGCGCCGCTCAGTGAGGCAGGTGCCCTCGGACGTCCGCCGCCGCGAGCTCGGTGGGTCGGATCCCATCGATCGCCGCCTCGGTGTCCCGACCCCGCCCTCGCCGCTGACCTGGCTGCTTTCGCTGCTGCGGACGCGATCGGCACTCGGCCTGGCGCCGTCGCTCACGCCGGCGGTCATCTTCCTGCCGGTCGGCGCGCTTCTCGGCCCCCACGTGCTCGGCTGGATCACTCCGCGGCTGCTCGACCGTCTCTCGCTCGCCGTCACCATCGCTCTGGCCGTCATCGGCGTGCTCGTCGGGACCGCGCTCGGCCGCGAGATTCGTTCGGCCGCGCGACTCTTCGTCGCCGCCAGCATTGAAAGCGCGGTGACCACCCTGGTTGTCGCCGCGGCCACGGCGTATTTCGTGACGGCGACCGGCGTGCCGATGGACGCCTCGCTGCCCGTGTTTGCGCTGGCCATCGGCTTGTGCGCCTCGGCGTCGTCGGCGACCTCGGCGCACCCCGATTCGGAGCCCGCAGCCGCCGTGGTGACGCGCATTGCCGACCTGGACGATGTGCTGCCCATTGCCGCCGTCGTGCTGGTATTCGCGCTGATGGCGGCGCCGACGGCTTCGGTTGCCGTGCTCATGGCCGTGGCGCCCATCGTCATCGGGCTTGCTGTCGGCGTGGTGGGCTGGCTGCTGTTCGAACGTGCCGAATCCGGCCCGGAACGCGTGCTGTTCGTGCTGAGCGCGCTTGCGCTGGCCGGCGGCGCAGCCGCCTACCTGCACACGTCACCGCTCGCCGTCGGCCTGGTGGCGGGCGTTACCTGGACGCTCGTGCCGGGCCGCGCCGATCGCGTCGTCGAGAGCGATCTGCGTCGCGTGCAGCATCCGCTGGTCGTCCTGTTGCTCGTCACGGCGGGTGCCTCGGCCAGCGTGTCGGCGGCCGCGATCTGGTTGCTGCCGCCCTACCTGCTGTGCCGCATGGCCGGCAAGGTGATGGGCGCCTGGCTGTGCGCCCCGCTGGTCGATGTGCGACCCGCCGATCTCGCGGCGTTCCTGATGCCACCCGGCGTTCTCGCGGTGGCCTTCGCGTTGAACTTCTCGCAGGTGATGCCGGCGGCGTCCGGACAGATGCTGCTCTCGACGGTGGCCATCGGCACGGCGGCGTTCGAACTGTTTGCGCTGGCTGTCGTGCCGCACTGGCGGGCGGAGGCCCGCGAGTGAGGCGCGTTGCCGCGCTGGCCATTGCCGTCACGCTGACGTGGGCCGTCGTCGGCCCGCTGCAGCAGCAGGGCGGTCACTCGGCCGCGCTTGCCCTGGGCATCGCGCTGCTGGCCGCGGCCATTGTCGGCTGGTTGTGCGAGTTCGTCCGCCTCCCGCGCATCACCGGCTACCTGGCCGTCGGTCTCGTCTGCGGGCCCGCGGTGGCCAACCTCATCACCGAGCCGATGGCGCGCGATTTCCAGGCCGCGAGCCGGTTTGCCGTGGTCGTGATTGCCGTCATGGCCGGGCTGCATATCGACCTGCGTGTGCTGCGACCGCACCTCGGGCAGGTCACCCGGCTCGCATCGATCACGCTGGCGGTGGCCTGGCTGGTCTTTGCCGCCGCGTTCTACGCGGTCTGGCCCTGGCTGCCGATTGGCGCCGACCTCGTTGGTGTTCAGCGCCTCGTGGCCGCGGCGCTGGCGGCCACGCTGCTCATCAGCGCGTCGCCCGCTGTCGTGGTTGCCGTGGTCACCGAGAGCCGCGCGCGGGGCTCGCTCTCCGACCTGTCGATCCAGGTCGTGCTGTTGATGGAGCTGGCCACCGTCGCCCTGTTCATGTGCCTGCTCGAGGGCGCGCGCGTCGCCTTCGACGTGACCTCGCCGGGTCCGGACAACCTGGTCCTCGGCGTCGTCTGGTCCCTGTTCGGTTCGATGGCGTTCGGCAGCTTCGTCGGCGGCGTGTTCGCGTTGTACCTGCGGTACGTCGGGCGCGAAGTCACCGTCGTGCTGATGGCCGTCTGCCTCATCCTCAGCAGCTTTTCGCAGCCGTTCGGCTTCGAGCCGTTCCTGGCCGGGCTGGCCGCGGGCATCGTCGTGCAGAACGCGATGCACCAGACGGGCAACGTGCTGCACGACGCGATCGAGTACGGGTCGATGCCCGTGCTGGTCCTGTTCTTCGCCGCGACCGGCGCCTCGCTGCACGTCGAACTGCTGGCCTCGGTCGGCATCGCGGCGCTGATCGTTTCGGCCGTGCGCCTCTTCGGCCTGCGGCTGGGTGCCCGTGTGGGGGCACGACTGACCGGCATGGATACCACGGCGTCGCGGCTGCTGTGGCGCGCGCTGCTGCCCACCGCGAGCGTGACGATCGGGCTGGCGGCTGCCGTGGCGGCCGAACATGCCGAGTGGGGAGTGCGCCTCGAAGCCGTGATTGTCGCCATGGTGGCCATCAATCAGCTGGCCGGCCCGATCGTCCTGCGCGCGGCACTGGCGCAGGCCGGTGAGATCGGGCGATCCGGCGGCGGACTCGTCGTCGTGTCGAATCGCGAGCCGTGGATGCACGAACACACGCCGGAAGGCATTGTCGCGCGGCCCACGCCGGGGGGCGTCTCGGTGGCGCTCGACGCGCTCATGCGCGAGCGCGGCGGCGTCTGGATTGCGCACGGCGCCGGCAGCGCCGATCGCGAAGTCGTCGATGCGCACGATTCGGTCGACGTGCCGCCCGATGCCCCGGCGTATCGGTTGCGGCGGTTGTGGCTGACTCCGGAGCAGGTCGAGGGCTACTATGCGGGCTTCTCGAACAACGCCCTGTGGCCGCTCTGCCACCAGGCGCACGTCCGGCCGGTCTTCAAGGCCGAGGACTGGGACACGTACCGCCAGGTGAACGAACAGTTCGCCGAAGCCGTCGCCGTCGAAGCCCCGGCAGAGTCGTCGGTCTTCCTGAACGACTACCACCTGTCGCTCGTCGCCCGGACGCTGCGACGCAAGCGCCCGGCGCTGCGCAGCGCGCTCTTCTGGCACATTCCGTGGCCCGACGTCGATCGGCTGCGGATCTGTCCGTGGCGTCGCGACATCCTCGAGGGCCTGCTCAGCAACGACCTGCTTGCGTTCCAGGTGCCGCGCGACACGCGCAACTTCCTGTCGGCCGTCCTCGAGGAACTGCACGCGCCGGTGACCGGTAACACGGTGTACTTCGATGGACGCGCGGTACGCGTGGTCTCGATTCCCATCGGCGCCGACTTCGAGCGCATCTCGACGACGCTCGCCGACGACTCACTGCCGGAACGCATGCGGTCGATATCGATGGAGCTCGGGCTCGACGGCGGCATTGTCGGTGTGGGCGTCGATCGGCTCGACTACACGAAGGGCATTCCGGAGCGCATGGCCGCCATCGCGCGCGTCCTGCGCGAGAACCCGACGCTCGTCGGCCGGTTCGTCTTCGTCCAGATCGGCGTCCCCTCCCGGGAGGACGTGCCGGCGTATGCGGCCATCTCAGCGGAAATCGACGCGCTGGTCGCGTCGATCAACACCGAGTTCGGCACCGGGCCCGACAACGGCCCCGTGCGCTACCTGAAGCAGACGTTTCAGCTGCCCGAGCTCGTGGCACTCTACCGGCTGGCCGATTTCTGCATCGTCTCGTCCCTGCATGACGGGATGAATCTCGTCGCCAAGGAGTTCGTCGCGGCGCGCGATGATCTCGATGGCGTGCTCATCCTGAGCGAACTGGCCGGGGCAGCCCAGGAACTGCCCGAGGCGCTGATCATCAATCCGTACGATGAGCGGGGGTTCACGGCCGCGATCTCCCGCGCGATCGAGATGCCGGTCTGGGAGCGGCATCGCCGCATGCGGGCGCTGCGCCGCCAGGTGGCGGGCCGCGACGTCCTGGCGTGGGCCTCCGACATCCTCGATCGATTGGAGCGGCGGAAAGGCACCGGGTTTCTGTCTGGGTAGACGCGGTTCATCCGAGGGCGCGACCTTCGACACCTCGGACGTCGTAGCGAAGGCGATACACGAGCAGATCGGCGACCGGCACCTGCTGTTGCTGACCGATTTCGACGGGACGCTGGCCGACCTCGCGCCAACCCCCGACGAGGCGGCGCTGTCCGACGAGGTGCGCGCCGACATGGCGCTGCTCGCGGCGCTGCCATCGGTCACCTTCGGCGTCGTCAGCGGCCGGCGGCTCGCCGACGTCGGGCAGCGTGTGGGTGCGGCGGCTGAGTTCGTCGCCGGGCTGCACGGGCTCGAGATCGAGGGGCCCGGATCGGCGTTCCATCACTACGCGCTGGAATCGGCGGCGGCCATCGTCGCCTCCCTCAGGCAGGCGGCGGCGCGCCAGCTCGCCTGGTGCCCTGGCGTGTATCTCGAAGACAAGCGATACGCGCTCACGTGCCACGTGCGCCTGTCCCCCCCGGATCTCGGCGCGCGGGCCCTCGAGGAGTTCGAGGCGCTGGCCGAGCCGTTGCTCGAGGCGCGTGTGTTGAAGCTGCTCACCGGTGCCAAGGCGATGGAACTGCTGCCGGCCGCCGACTGGGACAAGGGGCGCGCCTGCGAGTGGATTCGCGGACGGGTGCGCGTGACGATGGAGCGCCCGGTCGCCATCGTCTATCTCGGCGATGACCGGACGGACGAGGACGCGTTCGCGGCGCTCGGGGATGACGACGTTGCGATTGGTGTTGGTGCGCGTCCCCATACACACCTGATCGACTGGCGCCTCGCGGGACCCGCATCGGTCGGCCGTCTCTTCGGCCAGCTCGCCCGGATCCGCGCGACAACCGCGGCGTAGGCCGCAATCGGCCTAGTGCAACTCCGGGTGCAGCACCGACAGGAACGCTCGTGCGGCATCGGCCACGCGTGGGCCCGGAATCGACAGGCCCGGATCGGCGAGGACGGTGATGCGGTCGTTGCGCACCGCCGGGATGGTGGCCAGGCGGTTCCAGGCCGTGCGATCGGTGTCGTCCGATGAGGCCTGCGGCACCGTACGCAACTCGAGGATCACCTCGGGCGCCCGCTGCAGCATCGTTTCGACCGAGGCCTGCAGGTTCTCGCGCGCGACATCTTCGAAGGCGTTGCGACCGCCGGCGGTGACGAGCAGGTCGTGGAGGAAGCCCACGCCGCCGCTGACCTGGATGCCGCGCAGCGTGCCCGGTTCCCGGCCGAACACGAGGGCGGTGACCGGACGGGCCCGGCCTGCCGCGGCGGCGCGCACCTCGTCCAGGCGTCGTTCGATCCGCTCGGCCGCCACGTCGGCCTCGGCTTCGCGGCCGACGCGCCGCCCCAACTCGCGCATGGTGACGGTAACGGCGCCAAGCCCGTCCGCCACGGCATGCGTGTACCGGAAGTAGGGGATCGACGCACGATCCAGCCGGCCCATCAGGTCATCCTGCGATCCGTACACCACGACGAGCGTCGGTTCGAGCATGAGGATGCGCTCGAAGTCCGGATCGACGAGCGCGCCGACCGAGGGCAGCCTGGTCACCTCCGGCGGGAAGCGATCGAAGCTCGATACGGCAATCACGTCGCTGCCAGCGCCCATGTCGAACAGCATCTCGGTGGCGGCCGGCACGAGGCTCACGATGCGGTGCGTATCCGACTCGACGCGCCCCGCGGAGTCCGGCCCGCAGGCGACTGCGGCCATCAGACAGGCCGCGAAGGCGATCGAACGGGCCGTGGGGCCCGGCAGCCGTGTGCGCATCATCCGACTCCTAGCGTCCGCGTACGAGCATCCACAGAAAGAATGGACCGCCGATGATCGCGGTGACGATCCCCACCGGCAGCTCGAGCGGCGAGAACAGTGTGCGGGCCAGCGTGTCGCAGAGCATCA
>JBIQJY010000090.1:0-8863 GCA_044507065.1 Acidobacteriota bacterium
GCCTATGTCGTCTGGAGCCAGACCGGGCTGGAGGAATCGCGGGTCATCTCCGACGTCGAACTGTACGGGCGCGACCGGCAACTCGTCAGCCGCTTCGCCTTCAACCTCCCGGAGTACGTCTACCGGACGACGCTCCAGCCCTGGCAGGGCAGCGAGTGTTCGTGGGAGGTGTTCGGTGAGGCCATCCCCTTCGGGGCCGAGAACCGGCGGATGCTGCATGCCGAGCGTGGCGTGTGTGACGCGGAAGGCCAGCTGATCGGCGGCGTGGTCCTGCACGTGGCAAGCGACGACGACTACCAGGCGCTGCCCTTCATCTCCTCGCCGAGCCCGTACTACGAGATGCTCGATGTGGGCGATGCGGCTCCGCGTCTGCCGAATCTCGCGCTCGCCGTCTACGGCTGGAGCTGGCAGCCGCTGTTCACGTCGGGTCCGGCCACATGGTCAGTGGCCCCGGACACGTTCGATCGGCTGTATCGGACGGGCGAATCGTTCTGGACGACGCTCGACGCCGACGGCAGCACGTACGACGTGCACTTTTCGCAGAATCGCAGCGGCCTCTACGCGCTTGGTGTCCCGCGCCTGACACTGGTCGAGCACGCCACACGTCTCGCCGAGATCGCGGCGCTCGCCTTCGCCTTCTTTGTCCTCTGGCAGACCGGCCTGCTCGTCTTCGCGCGGCTCGCCCGCCAGCCCGACGCGCCGCTGCGCCAGGTCTTCCACGAGGTGCGCACGAGCTTCTACCGCAAGCTGTTCCTCTCGTTCGTCATCGTCGCGGTGGTGCCGGTCCTGGCAGCGGCCGTGGCCTTCGGCGGCTACATGACCGCGCGGTTTCGGGCCGATGTGGAGCACGAATCGACAACGACGGTCACGATCGCACGGCGGGTGTTCGAGGAGTTGACGGCCGGCGAGCGCGCCGTGCAGCTGCAGGCCAGTGCCTCCGACGACGTCATGGTGTGGATCCGGCAGGTCATCAATCACGACGTCAACCTGTTCGACGGCCCCGAACTGCTGGCCACCAGCCAGCGCGACCTGTTCGACTCGGGTTTCCTGCCAACGCGCACGCCGGCCAGCGTCTACCGCGCGATTGCGCTCGAGCGGCGCCCCGTGACACTCGCCGACGATCGTGTGGGCACGTTCAACTATCTCGTCGTAGGCGCACCGGTCGCCCTGTCAGGACGCAACGCCGTGCTCACCGTGCCGCTCGCCCCGCGACAGCGCGAGATGGCGCGCGACCTCGACACGTTCAACCGTCGCGTCCTCGTGGGCGCCGTTCTCGTGGTCCTGTTCGCGGCCGGCGTCGGTGCGTCGCTGGCCGGCCGCATCTCCGATCCGGTGGCGCACCTGTCGCGCGCCACACGGCAGATTGCCTCCGGCCGGCTGGACGTCCGCGTGGCCACCGATACGGCCGACGAGCTCGGGCGCCTGGTCGGCGACTTCAACAGCATGGCCGCCACGCTTGGCGCGCAGCGCGCCGAACTCGCCCGGGCCAATCAGCTGAAGGCGTGGAACGAGATGGCGCGGCAGGTCGCCCACGAAATCAAGAACCCGCTGACGCCCGCCCAGCTGGCCGCTGAACACCTCCGCCAGGTGCACGAGGATCGAGGCCGGCCGCTCGGCGCGGTGCTCGATCGCTGCATCGATACGGTGCTCACCCAGGTCCGGCTGCTGCGGCAGATTGCCTCCGACTTCGCCAACTTCGCCGGTGAGCCCACCCGGCGTCCCTCGGCAATCGATGCGGCGCCATTCATCCGCGAAATCGTCGAACCGTACCGCGTCGGTCTCGGGGCGCGCGTCACCTTCGAGATCGATGTCGATCCCGACCTGCCGCCCATCCTCGCCGACCGTACGCTCGCGTCGCGGGCGCTGACCAACCTGGTGGAGAATGCCGTCCAGGCCATGCCCGCCGGGGGCACGCTGACGATCACGGCACGCCCCGCGGGCCCCGGGCGGATCGTGCTGACGCTGGTCGACACGGGGGTGGGCTTCGACGCGCTCGCCCTCGAACACGCGTTCGAGCCCTACTTCTCGACGAAGACGGCGGGGTCGGGCCTCGGGCTCGCCAATGCGCGGCGCAACATCGAACGCGAGGGCGGCACGGTCACCATCGAGAGCGAACCGGGCCGCGGCGCGACAGTGACCGTTACGCTTCCGGCGGCGGCGCCGGCTCCATCCGCTGCGTCCGGAAACGACCCAGCGCCATCTCGATGAACGCCGAGCACAGGTACGTGTAGGCGAGGACGACGAGCGTGATCCGGGGCTCGAGGGCGATGAGGGCGATGACGATCGCCACCACGATGATGTGCATGTAGGAGCGCGACCACCCGAAGTTGATCGTCTTGAAACTGCGGAAGCGGATCGTGCTCACCATCAGCGCGGCGGGCACGAGCAGTACGACGACGGCGGCAAGCGCCTGCGGAAATCCGACGAGTGGATACGGCCACGCATAGACGGTGGCGGCGGCCACACCAGCGGCCGGCGGTGACGGCATCCCGACGAAATACCGTTTGTCGCTGTGGGGGTTCGTCGTCTGGATATTGAAACGCGCGAGCCGCATGGCCGTCGCGACCAGATAGACGAACCCGGCCGCCCAGCCGACCCGGCCAAGTTCCGACAGTCCCCACCCGAAGGCCAGCACCGCCGGGGCCACGCCGAACGAGACGAGGTCGGCCAGCGAGTCGAGTTCCAGCCCGAACGCGCTGCTGGTGTTCGTCATGCGTGCGATGCGGCCGTCGAGCATGTCGAGCACGATGGCAAAGCCGATGAACAACGCCGCCGTGTCGAGCTTGCCCTGCATGGTGAAGACCACGCAGGCATAGCCGCAGAACATGTTGCCGACGGTGATGATGCTCGGCAGCAGCACGATCCCGCGCCGGTAGTGGCGCCGGTCGTGAAGGGTTCCTGCCGACTCGTCGAGCTCCATCGTCATGCGTTCTCCTGCGGCGCCGCCAGCCGCGCAATCACCGTGTGTCCGGCGACGACCCGATCTCCGGGACGCACCGACAGGGTGGATGACGTCGGCACGAACACGTCCATGCGCGACCCGAACTTCATCAACCCGATGCGCTGCCCCGCCTCCAGCACGTCTCCCGGGCGCACCCGGCAGACCACGCGTCGGGCGAGCAGCCCCACCACCTGGCGAACGACGATGACGATACCACCATGGTCGATCCAGATTTCGGAGCGTTCGTTGGCGTGCGAGTCGTGTTTGAACGCCGCGTGAAACGTCCCCGGCACGTACTCCACGTTCGTGACACGGCCGGCAACGGGCGTGCGGTTGATGTGAACGTCGAGAACCGAGAGGAAGATTGTCACCTGCAGCCACTCGCCGGGCGGAGCCTCGGCCGGCCGCGCTGGTCCGGCGTGCATGACGCGCCCGTCGGCCGGCGAGAGCACCGCACCGGCGGCGCTCGGACTCGTGCGATCGGGGTCACGGAAGAACAGCGCGATGAGGACCGGGACTACGGCCAGGACAGCCGTCAGGACGGGTGGTCCGAACCACGCCGAGACGAGCGCGGGCACGGCGGCAAGCGCCACGAATGGCCAGGCTGCCGGGTCGATCCTCATGAGTGCCCCCGATTGGCGTTGCCGTCACGCCCGTTCACAGCGCGCGCTTCCACAGGATGAGCGCGTCTTCGCGCGGGTCGCGATAGTAGTCGCGTCGCACGCCTTCGACGTGAAACCCCAGGCCCTCGTAAAGCTCGCGGGCCGCTTCGTTCGACGCGCGCACTTCGAGCGTCGCCGAGGCCGCGCCGCCTGCGGCTGATTCCGCAATCACGTGCTGCAGCAGTTCGCGCGCAATGCCGCGACGGCGCCAGGCCGGATCGACAGCCAGGCTGTTGATGTGCAGCTCATCGAAGATCACCCAGCATGCGCAGTACGCGACCGGTGGCCCTTCCGGCTCGCACCAGAGGTACAGGCGCGCGACGTCCGTGTTCTCGAGCTCCCAGCGGATCGCCTCGGCGCCCCAGGGGTTCGTGAACGTCTTGCGCTGCAATGCCTCGACGGCCAGCAGATCCATGGCGCCGTCGGCGCGGCGGATGGTGGGAGATTCCGCAACGCCGGACGCCGCGCGACCGGCGCGTCGATCGCGCGCGATCTCGACATCCGGCCGCCGCAGATAGACGGCACGAAGGGCGTGCGGCCCGCCGGCCTGGTCGGCGCGTTCGACGGCCAGCCGCGCAGCCGCCTCGGCAAGCGGTCGCGGCGCCCCGGCGATGACAGCGCCCGGGAGGCGCGCGAGGAACGTGTCGGCATATCGCACCGCCCCGTCGCCCACGATGACGATGGGCCGATCGGCCGTCGTGGCGCGGCCCACGAGCGCCGCGGCCTCGTCGGGCTTCGCCGCGATCGGCGCCACGAGCACCGGACAATCGTCGATACGCCGTCCGGCCATCACGTCGGTTGCCGTCAGGAACACTTCGCCGCGTTGTCCGTCGAGGCACGCCACCACCTGGGCGTCGTCGTCATGGGCCAGCCGCCACACGGTCGTGAGTGCATCGAGCGTGGGGACGCCCACCACGCGTCGGTGCCCGGCCAGGGCAAGACCCTGCACGGCCGCCAGCCCGACGCGCAGGCCGGTGAACGACCCGGGGCCCGTCACGACGGCGAAGATGTCGACGGCCGGCAGCGACAACCCGTGTGCGGCCAGCAGGTCGATGAGCGCTCCGGGAAGCCGCTCGGCGTGACTCCGCGCGCCATCACCCTGCCGGGCCTCGACCGGTCCATCGCGCCACAACGCGACGCTGCCGTCGCGTGTGACTGTCTCGAGCGCCAGAACGACCATGACGGAATGTTATACTCCGCCTGTACCGTTACCCCCGTTCGACCGCGTGTTTCCCGGTTCTTCCCGTCCGTGTCCACATCGCCCCCTTCGCCACCTTCCGCCCCCGCCGTGACGACGGCGACGCCGGCCATGCGGCAGTACCTCGACGTGAAGCGCGAGCACCGCGACGCGATCGTGTTCTTCCGGATGGGTGACTTCTACGAGATGTTCTACGAGGACGCGCTGACGGCATCGCGCGTGCTCGAACTGACCCTCACCTCCCGCGCGAAGGACGCCCACGGCACGTCGATTCCCATGTGCGGGCTGCCCTTCCATGCGATGGATACCTACCTGGCGCGGCTGGTCAGGAAGGGCTATCGCGTGGCGATCTGCGATCAGGTGGAGGACCCGCGCAAGGCCAGGGGGCTCGTCAAGCGCGAGGTGACGCGTGTGGTCTCCCCCGGCACGTTCACCGATGCCTCGTACCTGGAGGCGCGCGAACCGGCATTTCTCGTGGCCGTCGCGCCCGTCGGTGCAACGACCTGGGGCATGGCGTGTCTCGACGTGTCGACGGGCGAGTTCTCGGCGGCCGAGTTCGCCGGCGCCGGCCGGGACGCCGCGCTGGCCGCGGAGCTCTCACTGCTGCGGCCTCGCGAACTGCTGACGGCCGAGGACGTGGATGTCACGCCGCTGCTGGCGCACCTGCCCGACACGCGCGTCACGCGCGTCGATGCCTGGACGTTCGAGCCGGCCGGCGCCCGCGAAGTGCTCTGCCAGCAACTGCACACCGCCTCGCTCGAGGGGCATGGGCTCGAACGCGCCACGGCTGCCGTGTCGGCCGCCGGCGCGGTCCTGTCCTACCTCGCGGCGACGCAGCGCATCGAGCTGACGCACGTGCGCGACATCCGCCTGCTCGTGGCGTCCGACGCCGTCCTGATCGATCCGGTGACGCTGAAGCACCTGAACGTGATCGAGGGCGTCGACGGCGGCCGCCGCGGGTCGCTGCTCGACGCGGTCGACCGCACCGTCACCGCGATGGGCGGGCGGCTGCTGCGCCAATGGCTCGTGCGCCCCCTCGTGACGCTGGCCCGCATCCAGGATCGGCTCGATGCCGTGGAGGACTTCGCGTATCGGGCGGCCGAACGCGGCAAACTGCGCGAGGCGCTGCGCGGCGTCCAGGACCTCGAGCGGCTCGTGGCGCGGGTGTCGATGGGCACCGCGGGCCCGCGCGACCTGACGTCGCTGGCCGAATCGCTGCGGCTGCTGCCGCGCGTGCGCAGCGTCATCGCCGAACTGCAGGCGCCGCTCACCACGAGCCTGCGCGCCGAGATCGACGAGCTCGCCGACGTGCGCGACCGGATCGCAGCGGCCCTGGTCGACGAACCACCTGCCCTCGCACGCGACGGCGGACTGATCCGCGACGGGTTCGATGCCGACCTCGACGAGATCCGCGCCATCAGCCGCGGCGGGCGCGAGGCCATTGCCGCGATGGAAGAACAGGAGCGCGCACGGACCGGCGTCGCGTCCCTGAAGATCCGGTACAACCGCGTATTCGGCTATTACATCGAGATCTCGAAGTCGAACCTGGGCGCCGTCCCCGCCGACTACATCCGCAAGCAGACGGTGGCCGGCGGCGAGCGCTTCATGACCCCGGCACTCAAGGAGTACGAGGAGAAGATCCTCGGCGCCGACGAGAAACTTGTCGCGCGCGAGATCGAGCTGTTCGAGGCGCTGCGGCGCGACGTGGCGGCCGAAGCGCCCCGTATCCTCGACACCGCGCGCGCCGTTGCCACGCTCGACGTGCTGTCTGCGCTCGCCGACACCGCTCACTCGTCGAACTTCACGAAACCCTTCCTGCACGACGGCGACGAGTTCCACGCGGTGGATGCGCGGCATCCGGTCGTCGAAGGCACGGTGTCGGGGGCCTTCGTCCCGAACGACGTCCACCTCGACGCGGTCGCCTCGCAGGTCGTCATCCTCACCGGGCCGAACATGGGTGGCAAGTCGACCTACCTCCGGCAGGTGGCGCTCCTGGCCCTGATGGCCCAGGCCGGCTCGTTCGTCCCGGCGCGCAGCGCCAAACTCGCCACCATCGACCGCATCTTCGCGCGCGTCGGCGCCTCGGACAACATCGCGCGCGGCCAGTCGACGTTCATGGTCGAGATGCAGGAGACGGCCGCGATTCTTCACGCGGCCACCAGCAGGAGCCTCGTGATCCTCGACGAGATCGGGCGCGGCACCGCGACGTTCGACGGCCTCAGCCTCGCGTGGGCGGTGGCCGAGCATCTCGCGTCGAATGACCGCGCCCGCCCCAAGACCATCTTCGCCACGCACTACCACGAGCTGACCGACCTGGCCGACAGCCTGCCCGGCGTCGTCAATCAGCACGTGGCGGCCCGCGAGTTCCGCGACGAGATCATCTTCCTGCACAAGATCGTGCCGGGCCGGTCCGATCGCAGCTACGGCATCCAGGTCGCGCGGCTGGCCGGCCTGCCGCCCACCGTCGTGCGGCGTGCCTCGGAAATTCTCAAGTCGCTCGAGCAGGACGAACTGCAGCGCGGCGGGCGCCCCAGCCTGAGCGGCGCGCCGGCGGCCGAGCAGCGACAGCTCGCACTCTTCCAGCCGGCGGTGGAGATCCACCCGGTGGTCGAGCGGCTGCGCCAGCTGGATATCGATCGGCTGACGCCAATCGAGGCCCTGAACCTGCTGGCGACGCTCAAGGGCGAGGCCGGCGACTGATGCGGCTCGCCTCGGCGGTCACCGTGCTGCTGGCCCTCGCGGCCTGCACGGCCCCGCCCGCGCCTGCCGCCGACCACCTCGTCGTCGCGGTCGCCAATTCGCCGACCAATCTGGATCCCGGTGTCGGGCTCGACGAAACGTCGCAGCGCATTCACCAGCTGCTCTACAGCTCGCTTGCGCGCATCGGCCCCGACCTGCGGGTCATGCCGGACCTGGCGACATCCATCGAAACGACCGACGCGCAGCACTATCGCATCACGCTCCCGCCCGGCGTGCGATTCCACGACGGGCGCGAGCTGACGTCGACCGATGTCGTCTACACCTACCGGCGGTTTCTCGATCCGACGTTCGTCTCGGGCCGCAAAGGCGCCTACACCAACGTCGAGAGCGTCGAGGCCGTCGATCGGCACACCGTCCTGTTCACGCTGAAGACGCCGTCGGCCGCCTTCCCTGCCAACCTCACGAACATGGGCATCGTACCCGAGGGCGGAGGGGCGGAGCTGGCGCGCAATCCGGTCGGGAGCGGTCCCTACCGCATCGTTGCTTTCGTGCCCGACGACCGCGTCGAGCTTGCCGCATTCGACGGGTACTATCGCGGCGGTCCGCTCAACAGCGGCCTGACCGTGAAGGTGGTGCCCGACGAGACGATGCGCGGCCTGGAACTCCGCAATGGCAGCGTGGACATCGTCGTCAACGACCTGTCGCCGGACCTCATCCACGGATTGCAGGAACGCCATCACGTGCAGGTCGTGACCGCTCCGGGAACCGACTACGCGTATGTCGGCCTGAACCTGCGCGATCCGGTGCTGGCCGACGTGCGGGTCCGGCAGGCGCTCGCCTACGCGATCAACCGCGAGGACATCGTGCAGCACCTGCGGCGCGGACAGGCCCGCGCGGCCGCCGGCATCATCCCGCCGATGTCGTGGGCCCATACCGACGACCTGCAGGCGTTCGACTACGATCCGACGCGCGCGATGGCGCTGCTCGACCAGGCGGGGTTTCCCGATCCGGACGGCGATGGCCCGGCGCCGCGACTGCGGCTGACGCTCAAGACGTCGACGACGGAGGCCTACCGGCTGCAGGCGGCCGTGCTCCAGGACCAGCTGCGGCGCGTCGGCATCGACCTCGAGCTGCGGTCATACGAGTTCGTCACGCTCTTTGCGGACGTCGTCCGCGGCAACGTGCAGCTCTACACGCTCATCTTCGTGGGCGGGTCGGTGGCCGATCCGGACATCCTCCGGCGGGTCTTCCACTCGTCGCAGATACCGCCGGTCGGGTTCAACCGCGCGCACTACGCCAACGCCGAGGTCGACGCGCTGATTGACGCGGCAACGGCCGCGGCCACCGAGGACGAGCGGCGGG
>JBIQJY010000091.1:0-8842 GCA_044507065.1 Acidobacteriota bacterium
CCGATGTCATCGACGTCGATCGCCTGGGCCTGCTGCCCGGCGGTGACCGGCTGCCCCAGCCGCTCGCGCACCAGCTGCAGCACGCTCGTATAGACCGTCTCGCCGCCGTCGTCGGCGCGCACGATGAAGAAGGGCGCGCGGTCGATGCCGAGTGACGTGCCGAGCAGCATGCCGGCGCTCGCCGGATCGCCCTCGTGCGCCCAGACGACCTCGTCGATGCGATCCCACAGCCCCCGCGACCGCAGGTGCTCGGTCGCCTCGGCGCACTTGCGGCAGTCCGATCCGTCAGCGAGCGTCTTCTTCACCATCGTGATGTGCATGAAGTCCAGTCTAGCGGAGGTGTCCAGTCGGCTGCGTCGATCGCAGGACATTGCAGGGCCCAGCCGGGATGTGAGCAAATGAACGGATGTCATCAGGGCC
Source organism: Acidobacteriota bacterium (assembly GCA_044507065.1). Taxonomy (GTDB): domain Bacteria; phylum Acidobacteriota; class Vicinamibacteria; order Vicinamibacterales; family SCN-69-37; genus SCN-69-37. Next base: position 421 of record JBIQJY010000091.1, read on the forward strand.
GCCGGCCGATCGATCCGCCCGCACGCACCGGGCCGCGATCGCCGCGACGGTCGAACAGCCGGTGCCCGACGTCCTGGCGCGCGGCCTCGGTGTCGTGTTCTGCGGGATCAATCCGGGCATGCGCTCCGCGTTGGCCGGCTACCATTTCGCCGGACCCGGCAACCGGTTCTGGCCCAGCCTGTATGCGTCGGGTTTCACCGACCGGCTGCTGACGGCATCGGAAAGCGGCCTGCTGCCGCAGTTCGGGTGCGGAATCACCAATCTCGTGATGCGCGCAACGGCCCGCGCCGACCAGTTGTCGGCGGACGAGATTGCCGCGGGGCGCGTCGTGCTCGAAGCGAAGATCGTGCGATACAAGCCGCAATGGCTCGCCGTGCTCGGAGTGGGGGCCTATCGCAGCGCATTCGCCGACCGGCGCGCCGCTCCGGGCCGCCAGGATCGCACCATCGGCGAAACGCGTGTCTGGCTGCTCCCGAATACGAGCGGTCTCAACGCGCACTGTCGACCGGAGGATTTCGTGCGCCACTTCGTCGCGCTTCGGCAGGCCGTGCGCGCTACGAGCTACTGAAGACAATGGGTTGGTGGGTCAGAGCGCCACGGCCGCGGGCAGGGCCCGTATGCTGTTGGGCGGAGGACTGTGATGACGCTGAAGAACTGGGGAGTGTTGGGGCTGGGGATGGCGATGGGGGTGGCGGGGACCGTTGGTGCCGGGAGGCTGGTCGCGCCGACGGCGGCTCAGGCTGCCGACGCACAGAAGTACGAGAGCCGCGTCGTGCTCGAGAACGACATGGTCCGCGTCAAGGACGTGACGTTCCCGGCCGGCGTCGCCGACACCGGCATGCACACCCACGACCTGGCACACGTTGGCGTGATTCTGACGCCCGGGTCGCTGCGCTTCACCGACCCGGACGGCAAGGTGGAAGTGGTCGAGTTTGCCGCGGGCAGCGTGGGGTTCCGCGAGGCCAACGCACGCCACATGGTGGCCAGCGGTGGTCCTGGCCCCATGCGCGTCATCGAGGTCGAGATCAAGCGCCCGTAAGCGGGCCACGTACCGGGCGCTTCACCGTGCGCGCAGCCTGCGCGCCCACTCGGCTTCGTTGAAGCCGACCAGGGTGGTGCCCGGGGCATCGACCAGCGGCCGCTTGATCAGCTTGCCGTCCGCGGCCAGCGCCGCGTACGCCGCCGCGTCGCTCATGGTCTTCAGCCTGTCCCTGAAGCCGCCGGCTCGGTAGCTCTCGCCTGACGTGTTGAAGAACTTCGCAAGCGGGAGGCCTGACTGCAGATGCAGCCGCCGCAGCGTTGCGGCCGATGGCGGCGATGCCACGATGTCGATGGCGTTGTAGGCGAGGCCGCGTGCGTCGAGCCACGCCAGCGCTTTCCGACACGTGCTGCACCGGGGATACTGGTAGACCGTAATCATGGATTCGATGTTATCCGCACCGCCCGCTGTTGCCACTGCCCACGTCCTGCTGGAGCGCTACGATGTCTTCCTGCTCGACGCCTACGGCGTGCTCGTCACCTCTGCCGGGCCGATCGATGGCGCCCGGGAGTTCCTGCACCGGCTCACCGACGCCGGCAAGCAGTGGTTCATTGCCACCAATGATGCGTCGCGATCGGTAGCGACGAGCGCACGGCACTACAGCGGTTTCGGCCTGCCGGTCGACGACACCCGCCTGCTCACGTCGGGGGCGCTCCTGACGGGCCATTTCCGGCGGGAGGGACTGGTCGGCGCGCCATGTGTCGTACTGGGCACGGAGGATTCGCGCCAGTACGTCCGCGACGCGGGCGGCGTGGTCGTCGAGCCTGACGATGACCGGGCGGACGTGTGTGTGGTGTGCGGCGTCACTGACGATCCCGGGGCCCCGCACGTCGCGACGATCAACCGGCTGGTCTCGATGCTCCTGCGACGCGTCGGCAACGGACGGCCGATGCGTTTCATTCTGCCCAACCCCGACATCGTCTATCCCAGCGATGCCGGCACGTTTGCCGTCACGGCAGGCGCCGTGGCCGCGATGCTCGAGGCGGTCATCGCGCTGCGCGACCCCGAGGGCGCCCACCGGTTCGAGCCGCTGGGCAAACCGCACGCGCCCATGTTCGACGAAGCGCTGGCGCGCGTCGAACCCGTCGACCGGCGTCGTGTCGTGATGGTCGGCGATCAGTTCGGTACCGACATCCTCGGTGCCGTCAACGCGGGCATCGACTCGGTCCTGATCGAGACGGGCATCGGCCAGCGCGCCGACCTGGCCACCGCACCGGCGCGGCCGACCTGGGTGTGGAAGGACCTGCGGACGTAGTCGGCCCGGGTCACCAGGTGAAGGGCACCAGGGCGACCGTCCGCTCCCAGACCATCAGCAGCGTGCCGCCGGTGGGTGTCACGTCGATGAAGTCGAGCGTGAACTGCTCGAACGAAACCGGTGCCTCATCGACCATCATCGGAGCGCGCAGGACGTCGAACTTCGGGTCGTAGTTGTACGAGCCGTACAGGTTGATCTTGTCGGTCGGATCGTACCGCGGCTGGATGGGCTGGTTCGACAGGACGAGCGTCCAGGCGCCGCCCTTGAGATCGACCATCACGTTATAGACCCCGGGGGGTACGCTCGACGTCCCGAAGCGGAGCGGCACCTGGGTGGTCAGCCTCGTGGTTTCGTTCGCGCCCGCGCGCCACACCGCCGATCCGTCGGAAATGGCCACTCCGTAGTCCGCGCCGCTGCCGAAGATGTTCGTGCGGCCGCGCAGGATCGGCCGACCGTAGTCGACCGTAATCCACTTGCCGTCCCGGTACTGCCGGCCGTTCGGCGAGTCGACCCAGGTGCCGGCAACCTGGATGGCGGCCAGGCCGCGCGGGCTCGACGGCAGGTCGACGTCCGGGATTGTCTGCGCACCGGCAGAGACCGAGGCCACCATCGCGACGGCCACCACCGTCATCATCGAACGCTGTCTCATGATCGGGACTCCCTGGCTGGGTTGATTGCGTTCAAACACTAAGCCGGAACCGTGGCGGCGGGCAACCCGGCAGACGGGTGGGCTACTCGCGGCCCTGCGACGTGAACCGATAGCCCACGCCGCGCACGGTGAGAACGTGGCGCGGGTTGGCCGGCGCGTCCTCGATGTACTTGCGCAGGCGGGCGATGAAGTGATCGATGGCGCGCGTGTCGGTGTCTTCGCGCAGGTTCCAGACGTCCTCGAGAATGTTCTTGCGCGAGACGACCTGTCCGTCGCGCTCCACGAGATAGCGCAGGAGGTTGGCCTCCATCAGCGTCAGCGGATGAACGCGGTCGCCGACGCGCAGTTCGAGGGCGTCGAAGTCCACGGTCTTGCCGGCGAACACGAAGCGGTCGTCCGCGCGGGCCTCGGCGGGGGGCACCTGCCGCTGCCAGCCGTGGCGTCGCACGAGCGCGTGCACCCGGGCGATCAGGATGTCGAGCTCGAACGGCTTGGGCAGGTAGTCATCGGCGCCTGCCTCGAACCCGCGCAGCACGTCCTCGGCGCGGCCGCGTGCGGTCAACATCAGAATGGGGCTGAAATGGCCACGCGCGCGCAGCGTCGTCGCGACCTCGAAGCCGTCGATGCCCGGCAGCATGACGTCGAGGATGACGCAGTCGAATCCACCGGGACGGCTGGCGACCGCGTCGAGTGCGGCCTCGCCGGTTTCGACCGCCTGGACCTCGTGCCCCTCGGCCTCGAGATTGAAGCGCAGCCCGGAAGCGATGTGCGGTTCGTCTTCGACGACGAGCAGGGACGCCATTGATCAGGTGGTGGAGGACTCGGCGGGGAGTTCCAGGGCGAACGTCGTGCCGCGGCCCGATCCGTTCGGCGTGGCGTAGGCGCGGCCGCCGTGCCGCCGCGCCACCGTCTGGACGATGAACAATCCCAGCCCCGTGCCCTTGACGCGCTGCGTGAGCGGACCGGGAACGCGGTAGAAACGCTTGAAAACGTGCTTGATTTCCGAGGCCGGCACGCCGGGGCCGTTGTCCGAGACGCGGACCACCACGCGTCGGCCCTGCCGGCTCACCGTGACGTCCACGCGGCCGTGTTCGCCGGAGTACTTCACGGCGTTGTCAATCAGGTTCATCACGGCACTGCCAAGCTCGAACTTGTCTCCGACGACCTCGACAGGGTCGTCCGGCACGCGTTCGAGGCGGATGACGTCGGGCGGCAGTTGACGACGGGTCAGGCCCAGGGCCACCTGCTCCTCGACGAGGGCGCGCAGGTCGAACCGCGCCTTGTGCAGCGGCGCGCGGCTGACCTGGCCGGTGCGCAGCACCTGCTCGATCGTGTGGAGCAGGCGCGAACTGTCGTGGAGCATCACGTCGTAGAACTCCTGCCGCCGCGCCTCGTCGAGTGTCTCGCTGCGCGTGCGCAGCGTGTCGAGGTGCAGCCGGATGGAGGTGACTGGCGTCTTCAACTCGTGCGTGACCGCGTTGACGAAGGCATCGTGCTGCTCGTTCCGGCGAATCTCACGCACGAGATACGTGGTGTTCAGGATGAGCCCCGTGATGATGGCGGCAAAGACGAAGACGCCAATCAGCAGCGGCGCCACCTGGCGCCAGGTGAGCACGATCCAGCCGACGTTCAGCGCGATGGCGAGCGAGACGAGGCAGACGCCGAACGTGACGAAGAAGGCGATGGCACCCCGCCGTCCGGGAGGCACGGTCACCCCGCAAGGATACCCCGGCGACTTCGCCCGGGCGACGATCAGGCGGCCTGTTCGACGTCCTCGTCGAGCGACACGCGGCGGACGTTGGTGGCAAGGCCCAGCTTCTCGAGCAGCCGGATGTGCCAGTAGGTGACGTCCAGCTCGTACCAGGCGAGCCCGTGCGCGGCCGACGTCGGATGCGCGTGGTGATTGTTGTGCCAGCCCTCACCGAACGTCAGCAGGGCCACCCACCAGTTGTTGCGCGAATCGTCGCGGGTCTCGAATCGGCGCGACCCCCACATGTGCGTGGCCGAGTTGACCAGCCATGTGGCGTGCAGGCCGATGGTCGTCCGGAGGAACACGCCCCAGAGCACCCAGTTCCAGCCGCCGACGGCCCAGAGACCAAGGCCGAGCGCGGTCAGCGGCAGCCAGTGGTAGCGGCTGAGCCAGACGTGGAACCGATCGCGCCCCAGGTCGGGCGCGTACTTCGACATGACGTTGACTTCGTTGTGCTCGCTGTGGCCGAACATGATCCAGCCCATATGCGCCCAGAAGCCGCCGTGCCGCGGCGTGTGCGGATCGAGGTCGGCGTCGGAATGCTGATGGTGTCGTCGATGCGTGGCCACCCAGAACATCGGCCCGCCCTCGAGCGAGAGCGTGGCGCACACCGTGAGGAAATATTCGATGAGCTTCGGCGTCTTGTACGACCGGTGCGTGAGCAGGCGGTGATACGACATGCCGATGCCGAAGACGAGCGAGATGTAGTAGGTGACGAGCAGGACGACCAGTCCGGACCAGGTGAAGTCGAGCAGCGCCATCACCGCGAACACGTGAAACAGCGTCATGAACCCGGCGGTGACCCAGGCCACGCTGTCGTAACGATTGGCTCGCGCACCGGCCATCGTGGCCGTGCCCCCGGAACGTCGTACCTTGCCCGTTGTTGCTGTCGCCGTGCTCATTCGTCGTCGTCTCCCGTCGGTTTGCGCCAGATGCGGCAACCCGAGGATTCACCTTAGCAACTGGCGGCAGCAGTGAATGTAAGACTTACGTAAGAGTCCGGGTATGCTGGAGCCTCACGCCGTCGCCGCGGGGTGCAGGAGAGCGCAGTCGTGCGCATTGAGCCCGAGACATTCGACGATATCGATCCGGTGCTGGTGTACGCGGCCCGCAAGCTGCGCCACGCGCGTCGCGCCGAAGCGTTGCTCTCGGCCGCCGGCATCGACTACGTCGTCGAAACCGACGTCCTGTCGGTGGGCTTCATCTTCCGCACCGAGCGGATGGGTGCCTTCTTCTACGTCGCACCGGCCGACGAAGCCGCTGCGCGGCGCGCCCTCGACGCCGAAGGGTTCGTGCTGCGCGTGTCGGGCCGGCCGTAAGCGCCCGCCACCAGCATTGCCGCGCGCCTGTCGGTGGCACGCCCCCAACGCCAATCTGACCCAGCATGGGGTTCACACTTGGCAGGTCGATGCCCTGCCGATGGCGTCCGCTGCGCGCCGGGCGACGGGGACGGCCGGAACGCTTCTTGATGCGTTAGTCCGTCGACGGGAGGCCACCATGACACGAGAAGTCCGCCGCCAGGCCGGCACCGCGTTCGCGATCGTTGTCCTGGCCGTGACCGGTGCCTGGGTTGCCGCAGAGCGCGGAGCCCCGCGTGTCGAGACGGTCAGCGAATCCGTCGAGGAAGCGTCGCTGACGCCGCCCCGACCGCGAGCGGTGGGCGCGGCGTCGAACCTGCCGTCGTCGGCCGAACCGGCCGTCGATCCGCTCGCCTGTGAGGAGTCGTCGCCGGGGCCGAGCTGGGCCTGTCGCGACGGCAAGTGGCAGCTCGGACCGCCGGCTGCGCCACTCGCGGCGGGAGGCGGGCGGACCGATCGCGCGGCCGGCTGCCTGACCGAGCAGCCCGGCCCGTCGCTCGTCTGTCAGGATGGCTTGTGGGTGATTGCCGGCGCGAACCCCGCACGGGCGACCGCGACCCAGTCGCCGCGCGACGAGTGCCCGCCGCCCGCGCCCGGCAGCGACTGGACCTGTGAGGATGGCGCCTGGGTCCCGCCCGATCAGCCGGGACGCCAGCCCGTGCCACCGGCGCGTCCCGAGCCGGGTGATCCGGAGCCGGTGCCGCCGACCCCACCCGAACCCGGCAGTCCCGATCCCGTACCCCCCGCACCGCCTGAACCGGGCGCTCCCGATCCGGTGCCGCCGACGCCGCCTCAACCCGGCGGCCCGGACCCGGTGCCGCCCGCTCCGCCATCGCCTGGCCAGCCGGTGCCGATTCCTCCCGCACCTCCGCAGCCGCCGACGCCCATTCCGCCGGCGGCGCCGGGTGCATGACGCCGGCGTCGCTCAGACAGTCGCCGGGTCCGGGTGCACCCAGGGCGCACGGTACGGCCGCCGCAGCAGCGCGTTGGCTTCCTCGTCGCCCACCACCCGTCCGGCCGCATGATCCCAGGTGAGCGAACGCCCGAGCTGCATCGACAGGTTCGCGAGGATGCAGGCCGTGGCCGAGATGTAGCCTTCCTCGATGTCGGCCACCGGCCGCTGCCGTGAATCGATGCACGACAGGAAGTTGCGCATGTGTCCGCGAATGGCCGGCGCAACGTGCGTCTCGAGATCCTTTTCGGTCCGGTCTTCCGGATACTGCTCGAACTCGTAGGTCACATCCTCGTGTACCGGCTGGCCGTTGCTGGCACCCTTGGGGCGGAAGTCGTAGCCCATCACGCTCGCGCGCAGGGTCCCGCGGTCGCCATAGAACGTCGCACCCCACGGGTATTCGGGATCGGGCGGCGTGCCCCAGCTGCGGTGGGTCCAGACGACGCGCAGGTCGGGGAAGTCGAACGACGCGGTCTGCGTGTCGCTGATGTTGGCGCGCGAGGCCTTGTCAATCAGGATGCCGCCTGTCGAATCGATCCGGGTCGGCATCCCGAGGTCGAGCATCCAGCGGACCATGTCGAGCATGTGGACGCACATGTCACCGACGATGCCGTTGCCGTATTCCATGTAGGCCCGCCACGAGCGCGGGTGCACCAGCGAGTTGTAGGGCAGCATGGGGGCCGGGCCCGTCCACATCTCGTAGTCGAGATGGGCCGGGGGCGCGCTGTCCGGGGGATTCTGCCGCGCGCGCATCTCGTAGTAGCAGTAGATCTCGACGAGGCCAATCCTGCCGAGCCGGCCCTCGCGGATGATGCGGTCGCGCGCGTTGATCAGGTGCGGCGTGCTGCGTCGCTGCATCCCGACCTGCACGACACGGTTGTACTTCCGCGCGGCCGCCAGCATCGCCTGGCCTTCGACGACGTCGACGCTGATGGGCTTCTGCACCCACACGTCCATGCCGGCCTTCATGGCCTCGATGGCCGGCAGCGCGTGCCAGTGATCGGGCGTATCGACCAGTACGATGTCGACGTCACGCTCGGCCAGCAGTTGGCGGTAGTCCGTGAAGGTGCGCGGCGTCCGCTTCGATGCCTGGCGTGTGGCCACGAGCGCGGCGGCCTCGGCCAGCATGTTGCTGTCGACGTCGCAGAGCGAGACGACATCGACGGGTGCGACCTGGACGAGGCGCAGCAGGTCGGTCTTGCCGTACCACCCCGAGCCGATGAGGGCCACGCGTTTGCGTGTGTCGGCCAGTTGCTGCGCGTAGGCCGGCATGGCTGACAGCGCGAGGGCGGCGCTTGCGGACTTCAGGAAGTGGCGGCGATGCATGGGACAATCCTCCAGGGGACGACCGGCGGCAGGCGGCCGTGCGCACGCAGTGTATCCATCCGGCGGCGGCGCGTCACTCATTTCCAGGGGCGT
>JBIQJY010000021.1:0-23801 GCA_044507065.1 Acidobacteriota bacterium
CCAGGCGGCGGGACCGTCTGGGCTCGCGCACTCCAGTGCGCGACAGCGATCAGCGAGAGCGTCCAGACAACGGCGATGAGAACGCGGGTGCGGCCGGCCATCGTGCCTCCAGTCCGTGCGTGCGGGTGAAGGCGCGATTCTACCGCCTGCCGCGACGCGGTGCGCAGGCTCGAATTGCCGGGCGCCTCGGACACGGAAACAGTGGCCCCGGACACGCGTCACCCGCCGCGCGTTCGCGTCGCCGCGACGATGGTGATACGGTGCCTGCGAAAGGAGCCGTTGCAATGAGGCCGCATTCCGCCCCGCTTGCGGGTACGTATCTGGAGTTCGATTTCGGAGCCGAACTGCTGCAGCTCGATCGCGAATTGTCCGCGTCGGGAGCCGCACATCGGGCACGCACGCTCGTGAAGTATCCGTCGCTGCGTGTGGTGTTGATCGCCATGCGCGCCGGCGGACGCATCCCCGAGCACGAGACCGCGGGTCGCATCACCATCCACGCGATTTCGGGGCACCTTCGGGTGCATGCCGCCGATCGCGTTTTCGACACGCCGGCCGGCCGGCTGCTCGCGCTCGATCGATCCGTCCCGCACGAAGTCGAAGCCCTGGCCGACAGTGCGTTCGTCCTCACCATCGCGTGGCCGGAAGGATCGACCGCCGCGCATGTGACCGACGCGGGCTGAGACGACGAGCCGGCGGGCTCAGTCGAGTGCGAGAACAGAGGCGAGCGTGTCGATGAGGGCCGCAATGGACTTGTCGGCCACCTCGTCGGCGAGGAACTCGAATCCCGTGATGTAGGTGTAGTTGCCGTCGGCATCCGCTTTGGCCAGGCGGCAGTGCACCACCGTGGCACTGAGCGACACTTCGCGATCCTGGGTGACGGCCGAGAATCGGAAATGATGACGCGTCCCGGGCGGAAACGGCACCGAGCTTTCGGCGGAGAAGCCGCCCTGGCTCAGATCGCGCACCTTCATCGGGACGTCGAGCGGCACGCGACGCCCCTCGACCATCTCGAGCACTTCGATGCGCGGAAAGCGCCGGCGCGACCGAAACGGCAACGGTTTTGGTGATTCTTCCATGGCTCGGGCAGACTGGACCATCCGAGTATCTCGCAAATGTCGTACCTGTCGCGACGTACCTTGACCGACGAAGGCGTGCTTCCCGCAGCACCTTTTCCCGGCCGTCAATTTCCATTTTGTCGGCGCGATCACACTTATGTTGGCTTCGACCGGTAACCGCCGGCGACGCCATCAGGGACGAAGATGCAACTACCGTTTGTCGTTCGGGAGGCCGACGCGCCGATCGACGTTGTCGCGCTCGGCGAGAACAGCCTCGACTTCGTAGGCACCGTTGGCGGTGGCGATGAGGGCCAGGCCGGCAAGCAGGTACTGACGCGGTTTCGCATGCAACCCGGTGGGCAGATGGCCACCGCGGCCCTGGCCTGTGCGCGCCTTGGCGTCAGGACCCGTTACATCGGCGCGTTCGGCAGCGACGACTGGAGCCGGCTCGCCCGGGCGCCCCTCGATGCGGCCGGCGTCGAGGTCGTGAGCATCGGACGCAACACCGCCTGTCGCACGGCCATCATTCTCGTCGACCCGTCCGGTGACCGCGCCGTCTACGAGCATCGCGATACCACGCTCCTGATCGAACCCGGTGAGATCGCGGACGAGGCGATCACGTCGGCCCGTGTGCTGCTCGTTGACGCGACACACCCCGCCGCGGCGCGACATGCCGCGCAGGTGGCCCGGCGCGCGGGTGTCATCAGCATCGTCGATGCCGACCGCCCGTCGCCGGACGTCGACCGGCTGCTGCAGGAGATCGATGTCGTCGTCGTGCCCGAGTCGTTCGTGCGAACCCTGACGGGCGCCTCCGATCCCGCCGATGGCGTGGCGATGCTGTCCGTGCGGTATCCGCGGGCGTCAATCGTGATCGCGACGCGCGGTGAGGCGGGTTCGCTGGCGTTCTGCGGCGGCCGCCTGATCGCGACGCCCGCCTTTGGCGTGCAGGTCCTGGATACGACGGGTGCCGGCGATGCTTTTCGAGCCGGCCTTGCTGCGGCGCTCGTCGGCCGACGCCGCCCGATGACCGTCGAGGGCGTGCTGCGGTTCGCCGGAGCGACCGCCGCGCTCAACTGCCGCGTGGTGGGGGCACAGGCCGGGGTGCCGACCGTCGAGGAAGTCGAAGCGCTCCTGGCCGGCGGGCCCGGGACCGGCGCTGACGTTCGGGCGAACCTCGCTCGCGCCCGTCCGTTCGAGAAGCCGTAAAATGGCGTTATGCGGTCCCTTCGATTGACGCTCGCCGTCGCCGTCATGTGCGCTGCTGCCGGCGGCGCTCTGGCGCAGGACGCAGCCGCGCGCACCGAGGCTGGCCGCGTCATCGACAAGCTGGCGGCCATCATCGCCCGCGGTGAATCGGCCGCACCGAGGCCGACGGCCGCGCTGCGCACGACATTCACCGAGCGCGAGGTGAACGCGTATTTCCGCATTCACGGTCCGGCCTTCCTCCCGGAGGGTGTCATCGAGCCGCGCCTCACGTTCGACCGCGCGGGCCGTGTGCAGGCGCGCGCGATCGTGGATCTCGACCAGGCGCTCAAGCCGAAGGAACGGGGCTGGCTCGATCCGCTGGCCTGGGTTGGCGGGAAGATGGAAGTGACGGGCACCGGCACGCTGCAGGCGTCGAACGGCCTGGGTGTGCTGACGATCGACACCGTCACGCTCGGCGGCGTGGCCGTGCCGCGCACGGTGCTGCAGGAGCTGGTGAGCTACTACTCGCGATCGCCCGAGCAGCCGGCAGGGTTCCGGCTCGATCAGCCCTTCGAGTTGCCCTCGGCGATCCGCGCCGTCGAGACGACACCGGGCCGGGCGGTCATCGTCCAGTAGCGTCACGAGTGTCGACCGACCTGCTCAGCACACCCCTTCAGTTTCTCCGTGGCGTCGGGCCGCGGCGCGCCGCCGATTTCCAACGCATCGGGGTGCACACCGTCGAGGACCTGCTGCTGCGACTGCCGCGCCGGTACGAGAACCGCGCCGAAGTCGTGCCGATGGCGGCCATCCGCCCCGGCCAGACGGTGACGGTCATCGGCGAGGTCGTCACCTCCGGCATTCGTCCCACGCGTCGTCCCGGCTTCCGCCTGTTCGAACTCGTCGTGCGCGATGCGAGCGGGCCGGCGCGGGCGGTCTTCCCCAACCAGGCGTTCCTGAAGGACGTGTTTCATCCGGGCCAGCCGGTCGTGCTGCACGGCACGGTGGAGTTCCGCCAGGGCCTGCAGATCAGCAATCCGGACTACGAGATGCTGCGCGATGACGCCGACGATGCGGATGCGACCGTGCACACGGCGCGCATCGTTCCGGTGTACGAGAAGGCCGGAACGCTCACGCCGCGCATCCAGCGCACGCTCATCCACCGCGTGCTGGCGGACCTGCCCGACGACGTGTTCGACGCGGTTCCACGATCGGTGCGCGAGGCGCGTGGCCTGATGCCGCGTCGGCAGGCGCTCGTGGCCGCGCATTTTCCGCCGCCTGATGCGCCGCTCGAGGCCTTGAACGAGTTCAGAACGGATGCCCAGCAGCGGCTGATTTTCGAGGAGTTCTTCCTGTTCCAGGCGGGCGTGTGCCTGCGGCGCGCGCGCAACCGCGGCGAACGCAAGGCGAGGCCGGTCGTCATCGACGATCGGATCCGGGATGCCGCGCGGCAGGTGCTGCCGTTCAAGCTCACCACCGGGCAGAAAGCCGCGCTGCGCGACATCGTCGAGGACATGAAGCGGCCCGAGCCGATGAATCGCCTGCTCCAGGGCGATGTCGGATCGGGCAAGACGATGGTGGCGCTCATCGCGGCGCTGGTGGCGATGGAGAACGGCCTGCAGGTGGCGTTCATGGCGCCCACCGAAATCCTCGCCGACCAGCACTACCTGACCATCCGGCGTACGCTCGACAAGTCGCGGTTCCGCATTGCCTCCCTCACGGGAAGCGTGGCCGCGGCGCGTCGCCGCAGCGTGCGCGCCGAGATCGCGAGCGGCGCGGTCAATCTCGTGGTGGGTACGCATGCGCTCGTCGAGAAGGACGTGGCGTTCCGCGAACTGGGGCTGGTGATCATCGATGAGCAACACCGGTTCGGCGTGATGCAGCGGGCGACACTGCGTGCGAAGGGCGCCAGCCCGGACGTGCTCGTGATGACCGCGACGCCGATTCCACGGACACTCGCGTTGACGGCCTTCGGCGACCTCGACGTGTCGACCATTCGCGACCTGCCGCCGGGACGCCAGCCGGTCCGCACGGTGGCGAAAGGCGAGTCGCGTCGCGAACAGGTCTATGCGCTGGTGCGGGAAGCCATCGAAGCGGGGCGCCAGGCCTACGTGATCTATCCACTCGTCGAGGACTCCGAGAAGATCGACCTGCGCGCGGCGACGGCAATGGCCGAACACCTTCAGGCGGAGGTGTTTCCCGAGTACGTCGTGGCGCTGCTGCACGGGCGCCTGAAGCAGGAAGAGAAGGAACGGGTGATGGCGGCGTTTGCGCGCGGCGACGTGCACGTGCTCGTGGCGACCACGGTGGTGGAAGTCGGCGTCGACGTGCCGAACGCCACCGTCATGGTCATCGAGCACGCCGAGCGGTTCGGCCTGTCGCAACTGCACCAGCTGCGCGGGCGGGTCGGCCGCGGCGCCGGCGCGTCGACGTGCGTGCTGGTGTCGCCGCCTCGGCTGGCGGAGGCCGGGCGTGCGCGTATCGACGCGCTCGTCGCGAGCGCCGACGGTTTCGAGATTGCGGAACGCGATCTCGAGCTGCGCGGTCCGGGCGACTTCTTCGGCACGCGGCAATCGGGGCTGCCCTCGCTGCGCGTCGGCGACCTGATGCGCGATCGGGCGCTGATGGAGATGGCCCGGACCGACGCCGAGCGCTGGATGCGCGACGAGTCGGCGGGCAGCACACTCGTGCCCTATCTGACGGCAAACTGGGCGAGCCGATTCGGTCTCGTGGGTGTCGCGTGAGAATCATCGCGGGCCGATTGAAGGGGCGCGTGCTTCACGGGCCGGCAGGGAAGGGCGTCAGGCCGACGTCCGATCGGCTCCGTGAAACGCTGTTCAACCTGGTCGACGTGGAGACGCCCGGGCGGCGCGTGCTCGACGGGTTTGCCGGCACCGGCGCCGTCGGGCTCGAGGCGCTCAGCCGCGGGGCCGCGCACGTGACGTTCGTCGATGCCGATCCGCGCGCGATTGCCGTCATCAAGCGCAACGTGGAGGCCTGCGGCGTCGCGGACGGCTGTGCTATCATCCGCACCGATTTCATCGGCCTGGCGCGGCGGTTTCACGGTGAACCGCAGTTCGACCTGGTGCTGCTCGACCCACCCTACGATTTTCTCGAACTGGACGCCGTGCTCGCGGAAGCCGCGGTGCTGTTGCGTCCCGGCGGCATGATCGTGCTCGAGCACGCGCGGCGGCGCGACGTGCCGTCGGATGTCGCCGGCCTGCAGCGCCGACGGCAGGTGGCGGCAGGCGACAGCCAACTGGCCTTCTACGCGGCCGTTTCCCACGATACGCCGGCTGCACACATCGGGTGATACACCTATGTCCCAATCCCCTCGCCTTGCCGTTGTCGCCGGCTCCTTCGATCCGCCCACCCTCGGGCACGTCGACCTTGTCGAACGCGCCGTCCGGCTGTTCGATCGCGTGGTCGTCGCCGTCCTGCACAATCGTGCGAAGCAGCCGCTGTTCAGCGTCGAGGAGCGGGTCGCGCTGCTGCGCGATCTGACGGCGTCACTGCCGACCGTCGAGGTCGACCAGTTCGACGGGCTGCTCGCCGACTATGTGGCGCGGCGAGGCGCCGTCGCCGTGGTCCGCGGCGCTCGCACGGCCGGCGAGTTCTCCGACGAGTGGTCGATCGCGCTCGCCAATCGTCACCTCAATCCGGCCTTCGAGACGGTGTTCGTGGTGCCGTCCGCCGCGACGATGCACGTCAGTTCGCGCGTCGTGCGCGAGATCGCGTCGTTCGGGGGATCGGTCGACGGCCTCGTCGCGCCGCCGGTGGCTGCCGCGCTCGCGAAGAAGTCCCCGCGTCGCTCATGAGCGACTTCAACGCCTTCCTCGATCGCATGCGCGCCATCGTCGGCGTCGACTGGGTGCGGACCGACGAGGCCGCGCGGCGCGAGTACGGAGCCGACGGCCGCGAACGCGGCTACCGGGCCGATGTCGTCGTGTGCCCGGCTTCCACCGCCGAGGTGTCGGACATCGCGCGTGCCTGCACGGAGGCGCGGGTGCCGCTCGTGCCGAGAGGGGCGGGCACGGGGTACTCGGGCGGCGCGGTGCCGGTGCACGGCGGCGTGGTGCTCAGCCTCGAGCGCATGAACCGCATCCTCGAAATCGACGAGGTCAACCTGCTGGCTGTCGTCGAGCCGTGTGTGATCACCGGCGACCTGCAGGACGCGGTCGAAGCGCGCGGCCTGTTCTACCCGCCCGATCCGGCCAGCCTTCGCGTCTCATCGATCGGCGGCAACGTCGCCGAATGCGCCGGTGGGCCGCGGGCGTTCAAGTACGGTGTCACGCGCCAGTACGTCCTCGGCCTCGAAGCGGTGCTGATGGATGGGGAAGTGATCCGGACCGGCGGGCGCGTCGTGAAGAACGTCGTGGGTTATGACCTGACGCAGCTGCTCGTCGGGTCGGAGGGCACGCTGGCGATCATCACGCGCATCACGCTGCGGCTGGTGCCGCGGCCGCCGGCGGTTGCCACGCTGCGCGCGACGTTTCGCAGCGTGCGGGAGGCCGTCGAGGCCGTGAGCGGGCTGCTGCGTGCGCGCGTCGTCCCGTCGACGCTCGAGATTGTCGATGGTCCCACGCTCGACGCCGTGGCCGCGTCGATTGGCGACCGCGCCCTCGCGCCGGAAGGCACCGGCGCCGTGCTGATTCTCGAGGTGGACGGGCTGGCCGAGCAGGTCGAAGCGGAGGCCCCACTGGTGGCGGCCGCGTGCCGCCAGGCCGGAGCCACGGAAGTCCGGCGCGCGGTCGACGAAGCCGAACGCGATGCGCTCTGGCGCGTCCGCCGCGGCATTTCCCACGCCCTGATGGTCGTGGCCGGCTTCAAGATCAACAACGACATTGTCGTGCCACGTGGTCGGGTGCCCGAGTGCTTCGAGCTGGTCGAGCGGCTGAAGGCGGAGTTCCGGCTGCCGATTCCCAGTTTCGGTCACGCGGGGGATGGGAACATCCACGTGAACATCATGGCGTCGCCCGACGATCCGGACCAGATGCGCCGCGCCCGGCAGGCCGAAGCCGAGCTGTTCCGAGGCGTCGTGGCCCTGGGCGGCGCCATCAGCGGGGAGCACGGCATCGGGACGACGAAGGCGCACTACCTCGGCCTGGGCATCGACGAGGCAACCATGACGATGATGCGGCGCGTGAAGGCGGCCTTCGATCCGCTGGGGCTGCTCAACCCGGGCAAGATCTTCCCGGAATCCGCGCCGCCGCGCGAATGCTACGATCAGTGACGTGCCTGTCATAGCGATCATCGGCGCGTCGCGCGACCGCCGCAAGTACGGCAACAAGGCCCTGCGTGCCTTTCGCGAGCAGGGCTACACGGTCGTGCCCATCAACCGCCACGAGACCGACGTCGAGGGCGAGCGGGCGTATGCGAGTGTGCTGGATTACCCGGGTCCCATCGACGAAGCGACGATCTACCTGCCGCCCGCCGCGGGCCTGTCGGTGCTCGACGAACTGGTGGAAAAGCGCATCGGGCAGGTGTGGCTGAACCCCGGGGCCGACGCCCCCGAGGTTGTCGATCGGGCGCGCGCGCTGGGCCTGCGCCCGATGGTGGCCTGCTCGATCATGGCCCTCGGCGACAGGTGATATTGGTCCCCCTGAGGGCCGGCATTGTGATATAGTGCCGGGGTCAGATTCCGGCGTGGGTGTCCACTCCCGCGCATCCCGTACCAACTCCAACCAACAACCGCATAACTTGTCTCGTACCAACCGCTATGGCGAATCATCAGAAGCGCTCCGCAGGGCGGCAGCCTGCAGAATCCTCCTCCGTCACTGACTATCCGCAGGACCAGGGCGAAAACGGCTCCCCCGAAGCCGCTCAGGCTGCCGAAGCGCCACCCCGCCCGTCCGGCAAGGGGTCGACCCTCAATATCAACGACCTGAAGGACATGAGCATCCAGAAGCTCACGCAGGTCGCCAAGGATCTGAACGTGGCCGGCGCCACCGGCATGCGCAAGCAGGATCTGATCTTCCAGATCCTCAAGGCGCAGACCGAGCAGAGCGGCTTCATGTTCTCCGAAGGTGTCCTCGAGGTGCTGCCCGACGGGTTCGGGTTCCTGCGCGCGCCCGACTACAACTACCTGCCCGGGCCGGACGACATCTACGTGTCGCCTTCCCAGATCCGCAAGTTCGACCTGCAGACCGGCGACACGGTGTCGGGTCAGGTGCGGCCGCCCAAGGACGGCGAGCGCTACTTCGCGCTGATCAAGGTCGAGGCCGTCAACTTCGAATCGCCCGACCAGGCGCGCAACAAGCTGTTCTTCGAGAACCTCACGCCGCTCTACCCGCAGGAGCGCCTGCGTCTCGAGACCACCCCCGACAACCTGTCGGCGCGCGTGATGGACCTGATGACGCCCATCGGCAAGGGGCAGCGCGGCCTGATTGTCGCGCCGCCGCGCACCGGCAAGACGATGCTGCTGCAGAGCATCGCGCAGTCGATCACGACCAATCATCCCGAGGTCTACCTGATCGTCCTGCTCATCGACGAGCGCCCGGAAGAAGTGACCGACATGCAGCGGTCGGTCCGCGGCGAGGTCATTTCCTCGACGTTCGACGAACCGGCGCAGCGTCACGTGCAGGTCGCCGAGATGGTCATCGAGAAGGCCAAGCGGCTCGTCGAGCACAAGAAGGACGTCGTCATCCTCCTCGACTCGATCACGAGGCTTGCGCGCGCCTACAACACGGTGGCGCCTCCGTCGGGCAAGGTGCTCTCGGGCGGTCTCGACTCGAACGCGCTGCAGAAGCCGAAGCGCTTCTTCGGCGCTGCGCGCAACATCGAAGAGGGCGGCTCGGTCACCATCATGGCCACGGCGCTCATCGACACCGGTTCGCGCATGGACGACGTGATCTTCGAGGAGTTCAAGGGCACGGGTAACATGGAAATCCACCTCGACCGCAAGCTGGTCGACAAGCGTGTGTTCCCGGCGATTGACATCATCAAGAGCGGCACCCGCAAGGAAGAGCTGCTCATCCCGAAGGACGACCTCAACCGCATCTGGGTGCTCCGCAAGGTGCTCACGCCGCTCTCGCCGGTCGAGGCGATGGAACTGCTCCTCGACAAGATGGGCAAGACGAAGAGCAACACCGAGTTCCTCAACGCCATGCAGAAGATGGGGTAGTTCGAGGACGCGTCCACCAGCAATCGAGGGCCCGGCGCGGCGTGACCGCGTCGGGCCCTTTCTGCAGCGCGCAGCGTCGATGAAGGCATCCTCCAGCCGTCGGGTGGCCCTCGTACAGGCCGTCTTCGTGATGGGCTTCCTGGCGGTCTGCTCGAGCTACTACCGGCCAGGCGCAGGCCTCACGCAGCTCATCGGATTCTCGGCGGCGTGGCACGATCGGGAACTCCAGGCGGTGCGCGACGTGCCGCACTACGATGACCCGGGGCCTGGCTACGACGGACGCTTCTACGCGCAACTCGCCACCGATCCACTTGTCATCGATCCGGCCATCGACCATGCGCTCGATGCACCCGTGCTGAGGGCCCGGCGCGTCCTGCTCTCGTGGACGGCCTGGATCCTCGGCGCGGGCCAGCCGGGAATGGCCCTTCACATCTACTCGGTTCTGAATATCGCAGCCTGGCTGGCGCTGGCCTGGACGCTCCGGCGCTGGATCCCGCCAACAGGCGGAAGGAATCTGGCGTTGTGGGCCGGGTCTCTTGCCGGGTACGGCGCGCTCGCATCCGTCCGATTCTCGTTGACCGACCTGCCGTGCGTGCTGCTGCTCGCGCTGGCCGTGCGAGCCGCCGAACAGTCGCGACACATGTCGGCGGGCCTGTCGATCGGCGTTGCCTCATTGGCTCGGGAGACCGGGCTGATTGCCCTCGTGCTGCCGATCCACTCGTGGGCGCGTCGGTTCCCGGGCTGGCCGACCGCGCTCGGTGTCGCAGGGCTGGCCGTGGGGCCACTTGCGCTCTGGCACCTCTACCTGGCCGGCACACATCCGTGGCGCATCATCGAGGGCGCCGGGAACGTGGGCCTGCCTCTGGTGGGAGCAGGATGGAAGATCGCCGACATCGCCGCCAGCCTCGGCCGCGACGGGGTTACCCTGCCTGTGCTGGCGACGCTGGCGGGCCTGGCGGGGTTCGCGACGCAGGGAGGCGTTGCCATCCGCGCGATGATGCGGCCGGGGACGCGAACCACCTGGGCGATGCTTGCCGCCACGTCGTTCGCCTTCACGTTGTGTACTCAGGAGGCGCCGTGGTCCGAGACACCCGGTGCCTACCTGAGGCTGGCGCTGCCGCTGGCTGTGGGGGCCAACGTCATCCTGGCCACGACCCGGTCGGGTTGGCTCGTCGTGACAGCGGCCAATCTCGGCGTGGTGCCCGGGCTGCTGCTGTTCGTCTGTCGGTGGATCTAGGGTGCGGACCGAGCTCAGTCGGTCGGCACGCCGAGCAGTTCGCGCAGTTCCTCGCCCTCGATGACTTCCTTGTCGAGCAGGACATCGGTGAGCTCATCGAGTTGTTCGCGGCGCGCGGTCAGGATCTGGCGCGCGGTGGCCTCGGCTTCGCTGATCAGCCGCCTGACCTCGGTGTCGATCTGCCGCGCCGTTTCCTCCGCATACACCCCGCGCTCCGGCCCGCTCTCGACGTTCAGGAACGATGGACGCGACCGCCCCTCGTGGTTGACCGGACCGACCGACTCGCTCATGCCGTACTCGGTCACCATCGCGCGGGCCACGTCGGTGGCGCGCATCAGGTCGTTCTGGGCACCGGTGGTCATCTCGTTGAAGACGATCAGCTCGGCGGTGCGGCCGCCGAGCAGCACCGCGAGCTCGTGCTGCAGTTCGCTCCGCGTTCGCAGGTAGCGGTCTTCGGTGGGCAGCTGCATCGTGTAGCCGAGCGCGCCGAATCCGCGGCCGACGATCGAGACCTTGTGGACCGGATCGAGGCCGGGCAGGTCGGTTGCGACAATGGCGTGCCCCATCTCGTGGACCGCGATGACGCGACGGACGCGCGGGTTCATCGCGCGCTTCTTCTCGAGGCCGGCCACCACGCGATCGATCGCCTCGTCGAAGTCGGCGCTGTCGACCGCCTTCTTGTCGCGGCGTGCGGCGAGCAGGGCAGCCTCGTTGACGAGGTTGGCCAGGTCGGCGCCGGCGAACCCGCCGGTTCGCGCGGCAATGACCGAGAGGTCCACCGACTCGGCGAGCTTCACCGCTTTCACGTGAATCCGCAGGATGGCCTCGCGGCCCTTCACATCGGGCCGGTCCACCAGTACGCGGCGGTCGAAACGTCCAGGGCGCAGCAGGGCCGGGTCGAGCACCTCGGGCCGGTTGGTGGCCGCCATCACGATGACGCCCTTCTTCGCGTCGAACCCATCCATCTCGGCGAGCAACTGGTTGAGCGTCTGCTCACGCTCCTCGTGGCCGCCCATGGGCGACTGCTGGCGCGCCTTGCCCAGTGCGTCGAGCTCGTCGATGAAGACGATGCAGGGCGCCTTGGCGTCGGCCTGCTTGAACAGGTCGCGCACACGCGCCGCGCCGACGCCGACGAACATCTCGACGAATTCCGAACCGCTCAGGCTGAAGAACGGCACCTTGGCCTCGCCGGCCACCGCGCGGGCCAGCAGCGTCTTGCCCGTGCCCGGGGGGCCGACGAGCATCACGCCCTTCGGGATGCGCCCGCCGAGTGTCGTGTACTTGGTCGGGTTCTTCAGGAACTCGACGATCTCGCGCAGCTCCTCGGTGGCCTCGTCGGCTCCGGCCACGTCGGCAAAGCTCACCTTCACGTCGTCGTCGGCGTAGATCTTCGCCCGGCTCCGGGCGAACGACATGATGCCGCCCTCGGCGCCGCTCATGCGCCGGAAGAAGAACATCCACAGCCCGAGGATGAGCAGTACGGGCAGCACCCAGCCGAGCAGCTCGCCCAGCCATTCACTGCGGATCTCTCCCGAATACCGCACCTTCTGCGCCTCGAGCAGTTCGGCCAGGTTGGGGTCCTCGACCCGGATGGCCGTAAAGGCCTTCTGCGTGCCGTCGGCGTCCTGGTACTTCCCGCGCACGGTATCGGTGCTGATCTGCACCTCGGCAATCCGTCCCTGCGCGAGCAGCGACTTGAAGGCCGAGTAGTCCAGCGTCTCGGCCTGATTGAACGACGCCGAGAACGCGTTGGCGACGAGCAACAGTCCGAACAGGACGGCGCCGAACCACAGGGGCGAGATCGGGCCGCGGAGTGCCGCCGGGCGGCGTGAGGGTTTTTCGTTCGTGTCTCGGCTCATTCGGATTGCGCGTCGGGAGAAGCCGGCGCCGCTGCCTTCCTATTTAATACCAGCCCTTCGTGGCTGGCGTCGGCCACGACCACGTCGCCCTCGCGGAACCGTCCGTCGAGCACGGCGAGCGCCAGCGGGTCGAGCAGGCGTCGCTGGAGCGTCCGGCGCAGCGGCCGGGCGCCATAGACGGGATCGTAGCCTTCTTCGATCAGCAGGTCACGCGCCGCGTCCGTCAGTTCGAGGCGGAGCTTGCGATCCTCGAGCCGGCGCAGCAGGGCGTCGAGCTGGATGTCGATGATGTGGCGGATGTCCTGCCGCGTCAGCGCGTGGAAGAAGATGATGTCGTCCACGCGGTTGAGGAACTCCGGCCGGAAATGCTGCCGGAGCACATCGGTCAGTTCGCGCCGGACCGGCTCGTCGATGGCCGTCTCCCCGCGCTGCGCACGTTCGGCAATCAGGTGGCTGCCGACGTTCGACGTCATGATGATGACCGCGTTCTTGAAGTCCACCGTGCGGCCCTTGCCGTCGGTCAGCCGCCCGTCGTCGAGCAGCTGCAGCATGACGTTGAGGACTTCCGGGTGCGCCTTCTCGATCTCGTCGAAGAGCACCACCGCGTACGGACGCCGGCGGACAGCTTCGGTCAGCTGGCCGGCCTCTTCGTAGCCGACATACCCGGGCGGTGCGCCAATCAGGCGCGAGACCGTGTGCTTCTCCTGATACTCCGACATGTCGATGCGCACCATCGCGTGCTCGTCGTCGAAGAGGAACGCGGCGAGCGCGCGGGCGAGTTCCGTCTTGCCGACACCGGTCGGTCCCAGGAAGATGAAGCTCCCGAGGGGGCGGTTCGGATCCTGCAGCCCGGCACGCGCGCGGCGGATGGCATTGGCCACCGCTTCGACGGCTTCCGGCTGTCCGACGACGCGCTCGTGCAGGCGCTCTTCCATGTGGACGAGCTTCTGCACCTCGCCCTCGAGCAGGCGGCTCACCGGGATGTGCGTCCACCGGGCCACGACCTCGGCGATGTCCTCCTCGTCGACCTGCTCCTTGAGCATGCGCGGCGCCGCGCCCCCGTCCGGGACGGCCTGTTCGTGCTCGCGAATCTGCCGCTCGAGGTCGGGAATCCGCCCGTACTGCAGTTCGGACGCCTTCGCGTAGTCGCCCGCCCGCTGTGCGCGTTCCACGTCGAGGCGCAGCTGTTCGAGCTCTTCCTTCTGGGCGCGTACGCCCTGGATGGCATCCTTCTCGTTCGCCCACTGCGCGGCGAGGCGCATGCCCTGTTCCTTCAGGTCCGCCAACTCGCGCTCGAGCCTCTGGAGCCGCTCCTTCGACGCGGCATCGGATTCCTTGCGCAGGGCCTCGCGCTCGATCTCGAGCTGCATGACGCGCCGACTCACTTCGTCGAGCTCGGCCGGCATCGAGTCGATCTCCATGCGCAGGCGCGAAGCGGCCTCGTCGATCAGGTCGATGGCCTTGTCGGGCAGGAACCTGTCGGTGATGTAGCGGTTCGACAGCACGGCGGCGGCCACGAGCGCCGCGTCCTTGAACTTCACGCCGTGGTGGATCTCGTAGCGCTCGCGCAGTCCGCGCAGGATGCTGATGGTGTCCTCGACGGTCGGCTCGCCGACCTGGACCGGCTGAAACCGGCGTTCGAGCGCCGCGTCCTTCTCGATGTACTTGCGGTACTCGTCGATCGTCGTCGCGCCAATCGTGTGCAGCTCACCCCGTGCGAGCATGGGCTTGAGCAGGTTCGAGGCATCGATCGACCCTTCGGCCGCCCCCGCGCCCACCACCGTGTGGAGCTCGTCGATGAAGAGGATCACCTGCCCCTGCGCGTCGGTCACTTCCTTCAGCACGGCCTTCAGCCGTTCCTCGAACTCGCCGCGATACTTGGCACCGGCGACCAGCGCACCCATGTCGAGCGCGACGATCTTCTTGTCGCGCAGGCCTTCCGGGACGTCGCCCCGCACGATGCGCTGCGCCAGGCCTTCGACAATGGCCGTCTTGCCGACGCCGGGCTCGCCGATCAGCACGGGATTGTTCTTCGTGCGTCGGGCGAGCACCTGGATGACGCGGCGAATCTCGTCGTCGCGACCGACGACCGGGTCGAGCTTGCCCTTGCGCGCCACCTCGGTGAGATCGCGCCCGTACCGCTCGAGTGCCTGGTACTTGCCCTCGGGATTGGGATCGGTCACGCGCTGCGAACCCCGTACGGTGGCGAGGGCGGCGAGAATCGCGTCGGGCGTCACGCCCAGGCGGCCGAGCGCGGCCGCCGCCGGGGCGCGGCCGGTTTCGGCCGCAAGCGCCAGCAGCAGGTGCTCGGTACTGGTGTACTCGTCGCTCAGCTGCCGGGCGCGATCCTCGGCGGCCAGCGCCACGGCGCGGAACCGCGACGACGGTCCGGGCTGCGAGCCGCCATGGGCGCGCGGCAGGCCGCGCAGGGCGGCGTCGGCCGCCGACGTCGCGGCGCCCAGGTCCACGCCCATCTT
Source organism: Acidobacteriota bacterium (assembly GCA_044507065.1). Classification (GTDB taxonomy): domain Bacteria; phylum Acidobacteriota; class Vicinamibacteria; order Vicinamibacterales; family SCN-69-37; genus SCN-69-37. The sequence goes on from JBIQJY010000021.1 coordinate 14,934, forward strand.
GGCGAGCACCGACGGCACGATGCCGTCCGTCTGCTGGAGCAGCGCCAGCAACAGGTGCTCGGGTGTCACCTCCGGATGACCCGATCGCTCTGCCAGCTGCTGGCTCGTGACAACGGCTTCCTGCGCCTTCTCGGTGTACTTGTTCAGGTTCATGTGCGTCTCACCGCGCGCTAGGAGGCGCGGCCCTCCAGGTCTCTCAGCGCTTCGTAGTGCGCGCGCATTTCGTCGGACAGTTGGGTCGGGATCTGCAACTGCACGCTGGCATAGAGATCGCCGCGTTCCTCCGGCCGTCCCACAGTCGGCATGCCGTGTCCGCGCAGGCGGAACGTGCGGCCCTGCCGGGTGAGCGGCGGCACCTTCAGGCGGACCGCCGGTCCGTCGAGCGTCGGAACGCTGACCTCGCCGCCGAGCACGGCCGTTGTGACCGGCAGGTCCAGACGCTGATGCAGATCCTGACCGCGCCGCTCGAATCGTGCGTGGGGGAGCAGCCTGACGGCCAGGAACAGGTCGCCGGACTTGCCGCCGCGTGCGCCCTGGCCTCCTTCGCCCGCCGCGCGAATACGCGCGCCATCCTTCACGCCCGCGGGGATGCGCACCTCGAACGACCGCTCCTTGCCGTCGCGCGTGGTGACGATGCGCCGCGTCGTGCCGCGGAACGCTTCCTCGAGCGTCAGGTCGACTGGTTGCTCGACGTCCTGCCCGCGCGCCGCCCGCGGGGCGCGCTGACGGCGCGGGCCACCGCCGTCGAAGGTATCGCCCGTGAAGAACGCCTGGAAGAAGTCGGAAAAGGGACTGTCGCCACCGAAGGCCGCTTCGACCTCCTCGGGCGTCATCGTCCGATACCCGCCGCCGGTCGGCCGACCCGCGCCGCCGGGCCAGCCCCTGCCGGCCGGGTCCTGCGCCGCCTGCTCGTACTGCCGCCAGTTGGCGCCGAGCTCGTCGTACTTGCGCCGCTTCTCCGGGTCTCCCAGCACCTCGTTCGCTTCGTTGATCTCCTTGAAGCGAGCCTCGGCCTTCCGATCGCCGGGGTTGAGATCGGGATGATGCTGGCGTGCCAGTTTCCGATAGGCGCGCTTGATGTCGGCATCCGAAGCCGTCTTGGCGACACCGAGCGTGGCGTAGTAGTCCTTGAACTCCATGTCAGTCGTCGGGGTCTTCCAGCCCCAGCAGGCGACAGAGCCCGGTTACCTCGGCCTCGAGCCGACGCTGCACGTCGGCCGACAGCGATCGCGGGCGCTGGCGCACGAGCGGCCGCAATCGCCGTGCGACGTCCACGACGGCCAGCAGCCGCTGCACGCCCGCCAGATTGATGCCCTCGTCGTCGACCAGGCCCTTGATGAGCCGGATGCGGTCGAGTTCCTCATCCGTGTAGACGCGCATGCTCCCGAGCGTGCGGTTCGGCTGCACCAGCCCCAGCCGCTCGTACTTCCGCAGCGTCTGCGGATGCATGTCGAGCATTTCGGCGGCCACGCTGATCAGGTAAATCTCCGGTGCCTTCGCCATGCTACGAGTCGAGTATATGAGTTGATACGATGCGTGTCAAGTTTTGCCGACCGCGCCGTCGCGATACCATCGTGTGTCTCGGTCTCGAGAAAGCCACCCATTCGTGCCCATCGATATTCAAACAGCCGACATCGTCACCATCGGAATGCTCGTCCTGCTGGAAGGGCTGCTGAGTGCCGACAACGCGCTCGTCCTGGCCATTCTGGTTCTGGGTCTGCCGCGCCACCAGCAGGCCCGGGCCCTGCGCTACGGCATCGCGGGGGCCTTCGCATTCCGTATCATCGCCATCCTGCTCGCGTCGGTGCTGATGCGGGTGGCGTGGGTGAAGCTCGTCGGCGGGCTCTACCTGGGGTACCTCGCCTACGCGCACTTCATGCGGCCGTCGGGCGACGAGCGGCACGACGTTCCGAAGGCCACCGCCGCGTTCGGGCTCACGGCTTTCTGGGCGACCGTGGTGCGCGTCGAGGTTGTCGACGTCGCCTTCTCGGTCGATTCGATCCTCGTGGCCGTGGCCCTCTCGCCGAAACTCTGGGTCGTGGTCACCGGCGGGCTGCTCGGCATCGTCATGATGCGGCTGGTGGCCGGCCGGATGATCGAGCTCATCCGCAAGTATCCGGCGCTTGTCGACGGCGCCTTCATCATCATCGCGTGGGTGGCCATCAAACTCATGGCCGAGTACGCACACAACATCCACCTGATCACCTGGCAGATCCCCAAGTCGCTGTCGCTCGGGCTGATTGCCGTGATCTTCCTCATCTCCTACCTCTACGCGCGCAAACATCCAGCCGATCCGGACGCGGAAGCGGGTGAGGCGCCCGCCGCGGCGCAGACCGACGAACCGGGCCCGCCGGCGGCCTAGCGCCCAATCGGGCGCTTCGCCGCGCGTCGGCTGGTTACAATTCCGTTACTGGCGAGCCAGTCGTGAGATCCTCTGCCGGGTCGCGCCGACGCAGGGCGTACCCGATCGGGCACGATCCGTATCGAACAGGCCACAAACGCCGGCCGTTGCCGCGGCGTGAGATCAGCGGGGCCGTCGACGACTGGTACGCGCGTTGCTCTCCGGAACGCCGTGTTCCCGCCGTCGACGCAACGCTCCTTCGGGGTGTTCTGCATGCATTTCGAGTCCGAGCGACAGATCGCGCGGTGGCCGACCCTCCGGTCGCTGCGCACGGCGAAGTGCGCGGTCCTCGCGGCGATCGTCGCGCTGGGCGCAGCGTGCGGCGCCGAACCGCCCCCCGATCCTTCCGCCGAGGGGGCCGTCACCACGACGCCGGTCTACAACCAGCAGACCGGCCGGCTCGAGCAGATCGTCTCGGATCGCGACGGCGACGGTGCCCCCGACACGTGGGCCTACATGGACGGCACACGGTTGATGCGCATCGAGATCGACCGCGACGCGGACGGGAATGTCGATCGCTGGGAGTCCTATGAGGCGGCGCCCGGTTCGCCATCGGGCACCGCCATCGCGCGCGCCGAGGAAGCCAACGGCGAGGGGGTAACGATCACGCGGCGCGAGTACTACACGCGCGGCGTGATCGAACGCGTGGAGGAAGACACCGACCTCGACGGGCGCATCGACAAGTGGGAGACGTACGCCGACGGCCGGCTGACGCAGGTCGACCTCGACTTGCGGGGCGTGGGACGGCCGACGCGCCGGATGGTCTACGACATCGGCGGGAGTGTCGTCCGTGTCGAAGCCGACCCGGACGGCGATGGGGTCTTCACACCGGTCCCGGCAGCCGGAGGGGGGCGATGACGCTCCGGGCGGCCCCGGATGGCAATCCCATCCTGTACGTGGCGGCGCCGGGACGCCCGCGGACGCGCGTCGTCGAACGATTCGCCCAGCTTGGATACCAGGCAACGATTGCGGTCGACGTGGCCGATGCCATGAGCGTGCTGGCCGATCGCCATTTCGTGTCCTGCGTGCTCGACCTGGCGGGCGACAGGAGCGCAATGACGACGCTGCGCCTGATTCGTGCGCGGCACCCGGCGCTGCCGGTCATCGGTGTCGTCGACCCGTCGGTCGCATCGCTCGTGGCCGACGCGGTGCGCAACGGCCTCACCGACCTCTTGTGCTGGCCGTTCGACGACCTGGAGATGGCGGCGCTGCTGGCCGACGCCGTGGATCGCAGCCCGGTGGGTCCGGCGCAGACGGCCATGGTCCGCGATCAACTGGTAGCCCTTTCACCGGCCATGCGCGACGTTCTGGCGCGCGTGGCCGAGGCGGCCTCCCGCCGCCACCCGGTGCTGCTGCGGGGTGCCCACGGCACGGGCAAGCTGCTTGTCGCGCGTGCCCTCCACGCCGCGCTTCCCGCGCCTACCGGCCCGTTTCTCGTCGTCGAGGGCGCCGGGCGCGCGCCGTCGGAAATCGACAGGCAGGTGTTCGGGGACGTGTCGAGCCCTGGGGAGACGGCGCACGACGACGTGATTGCCGAAGACAGCGCCATTCGGCGGGCCATGGGCGGCACCCTCTTCATCCGGCACCTCGACGCCGCGCCATCCCGCGTCCAGGCGCGGCTCGCCGGCATCCTGCGCGACAGGGAAGTGGTCGTCGCCGGGGAGGGCCGGAGGGATCTTGGCCTGCAGGTGGTGGTCACGGCCTCGGCCGATGGTTCTCATGGCCCGGTCTTCACCTCGGAACTCGTTGCCGGCGAGATGACCGCCATCGACCTGCCGCCCCTGCACCGGCGGCGCGAGGATATTCCGCTGCTGGCCGTTCAGTTCCTGCACGCTGCGCGCACCGGCGAGCGTGGTCCCCGCGGGTATGGCCGTGCGGCGCTCGAACTGCTGGCAGCGCTGCCGTGGCCCGGAAATGCGGCGGAGTTGAAGGACACGGTGGAGGGGCTCGCCGCCGCCACGCGCCGGCCGCTCATCCAGCTCGACGACGTGCTCGAGCACGTCCGGATTGACGGGGCACCGCGGGTCGGCGCCAGGCTTCCGCTGCGGGAGGCGCGCGACCAGTTCGAACGGGAGTACATCTCGTCCCTGCTGGGCCGCCATCAGGGGCGTGTCGGCGAGGTGGCCAGGGCGCTGGGTATCCAGCGGACCAACCTCTACCGCAAGGTCCGGCAACTCGGGATTCCCCGGACGTTGCTGTCGAACAGACGGTAGGCTGCGGCCGTATCAAGAATGATACGCATGGGGTGGGAGAGCGATACAGAAACGGCATTGCGAGCCTTGACAGCTCACGGCCCATGCTCGACCATTGGTGGGTCGAATCCACGGCGGCCGGCAGCCGCGACGTCTCGCGGGCCGGCGTCCCGCAGGAAGACCCGATTCCATGCCCAGACCGAGACAGAGACTGATTGCGGCGGTGATGGCGCTCGTGCTGAGCGTCGGAGTGCTGCCGGCGGCGGCGCAGCAGCGAGCCGCGACCGGAAGCCTGGCGGGGCGCGCGACAAACGAAGCCCGGCGGCCCTACACGAATTACATCGTGCAGCTGCGCGATGCCGAGAACGCGCAGATCATCGGCACGGTCCCGCTCGACGCGAGCGGGCGCTTCCAGTTCACGACGCTCGACCTCTCACGCCGCTTCCTTGTCGAGCTGTACAACGTCCAGGCACGCCAGCTCGTGTGCACCGAGGGGCCCTATGTCCTGACGGCGAGCACTTCGGAGCGCAACGACGTGAACATCGATTGCGGTGCCGCACCGGCAGCGCTGTGGCTGCTGGCAGCCACCACGGGCGCGGTCGGAGCCATCGCGCTCACGACAGTCAGCCAGAGCGAGTAACCCGCCAGTTCGCGCCTGGCGTCGCACCCTTGCGCCGCCAGGCCATGCTTTTCCTGCCCCTTGCCGTGAGTTCGTCCACGTTCGCGATCCGACTGGCCCTCGGGCTGGCGCTGGCCCTGCTGCCTGCGCTCGTGTGCGCGCAGCCGGCCATCGACGACGCGCAGGACGCACGGATTCACCTCGGGCCCGTTGCCCTCGATCCGCGGTTGTCGATCGGCAACGTCGGTGTGGACACCAACGTGTTCAACCAGGCCAACACGCCGGTCCGTGACTTCACGATTACCGCGGGCCCGCAGCTCGATTCGTGGTTCCGCGTGGGGCGGCTGGCCTGGGCCGGCACGTCGTCGGCCAGCTGGACGTACTTCCGGAGGACGGCGACCGAGCGGACGTTCAACGCTGGTCAGTCCGGGCGGGTTCAGCTGGATCTGGGCTACGTGGTCCCGTTCGCGCAGGGCGTCCTGGAACGCGGTCGGCAGCGTCCGAACCTCGAGATCGACGCGCGCGTCCGGCGTGACATGACCATCGCGTCGGGCGGGCTGGATCTGCTGATGGGGCCGAGGACGACCGTCACGCTCGAGTATGGCGAGCGCGACTTTCGTTACGGCGACGTCGACAACGAGGGCCTCTCGTTCGCGAGGACGCTCGATCGCCGCGAGGAACTCGGCACCGTCCGCGGCCGGGTGGTGCTGACGCCGCTCACGTCGATTGCTGTCGAGGCCACCTCGCGCCGCGATCGCTTCCGCTTTTCCCCGGAGCGCAACGGAGAGAGCGCCGCGATCACGGGGGCGGTGGAGTTCCGGCCCCTGGCTTTGATTGCGGGGCGCGCCGTGGTGGGCGTGCGGCGCTTCGATCCGGTCGATGCCGAGGTCCCGGATTACACGGGCGTGGTGTCCGACGTCGAACTGTCGTATCAGTTGCGCGATTTGACGCGGTTCGTGGTGACCGTGAGGCGCGACCTCGACTATTCGTTCGAGTCGCTGCAGGCGTACTATGTTTCGACCGGCACGCGTCTGTCGCTCGTGCAGGCCCTGGGGGCCTCGTGGGACGTCATCGGCCATGTCGGCCGTACCGATCTCGACTATCGGGCGCGCACCGGCGGGGCCGTGGCCGAAGCGGGCCGGTCGGACCTGGTGACCGTGTACGGCCTGGGGCTCGGCCGACGGCTGGGCACCGACATTCGGGTGGGCCTGGACGTCGAATATGCGAGCCGTGACTCCAACGTGCCGATACGTGCGTATGAGGGGCTGCGGGGCGGAGGGTCTTTCTCCTATGGTTTCTAGGTTCTGGAACAGGACGGCGGCAGTCGCGGGCTTCGTGCTGGCGGCGACCGCCGTGGCGGCAGGGCAGACGGCCCCGAAGATCGACACGGCCGATCAGGTGACGGTGACGGTGGTCGGCACGGAACTGCCCATCGGACCGTTCATCGTGGACGCCGACGGTTCGATCGACTACCCCTACGTGGGCCGTGTGCCCGCCCGTGGCCTGACGGCGCGGGAACTCGGCGCCGCGGTTGCAAAGCGGCTGGTCGACGCGCAGGTGCTCGTGGGGTCGCCCCAGGTGACGGTGACCCTCGAACAGACCCCGAGCAAGACGGTGACGGTCTCGGGCGCCGTCAACACGCGCGGCGAGTTCATGTTTGCGGGCGAACTCTCGGTGTTCGACGCGCTGGTCAAGGCAGGCGGCGCCGCGCCGGATGCCGGCGACGAGGTGCTGCTGATTCGCGCGCAGCCCGACGAATCGGCGGCGGCCGACGATGCCGGCGACGACGACGTGATCACGCTCAGCCGGCGTGACGTGGAGAGTGGCGTTTTCGCGCGTTCACACTTCGTTCGAGACGGCGATCGGATCATCGTGAACCGGGCGCGGCAGGTCTACATCGACGGCTATGTGAGCCGCCCGGGCGGCTACACCATCGAGCCCGGTACCACCCTGCGCCAGGCGCTGTCGCTGGCAGGCGGCGTGACGGAACTGGGAGCGGTCAATCGCGTGCGCGTGCTGCGCGATGGGGAACGCGTCGACGACGTGGAACTCGACAAGACGATCATCCAACCCGGCGACACCATCACGGTGCCGAAGCGGTTCATGTAGCACGGTACGAGGCATTTTCCGGCATGGCACATCATCCCTCCCAGCCCGGCGGGCGTCAGACGACGACGCACCGGGCATCGTGGCACCCCACCGACTACCTGCGCGTGCTCTACAAGCGCCGGTGGGTTGCCATTCCCGGATTCCTGCTCGTCTTCCTGTCGGCGGCGATTGGTTCAATCCGCACGGTGCCCGTCTACGAGGCGCGCACGCAGCTGATGATCGAGAAGGACGCGCGCCGCGCGACCTCGCTCAACACGGTGCTCGAGGATCGCGAATCGTGGTATCAGGACGACTTCTATCCGACGCAGTATCGCGTGCTGCAGAGCCGCGCGCTCGCGGTGCGCACGGCGGCGGCCCTCGAGAACGCGTCGACCGAGCGCGTGCCGTCCGACCACGGCCTGTCGTTCAGCCTGAGCGGGCTCGTCAGCGGCGCCATTGCCACGGTCACGTCGTGGTTCGCCCCGCCGCCGCTCGCGCCCCTGGACAGCGGCGAGCGGTCATCGGCCGAATCGGCGGCGCTGACCGCGCGTGCCGACCGCGTGCAGGGCGGCACCATCGTCGCGCCCATCCGCAACTCGCGTCTCGTCGACCTGCGCTTCCGGTCGCCCGACCCGGCCTATGCGGCCATGGTCGTCAATACGATTGCCGACCAGTACATCGACCAGAGCCTCGAGTTCCGTGTGGCGGCCACCCGACAGACCAACGTGTGGCTCACGAGCCAGCTCGAACAGCACCGGCAGATGGTCGAGGACAGCGAGCGTCGGCTCCAGGAATACAAGGAGCAGAACAACGCCACCTCGGTCAGCGACAACCAGAACATCGTCGTCCAGAAGCTCAACGCCATCAACGAACAGCTGGTGCGGGCGCGCATCGATCGGATGACGAAGGAAGTCGAGATCAATGCACTCCGCGAGATGGGGGCCGACGGCGGGTCGCTCGACGCGTTTCCCGCGGTGATGGCCAATCCGATCGTCCAGCGGCTGCGCGCCGATATCGTGGCGAAGGAGAGCGAGCGCGACAGGCTGGCGACGCAGTACGGACCGGCCTACCCGGCCATGCGCGACCTGGCTGCGCAGATTGACAGCGCGCGCCGCGACCTGGCCGCCGAGATCGACAAGGTGATTGCCGGCCTCGAGTCCGAGTACCGGACGGCGCGTGCGACGGAAACCGCGCTGCAGCGAAGCCTCGACGGGCAGCAGCAGGAGTCGCTGGGCCTCGACCGGAAGATGCTCGACTACGCCGCGCTCGAACGCGAGGCGATCAGCAACCGCCAGGTGTACGAGAGCCTGCTGACGCGCGCGAAGGAGACCGAGGCCGCCAACGAATACCGCGGCACGAACATCCAGATCCTCGATCGCGCGGAGATTCCGCGCGTCCCGGTGCTGCCGCGGACGCAGCGCGACCTCATGCTTGGCGCGATAGGCGGCCTGCTCGTGGCCTTCGGGCTGGCGTTCGGGTTCGAGTACATGGACAGCCGCATCAAGGTGCCGGAGGAGATCAAGACGCACCTCGATCTGCCGTTCCTCGGAATGATCCCGGCCTTCGCG
>JBIQJY010000021.1:23901-50481 GCA_044507065.1 Acidobacteriota bacterium
ATGCACGAAGCGCTGGGGCGGTCGCAGGAGCCAGGCCTGTCGAACGTGCTCGTCGGAGAGGCGTCGCTTGCCGACGCCATGCGATCGACCACCGTTCCCAACCTCACGCTGCTCGCGGCCGGACACATTCCCCCGAACCCCGCGGAACTGCTGTCGTCACCGAAGTATGCGGAGCTCATCGCGGAACTGAAGCGCCGGTACGACTGGGTCGTGATCGACGCGCCGCCGGTCATGCCGGTGACCGACGCGTCCGTCGTGGCCAACAACTCGAGCGGCGTCCTGTTCGTGGTCGGCTCCGAGATGACGCCTCGCAACAACGCGATGGCGGCCGTCGAGCAGTTGCGCGGCGCCAACGCGAAGTTCATTGGCGCCGTCCTCAATCGCGTCGACATCCGTCGCCACGCCTACTACTACTCGCCGTACTACCGGAAGGAGTACGGCAAGTATTACCAGCGATCGGCCAACCGCGCGTAGCGAGTCGCGGGCGGCCCGGCATCCGGTGCGCGGCCCGGGCCGGGCGCACCGCGCGCGCCGATCCATACCTGAACGTGTCTGCCACCGCACCGCTCACCGACGATCGTCCCGTCTACCGCATCGCGCCGGCCCACGGCTGGGTACCGGTGCGCCTGGGCGAGCTGTGGGAGTTCCGCGAACTGCTCGTGATCCTCGGCTGGCGCCAGATCCGCGTGCGGTACAAGCAGACCATTCTCGGCATCGCCTGGGCGCTCGTCCAGCCGCTCACGACGATGATCGTCTTCAGCATTGTCTTTGGACGGTTCGCCGGGATACGCACCGATGAGCCGTATCCGGTGTTCGCCCTCTGCGCGCTGCTGCCCTGGCAGCTGTTCGCGTTCTCGCTGACCGAAGCGAGCAACAGCGTGGTCGCGAGCCAGCAGCTGCTGACCAAGATCTATTTTCCACGCCTCCTCCTGCCACTGGCGTCGGTGTCGGTTGGTGTCGTCGATTTCTGCGTATCGTTTGTCGTACTCCTGGGAATGATGGCCTGGTATGGCGTGGCGCCCGGACTCGCGGCGCTGACCGTGCCGCTCTGGCTGCTGCTTGCGGTGCTGACGTCGGTGGCCGTCAGTATCTGGCTTGCGGCACTCAACGTCCGGTATCGCGACGTGCGCTACACGCTGCCGTTGCTCACGCAGCTCTGGTTGTTCTCCTCACCGGTGGCCTACCCGTCGTCGATCGTGCCCGACCAGTGGCGGCTCGTGTATGCCCTCAACCCGATGGTGGGGGTCATCGATGGTTTCCGCTGGGCGCTCACCGGCGGAGAGTGGCCGGGAATGACCCTCGTCACGTCGGCTGGCGTCACCGCGGTGGTCCTCGTGATCGGCCTCTTCTATTTCCGGCGCACCGAGCGCAGCTTTGCCGACATCATCTAGCCTGTCGCCGTGAGCTGCACACCCGTCATCACCGTCGACCGACTGGGCAAGCGCTACCTGATGGGGGAGCGTGTCCCCTACGGCGTGCTGCGCGACTCGCTGGTCGCCGCGGCGGGAACCGTGGCGCGGCTGGCGCGCGGTGAACACCGGCCGGCGCGGCGCGAGGAGCTGTGGGCGCTGAAGGACGTGTCGTTCACCGTGCCCGAGGGCGAGGTCATGGGCATCGTGGGGCGCAACGGCTCGGGCAAGAGCACGCTGCTGAAGGTGCTGGCCCGGATCACCGAGCCGACGACGGGATCGGCCGTCGTTCGCGGCCGTGTGGGGGCGCTGCTCGAGGTCGGATCGGGATTCCACCCCGAGCTGACCGGACGCGAGAACATCCTCGTCAACGGGTCGATGCTCGGCATGCGACGCCGCGAGATCGTACGGCGCTTCGACGAGATCGTGGCGTTTGCCGGCGTCGAGGCCTTCCTCGACACACCGGTCAAGCATTACTCGAGCGGCATGCAGATGCGGCTGGCCTTTGCGGTGGCCGCTCACCTCGAGGCCCACATCCTCCTTGTCGATGAAGTGCTGGCCGTCGGCGATGCCGAGTTCCAGCGGCGCTGCCTGGGCAAGATGCAGGAGGTGAGCCGCGCCGGCCGCACCGTCCTGCTGGTCTCGCACCAGATGGGCCAGGTCAGGCGGTTGTGCCGCACGATCATGTGGCTGGACCGTGGCGCCGTGCGTGCGATTGGTCCGGCGGGCGAGACCATCAACGAGTACGAGCGGGCGGCGGCGTCGTTTGCGGAGGAGGGCACAGGCGGCGTGTTTCGCGGCTGGGAACTGGGTGACGGTACACGCGTCCTGCGCGACGGGACGCGGCCGTTCACGGTGCACGTACACCTGGGGCCTGGCGTGGCGGTGCACGGCGGTCATTTCGGCCTGGGCCTGCTGTCGCAGGCCGACGAGGTGGTGGCCGGATGGGCGTTTGAGCCGCTGGAACTGAACGGCGAGGTGGCGGGCTTCAGCGTGACGATTCCCCACCTGCCGCTTCGCGCCGGAGTCTACCGCTGGGTGTTCACGCTCTATGACGGCGGCAACAACCTGACCGGAGGCCGGCTCGTCGAACGGTGGATCGCGATGCCGGAGTTGTCGATTGACGTCCGGCCGGTCGGACACTCGCAGGACGCGTATGCGGGCCTGCTGAACCTCCCGGGCACGCTGCAGGTGCAGGGCCATGCGGCCGTTGTGCCGTCGGTGGGTGAGTGATGGCGGCGCCGCGTGTCCTGCTCGTGGCCGACGCGGGCGAGACCGATCTCGGCGCGCACCTGATCGAGGCTGCGTCGGCCCTCGGGATTCCCCTGGACGTCTGCGACAGGCGCGAGGCGTATCACGGCGGCGCCGTCAGGCGGCGCGTGTTGTGGTGGCTTGCCGGGCGGCGTCCCGCCCGGCTGGTGCCGTTCGGACGTGGCGTCGTGGCTGCGGCCCGACGTTCGTCTCCCGACGTCGTCATCACGACCGGAATCGCCCCCGTCGATCGAGCCTGTCTCCAGGATCTGTCGGCGCAGGGCATACGCCTCGTGAACTTCCTGACCGACGATCCGTGGAACCGCGCGCACTACGCGCCGTGGTTCCTGGCTGCACTGCCGCTCTACGATCACGTGTGGTCGCCTCGCGAGGCCATCATGGACGATTTGCGACGCGCCGGCGTGCGTCAGGTCGACTACCTGCCGTTTGCGTACAACCCGGCCGTGCACTATCCGCAGGCGCCGGCGACTGATGCCGAACGCGAGCGATACGACACCGACGTGCTGCTCGTCGGCGGCGCCGACGCCGACCGTGTGCCGCTCGTCGCGCCGCTGGTGCGCGCGGGTGTGAGGGTCGCGCTCTACGGAGGGTACTGGCATCGCCATGCCGCCACGCGGCGTCATGCGAAGGGGCTGCTCGACGCGGAAGGACTGCGCAAGGCCACGTCGGGCGCGCGCGTGTGCCTCGGCCTCGTCCGACGCGCGAACCGCGACGGGCACGCGATGCGCACGTTCGAGGTGCCGGCAATGGGCGGGTGCCTGCTCGTCGAACGCACGCCTGATCACGAGCGCCTGTTCGGGGCCGAGAACGAAGCGGTCCTGTATTTCACGACGACGGGCGACATCGTCGAACGCGTGCGGTGGCTGCTCGAGCGTCCGGCGGATCGGGCGAGGCTGGCGGCTGCTGCGCGCGCACGGATCACCGGAGGCCGGCACACCTACCGCGATCGCCTGGCCGTGATGCTGGGGACGAGGGCCGCGTGAGCGGTCTTCGCATGGCAATCGTGGCCCATGGCCGCTTCCACGCCTTCGATCTCGCGCGGGAACTGCTCGTGCAGGGCCACGACGTGACGACCTTCAGCAACTATCCGGCCTGGGCGGTGGCGCGGTTCGGCATCGATCGACGGCACTATCGGGGCCACCCGGTGCACGGCGTGATTGACCGCGCTGTGCGCCGCGTGCCGGGCCTGGCTGCACGCAGCGAGGCCTGGCAGCACCGGCAATTCGGGCGATGGGCGGCACGCCAGCTCCGCACGCAGTCGTGGGACGTCGTGCACTGCTGGAGCGGCGTGTCCGAGGAACTGCTGCGGTCGAAGGCCATCCGGGCCCGATGCCGTGTACTGATGCGCGGGTCCGCACACATCGCCGAGCAGGACGAGCTGCTGCGCGACGAGGAGGCGCGCGCGGGCGTGCCGATTGACCGACCCACGGCCTGGATGGTGGCGCGCGAGCAGCGCGAGTATGCGCTGGCCGATCGCATCGTCGTGCTGTCCGAATTCGCGCGCGCATCGTTTGCGCGCCGGGGCTGTGCGGCCGAGAGAGTGAGCGTGCTGCCGCTTGGCGTCGACGTGGCACAGTTTCGCGCGTCGCCTGCGGACATCGAGGCCCGTGCCAGGCGCATCCGTGGCGGCGACATGCTGACCGTCATGTACGCGGGGACGCAGTCGGCCCGCAAGGGGCTCGTGGACGTCGTGGCAATCGCGAGAGAGTGCGCCAACCTGCGGATGCGATTCACGCTTGTCGGTCCGGCCGTGTCCGAGACGGACGCCTTGCTGTCGGAACGAGGGCCCAATGTCACCGTGCTCGGCAAGTACGATCAGCGCGACCTGGCATCGGTCTACCGCGAAGCCGACCTGTTCCTGTTTCCCACGATCGAGGACGGGTTCGGCATGGTGCTCACGCAGGCAATGGCCGCCGGGCTCCCGATTCTCTGCACGACCAACTGCGCAGGGCCTGACCTCGTGACAACCGGCCGCGATGGCTGGGTGCTGCCCATCCGTTCGCCCGGGGCATTCGCGGAACGCCTGCAATGGTGCGAGACCCACCGCGACGAGCTGGCGGCGATGGTCTCAGCGGGCGCCGGCAGTGCCGGCGCCCGCGACTGGTCGGATGTCGCGGCAATGTTCGCCGACCATGCGCGCACGTGGATGACCGATCATGCGGCATGAAGGTGAGTCGTGATCGTCGATCCCGAGCTGCAGTTCTGGCTCGTCGTCTGGCTCGCGGCGGCCGTCACCATCCTCGTGCGTCAGTGGCGCGCGGGCGGCGGCGTGGGGCTCGTCTTCGCCTACGTCCTGAGCTTCGCGGCCATTCACTGGCTGGCGGCTGCGCTCTATGCCATGCCGTGGTACGCGGGCCCGTCCCAGTACTTCACGCTGGTCGGGCTGCGCGTCAGCGCCATCGGCCTCATCGCCTTCGGCATCGGCTGCGAGCTGGGGGGAGCGGTGTTCAATCGAGAGGGCGGGCGTGTGCCGGTCCCGGTCGAGGGGCGGGAGATCTCGCCCCGGATCGTCGTGTGCTTCATCGTGAGCGGGGCCGTATTCTACGCCGGCATTTCCCCGCTCGTGGCGGGCCTCCCCACGATTGCCGGACTGGCGTCGACCGGCGCCTGGCTGATGATCGTCGGCGTCATCTTTGGCGCCTGGAATGCGTGGCAGCGCGGGCACCGGCTGGTCGTGTGGATCTGGCTGGCGGCCAGCATCGTGTTTCCCGCCGTCACCGTCGTCGGCCAGGGCTTTCTCGGGTTCGGTTTTGCCGCCATGGTGGTGGTGGCCACGTTCATCGCGAGCGTGTACCGGCCGCGCTGGCACGTGGTGGTGGCCGCGCTCCTGGTCGGTTACGTCGGGCTGTCGGTTTACGTCACGTACATGCGCGATCGACGTGATATCCGTGCAGTCGTCTGGGGTGGCGCCGCGGTGGGCAGCCGTCTCGATCAGCTCGCCGAGACGCTCGACACGATGGAATGGTTCGACGTGGAGAATTCCGAACATCTGTGGCGTATCGACGATCGGCTGAATCAGAACCACCTGGTTGGCCGGGCCGTCGAGAGTATCGATACCGGACTGGTCGAGCCGGCCCTTGGCGGTACGCTCGTCGAGGCCGCATTGGCGCTGATTCCCCGCGCCATCTGGCCGAACAAACCCGTGATGGCCGGCAGTGGCGACCTCGTGTCCACCTACACGGGCCTCACGTTCGTCGGCGACACGAGCGTGGGCATCGGGCATGTCATGGAGTGGTACGTGAACTTCACGATGCCGGGCATCGTGCTCGGATTCGCGCTGTTCGGCACGGTGCTCGTCTACGTGGATCGTTCGGCCTTCGTCTGGCTGTATCGCGGCCACGCCGGACGCTTCGCGATGTGGTTCATGCCGGGCATCAGTCTGCTGGTCGTCGGCGGCTCGTTCGTCGAGCTCACCGGAACGGCGGCCGCTTCGGCGGCGCTCGTGTGGCTGTTGCGCCGGGTGACCGATCGCTGGGACGGCGGCCAGCCGGGCTACCTGGGCGCCGTGGTGGATGCGACGTGAGCGGCGCGTTGCCGGGGAAGCCTGGACTGGCGGCCGTGACCTTCAGCGATCACGGTGGCGGCATTGCCGCCGTCGCGCGCCTGTTGCGGCACGTGCTCGACGAGGCGACGGGCCGACCCGTGCCCGCGTTCGCGCTCAGCGCCCATCCGGTGAGCTTCGACACGGGAACGGCGGCACGGGTCGTGTTCGGCGGTCGCCTTGCGGCCGCGCAACTGGCGGGTCGGTGCGACTGGATGCTGTTCACGCACCTGAGCCTGGCGCTGGCGCAGATGCGCATCCCGCGCCGGATTCGGCGGCCGTACGCCGTGTTCCTCCACGACATCGAGGCATGGACGCCGCTTTCGGGTATCCGTGGTCGCGCGCTGGCCGGCGCCTTTCTGCGCCTGGCCAACTCGCAGTTCACCGCGCAGCAGGTGATGGCCGCCAATCCGGACTGTGGTCACGTCGATGTGTGTCCCCTGGCGCTTCCACCCGACTACGGCGCGCCGTCGCCGGACCCGGGCCCGACGCCACGACGGACGGTGGTGGTCGTGGGCCGCATGGCGGCCAGCGAGCGATACAAGGGGCACGATCAGCTGATTGACGCGTGGCCGATGGTTGTTGCCGCCGTCCCGGATGCCCGACTCGTCTGTGTGGGTGAAGGCGACGACGTGCCTCGGCTGCGGGAGAAGGCCGCAGCGCGCGGTGTAGCGGGATCGGTACAGTTTCCGGGATTCGTCAGCCGCGCGGGAAAGCAGGCCATCTATCGGGATGCGGCGTTGCTTGCCATGCCGAGCCGACGCGAAGGCTTTGGCCTGGTGTATCTCGAGGCCATGGCCGCGCGCCTGCCGTGTATCGGTTCCGTCCATGATGCAGCGGCCGAGGTCATCGTCGACGATGAGACCGGCTATCTGGTGGCCCAGGACGATCTGTCGCTGCTGGCGAGCCGCATTACGCAGTTGCTCGTCGACGAGCCCCTGCGGCGGCGTCTTGGCGCGGCCGGGTACGAGCGCTACTTGCGCCACCACTCGTACGACATGTTCCGGGATCGCGTGACGGCGCAGCTTGTCTCGGCGTTGCCCGCCAATGCGCGGCGCTCACCGGCGGCGAGACCGGTGGGGACATCCTGATGCGCGTGCTCCACGTCATACCGTCCGTCGCCGCGCGTGACGGCGGCCCGGCTGTCGTGGCCGTAGAGACCGTGCGGGCGCTCCGCGCGGCCGGCTGCGATGCCGCGCTCGCCACGACCGACGCGGATGGCAATGATCGGCTGGGCGTGCCGACCGGCACGTGGACGTCGTGGGACGGCGTTCCGGCGCTGTTCTTCCGCCGCGTGGCGAGCACGGCGTTCAAGTGGTCGCCGGCGTTGGCCGCATGGGTCGGGGCGCACGCGGGCGAGTACGACATCGTCGACGTTCATGCGGTGTTCTCGCACGCGTCGATTGCCGCAGGGCGAGGCAGTCGACGCGCCGTTGTCCCGTATGTCGTAAGGCCCCACGGCGCACTCGATCCCTGGAGCCTCGGCCGCAAGTCATGGCGGAAGCGCGCCGTCCTCGCGGCGGGCGGGCGGCGGCTGCTGGCCGGCGCGGCCCGGATGCAGTACACGACGTCGGCCGAACAGCAGCTTGCCGAGCGGGCGTTGCCGTGGCTGCCGCCGGGTGTGGTCGTGCCCCTCGCGGTCGACGACGCATGGTTCGAGCAACGCGCCGCGCGCGAGGAGTCACCGATCATCCTGGCGATGTCGCGGCTCGAGCAGAAGAAAGGCCTCGAACTGTTGATCGATGCATTCGCCGCGGCGTCGACCGATCCGGCGATGGCCCGTTGGCGTCTCGTACTGGCCGGGGACGGCGCGCGTGACTACGTGAGCGCACTGCAGGCGCGGGCCGCGGCGAGTGGCGCATCCGCGCGGATTGAGTTTGTCGGCTGGGTCAGCGGCGAAGCCAAGCGCGAACTCCTGCGGTCGGCAGCACTGCTCGCATCACCGTCGCTGCAGGAGAACTTCGGATTGTCGATTGCCGAAGCCATGGCCGCTGGTGTCCCCGTACTGGTATCGCCCGGTGTGAATCTCGCGGACGAGGTGGCGGCATCCGATGCGGGATGGGTCGTACCGCGGGACCTCGGCGCCCTTGCCGCGCAGTTGCGCACGATCGCACACGACGCGGCGGGTCGCGCGCGCGCCGGGCAGGCGGCCCGTCGCCTCGCGGTTCGGTATCGCTGGAGTCGCAGTGCCGCGCTGCTTGCCGATCTGTACCGGGATGTCGCCGCCAGCGAGCCGTCCGTCAGACGCCAGACACCGACTCGCATCCGGGGCGCGGCTCGATGATCAACGTCCTCGGCATCAACGCGTACCACGCTGACGTGTCGGCCGTTCTGCTGCGCGACGGCAGGGTGGTGGCCGCCGTCGAGGAGGAACGGTTCCGACGGATCAAGCACGTCGCCGGATTTCCTGAACTGGCGATTCGCGCCTGTCTCGAGATGGGCGGCATCACGGGCCATGACGTACACCACGTCGCGGTATCGCGACGCCCGCGCGCGCACCTGGCCCGCAAGGCGCTCTTTGCCCTGCGGCATCGACCGGACCGCACGCTGTTGAGCAGCCGGGCGTCCAACTACCGCCAGGTGGACGGCATTCCGACGACGGTTGCCGCCGCGCTGGATCTCGACGCTTCGGCGCCGCGCCCGCGCGTCCACTGGGTCGAGCATCATCCGGCCCACCTGGCCAGCAGCTTCTTCGTCTCTCCGTTCGAGCGCGCGGCTGTCTGCGCCATTGACGGCTTCGGGGACTTCGTCAGCACGTCGTGGGGGACAGGGCGCGCGAACCGCATCGACGTGCGTCATCGCACGTTCTTTCCACACTCGCTCGGCGTGGTGTATCTCGCCGTGACGCAGTACCTGGGGTTCACTGGATTCGGCGACGAGTTCAAGGTGATGGGCCTCGCCCCCTACGGCCGCGCGCAGCACGTGAACGAACTGAGGCGCCTCATCCACTTGAAGCCGGGCGGTCGCTTCGATCTGGACCTGTCGTACTTCCAGCACTGGAGCGGTGGGGCGGCCATGACCTGGGAAGACGGGGAACCCGTGCTCGGGCGAGTCTTCGGCGCGAAGCTCGAGGCCCTGCTCGGACCCGCCCGCCGGCCGGACGAACCCCTGACGGCGGTGCACGAATCCATTGCGGCGTCGCTGCAGGTCGTCTTCGAGGAGGCGGCATTTCACGTGCTCAACGGTGTCGCGGCAGCAACCGACGAGAAACAGCTCTGCCTGGCCGGCGGCTGTGCCATGAACAGTGTGGCCAACGGGAAGATTCGCGCGAACACGCCGTTCACCGACGTCTACGTCCAGCCTGCAGCGGGCGACAACGGCACGGCCCTCGGCGCCGCCTGCTGGGTCTGGCACCAGGTCCTCGGGCACCCCCGCGCGTTCGTCATGGACCACGGGTACTGGGGGCCGCAGTTCGACGACGAGGCGATCGACGCCGCGATCGCGGCGCGTGCCACCGACCTGCAGGCCGCGTCCTGCGACGTGCGGCGCATCGAACGACGTGGTGAGCTGAACGCATGGACGGCGGCACGCATCGCCGAGGGTCTTGTGGTGGGATGGTTCCAGGGGCGCATGGAGTGGGGCGCGCGGGCCCTCGGCAACCGCAGCATCCTGGCGGACCCGCGGCGGGCCGACATGCGCGAGATCATCAATACCCGGATCAAGTTCCGCGAACGCTTCCGTCCTTTCGCGCCCTCGGTGATCGAGGAGGCGCGTGACGACTTCTTCGAAGGCGCGGCGTCCGACCCGTTCATGCTGCAGGTCTATCCGGTCCGCGCCGATCGCCGCGCCGACATTCCGGCCGTCACCCACGTCGACGGCTCAGGACGGATGCAGACGGTCTCCCGTGCGACCAATCCGGAATACTGGTCGCTCATCCGGGCTTTTGGCGATCGCACGGGGATTCCCGTGCTGCTCAACACGTCGTTCAACGAGAACGAACCGATCGTGCTGCACCCGGCCGAGGCCCTGGATTGTTTCCTGCGAACGCGGATGGACGTGCTGGTGCTCGGCGATCGGGTCATCAGCAAGGCGACCGTCGGTCGAGACTGACGCATCGGCGGCGGCAGCGGCGAAAGTATGAGAAGGAAGGGAAGGGCAATGGACTGGCGAAAGCGAAAGACACTGGTCACCGGCGGGGCATCGTTCATCGGCTCGCACCTGGTCGACCAGCTCGTGGCGCGGGGTGCGGCCGTACGCGTTGTCGACAACCTCAGCAGCGGCCGGCTCGAGAACATCAAGGCGCATGTGGACGCGGGGCTCGTGGAGTTCCGGCAGGGCGACCTGCTCGATCAGGCGACGGTACGATCCGCTGTTGAAGGCATCGAGACGGTGTTCCACCTGGCGGCGGACCACGGCGGCCGCGGCTACGTCGATCTGCACCAGGTGGCCTGCGCCACCAACCTGACGCTCGACGGCCTGGTGTTCGCCGCGGCGCGTGCAGCTGGCGTGGACAAGGTCGTCTACGCATCGTCGGGCTGCGTGTATCCGAACCACATCCAGACCGATCCGGGCGAGGTCCTCTATCTCACCGAGGACATGGTCGGCCCCCCCTACGACGCCGACAACATGTACGGCTGGGCGAAGCTCATGGCGGAGATGACGCTGCGGGCCTACCACGCGGAGACCGGGATGAAGTCGGTGAGCTGCCGGTATTTCACCGTCTACGGCGACCGTGGTCACGAGAACCACGCCGTCATCGCGATGATTGCCCGTGCATTCGTGCGCCAGGATCCCTACGTGGTCTGGGGCACCGGCGAGCAGGTCCGAAACTGGACCCACGTGAGCGACATCGTGAGTGGCACGATCCGCGCCGCCGAGGTGATCGACGACGGGACGGCGATCAATCTCGGGACGATGGAACGTACGCGGGTCATCGATGCCGCGCGCGAAGTGCTTCGTTACACCAAACACGACGCGACGATCGAACTCCACCCCGAGATGCCGACCGGACCGCTCAACCGCGTGGCCGACAACAGCCTGGCGAAACGCCTGCTTGGCTGGGAGCCGGCCGTGGCGTTCATGGATGGCCTGCGGCAGACGGCCGACTGGTACTTCGCGACGAAGAATCGCGATCTCATCGCGTCGAGCCTGACGACGCGATTGACCGAGCGGTAAGGGCGCGGCCGGAGCACGCCGGACGGCATGCACATCGCGTTCTTCAATCGCTCGTACTACCCCGACCAGACGGCCACGGGTCAGCTGCTCACGGACTTGTGCGAGGACCTGGTGCGCGAGCACGGTTGTCGGGTCACTGTCGTGGCCGGCCCGCCGCTCACGCCGATGCCAGGATTCGAGCCGGCGTCGCGGGGCATTGTCGAGCGTCAGTCGCACAACGGCGTGATGATCCTCAGGGCCTCGGGCACGCGGCTCGACAAGCGACGCTTCGTCGGACGCGCCACCAACTACATGACGTACTTCGCGTCGGCGTGTATCGCCGGCCTGCGGATCGACCGGCCGGATGTCGTGGTGGCGCAGACCGACCCGCCAATCATCGGCCTGGCCGCATGGATGGCGGGCCTGTGGCATCGCGCGCCGCTCGTGATGGCCTTCAAGGACCTGTTTCCCGAGGTTGCGGCGCTCCTGCCCGACTTCCACAGCACGACGATCAATGCCGCCCTGCAGCGGATCAACCGGTTCCTCGTTCGTCGCGCGGCCATCAACATCGCCCTGGGTGAGACGATGCGCCGCCGGCTCATCGAGGACAAGGGCGCGCCCGAGTCGCGGACCATCATCATTCCGGACTGGGCCGATACGTCCGCGATCGTACCCGGGCCGATCGACAACGCGTTCCGGCGGGCGCACGGCCTCGCCGGGCGGTTCGTCGTGATGCACTCCGGGAACATGGGGCTGTCACAGAGCCTGGAGACGATTGTCGAGGCGGCGGCCGTGTTGCGCGATGAGCCCGAGGTCGCGTTCGTGTTCCAGGGCGACGGTGTGAACAGGGCCGCGCTCGAGGCGCGCGTGCGGGACCTCGGTCTTGCGAACGTGAAGTTCCTGCCATTCGCACCACGGGAACAGCTGGGCGAGGCGTTTGCCGCGGCCGACGTCTTCATCATCTCGCTGCAGCGCGGACTGGCCGGCTACATCGTGCCGAGCAAGCTCTACGGCATCCTGGCGGCGGGGCGGCCGTATGTGGCGGCCGTGGAGGACTCGTGCGAGGTGGCGCAGCTGACACGCACGCACGCGTGCGGCGTCGTCGTCGAGCCGGGCGACGTGCGATCCATGGTCGAGGGCATTCGCCGCTTCACCCGCGACCCCGCGTGGACGGCGCGCGCGGGCGCCAACGCGCGAGCGCTGTCACTCGTCTTCGACAGGCGCCTTCAGGTGTCACGGTATGCCGATGTGTTCACGGGCCTGACGACACGGTCGAACGCGTCATCGGTGGCAGGCAGCCCGCGATGACACCTCGGACCATCGCGCCCCAGCCCCTCGCCGGCCGGCTTGCCAAACGGGGGTTCGACGCGGCGCTGGCCGGTGCGGGGCTGATACTGTCGCTGCCTGTCTGGGTTCTTGCGGCGCTGGCCGTGAAGCTCGAGGATGGCGGCGACGTGTTCTACAGCCAGGAGCGGGCCGGCCGGCACGGCCGCGTGTTCCGGGTGTACAAGTTCCGCTCGATGATTGAGAATGCCGAGGCCGGGGTCGGGGCGCTGCAGGCCTCCGACAACGATCCGCGGATCACGCGGGTGGGCCGGTGGCTGCGGGCCACCGCGATGGACGAGTTGCCGCAGCTCTGGAGCATCTTCGTGGGCGACATGAGTTTCGTGGGGCCCAGGGCCCTTCGACCCGGCGAGATCGAGGTGTCGGGCGACGGCCGTCAGGTCGCGCTCGAGGACGTGCCGGGCTATGCGGAACGGTCCACCGCCGTACCCGGACTCACCGGGGTGGCCCAGATCTACGCACCGCGCGACGTTCCGCGCCGCCAGAAGTTCCGATACGATCGGCTCTACATCGATCGGCAGTCGTTCTGGCTCGACCTGCGTCTGATTGCCCTGTCGTTCTGGATCACCTTTCGCGGCCGCTGGGAAGTGCGCGGTCGGAAGTTCTGAGTCTGAGAAGGATCCCGCGTGCGTGATGTTGTCGTCATAGGTGCCGGGCCGGCCGGTGCGGTAACGGCCCGGAGGCTGGCCCAGTGCGGCCACGACGTGGTCATGCTCGAGGAGCACGTGGAGCCCGGCAGTCCCGTCCACTGCACGGGCCTGCTCGGTGCGGAAGCCTTCGTCGAGTTCGACCTGCCGCGTTCGCTCATTCTTGCCGAATCGGACGCCGCGCGGTTCTGGGGCGCCACGGGACGGTCGGTGCCACTGCGCAGCGAGCGCGTCAATGCCACCGTGATCGATCGCGCCGCTCTCGATCGCCACCTGGCTGCAGGCGCCGTCGCGGCGGGAGCCGAACTTCTCACGGGGAGCCGGGCCGAAGGGATCGTCGTCCGCCCGTCGGGCGTGTCGGTGAGCGTGCGCGGCCGCGAGCGTCCGATCGAGGCCCGCTCCTGTGTGCTGGCCTGCGGCGCCAACTACCGATTTCATCGTCCGCTTGGCCTGGGGATGCCCAGCGTCTTCCTGCAGAGCGCCCAGGTCGAGACGCCGTTTCCGGAGATGCCGGAGATCGAGGTGCAGTTCGGTCGCGCTGTCGCGCCATCGGGCTTTGCGTGGATGGTGCCATTCCGGCGCGGTGGCGAGGGCTTCGCGCGCGTCGGACTCATGAGCGAGACCCGAAGCGGGGAAGGGTTCGCGGCGTTCATCGACTCGCTCAGCCGACGGGCCGGCATCGACCCGGCGTCGATCCCGCCGCCGCGGCAGAAGATGCTGCCGCTCGGGCCCGTGCGCACGTCGTACGCGGACCGCGTGCTGGCCGTGGGCGATGCGGCCGGCCTCGTCAAGCCGACGACCGGCGGCGGCATCTACTACGGCATGCTCAGCGGGCAGTTCGCCGCCGATGCGCTCGACGAGGCGCTTCGGCGCGATCGCCTCGAGGCCGGCGCGCTGCGTCCGTACGAGGCACGCTGGCGCCGCCGGCTCGGCCAGGAGATCCGCGTCGGTCTCGCGTTCCGCAATATCGCGACGCGCCTCAGCGACGAGTCGATCGACGAGCTCATCGATCTCGCCGCGCTCGACGGTGTCGCGCCCCTGATTCAGGAAACCGCGTCGTTCAACTGGCACCGGAAAGCCGCCATCGCGCTGCTGGGCCACCCGTCGGTCCGCCGCATCGTCTTCCGAACGTGGGCGCGGAGTGCCGGCTCGATCTGACGCGGTGATGGCCCCTGGACTGGCCGACCGCCTGGCGGCACTGATTGCCGGCGGTGCCGACGTCAGCAGGTCGTGGGTCGAAGGCGCCGAGCATCTCATTCAGGCGGCGGCCGCACACGGGGTCGTGTCGCTCGTGGCCGATGCGGCGTACCGTACGGGTGCCAGGCCTGGCGCCACGGGATTCGACCCGGCGGCGCGCGATCGACTCCAATCCGAGGCCAGGCGCAACCTGACGGCCGATCTCGTGCGCGAGCATGCGCTGCGCGCGCTTGTCGAGCGGCTGCACGAGGCCGGTGTGTCCGCATTGCTCATGAAGGGCGCGGACCTGGCGTACTCGGTGTACCCACGGGCCGACCTGCGGGCACGGCTCGACACGGATCTGCTGGTGCACCCGTCGAGCCGCGTGCCGGCGGCAACCGTCCTCGGCGCGATGGGCTATGACCCTGTGCCGCAGTCTGGCGGCGATCTGTTGATGTATCAGGAGTCCTATCGCCTCGGTCGCGGCGGCATGGATGTCCACGTGGTCGACCTGCACTGGCGCGTGTCCAACAGCCAGCGGTTTGCGGGCGTGCTCACGTTCGACGAGATGTGGGCGGCTTCCGAGCCGCGGCCGCGGCTGGCGCTCCACGCGCGGGGCCTTGATGCGGTGCATGCGCTTCTTCTGGCCTGCGTGCACCGCATCGCCCATCATTTCGATACGAGCCGTCTCGTCTGGACCTACGATGTGCACCTGCTGGCCACGCGCCTGCCTGCCGCGCGCTGGACTGATTTCCTGGCGCTGGCGACCTCGCGCCTGGTCGATGGGCCCTGCCTGCGCAGCCTCGAGACCGCCGTGCGACTGTTCGGCACGCCGGTCCCCGGTCATGTGCTGGCCGGCCTCTCGCAACGAGGTCGCGCCGAAGCGGACGCCGACCCGTTCCTGTCGCCGGGCGCCCGACACGCGAGCCGCGTGTGGTCAGAGGTCCGGCACATCGAGTCGTGGATGGACCGATGGCGCCTGATGAGACAGCACGCGTTTCCGCCAGCCGCCTACATGCGCGACGTGTACGCGCCGGCAAGCACGGCACCGCTCTGGCTGCTGTATCTTCTCCGTATCCTCCGGGGATCCCGCCGATGGCTGAGCCGGACCTGACGCTATGTTGAACCCCGGCTGGCAACTCATCGCCATTCTCGCCTGGGGCGTACTGACCTTCGGTGCCGTCTATCCCTGGGCATACTGGCCGCTGATTGCCGGCTGCGCCGCCGTAGGCGCCTATGGCGTCCTTGGGGATGCGGCGTGGCGCGATCCGCGGCTGGCGCGGCTGGGCCTGGCGCTGCTGGCCCTGTGCCTCGCCATTGTCGTGCAGATCATCGCGCTGCCGGCCTGGCTGACGGGAGCCATTTCGCCGGGACTCGACGCATTCTTCGCGCAGCTGCGGGTCGGCTATCACCCGGCAACGCTCCAGACGCTGTCGATCGACCCGGCGGCCACGCGCGTCGTGCTCGCCGAAGTGGTAGCGCTGGCACTGCTCGTCATCGGCGTGGCGCGACTGGTCCGTCGGTGGCCGCTCGAGTGGATGGCGGGGCAGGTGATGGCGCTGGCCGTGGCCGTCGCCCTCTTCGGGATCGTGCAGCGGGCCGTCATGGACATGAGCGACCCGCTCATCTACGGGTTCTGGCGTCCGCGTCCGGGCGGCAATCCGTTCGGTCCGTTCGTCAACCGCAACCACTTCGCCGGCTGGATGGTGATGGTCGTGCCGCTCGTCGCCGCCTACGCGTGGGCGCTCGTCCAGCGTGGCCGATCACGACAGGATACCGGCGGCTCGAGCGAGTGGATGCGGTGGGTGAGCGGCGTGGACGGCAACCGTGTGCTGCTCGTCCTGACGTGCGTTCTCGTCATGGTTGTCTCGCTCATCATGACCGGGTCGCGTTCGGGCATGGTGGCCTGCAGCGTGGCCATGGTCGTCCTGTTGCAGTTCGCCTGGCGCACGCTCCACGGGGCGACGCGTTGGATCTCGGTGGCGACGGTCGTCCTGCTGCTGGGTGGAGCGACGTTGTGGGCCGGAGCCGGACATGTCGTGTCGCGCTTCGAACTCGCGGGCGACGACGCGGGTGGGAGAATTGCCGCGTGGCGGGACACGTGGCGGATCGTGCGCGATTTTCCGCTCGCCGGGACCGGCATGGGCGGCTATCGCGACGCCATGCTCGTCTATCAGAGCGGGGATCGCACCGCGATGTATGCCCAGGCTCACAACGACTACCTGCAGGTCGTGACCGAGGGCGGCCTGCTCGTGACCGTACCCGCGATTGTGGCGCTCGGCATCGCGCTTGCCGGCATCCGACGCCGCCTGCGCGACGGCGACGCCGACGGCGTGACATTCTGGTTGCGGCGCGGTGCGGTGGCGGGACTGGCGGGCATCGCGGCCCAGTCGGTTGTAGAGTTCAGTTTACAGATTCCCGGGAACGCCGCGATGTGCGCGGCGCTCATCGCCCTGGCCCTGCATCGTCCGCGTTCGTATGCCCATGCGCATCGCCTTTGATCTCGACGGCGTTCTCGCCGACCTCCACACGCCGTTCGTGCGGACGGCCCTTCGTCTGTTCCCCGAACTCGAGCCAGCCGTAGTCGAAGCCGGAGATGCTGCCGCCTCCGCATCCGACGAGGAGGCCGAGGACGACGATGTGCCGCCCGTGCTGCCGGGCCTGAACCTGACGCGCCGGCAGTCCGATGCCGTCTGGCGGCACCTCGCGAACACCGAGAACTTCTGGGAGTCGCTCGGAGAGATCGAGGAGGGCGCAATCGCACGCCTCGCGACGCTCGCCGACGAGCGCCGCTGGGAAGTGCTGTTCATCACGAGCCGGCCCAAATCTACCGGCCGCACGGTACAGCGGCAGAGCCAGCGGTGGCTGCAGGACCGCGGGTTTCCGCTGCCGAGTGTGTACGTGGTGCACGGCTCGCGCGGGCGCGTGGCTGACGCGCTTGCCATCGATGTCGTGGTGGATGACCGGGCGGACAATTGCCTGGACGTGGTGCTCGAGTCGAAGGCGGGTGCGCTGCTGCTCTGGCGCAGCCCGATGGAGGCCGTGCCGGTCTCGGCGCGGCGCCTCGGGATTGCCGCGGTGCCAACGGTCGACCGGGTTCTCGACGCGCTGGTCGAGGCGGAGCGCAGTTCGGACGGCGGCACGCTGCTCGACCGGCTGCGCCGCCTGTTCGGACTCAAGACGCGGTCATCGTCGCCGTTGATCAGGTAGGAGGGGGCGGCGGATGGACAAGAGATGCAATCGCAGCCACACAATCGTCAGTGACGCACCAGGAACGTTATCGGCGTCACGGGCCGTCCGGAGGGGCCCCGCGACCTCGTGTGTTTTGCAGCCCGATCGAGACGATTCCAGAAGCCCCCTCGCTGGTACGGGCCTTGCCGGTATGTCGGCAGGCTGTCGTCAGCGCCGCGCATGTCGCGCGGGCGGGATGGAAATGACAGCCAGGTCGATCCCGACCGGAAGGGCTGTCCATGTCTCGCCGCCTGCTCGTCGCGCTGGCCGTTGCCATTTCCGGAGCGGTGTTTGCCTCGCCTGCGCTCGCGCAGGATCGACTTCGGCTGGATTTGTCGTCGGCACTCACCAACACGGTCGTGCCGCCCGGCGTGCTGACGTCGGTCGGCCAGTTGCCCGTGACGTTCAACCAGGAATTCCGACGGCCCGAGGGCTCGCGCCTGATGACCTCGCTCTATGCGACGACGGCCGTCATGCAGGCGCTCGACATCCACTCCACGATGAGCGCGTTGTCGCGCGGCGCGGTCGAGGCGAATCCGGCCATGAGCGGCATCACGCGCAACAAGGCCGCGTTTGTCGCACTCAAGGCGGGCGTGGCGGTCAGTACCGTGCTGGCGGCTCGCAACATGTCGAAGCGCAACAAGGTGGCGGCCGCACTCACCCTGGTAGCCGTCAACTCGGCCTACGCCTACGTGGTGAGTCACAACTATCGGGTGGCCCGAAACCAGCGCTGACGCGCGATCGGGACGATACGAGGACGTGCCATGATTCAAACCGTTCGCGCTGCCGCCGCATCACCGGGGAGGCGGGCCATGTCTGACGACCGGCGCCGTTCGACGCGGATCGAGCTGCTCGGCCGGCTGCACGGCCACAGCGTGTCGCTCGATCTTCCGGTGAAGGTCGTCCAGATCAGCCTCGGTGGCATGGCCATCGAGACCAGCCTGCCGTTTCCCGTGGGTGCGGTCCACGCGTTCCGGTTGACGCTCGGCGACGACTCGACCACCGAGCTGGTGGGACGCGTCATGCACTGCCGCGATACAGCGCCTGCCGGCACCGAGCCTGTCTACGTCACCGGCATCCAGTTCGTCGAAGAAGACGCGGAGAGCGCGAGCGACATCATCGACCGCGTGACATAGCCGCGGCATCGACAACGACGCGTCGGCCGTGTTCGCCGAACCGGGCGACTTCGGTGAAGGCCGTCAACGCCGCGGACGCTTCACCCACCGGCGCTCCCCCCACTTCCACCCAGGCGTGGCCGGTCACACTGCCGGTTCTGTTTCCCAATCCCATCACGAGTTCCGGATACGCGCCGGCCCGCGACAACTCGCGATAAAGGACGAGTGCGGACTCGAGACAGTCGCCGCGCGACGGACCACGCCGGCGGCGCAACGCGACGAGGGCATTCGTGACACGCGTCGCGCTGTCGCGTGCGTGCGGTCCGGGGCGGGGGCGCGTCCACGCCCACCGCGCGAGTCGCGTGGCTGGAACCATCCGCTTGAGCACGGCGAAGGCCGTATACGGCAGTGCAAGCCGCGCCACAGTGACGACCGTCCGGACGCGGCGCAGCGGCGCCAGACCGCCGGGAACCGGCTCGGTGACGGTCATCGTGTCGCCGGTCCCGACCGATCCTGCGGCGCCCCATCCAACGCGGCGAGCAGCGTGTCGACGAGTCGGGGCAGCGCCGCGAAGTCGGGACGGTAGGCCAGTGTGATCACGGGCACTGTTCCCGCCAGCGCGAAGTAGTGCTGCACCATGGCGCGCATCGCGTCCCTGTCCGCTTCGTCGAAACAGTGCGCGTGTGTCAGCAGGAGGCGGAAGGCCGTGGCCGGGGCCACCGGCGTCATGCGCGGCGCATCGGCACTGGCCTCATCGGACGACAACTGCGAGAGCACGACGACGGCGCGCAGGGGGGACTCGTGGAAGGTCGACGGGCGACCGCCGGCCGTGTCGTGCCCGGGCGGCTGCAGCACGGCGGCCGACGGTGGACGCAGCCGGGGGCGGAAGGGAAGCGGCGTCACGACGAACGCCGTCGGCCCATCCGGGCGCAGCACGACAGCGTCGTCGGCGAGCTGCGAAAAGCCCGGGCGGCCGGCGAGCGCATAGGCGAGCGTGGACTTGCCGTGGCCGCTCAGGCCGCAGAAGACGATGGCGCCATCCGCGTCGGCCACCGCGCTGCCGTGGAGGGCAGGCAGTCCCTGCGCCTGCAGGATGAGCGGCTGGATGAGCCGGGTGAAGGCGTCAGCGGCCCACGCGCGGTCGACGCCTGGATCCGGGTGAAAGTGGACGTCCCGGGAGTCGACGGTAAACCGGAACGTGCCGAGGCCGGTCCAGGCGATCTGCCGGGCGTGCGGGCCGACAGTGCCGACGGCGAACGCGCGCCCATGCTCGTCGCGCCATTCGGTGGCGACGCGCGCGGGTTGGTCGGTCGACGACCGCGGGTGGTCGTCGAACACGAGCGTGAGCATCGCGGGCCTAGAGGTCGGGGCCGGGCACCTTGCCGGGTTCGGCCGGATCACCCACCACGGTGGCCTTGCCCGAGCCGGCCTCGAGGATGGTGCCGATGGTGCCCACTTCGCGCAGCTCGGGGCGCTGCCAGGGCCGCTTTGGCGTGGTCTCCGCGGCGACGGTCGGACGTGTTGCTCTCGTCATGTCGATCATGTCCTCTCAGCGCAGGCCCAGTTGACCGCGCACCCAGACTTCCATGTTGACCAGGTTCCACAGGACACCCATGCCCCGCGGCGGCTGTCGCCAGCCATTGTCCACGAATGCGCGGGCGGCGTCCGGGGCCACGATCCCGAGCGAAGCCAGACCCCGGAAGTCGCTCACGGCGGCAGCCAGCGGCGGCGCCTCGTGGCGGATCAGGTCCGCGAAGAAGTCGGTCGCCGTGACCTTGCGCGCCCGCCGGAACCCCAGCGCCGGGAAACGTTCGTCGACGGTGCGCCGCACCAGGGCCTTTGTCCGACTGCCTTCGTTCAGCCGCTCCGGCGGCACCCGATACATGTGCGCCACCAGGTCGGGGTCCCAGTACGGGTGCACGTAGCGCACGCCGAGCGGGGACGCGAACTCGAACTGCTCCTCGAACAGCCACGACATCAGCGGATGATCGAGGAAGACACTGGCCTCGCGCCCGTAGAAGCCGTCGGGCGGGTCGGCCGGCGCCAGGCTTTGCCGCGCACGATCATACTGGACCGACCGCAGCTTTGGATCCGGCGCCATCCACGCGGGCGTCGCGGCAATCACGTGCCTGGCGCGTCGATTGTCCCACGCCTCGGGGGCGATCCGGTGACACAGCTGGCCGGCGAGCGGGCGCAGGCCGTAGCGCCACGTGATGGCGCGGGCGACGGTGCCCCAGTCCTGGTGGAACGAGCGTTTCCACGTGCGGGCCTGGCGGACGAGGCCGGGGATGTCGCCGCGGCGCCAGAGGTCGGCCGCGAGGAACGGCGTCGTGCCGAGCCATTCGTCACCACCCTCGCCGGTGAGGATGGTATCGACGCCGGCGGCGAGACCGCGATCGAGCAGCGTCAGATAGGCGGGGAACCAGTTGTTGAAGAGCGGCGCTGTCAGTTGCGTGTTCAGTTCGAGTCCGCGCCGCATCAGCCCGGCCGGTCCGGCGGCCTCGTCGAAGTCGATGAGATCCAGCGGCATGCCGAGCCTGGCCGCCACCGAGTGCTGTATCTCGCGTTCGTCACATGACAGTGCCGGAAAGCCGATCGACAGGGCGGATGGCGGAGCGATTCCGCGCGAGGCCGCCAGATCGCAGGCGACGGCCGCGACGCTGACCGAGTCGAAGCCGCCGCTGAGGAAGACGGCCGCACGGCGGCCGCTGAACGCCCGCGCCGTGGCGAGATCGAGCAGCGATCCGAAGCGAAGGACTTCCTCATCGGGCAGAAAGTCGATCTCGCGTGATTGATCGACCGGGTTCCAGTAGCGTCGGGCGTCGATGCGTCCCGGGGCCACTTCGACGCGCCAGCCTGGCGGTACGCGGCGGACGGCGTCGAAGAACGTCTCCTGGCGCAGCGGCCACCGCTTGCACAGATGGTCCGCTATGGCCGCGCGGTTCAGGTCGCGCGAGACACCGGGCTGATCGAGCAGCACACGCGCGCTGGCGGCAAACAGCACGGCATCGGGCAGCACCGCGTAGAAGAGCGGATGCGACCCGAGCGGATCGCGCAACACGTGCGCCGTGCGCGCCGTCTCGTCATGGATGCCGACGGCAAACTGGCCGCGCAGGTCACCATAGGCCTCCGCGCCGCGACGATGCACCGCCTCGAGCACGGCCTCGACCGGCAGCGGGCGATCGGGCGCCGGACCCTCGGCCGCCGACACGCTGACGAGATGCCCGGTGAGGGCCGCGGTCACGCCGCCCGACCGCGCGAGCGTGCCACCGCGAGCCGTCATCGTGCGTCCGTCGCGCGAAACCCGCACGAGCCACGACGCGGCCGCGACGTCCCCGGTCCGCGCCCTTGCGCTGTCGTCGAGTCCTGCCGCCACGCGCGTCACCGGTCGATGAGGCCGGCCGATCGCAATCGGGCGATGAGGTCCGCGGTGTCGGACAGCGCGGTGGGCTCGTCAATGTCGAACGCGGCCACGAGCCCGCGCGCTATCGCGTCGGGCGAGTCGCCCCTGACGAGGGCCTCCCAGATCGCCACACCCGTCGGGTTCAGTTCGAACACCCGATTGCTCGACAGGTCGACAATCACGGCGCTGTCGCCGAGCACACGGAAGACGACGTCGGACCTGACCTGCACGCCTCAGAAGAAACGGATGTTGAAGGCCAGGCTGGCCCGCCAGAAATCGAAGTTGCTGGCAATCGGCAGGATGCCGACGTCGGACTTCGACTCGAGGCGCCGGTAGTAGCGGATGTCGGCCCGCAGTCCCAGGTTGTCTGTGAAGTACGCGTTGAGTCCGCCACCGATCATGATGGCGAAGTTGTTGTAGCTCGTGTCGTCGAGAATCTGGCTGAACGCGACGTTCGTGCGCAGCAGGCCGGCGCCCGACAGGAAGTACGGCTTGATACCCGTGCCGGGCAGGTCCGCGCTGCCAACGAGTGCAGCCGTGAGCAACGTGACATCGGCCGAGTCACTGCCGAAGAAGTCATTGGTGCGGGTGGCTTCGACCTCGAGGCCGATGGAGCGGCCGACGAACGTGACGCCGCCGCCGAAGGTGAACGGCTTGTCGGACGCGTCGCCGCCGAAGTTGATGCCCGCGAGCGGTGCGATCACGATGTCGGCGGCGGCAGTGGACGGGAGGACAGTGGTGGCCAGGACGCCGGCCAGGACGGCCGACCAGACTCGCGAGCGCATGCGGGAATTCCTCCAGAAAGGGGAGCCATGACCGGTGAAAAAGCCGGCAGTTCTGCCTATTGAATCACACCGGCACGCCGGTCGGCTGGCCGACGCTTCCGGCACCAGTTCGTAATCGGCCTGACAACCGGCGCGGCGGCCGCCGGCGGTTTCCACGATCTTCCGGTCCGTTCCCTCGATCTGTCCCGTGGCACGAACGTTGCCTCTGCGAGAGAACGTGTTTGGGACCTCCCCCTCCCGCGGGGCCCGCGATGCCGGGTTCACGACGCTCGAACTGTTGGCCGTGCTGGTCATCGGGATCTGCGTGGCGTCGATCAGCCTCGGCGGGTTCACGATTGCACTCGATACGGTTCGTGGCGACGCGAGCATGAACAAGGTCATGTGGCAGCTCAAGCTCGCGCGCGAGGCCGCCATCAATCAGCGCCGCGCGGTGGAGGTGCGCTTCACCCCGCCCAACTTCATGTCGGTCGTCCGGCAGAACATTCCGAACGGCGAGACCGTGATCTCGACCGCCGTGCTCGAACACCAGACGAACTTCTTCCTGTTTGCCGGGATGCCGGACACGCCTGACGCCTTCGGCCGGAACGCGGCCATCGATTTCGGCGGTGCGACGGCGGTGATGTTCAACTCCGACGGGCAGCTCGTCGATGAGACGGGCAGCATCATCAACGGGACGATCTTCATCGGACGGACCGCCGCGCCCATGACGGCGCGCGCCCTCACGGTCTTCGGCCCCACTTCGACCATCCGCACGTACCGCTGGAACGGTACGGCCTGGAGAAACTGACGCCCATGTGGCCCATACGGCGCGACGACAGCGGATTCTCGCTGATTGAAGTCATGTTCGGCATGCTCGTGCTGATGGTGGCGGTCATCGGGCTGGCCGCCAGCGTGGCGCTTGGCGCCCGCCGGCTGACCGGCACGCAGGACCAGTTGCTCGCGACCGAGCGTGCGGCCGAGGCGGCCGAATCGGTCTTCAAGGCGCGCGACAACCGGACGCTGGCCTGGTCCCAGATCCGCAACGTGGCGGGCGCGGGCGGCGGCGATGGCGGCATCTTCATCGACGGGCCGCAGGACATCCGGGAACTCGGCCCCGACGGCCTGGTCAACACCGCCGATGACGGCGACCTCGAGGAAACGCTTCGGCCCGGCCCTGACGGCATGCTGGGTACCGACGACGACGAGCGGACGCCGCTCATCGGCATGACGCGCGAGATCGAGATTCGCGACATCAGCGCCACGCTTCGCCAGCTGCGCGTCATCGTGCGCTATCGCGCCGCCGGCGCGACGGAGGAGTTCGTCTTGACGACGTACATCTCGGCCTATGCATAGCGACACCCGGCACGACGCGGGCTTCTCGCTCGGCGAGGCGATGCTGGCGCTCGCGCTGACGCTGATCGTGCTGTCGGCGGCGGTGGAAACCATGGGGCGATCGATGTCGCTCGCCACGACCTCGCGCGTGATCTCGTCGACCAATCATGGGCTGCAGGCCGCGATGAGCATGATGGTGCGCGACATCATGCAGACCGGCCAGGGCATTCCGCTCGGTGGCATCCCGCTGCCGACCGGCGGCGGCGTGGCGGCCGTCTCGCGTCCCGGGCCCGGCGCCATGACCTTTCCGGGCGGCACCGAGGTGCTGCCCGCACTCGCGCCGGGCAATGGCCTCGGGCCCACCCTCCTCGGCGTGGCCACCGACATCGTCACGCTCCTGTACGCCGACCGGACGCTCAACCTGAGCCAGAACACGCTGGACGCGATTGCGGCCGACGGGTCGACGATGACGGTCAATGTCGGCACGCCCATCACGGGTGTCGGGGGCATTCGCGCGGGCGACCTGATCCTGTTCAGCAACGATCGCGGCAACGCGCTGCAGATGGTCACCGAGGACCCCGTCGATCAGACGGTGCTCTTCGACGACACCGATCCGATGGGCGTCAACCAGCGCAGCGCGACGTCCGGATCGATCATGAACCTGCGCGACGAAAACGGGTTGTTCCCGCCAACGACCGCGATGCGGGTCGTCATGGTCAGCTACTACGTCGACACCACGACGAATCCCGCGCTGCCGCGGCTCGTGCGGCGCGTGAACATGGGCGATCGGCTGGCCATTGCGATGGGCGTCGAGAACCTGCAGCTGACCTACGACCTGGTCGATGGCGTGACCAACCCGACCAACGTCGAGGACGTCCCATTCGGCAACAGCGCCAACCAGCTGCGCAAGGCCAACATCTTCCTGCTGGCGCGGTCGCAGGACGAGAACCCGCAGACCGGGACGTTCTTCCGCAACAGCATGGCCACGCAGGTCGGCCTGCGCAGCCTCTCGTTCGTGGACCGATATCAATGACGCCGGGCGGCCCTCGTGGCCGCCGGTAATCGTAGGGGCGGCCCTCGTGGCCGCCCGGGCAGGAGTCACAGATGCAGTCGCGCGAAGTCACGCGTCGGGACGACAGGGAAGAGGGCGCCGCACTTCTCAGCGCCCTGATGGTCATGCTGTTGATGGCCGGCGTGACAGCCGGCTTCACGGCGCTCGTGATTACCGATACGCGCGTGCGCGAGCTCGACAGCACGCGCACGCAGTCGTTCTACGCCGTGCACGCGGGGCTCGAGCAGCTGACGGCGGACCTTGGGGACCTGTTCGCCAACAACGTCGCGCCGACCTCGGCGCAGGTCAATGCCCTGACCGCCACGCCGCCCAACATCGGTGTGACGTGGGAGCGCCCCGACGGGACGAATGGTTACCGCATCACGTTCCCGACCGACGGGGCCGGCAATGCCCAGGCGACGGTCATGACCGTGCAGAACGGGCCGTTCCAGGGCCTTGTCGGCCTGGCGACGCCGTATGACATCGAGGTGACGGGGCGACTGCGCGACGGGTCGGAGACGAGCCTGACGCGAACGCTGCAGACGGTGGCCATCCCCGTCTTCCAGTTCGGCATCTTCTCGGAAAACGACCTCAGCTTCTTCGCCGGCCCGCCGTTCAACTTCGGGGGACGCGTGCACTCGAACGAGAACGTCTTCCTGTCGAGCGACGACGACGGGACGAGCGACACGAGCGGGCTGTTTCTCGCCAGCCGCGTGACGGCCGTGGGGGAGATTGTCCGCACGCACCTGTCCAATGGGTTCCAGGCCTCGGGCAATGCCTATACCGGACTGGTGCGCGCGATCACCAGCCCTGGAACCTACCGGCTGCTGGGACTGAACGAAGGGAGCCTGACCGGCAATCTCGGCAGCGCCGTCAACGAGCCGGCCTGGACGAACCTGTCGACGGGCACGTACAACAGCAACATCCTGAACGGCCGGACGGGCGCGCGGCGCCTCGACCTGCCGATTGCGATGTTCGGCGACGGCCCGATCGACCTCATCAAGCGGCCGGCGCTCAACGAGGATACGAGCAACCCCAACCTGCTGAACGAGCGCTTCTTCACGCTGGCGAGCCTGCGGATTCTGATCTCGGACACGCCCGCCGAGATCACCAACCTGCCGACGGTGACGGCGACGGCGCCCATCAAGCTGAACTGGAAGCGCGACGACGACCTGTCGGTCAACGAGCCGCCTGTCGGCTA
>JBIQJY010000021.1:50581-52225 GCA_044507065.1 Acidobacteriota bacterium
AGCTGAACTGGAAGCGCGACGACGACCTGTCGGTCAACGAGCCGCCTGTCGGCTATACGGCCACCAACAGCGCGACCCAACCGCGACCCCGCTTCGGACAGACGTCAGGCTCGAACACTCTGGTGCCCCAGGACACGCCTGTCATGGGCGGCTACATCAAGATCGAGAAGCAGACGACGCCGGGCACGTGGGTGGACGTGACGGCCGAGATCCTGAGCCTGGGGATCAACAGTCCACAGCTGCGTTCGGCCGCAACGGGGTCGACCGTCTACGACGCAGCGGGCAACGCGAGGGTGTGTCCGGATCATACGCCGAACGCGATCCTGCGCATGCAGCGGGCGTGGGACAACGGTGGTACGTGCTACTCCTTCAACAACCTGATGGACAACACGAATACGGCCGCCCGACGCTATGGGCCGCTGGCGCTCTACGACGCGCGCGAAGCGCTCGTTCGCGACACGGCGCCCGGGACAATGCAGCTGGGCGGCATCATGCATTTCGTGGAACTCGACGCGCGTAACCTGGCGCGCTGGTTCCGCGGTCAGATTCCGGCGGCCAATTGCCCCATTGCGTGCAGCGGCGCCGACGCCCTGTTTGTCAACGGCTATACCGTGTACTTCTCGGATCGTCGCGGCAATCGAAACGCCGCGAACCAGGAAACCGGTGAGTACGGCTACGAGGACATCGTCAATACCGGCTCGGGCGGTACGCCGAACAACTCGCTCGATACCGGCGAGGACCTCAACGCCAATGGCGTGCTCGACGTCTACGGCGCCACGGCGCGGCTGCCCAAGGGCGTGACGGCCTGGGGGTCGATGACGAATCCGCTGGCGAGCGGGGCCACGCCCTTCACGCAGGTGGGCGGCAGCGGTGCAACCACGACGGAACGCGCGCGAAAGAATCCGCCGATCTTCTTCCGGCGTGCGTTGAAGATCACGCGCGGGTCCAACCTGGTGACCGTCGCCCCGGGGCTGCAGGGCCTGACGATTGCCGCGGAGAACCCGGTCTACATCCAGGGCAACTGGAACTCCACGGGCGTGGCCAACTTCAACGAGGCGCACGTGGCGACGGCGGTTCTCGCCGACGCGGTCACGCTCCTCTCGAACGACTGGAACGATGCCGCCAGCTTCGAGAGCCCGCACACCCCCAGCGGGCGAGCCGGGACCACGACCTGGTACCGGCTGGCCATCATCGCGGGCAAGGGGTTGTCGTTCCCGCGGCCGAGCGGCACCGGCAACGACTTCGGCACCGACGGTGGGGCGCACAACTTCCTGCGCTTCCTCGAGGACTGGAACGGCACGCTCAACTACCGCGGATCGATTGCGAGCCTGTACACCAGCCGGCAGGCCGTCGGTACCTACAAGTGCTGCACGACGGTCTACAGCCCGCCAACCCGCGGGTACAACTTCGATTCCGAGTTCCTCACGCCGGCGCTGCTGCCGCCGCGCACGCCCATGTTCCGCGACGTCAACATCACGGGATTCGCGCAACTGACGAGGCCGTAGGGAGACTACGAGGCTACGAGGCTACGAGGCTGCGAGGCTGCGAGGCTGCGAGGCTGCGAGGCGAGGAGCGACGATGCGACGAGGCGTAGCCTTGCCGCCTTGTAGCCTCGTAGTCTCCCTCGCCTCCCTGCCTGATAAG
>JBIQJY010000092.1:0-5428 GCA_044507065.1 Acidobacteriota bacterium
GCCCGATCTGCATCTATCCTGTAGAGGGACCCTGCACATGAATCCGGCCATCCACCACGAGGACGCCGCAGGCGGTGGCATGAACGACGCCGACGCGGCGCTGCTGGCCCGCCTGGGTCGCGGCGATAACGACGCTTTCGAACTCCTCATGCGCCGCCACAACCAGCGCCTGTTCCGCGTCGCGCGCGCGATCCTGAAGGACGACGCCGAGGCGGAAGACGCCCTGCAGGACGCCTACATCGACGCCTATCGGCACGCCTGCGGATTCCGCGGCGACGCCCAGGTCTCCACCTGGCTCACGCGGATCGTCGTCAACACCGCGCTGATGCGCCTGCGCAAGCAGCGGACGCACCCGGTGCTCGTGCCGTTCACGCCGACGACCACCGACAGCAACAGGGGAGACGACAGCCCGATGATTGACGATGCGGAGACTGCCGACGGCCAGGTCCTGCGGGCGGAGATTCGACGGATGCTCGAGCGTCGGATCGACGAACTGCCCGTCACGTTTCGCGCCGTGTTCGTCATGCGCGACGTGGAGGACATGACAGGGCAGGAAGTGGCCGACGCCCTGTCGTTGCCGGTGGCCACCGTCCGCACGCGCCTGTTCCGGGCGCGCGCACTGCTGCGCGCCGCACTCGAGCGCGACGTCGATGCAGCCTCGGCCAACATCTTCTCGTTTGCGGGCGCACGCTGCGATCGCATCGTGGCCGGCGTCCTCGCGCGGGTCTCTGCCGGCGTGCCCGACGACGACGGTTCGCGCGACGACGCCTGAGCGGCGCCCGTCGCACCGGCGCGCTCGCGCGAGATCCCGGATGAACCTGCCGCCGGGTGCTCTGGCCGTTGCGCGGCGATTCGGCCGCACGCCCGGGAACGTACCGGCGGTCCGCTGCATCCAATAGACAGACAAGCGGGATACGCCCGACGCGCTCCCCAGCTCGTGCGACCCGCGCCATTCAGGAGACAGCAGATGAAATCGCGTACATTCGCACTGGCGGGCGCCTTCGCGCTCGTCGCAGCCGCTGCATGGGCGCAGGCCCCCACCGACGCGCAGATCGCGTCGATTGTCGTCACCGCCAATCAGGTCGACATCGATGCCGGCGCGCTGGCTGTCGAGCGCGGCACGCACGCCGACGTGAAGGCGTTCGGCCAGATGATGCAGACCGACCATGCGGGCGTCAACAAGGCAGCCGTCGAGCTGGTGACGCGCCTGAAGGTGACGCCGGAAGACAACCCGACGAGCCGAAGCCTGAAGGAAGGCGGCGACAAGAACCTGGCGCACCTGCGCACGCTCAGCGGCGCGGCCTTCGATCGCGCCTACATCGCGCAGGAAGTCGCCTATCACCAGGCCGTGCTCGATGCGGTGGACAAGACGCTGGTGCCGAGCGCGCGGAATGCGGATCTCAAGGCGCTGCTCGTGAAGGTGCGGCCCGCCTTCGTGGCGCACCTCGAACGCGCGAAGCAGATCCAGACGACGCTGGGTAACTAGCCGTGCGGGCGCCTGTCATTGCCGCACTGCTCCTGCTCATGGGATCGTGCCAGGCGGCGCCCGAGCCTGTCGTGCACACGGTGACGATCGAAGGGTCCGCGTTCAGCCCGGCGATCGTCACCGCGCGCGTGGGCGACAGCGTCGTGTGGATCAACAAGGACTTCTTTCCGCACACCGCCACCGGCCAGAACGACGCATTCGACTCGGGCATGCTGATGCCCGACGCGTCCTGGACGCTCACGATCACCGAGAGCGGTACCCTCGACTACATCTGCACGTACCATCCGACGATGAAGGGCACGATCCGTGTCGACGGGTCGTAGGCCCGCACAGTCCTCCCGATAGACCCTCGGAGCATCCGTCCGTCGCCCGGGTGAACATGCAGCGATAAAGCCGCTGTCGGTGGTAGCATTGGGCGCTCATCACCAGATTCACTGCAGACTCGTGCGATCCGGCCGACCGTTTCGGCCTGCCGAGAGCGACACAGGATGGATGAGCGGCGCGGCTGTGCCGCTTGGGAGGACGATATGAACGTGAAGTCGATGATCTCCGCGATGGTCGTCGGAGGTGTAGCCGTGGCGCTCGCCGCCACGGTGGGATTGGCACAGGCTCCGGCCGGTCAGGGCGGACCGCAGGTCGGTCAGGCGCCGGCTCAGCCCGGACCCGCCGGTCGCGGGGGACGCGGTGGTCCCGCTGGTCCCGGTCGGGGCGGCGCGGGTCGCGGTGGCCCGCAGAATCAGGTGGCGGCGCCTGTCGACGTCGCGCAGATGATTGCGGCGCTGCCGGCTGAGGCGCCTGCCACGCCGAAGGCGAATCGCCGCGTGCTCGTGCTCGCGCGCGCCGGTGGCTTCGTGCACTCGTCGATTCCCCTTGCCGCGCGCACGATCGAGGCGCTCGGCACGGTGCCGGTGCCCGGAGAACTGCCGCCCGGCCGCGCCAACCAGGCGTGGACGACGGTGATCACCTACGACATCAACGACATCAACCCGACCAACCTCGCGCAGTACGACGCCGTGTTCCTCGACAGCACGACGGGCTCGTTCCTCGACGACGCCGACGCGGCGGCGTCGGAGGCGCGGCGCAAGGCGCTGCTCGACTTCGTGCGGGGCGGCAAGGGCCTCGGCGGCGTCCACGCGGCCACCGACAGCTATCACAAGGGTGGCGCGCCGCTGTGGCAGGAGTTCAACCACATGATCGGCGGGTCGTTCAAGTTCCACTGGAACTACCCGACGCCCATCACGCTCAAGGTCGATGACGTCGACAACCCGATCAACCGCGCCTTCACGCGCGTCGGGCAGGGCGGCCAGCGCATGGCGAACAACGTGATGGTGGTCGACGAGGTCTACACGTTCTCGCAGGACTCGTGGTCGCGCGATCGCGTGCGCACGCTGCTCAGCGTCAACTACGAGCGGATGCCGCAGGAGATCAAGGACCAGGAGCCGGCCAACGGCAAGCGCACCGACGGCGACTACGGCATCAGCTACATCCGCCGCGAGGGCCAGGGCCGCGTGTACGTGAACGTGCTCGGCCACGATCACGGCATCTACAAGATGCCCGCGATGCTCCAGCACTTCCTGGCGGGCATGCAGTACGCCCTGGGCGACCTCGAAGTCGACGACACGCCGGTGCCGTTGGCGAAGTGACACGACGGTACGTCGGGTACGGCGGCTACGCGACGACCTGACAATCCAGCAACGGGGGTGCGGGAAACCGCACCCCCTTTGTCTTTTCAGATCGATCCGGCTTCCACCATGTAGTTGTTCGCGGTGCACATCGCCGAGTCGTCGGCGGCGAGAAACAGCGCCATCCGTGCGACGTACACCGGCTCGATGGGATCGGGCAGGCACTGCGCCTCGAGTTGTTTCGCCATACCCTCCGGCGTCACCCACAGCGTCTTCTGCCGCTCGGTCATCGTCCAGCCCGGCACCAGTGTGTTGACGCGGATGCGGTGAGGGCCGAGGTCGCGCGCCATGCCGCGCGTGAGGCCGTGCACCGCCGCCTTCGACGTGGTGTAGACGGGGAAGCCGCCGCCGGCGCGCCACCACGAGTCCGACCCGAGGTTGATGATCGAACCGCCGCCGGCCTCGATCATGCCCGGCGCCACCGCCTGGATCGCGAAGAACATGTGGCGGAGGTTCGTCGCGATGCGCTCGTCGTAGTAGTCGGGCGTCACATCCTGCCAGCCGTGGCGATCGTCACGCGCGGCGTTGTTGACGAGGACCGCCGCGGGACCATTCGTCTTCGCGAGCGCGGCAAACGCCTGCTTCAACGCGTCGATGTCGCGCAGGTCGCACGGCTCGAACGTCACGTCCCCACCGCTTCCGCCGAGTTCGGCCGCGAGCGCCTCGCCACCGGCGACGTCGAAGTCGACGAAGCCCACCTTCGACCCCTGTTCGGCAAAGGCGC
Organism: Acidobacteriota bacterium; assembly: GCA_044507065.1. Taxonomy (GTDB): domain Bacteria; phylum Acidobacteriota; class Vicinamibacteria; order Vicinamibacterales; family SCN-69-37; genus SCN-69-37. The sequence continues at coordinate 3,893 of JBIQJY010000092.1, forward strand.
GCACGATGGCCGCGCCGATGCCCGACGCGCCGCCCGTGACCAGCACGCTTCGTTCCTTCAGGCTGGGATAGATCGCAAACGCCATACACCACGCTCCGGAGTGCCGGTCAATCCGGCGTGTGCAGTATAGCGGCGCAGCGCGTCTATGCCTTCCGTACCTCCGCGCGCCACGTTTCGGGGCCCGTCTCGGTGGTCCGGAACTCGAAACTGCCGGCCGGCTCCGTGGCTTCGAGCATGAAGTACATGCAGCTGGGATCGTGGTCGACCGTCAGCTTCAGCGTGGCGCCCTTCCGCAACGCCTTGTAGGCGCCGAGGATGGTGTCGAGCCGGTCCTTGGGCTCCACGTTGCGTACGTCGACGAGCAGCTCCTTTGCGTCGCCGCCGCTGCCGCAGCCGGTCGGCTTGCGGGATTCGAGCCATCGATGCCAGCGCGGCAGTTGGTCTGGTGTGCTCGGGTTCAGGACGATGGGGCCCGTGTAGTGCGAGAGCGCGAGGTCGGTGAGCAGCGCGCCGACGCCGAGGCCCTGTTGATCGTGCTGCTCGGGGCCGCCGCCGTAGAGCCGCACCAGTCCGAGGTGTTCCCGGACGGCGAACAACACGGCGCCCGCCTCCTCGAGGCCTTCGGACGACGGTCGCAGTTCCCACGCCAACCCCACCGTCTGATCGACGCCGGCGTCCTGGATCGCGGAGAGGACGGCCATCATGCCCGAAACGCTCGTGCCGTGCCCGAGGTGCAGTTGCGCGCCGGCCGCGGCGAAGATACGCCCGATCGTGGCGATGTCGTCGACGGCCTGTGAATGTGCCGGCACGCTGACCGGCACCTGCCACCGCGCGGCCAGCAGTGCGATGACGGGCGCGCAGTCCCTGTCGAGCGACAGGACGCGGAGCGCGACAACGTGCGCCTGTGAGGCGCTCGCGTCGGTCGCGAGCGCCTCCAGTGCCGCGGCTGCGTCCAGGACGAGTTCCTGGCCGTCGAGGCCGCGTCCGACGCACGCGGTGCCCCTCGCGTCGATGTCGAGATGCAGCGCGGCCGTCGACGTGAGTGACAGTCCCATTTCAGGCCGTCCGCCCGATGTCGACCTTCCACACCGTGGGGCCGCTCTCGGTGTAGGTCCACGAGTACTTGCCGGGACGTGTGGCCTCGAACTGATGGCGCAGTGGGAAGGGATCGTGATCGTTGATGAGCGTGAAACCCTCGCCCGGCTGGAGTGCGTCGAACGTCCGGAAGATTGTCGGATGCTTCTCGGGGGGAGGAACGACGCGGATGTCGAGCTGGATGTTGGCCATGATGATCTCCTTCAGGATGGTTTGTGGCGAATGAATACGCGGACCACGTCCTTCGACTGTTCGTGGACCTCGTAGGTGAAGCCACGTTCCTCCAGCTTCGGAATGAGGAAGCGGGGAACGCGGACGTTGATCTGGACGAGCGTCGCGCCACGCGGCAGCTGCGCCAGGGCTTCGAGCGTGCGTTCCATCGGCTCGGGCGGCTCGAGGCCGCGGACGTCGAGGACAATCACGTCCTCGCCAGGCGGCGCG
>JBIQJY010000092.1:5528-8779 GCA_044507065.1 Acidobacteriota bacterium
CGGTGGAACCACACACACCAGTCGTCGTCGGCGATCCGTTCGGTGACGTGCGAGAAACGCTGCTTTGCCAGGACGGAGTAGAGGGGCGCCGGCTCGAACGTCGCCCGCACTTTCAGAACGCCGCCGTCGGGCGTCGCGCGCGCGGCGTCCATGATGCGGTGGAACGGCTCGCGGCCGGCACGCAGGTCCTCGCGGACGTCGCACTCGATCACGAGCGCCGACGGGATGCGCCGCAGCGCGTCGGGCACATGGCTCGGGTCGACGTCCGGTGCCGGTTCGGCCGCGGGCGTCGGGGCGGCCAGCGGAGCGTCGGGATGTTCGACTGCATGGTTGAGGCGATCGAGCAGGACGGCCGGGTCGACCCGACCGATCCTGGCCGCCTGTTCGACCGTCACCAGACGTGCCATGGTCCTGCGCATCGCGGCGTTGCGCAGCTTCTCGAACGCCGGCGAGGCCATCACGAGCACGTCGAGCAGGTGTTCGTGCTTCGCCAGGACCGCATGAATCGTGTCGGTCGCCTTGATCACAGCGCCCCCGGTTCCACCATGCCCGGGTGCCACGGCGGCTCCCAGACGAGGTTGGGTCGCACGGCCTCCACGCCCTCGACGAGCCCGACGGCCTGCAGGATGCCGCCGCGGATCGCGTGCTCCATCGGGCAGCCGCGCGTGGTGAGCGAGAAGGTGATGTCGACGGCGCCTCCGTCGACGGCCACGTCGTACACGAGGCCCAGCGTCACGATGTCGAGGCCGATCTCGGGATCGATGACATGTCGCAGCGCGTCGTACACGCGATCGATGAGCGGACGTTCAACCAGGTCGGTCATGCCGGCTTCCTCCGCGCCACGGCGCCAATCGTGATGGCCTCGAGCATCGCCCCACTCGCGAAAACGAGGGCAAATGCGCGGATGACACCCTCGGCGCCGCAGGCCGTGCCGACGACCAGGCCCACCCACCCGGCAACCAGGAGCCCGGCGTTCACCGACGCCACGCGGCGCGAGTAGAGTTCGTGCACCTTCGGGACGGGACGCAGCCCGACGAGCGGACCGAACCGGTGGTACCAGACGAGGAACGGCACGATCTTGTAGTAATGCCCGGCCACGAAGAGGCTCACGGCGCCGATGAGCAGCACGTGATAGGTGGCAAGCAGCGTCACGTTGCCGAGCCCGAGGCCGAGCGCGAACGGGGCGGTCAGCAATGCGGCGCACAGTCCGATGAGGCCACCCGCGGCCAGCCTCATCCCGGGATCGGCCTTCGTGCGCTTGCCGTGCCGGTAGAACGTGAACGCCTGAAGCAGGAATGCGCACACACCGGTGGCAATGAGGACGGCGGCACCCACCGTCGTGGCGGCGCCGCCCACAGGCACGGAGAGCAGCGAGGCACCGGCAAACAGCGCGGCAGCCGCGGCACGCCCGGGACGCTCGTCGGCGCCGTGCGACAGCAGGAACATCGGCAGCAGCCGGTGAGCCACACCCACCATGACGAGCAGGACGATGCCGGCAATGGCCACGTGCGAGTGGCGCGCGACAATGGCGAACCGCTCCGCTCCGAGCAGGCCGCTGTGCAGGTTGATCGCGAGCAGGAACCCGTAGACAGGCGTGACGACCAGGAATACGCACGCGCCAGCGAGCGCCCACCACGTGAGGGATCGGGTTGCGGCGTTCGCCAGCGTGGCCGCCAGGTTGACGGCGAACGCGAGAAAGGCCGTACTCAGCAGTCCGGCGCCGAGATAGAGCGCCGGCCGGCTGCCTGTCACGACGGCCGTCACGAAGACGGCAACGCCGAGGGTTTGCGACAGCAACGAAAGCTGCGCCAGCTTCTGCCAGCGAATCGGCTGGTCGACGGCGACGGGGAGGAACTGGCACAACGCGCCGAAGATCGACAGCATGATCCAGCCGAGCGTGAACAGGTGGACCACGGCAACCACGCGCGCGTGAAAGAACGCGCCGGCCGCCAGCTCGGGTGCGATGACGACGAGGCCCAGCGTGCCGGCCACGAAGAACGCGAGCGCTGCCGCAAAGTGCGCGCCCGGCAGTATCGGTGGCGGCGGCGCAGCCGATCGCTCCCCCGCCGCAGCGACGACGCGTGCGCGGGGAAGGTGGGCGGACAGAACGGCCGGCATGTCACTCCCTTGGAGTGCAAGGACCGAGCCACGTGGGACGTGTCGCGAAACGATGCGGGAAGGCCCTGACGAGGCCGGCCAGACGTTCCGACTGTTAGCGAATGGAACAGACGGTCATCTACTCGTACGAGCGGATCTTGCGCCAGAGCGTGTTGCGGGCGATGCCGAGCGTGCGCGCGGCATCGGACTGCGATCCGTGGCACGCATCGAGGACGCGCAGGATGTGCTCGCGTTCCACCTCGGCCAGCGTGCGGAGGCCGCCGGGCCCTGCTGCCGGGATGCCGCTCGCGACAGTTGCCGCGCGTCCCGTCACGGCGTCGGGCAGGTCGTCTTCCTCGACGACGGTGCCGGTTGCGAGCGCGGCGCCGTACTTGACCGCACTCTGCAGTTCGCGGACGTTGCCGGGCCAGCCATAGGCGAGCAGCCTCTTCTTCGCGGCCGCGCTGAACCCGCGAAGCTGCCCGGATTCCTGCGCCAGAAAGTGCGTGGCGAGAGGCAGCACGTCGTCACGACGCGCCCGCAGCGGCGGTACTTCGAGCGTCAGCACCCAGAGCCGGTAGAAGAGGTCTTCGCGGAACGTGCCGTTGCGCACGCTCTGTTCCAGGTCGCGATGCGTGGCGCAGACGATGCGGACATCGACCGAGAACGACGTGCTCTCGCCGACGCGCCTGACCTCGCCGTCCTGCAGCACCCGCAACAGCTTGGCCTGCAGCGGCAGCGGCATCTCGGCGATCTCGTCGAGGAACAGCGTGCCGTGGTCGGCCGCCTCGAACAGGCCGAGGCGCGCGGTGGCCGCGCCGGTGAACGCACCCTTGCCGTGGCCGAACAGCTCCGACTCGAGCAGCTCGGCGGGCAGCGCCGCCACGTTGACCGCCACGAAAGGCCGCGCGGCCCTGGGCGAGTTGGCGTGCAGCACACGCGCCACCACTTCCTTGCCGGTCCCCGTCTCGCCAACGACCGCCACCGGGGCGTAACTTGCCGCGAAACGCGCCGCGCGTTTCAGCAGCACCTGCATGGCGGCACTTCGGCCCACGACATGGGTTGCGCCATTGAGGTGCGGGGCGACCGGCCGAAGGCCACAGATCTCGCAGTTGGCGTCGGTGCACCGCTCCATATGCTCCATTATGGAGCAT
>JBIQJY010000093.1:0-5612 GCA_044507065.1 Acidobacteriota bacterium
AGCCATATCCACCTGTCTGAAAAGCGTGGGAGCGACTGGTCCAAACGCCCTATCGGTCGTTTGAAGACAGCCCTTTACGGTCGGGCGCGTCATTCTACGACAAATCTGCAATCGGACGGCGTCGAAAACGGGGACTTTCGGGGGAATTCGGCAGACAAAGGTCAGCGGGTGAGTTCCAGGATGCGGCCGGCCGCCTGGACGCGGACGCCCGGGTCGCCGCTCCGCAGCAACCCGCGCAGCGCCGCGAAGTCCGACGCCACCTCCTCGGCCAGCACACGGGCGGCCCCCTCGCGCAGGGCCGGGTTCTGGTCGCTCAGCAGCCCCTGAAGGATGCGCGTCGCGAGCGCCTGGTCGTACGGCGCCATCAATCGGGCCACGTCCAGGCGCACCGCCGGGTCCGGGTCGGTGGCCAGGTCGCGCGCAATCCCCTGCCACCAGGGATCGGGCTTCTCGGCAAACGACTCGACGGCGCCGATCCGCACCGCCGCGTGCTCGCTCCGCGCCAGTTCCTGGAGAAACGGCACGCCGCTGTAGTCGTCGAGCCGGTGCAGCGCGCGCGCGGCCGCCAGTTTTACAGCGAACACCGAGTCGTTCAAGAGCGGCTTGAGATGCGCGATGGCCTCGGTCCGGCCCAGGTGCCCGAGTGCGTCGGCGGCCGCCATGCGGTTGATGTCGAGCTGGTCGGTCAGCAGGTGGATGAGCGCCGGCAGCGCCAGCGGACTGCGCGACTCGCCCAGGCTGGCGATGATCGCGCCCTTCCCGCCTGGTGTCGTCTCGAGCTGCGCCAGCAGCGCACGGACGGCGCGTTCGTCGCCGAGTGCCGCCATCATCCGCGCCTCGGGCGTGGCCCCGGACGCCACGCCCGCCTGCAGGATGGCCGCCGGTGCCGGGTCGCCATCGGCGGTGAGCGCCTTGAGCGCTTCGAGCTTCGGCTGACTGGCTTCCGCGCCGCGCGCCACCTCGACGAGCAGCGCCCGCGCCACCCGCCGCAGCACGTAGGCGTCGTCGAGCGGCCGACCGCGGAGCCAGCTTTCATAGACGTTGAGCCCGGCCACCGCGCCGGCTCGGGCCACTTCCGCATCAACGGCCAGGACGAGCGCCGCCGCACTGCCGGGGTTCTGGCCCAGCACGCCGTTCGCGATGGCGCTGGCCGAGGCCGCGTCGCCGCCGGCAAGCGCCGACCATCCGCGCGCGAGCGCAGCCGCCTCGGCGTTCCCCGAATCCTGCGCGGTCGCCGGCGCGGCAGCAGCCGCCGTCGCGGCAAACACGAGAACGAACACCCACACGCGCGCCGTCAGCATCGAAGCCAAGACCGTGTCATTATCGCACCCCGAAACGTTCCCGCGGCGTCCCGCGCGGGAAGACCCACACACGTACGGATGTCTCACGCCGCCACCGCTCCCGCCTTCAGACGACGCACAGGGGCGTGGAGTCTCCTGTTGCTGCTCCTGATCGCGATGCGGCTGCCCTCGGTGGTGCAGCCGGCCGGCGGCGACCAGGGCCTCTACGCCTACTCGGCGGTGCGCCTGCTGGCGGGCGACGTGCCGTACGTGGACATGTGGGACCAGAAACCGCCGGGCATCGCCGCCGTCTACTCCGTCCTGTTGCGCATCTGGCCGCACGAATCGGTCGTGCCCGCCGCCGACATCGTCGCCGCGGCGAGCGTGGCCGTTCTGCTCGTCCTCATCGGCTATCGCCGCTTCACGCCCGCCACAGGCTTCGGCGCCGCCGCACTGTTCCTGCTGCTTGGCGACCCGTACCTGCAGCGGCTCGCCGGCGTCTACGTGCGCGGCCAGTGCGAGCCGTTCATCGCGCTGGCCGTTGCGGGCGCGCTGGCGCTGCTCGCTTCTCATGCACGACGCTCCTGGCACCTCATCGCCGCGGGCGCGTGTCTCGCGGTGGCCGTCTGGCTGAAATACAACGCGCTCACCTACGGCCTGCCGGCGGCCCTCGCGGCCTGGGCGTGGCGCCCGGACACGCGCGACCTGCGCGGCGTCACGGGCGACATCCTGTGGATCGGCGCCGGCTTCGCGGCCGTCTGTACCGGCGTGATCGCGTGGTTCGCGGCACACAATGCGCTCATCGATCTGCGGCTCGCCACCATCGACTACAACCTGCTCTATTCGAACGAGACCTACGCCGACTCGGTCAGCCTGCTGCTCTACCCGTTCGTCTTCCCACTCGAGCGGGCACGGCTCGACATGCTGTGGTACATCGGCGGACTTGGCGCGGTGCTGCTGATCCGGGCCGGCACACAGGCCGGCTCCTACGGTCGTCGGCCACGCCCGCAGGTCGCGGTCGGGGGCGATCGGGCCGCAGCCGCCGACCCGGCCCGCGCGCATGTCGTCGCGCTTGGCTGGGTCGTTGCCGCCATCCTCTCCATCGTCGTCAACGGCCAGCGCGACCTGCCGAACTACTTCGTCCAGGCCTTCGCGCCGCTCGCGCTGGTCGGCGCCGCGGGGCTGGCAACGCTCGCGTCCAGCCCGCGCTGGCTGCGCTACGGCGCCGCGCTCGTCATCGTGGCGGGTCTCTGGCGTGTCGGGGCCGACACGCCCGTGGCCGGCATGCGGCTCGCCGGCCTGCCCGGCCTCATCGAGAACGTGCGATACGACATCGCCCGGATCAGCGGCGACCTCGACCGCGGCACGTACCTGCGGCGCTTCAGGGGCGCCAAACACGACGCGTACGAGAACGACGAACTCGCACGGCTCATCCGTGAGACGACAGGCGTCGACGATCGCATCTACGTCTTCGGCTTCTCGGGCGGCAGCGTTGGCTGGAAAAGCGGGCGACAGAGTGCCTCGCGATTCTTCTGGAGCCATCCGGTGCTGATCGAGTTCGAGGCCGGCCGCCCCGGCTACGGATCGGCGGGCCTGCTGGCCGACCTCCAGGCGGCGCGCCCCGTGCTCGTCGCCCTCCAGAAGGAGGAGTGGAAGTCCGAAGCGTTCTTCATGAACACGCCGGCGCTGCGCGACTGGCTCGAAGCCGGCTACCACCTCGAACGCGACACGGCCATGTTCAGCGTGTGGCGCCGGAACCCCTGACGTGCTGCAGCGTCTGACCCACCTCCTTCGCCACGTCCTCATCTACGGCATGGGCGACGTGGCGACCTCGCTCGTCAGCCTGCTGCTGCTGCCGATCTTCACGCGGTACCTCTCGCCGGTCGAATACGGCATCATCACGATGCTGCTCGTCATCGAGGCCCTGACGAAGGTCCTGTTCCGCTGGGGCGTCGACACGGCGTTCATGCGGCTCTACTACGACTGCACGACCGAACGCGCCCGGCAGACGCTCGCGAGCACCATCTTCTTCTTCCTCGTCGCGGTCAACGGGTCGCTCGTCGCGCTGGGTGTGGCCGCGTCGGGGTGGCTCGGCGCGCGGCTGTTCGACGACGCGTCGGCGGGCTGGTACATCGCACTCACCATCGCCAACACGTTCGTGAGCGGCCTGTTCTTCCTGCCCTACCAGGTCCTGCGCATCCAGGAGCGCTCCACCACCTACATCGCGCTCACCTCCACGCGCTCGGCCGGCACGATCGTCGCGCGGCTCGTGCTGGTGATTGGCGCCGGCATGGGCGTGGCCGGCATCGTCCTCGCCGACGTGCTCGTGACGACGATGATGGCGCTGATCCTGTCGCCGTGGTTCGCGAAGCTGATCCGGCCGGTGTTTTCACGCGCGGTGCTGCGCGAGGCGCTGGCGTTCGGGGCGCCGCGGATTCCGCACAGCTTCGCGCAGCAGGTGATTGGCGCCGCGGACCGGTTCTTCCTGAACCGGTTCGCCGCACTGGCCGAAGTCGGCATCTACTCGATTGGCGCCACGTTCGGCCTGGCGCTCAAGCTGTTTCTCGGTGCCTTCGAGGCGGCGTGGACGCCATTCTTCCTGCGGGTGATGCGCGAGCCGGATGCCACGCGCACCTTCCGCATCGTCTCGACCTATGTCGTGGCGGCGCTCGTGCTGCTCGTGACCGGCGTCTGCGCGCTGGCCACCGACGTCGTCCGCCTGTTTGCCGCCCCGGCCTTCCACACGGCCGCACGCGTTACGCCGTGGATTGCCATCGGCGTCCTCTTCCAGGGCCTCTACATCGTCGGGTCGATCGGGCTCGTCATCACCAAGCGGACCAAGGCGTATCCGGTGGCCACCGGGATTGCCGCGGCCACGAGCGTGGCGGCCAACCTGCTGCTCGTCCCACGTTTCGGCATGCTGGGCGCGGCATGGGCCACGGCCATTTCGTACGCGGTGCTCGCGGCTGTCACCTGCGCGTTTTCGTGGCGCGCCTACCCGATTCCGTACGAGTGGAGCCGGCTGGCGCGCGTCGCCGTCGCCGGTCTCGCGGCGTGGGCCGTGGCGGCGTATGTCGTGCCGGCCATCGATTCCGCCATCGCCGGACTGCTGGTGCGCGGCGTGGTGACGACGGCCGTCTACCTGGCGAGCCTGTACCTGACGGGCTTCCTGCACGCCGGGGAACTGCGGCGCGTCCGCGAGGTGATCGAACGGGTGCGCCCGCGATCATGAGACGGAAACGTCACGCGCCTGCGGGGCGGCACGGCGACGAGGCTACAATTCGCAGAGCATGAGTGCGCGCGCCGCCGACGTCTTCATCGATCCAATCTTCCACGCCGAGTTCGGGCGTCATCCACTGGTCCTGGCCGACATCGGGGCCCGGGGAGGGCTCAAGAAGGACTGGCGGGCCGCGCGCGAGCACCTGCGGCTGGTCGGGTTCGAGCCCGATGCCGAGGAGTTCGCGCGCCTCGAGGCACGCGCGCGCGAGTCGGGGGGACGGGACCGCTACTTCCAGATCGCGGTGCACAACCAGCGCGGCACCCTGCCGATTCACGTGGCGCGCGACCGCGGCCTGACGTCCATGTTCGAGCCGAATCGCGCGTTTCTCGACGCGTTTCCCGACGCCGAGCGGTTCGACATCGTCGACCGCCGCGAGATCGAGACCGATACGCTCGATGCCGTGCTGGCCGGGAACGGCATCACCGACCTCGACTTCGTGAAGGCTGACACGCAGGGCAGCGAACTGTTCGTGCTGGAGGGCGCGTCGCGCGCGCTCGCCGGCCCGGTCGTGGGCGTCGAGGTGGAGGTGGAGTTCGCCCCGATCTACACGGGCCAGCCGCTCTTCGCCGACGTCGACGCGTTCATGCGCGGACTCGGGTACGCGTTGTTCGATCTGCGGCCCTGCTACTGGAAGCGCGCGGCCGGGCGCGACCTCGGCGGTCCCTACGGCCAGATCGTGTGGGGCGATGCGCTGTATCTGAAGGGCTGGCCGGCGCTCAGCCGCCAACTGGCCTCACTCGACCGCGAGGCGGCGCGCGCGAAGATGCTGCACGCGCTTGTCGTCTCGCTGCTCTACGGCTACGCGGACCACGCGCTCGACCTCGCGGGGCATACTGCCGACCTGTGGACGCCGGCCGAACGCGCCGCAATCGACGCCCGCCTGCGCGTGCGCACCGGCCGCAATCACGCGGTGCCGAAATTCCCGGGCCGCGGCCGCGTGGCCGGCGCCCTGCGACACCTCTGGACGCGCCTGCGCGAGCCGAACGACGCCTGGTCGGTCAGCGACGCCGATCTCGGCAACACCGACTCGTAGCCTCGCCGCCTTGTCGCCT
>JBIQJY010000093.1:5712-8677 GCA_044507065.1 Acidobacteriota bacterium
GCCTTGTAGCCTTGTAGCCTTCCTCCTGCTATCCTGTCCGGCTGATGACGACCAAGCGCGCGCTCATTACCGGCATCACGGGACAGGACGGGTCGTACCTCGCCGAGCTGCTGCTCGACAAGGGGTACGAGGTCTACGGCCTCACCCGCCGCCTGTCGGCCGACAACTACTGGCGCATCGCGCACCTGCTCGACCGGCTCACGCTGATTCCCGGCGACCTGCTCGATCAGCTCTCGCTCATCCGGGTGCTCGAGCGTGTGAAGCCGCACGAGGTCTACAACCTCGCCGCAATGTCGTTCGTGCCGGCGTCCTGGGATCAGCCCATGCTGACCGGCGAGTTCAACTCGCAGGGCGTCACCCGCGTGCTCGAAGCCATTCGCGTCGTCGACCCGTCGATTCGTCTCTATCAGGCGTCCTCGTCGGAGATGTTCGGCAAGGTCCGCGAGGTGCCGCAGCGCGAGACCACGCCGTTCTATCCGCGCAGCCCGTATGGCGTCTCGAAGGTCTTCGCGCACTACATCACGGTGAACTACCGCGAGAGCTACGACCTGTTTGCCGTCTCGGGCATCCTCTTCAATCACGAGTCCCCGCGGCGCGGGCTCGAGTTCGTGACACGCAAGGTGACCGACGGCGTGGCGAAGATCAAGCTCGGGCTGGCCACCGAACTGCGGCTCGGCAACCTCGACGCGCATCGCGACTGGGGCTTTGCCGGCGACTACGTCCGCGCGATGTGGATGATGCTGCAGCAGGACGAGGCCGACGACTACGTCATCGCCACCGGCGAGAGCCATTCGGTGCAGGAACTGGTGGAGATCGCGTTCGGCCACGCGGGGCTCGACTGGCAGAAGCACGTCGTGCTCGACCCGGCATTCCTGCGGCCGGCCGAGGTCGACCACCTCATCGGCGATCCCTCGAAGGCCCGCGATCGGTTCGGCTGGACGCCCAGCATCACGTTCGATGGCCTCGTCCGCATGATGGTCGACGCGGACCTCGAACGCCTCGGCGCCTCGTAGGGGCGGGCCTGCACGAGCCCGGGTCCTACTCCTTGCCTGACGCCAGTCGCGCGGCCAGCGTCACCGCCTCGACCATGCTCGACGCATCGGCCAGGCCCTGACGCGCGATGTCGAATGCCGTCCCGTGGTCGACCGACGTACGGATGATCGGCAACCCCAGCGTGACGTTCACCGAGCGGCCGAAGGCGATCAGTTTGACCGGCACCAGCCCCTGATCGTGGTACGCGGCAATGACGACGTCGAACCCGCCGCGGGCGGCGCGGACGAACAGCGTGTCGGCCGGAAACGGCCCGGAGACGTCGATGCCCTCCGCACGCGCCTGCGCCACGGCCGGGCGCATCACCCGATCCTCTTCCGCGCCAAGCAACCCGTCCTCGCCGGCATGCGGATTCAGGCCGGCCAGCGCGATGCGCGGCGCCGCAAACCCGAACGCGGGCAGTGACGTGTGCGTCAGACGGATGGTGCGCAGCAGCGCCTCGATCGTGATCGCCGTCGGCACGTCGGCCAGCGGGATGTGCACCGTGGCCAGCACGACACGCAGTGGCTCGGACCAGAACATCATCGCCACGTCCGGCACGCCACACAGATGGCCGAGCAGGTCGGTGTGCCCCTTCCACGGGAGACCCGCCGCGGCGAAGGCCGCCTTGTTGACGGGCGCCGTGGCGATCGCGTCGACCTTCCCCGCCATGGCATCCGCGGTGGCGCCGACGATCAGGTCGTAGGCGGTACGGCCCGACGCGGCGTCCACCTCCCCGCACGGAAACGCCGCGAGCGATGCCGGATCGGTGGGCCCGTAGATGACCGGATCGCAGACGGCCAGCACACGCGCGTCGGTCGAGGCCGCACGCGCAATCTCGGGACCGATCCCCGACGGATCGCCGACAGTGATCGCAACCGTCGGCCGGTGCGTGCGCGACGGCGTGGTCATACCCGTACCGCGATCCAGTCGGCCACCGTCTTGGGACTGGCGTTGCGGTCGATGGCCGCTTCCGCTTCCCGCACGACGTCAAACGCCGCTTCGAGGCGGCGCGCGTCGTACGAGGGGCCGATGTCCATCAGGTCGCCGGTGAGATCGCGATTGGCAATCACGTCGTCGCGGCCGGCGGAGAGCGCCGTGAGGTCGCGCAGGAGCGAGGCGAGAATCGCCAGCCGGACCGAGGCTGCCTCGCGGACGCGACGCTTCTTCTCCACCTGAGCAAAGGCCGCCGAGGCTTTCAGCCGCGCGCGCAGGTTGTCGCCCTTCGCCGCGCGCAGCAGGTCGACGGCCACCTGGCGATCGTCCTCGAACTGCGCCTGGTCGACGGCGAGCGCGCGCGCCACGCTGCCACCCGACGCGCTGGCGCGACGCAGCGCATCGGCCGCGTCCATCTTCGGATCCACCGCGATCAACACGCGTCGGACCTCGTCGTCGCTGAGCGCGCCGAAACGCAGGCGGCGGCATCGCGATCGGATCGTGGTGACGAGCGAGTCGGGATAGGCCGTCACCAGGATCAGGATGACCGAGGGCGGCGGTTCCTCGAGCGTCTTGAGCAGCGCATCCTGCGCCGGCGGGGTCAACTCGTCGGCCGGATCGATGATGAACACGCGGCGGCGGCCTTCGAACGGCCGATAGCCCACCGGTCCCAGGACTTTCTCGCGCAGCGCATCGATGCCAATCGACGCCGCGCCGTCCCTGTCGAGCAGGATCACATCGGAAAAGGTGCCGGCGACAATGCGGCGACACACCGGACACACGCCGCACCCATCACCCGCGGACTGCTTCGGACAGTTGATCGCCTGCGCCAGCGCCAGCGCCGTGGCGCGCTTCCCCACGCCCTCCGGACCCGCAAACAACAGGCTCTGCGGCACGCGCTCCCGCTCCACGGCGCGCCGCAGCAACTGCACCAGGTTCGCGTGGCCGACGATGGCGGCGAGAGGCATGGAGGGATGGTATCAGGGGGGGATGGGTGCGG
>JBIQJY010000022.1:0-43119 GCA_044507065.1 Acidobacteriota bacterium
CGCCCCGCGTGCCGCGCGATTCGCTGATCAACACGACCGTCGCTCCCGGGATCACGCCACCCGAAGAGTCCTGGACCGTGCCAGCAATGGTTCCGGTCGTGATCTGCGCGGTTGCCGTCGGCACCGCCAGACACGCCATGAGCAGCGCGCTCAGCGCTGCCCGGACCGTCCATCTCACCTGCATTCGCTTAGCCTCCATCCACAAACCACGCGTACTGCGCCGGCCGCGCGTCCGCATTTCAACGCCGAAACGGTTGCTCGACACGACACACCCCAGCTCCAGAAATGGAAACGAGGGTGTTTCAGGGCGCGTGTTTGAGGTGCTCACATTACGCAAACTAGATGTCAATGGCAAGAGAAATACAGGAAAGACTGTAGTATCTACCGGCCGACAGGTATCGGACAGGTCAAATCAGGCCGATTTCGCTCGCCGTACGAAAAACAACGGCCGGGCAGGAATGCACCTGCCCGGCCGTGTGGCCGCCCGCTGGCCCTCGTATGCCTACGAGATCACACCGCGTCGCACCGCGAACAACACCAGTTCCGCCGTGTTGTGCACGTCGAGTTTCTGCAGGATGTTCGACCGGTGCGTCTCGACCGTGGCGGGACTGAGGCAGAGCAGTTCGGCCGTTTCCTTGTTGCTGCGCCCTTCGGCCACCAGCTGCAGCACTTCGCGCTCGCGCTCCGACAGCAACTGGTAGCGATCGACAACGCCCTTCTCCGACAGGTGTCGCACGTAGTCGTCGAGCATCACACTGGCCACTGCCGGGCTGAAGAACGACTTGCCCGACGCCACCGCCGTGACGGCATCCACCAGGTCGACATCCGCCGAGTCCTTCAAGAGGTAGCCCTTGGCCCCGGCCTGCAGGCCCTGGACCACGTACGCCTCATCGGCGTGCATGCTCAGGATCAGCACGCGCACCTCCGGGGCGCGACGCGCCACCTGGCGGGTTGCCTCCATGCCGTTGAGCACGGGCATCGCGATGTCGAATATGGCAACGTCCGGCTTGGCTTCGAGCGTCTTGCGCACGGCCTCGCGCCCGTCACTCGCTTCGTCGACGACCGTCCAGTCCGGCTGATCCTCGAGGATCTTCCGCACCCCCTGGCGCACGAGCGTATGGTCGTCGCCCAACACGATTCGTATCTTGTTCATATCCCTGTGCACCGGGACTGAAGCCCGGCCTCCTGCTTCCTTCACGTCACACGGCGGGCCGCTGCTCGAGCGGCTCGGGCCCGGTGCCGCCGATCTCCGGCGCTTCCTCGACCGGCAGTTCCACCATCACGCGCGTGCCGCGACCCGGCGCGCTCTCCACCACCAGACTGCCTCCGAGCTGCGTCGCCCGTTCACGCATGCTCACGAGCCCCAGTCCCCATTCCCGGCTCGCCCGCTCGCCCCCCGCATCGAACCCCACGCCGTCGTCGCCGACGACCACGACAAGGCCGCGCGCGAGGCGGACCAGGCTGACGCGGCACGACGAGCACGCGGCGTGCTTGGCCACGTTGGTCAGCGCCTCCTGCACGATGCGATAGGCGGCCGTTTCGACCTCGCGGGGCAGTCGTCCGGTCATCCCGGTCTCGACGAACTCGACGCGAATGGCGTGACGACGCCGGAACTCCTTCACGTGAAGGTCGACGGCGGCCGACAGTCCCAGATCGTCGAGCACGGCCGGGTGCAGCATGTGCGACAGATCGCGCACCGCCTGCAGCGCGCGCTCGACAATCGGCCGGGCATCGTCGAGCAGATCGGTGCGGCCGCCCTGTTCATCGACGACGTGCTGGGCCACGGCCAGCTCGAACTTCGCCGCGGTGAGCAGCTGGCCGATTTCGTCGTGCAGTTCCCGCGCGAGCGCGCGTCGTTCGGTCTCCCGCACGCGGATCAGCTCGGCGGAAAGCCGCTGCAGCCCGTGCTGCATGTCGACGGCGCGCTCGTGCTGCTGGCGGACCTGCCGCTCGAGCCGGCCGACGTAGTAGGTCGACAGGCCCGCCACGCCCATGCTGGCGGCCAGGGCCAGGCCCAGGACCATCCAGATCTGCCGTTGTGTCTCGCGGTACAGCGAAACGACCTCGCCCTGATGCTCGACGAACGCGGCACGATTGAGCGTGCCGAGCTCTTCGGCCACCGCCATGAAGTTCTGGCGGCGGGGTGTCAGCTGGCCGCGCAGGAAGGGACCAGCCATCGCGGGCCATTCCCGGCTGTCGATGGCGAGCACGTCGAGCATGGTCTCGCGCAGCGCGATGATGTCGCCGAGCAGCCGCTCGACGCGCGGTTGCTCGGCCGGGGAATTGAGGACCGGGACATAGCTCGACAGGCTGTCGGCGGCCGATTCGAGGGCGGCGGTCATCGCCTCGCGAGCGGCAACGGCCGACCCTGGATCCGGGTCGAGCAGCGTGTCGCGCAGGCGGACCGAGGCCAGCAGCACCTGAATACGGGCCTCGGTCAGCAGGCTCTGTCCGTGGACATACCGTTCACTGACTTCGGTCGTCCGGACGTCGAGCGACGCAATGCGCCCGCCGAAGTACACGCCGGCGAACGCCCAGATTCCCACCGTGAGGCCGAATCCGAGGAACAGGACGACCTTCAGCGGCGGCGCTGGGCGCTGCAGCGCCGGGGCCGCGCCGCCGGAAGACACCTCCCGCCGCCCGGCCCCGGACGAGGCTGTACCGAACTTCGCACTCATGGCGCAGTCGGGTCGGCTGGTGCCGTCCCGACCTCCACGAATTGCCTGTGGGGCATTGGCTAAAGCATAGGGGCTCCGACATGAGTGTCAAGCCATGATCGCAATCCCATCCGACAGGTCCGCGGCGAACCCGCGTGCCCACACTGGGACGCCTGCTGCCCATCCGGACCCGGGCCCGTCCTCTCGCGGCGTACCGCGGCCCGGCGGGGTTGTGGTCTGGTTCGTGCACTGATCCGTTGTGCTGCGCGTTGCGTGCCGCGGTTCGACGGCGCAAGGCCGCCACGACCGCGCGGGAACGCCAAGCAGCCAGCAAGGAGAACAGATCATGAACATGGATACGATCAAAGGACAGTGGCTGCAGATGAAGGGTGCCGCCAAGACCCAATGGGGCAAGCTGACCGATGACGAACTGACCCAGGTCGAGGGCAACGTCGACCGGCTCGTCGGTCTCGTCCAGGAACGCTACGGGTACGAAAAGGATCGGGCGCGTGCCGAAGTCGACCGTTTCTTCGTCGAGTACGACGACGCTGCCCATTCCCGTCCCTGACCTGTGGCACCATGCGACGCCGGAAGACACCCGTCTTCCGGCGTCCGGGATTCCATGCGCATCACAATCATCCACAACCGCGGTTCCGGCGAAGGAGCGCTCGATGCCGGTGCGCTCATCGCCATGGTGCGGGACGCCGGGCACCATGTGTCCTACGCGTCGATCGATGACGAGGCGGCCGTCCATGCGCACCTCGGTGAGTCGCTCGATCTGGTGGTGGTCGTCGGCGGCGACGGCACGATGCGCAATGTGGCCACGCGAATGGCCGGGCGCGAAACCCCACTCACGCTCATCCCGTCGGGCACGGCCAACAACATCGGGCGGACGCTCGGCATCACCGGCGAGGCCGCGGACCTGATAGCCGGCTGGCCCGGCGGCACGATCATTCCTTTCGATACGTGCGTGGTCCGTGGCGCCGCTGGTGCGTATCCGGTCGTCGAAGGCATGGGTTTCGGACCGTTGGCGGTGACGATTGCCGCGCTCTCGCCGCTCACGCCGGCCGAAGCCAGCGCCGCGGTCACGGCCGATCAGGTCCGGCGCGATCTGAAGGTCATGCGCGAGGTGCTGGCCGACTACCCGGTGCATCCCTGCGAGGTGAACCTCGACGGGCGCACGCTCTCGGGTGAGTTCGTGCTCGTCGAGGCCATGAACATCCGGTCGGTCGGGCCCAACGTGGAACTCGCCCCGGCGGCCAGCGTGTCCGACGGTCTGTTCGACCTCGTGCTCATCGGCGCCGACGATCGGCCTGCTCTGCGCGATTACCTCACCGCCCGGATCGATGGACGACCGGCCGTGCTGCGCGTGCCCACCTGGCGCGGACAGCACGTGCAACTGTCGTGGAAGGGCTCTCGCGTCCACATCGACGATCAGGTGTGGCCGAACGAACGTGACGCGGCCAACAGCGTGAAGTGGTCGGCAGGCGGCCGCGTGACCATTGAACTCTTCGTCAACCCCGGCGCGCTTCGCGTGCTCACTCCCCGCGCCTGAACGCGGAGACCGGAGGGCGACGGCGGATCGGGTAGGCTGATACCCGCGCATGTCCGAATCCGCGTCCACCCGCGCAGCGCTGGCCGGTTATGACCGCCTCGTCCGCCGGCGCCTCCTCGTGCTCGTCCTGCTCGGCACGGCCATCGGCGTCACCCTGCTGCTGGATCTGCTGGCCGGGCCGTCGACGCTCGGCGCGCGCGAGGTCATCGGCGTCCTGACCGGCGGCACGACCGACGGCGCGACGGCGGTCATCATCTGGCAAATCCGGTTTCCCGCGGCCGTCATGGCCATCCTGGTGGGCGCCGCGCTCGCCCTGGCCGGAGCGGAGATGCAGACAACGCTCGACAATCCGCTCGCCAGCCCGTTCACGCTCGGCATGTCGTCGGCCGCCATCTTCGGCGCGGCACTTGCCATCGTGCTCGACATCAGCATCCCGGGCGTGCCGGCGTCGTGGGTGCTGCCGGCCAATGCGTTCATCTGTGCGTTCGCCTCCGTGCTCGTGCTGCAGGCGGCCGCCCGCTCGCGCCAGGCCGGTCCCGAGGCGCTCGTGCTTTTCGGCATCGCGTTGTTCTTCACGTTCAATGCACTGGTCGCCATCATGCAGTTCGTCGCAAGCGAACAGGCCCTTCAGCAACTGGTCTTCTGGACCATGGGCAGCCTGGAGCGGGCCAACTGGGACACGATTCGCGTGCTGGGTGTCGCGCTGGTCGTTGTCGTGCCGTTCTCGATGGCCGCCGCGTGGAAAATGACGGCGCTGCGGCTGGGGGACGAACGCGCGCGGAGCTTCGGCATCGACGTCGCGCGGCTGCGGCTGTTCTCCCTGCTCCGCATCAGCGTACTGACAGCCACGTCGGTGGCCTTCGTCGGCACGATCGCGTTCGTGGGCCTGGTGGGTCCGCACATCGCACGCCTGATCGTCGGGGAGGACCATCGCTTCTTCCTTCCGGCCAGCGCCGCGTGCGGCGCGCTCGTCATGTCACTGGCCTCGGTCGCGAGCAAGACGATCGTGCCGGGTGCCGTGATTCCCATCGGACTGGTGACCGCCCTCATCGGCGTGCCATTCTTCGTTTCGCTCATCATCGGACGGCGGACATGACGGTTGGTCGTTCCACGCCGCCACTCACCATCGCGCAGGTGTCGGCGGGCTACCGTGCCCGCCGGGTGCTTCACGACCTCACGCTGCCGCCTGTCACCGCGGGTCGGGTGACGGCGCTCGTCGGCCCGAACGGTGCCGGCAAGTCCACACTGCTGCGAGTGCTCGCGGGGCTGCTGCCGGCCCGCGGCTCGGTGCGCCTCGGCGAGAAGGAACTGGTCGGGGCATCCATCGACGCCCACGCCGCGCACGTGAGCTTCATGCCTCAACTGCAGACGCAGCGAATCGGACTGACCGTGCTCGAGAGCGTCATCGCCGCGCTCGAGGCCACGCCGCTGCGCGAACGTCCGCTCAGCGCGAGCGGACGTCGCCACCGCGCGGCCGCCGTCCTCGAGCGCGTCGGCATCAGCGACCTCGCACTCGAACCGATCGGTCACCTGTCCGGCGGACAGCGACAACTCGCCTCTCTCGCGCAGGCGATCGTGCGCGAACCGGACGTGCTGCTGCTCGACGAGCCCACGAGCGCGCTCGACCTCGGCCATCAGTCGAACGTGATGCAGCTGGTGCATGCACTCGCGGTCGAAGGACGCATCGTGATTGGCGTCGTACACGACCTGGCGCTCGCGGCACGGTGGGCCGGGCACGTCGTCGTGCTGCACCACGGGCGGCTCGACGTTGCGGGTCCTCCGTCCGAAGCCATCACCCCGGCGATGCTGGCCCGTGTCTACGGCGTGGCGGCTCGAGTCGAACCGTGCTCGCGCGGAACGCTGCAGGTCATCGTCGATGGACAGATCACCGATGCCGCTTCCTGAGGTCACCCTCCCGCGCACGTCGGTGCAGACGCTGCACCACGCCGGCGCCGACTACCGGCTGCTGCTCGCATGGCCGGACGAACCCGCTCCGGTCGACGGGTATCCAATCATCTACGCGCTCGACGCCGACGCGACGTTTGCCATGCTCGTGAGCCTCATCCGCCAGCGATCGCGTCGCCCGGACGCCACGGGCGTCCCGCCGTCGGTCGTCGCTGCGATCGGTCTGGCCGCGTCGCACGCAGACCGCACGCGGCGCACCTGGGATTTCACGCCCGCGGGCCTCGTGCCGCCGACAGGCGAATGGCCCAGCGGAGCCGAGCCGCGGACGGGCGGCGCGCCCGCCCTGCTCGACTGGCTCACCGAGGAGGTGCGGGAGGTGGCCGAACGCGGCTTCCCCATCGACCCGGCGCGTCGCACGATCGTCGGGCATTCGCTCGGCGGATTCTTCGTTGTCGACGCCCTGCTCGAGAGCCCGGCACGCTTCGGGACGTTCGTGGCTGCCAGTCCGTCACTCTGGTGGGATCCCCAGGGCGTCATGGGGCGCGCCGCGCGCCTCGCCTCGTCGCCTGCGGCGCCGGCGCCGCGCGTCCTGCTCTCGGTCGGGGAATACGAGCAGGACATCGCGCCCTGGCAGCCTGCTTCCGCGTTCACCGAGGGTGTCCGCGCGCGTCGGGCGCGCCGCCGCATGGTCGACCATGTCGTGGAACTGGCTGAACGTCTCGCGCCGCTTGGCGCCCGCGGCGGTGCCGTCGAATGCCTCCGGCTGGCCGGCGAGGATCACGCGTCGGTCATCCCCCTCACGCTGAGTCGAGCCGTCCGGTTCGGCCCTGGACTGCTGTCGTCCTGAACAGCCCGCCGACGCGCGGCGCACAGGCGCCCGCCCAAAGCCGACTTGACCGGTCGCATTTGAGCAGCTACGCTAGAACGCTCGTGATGAGACGAATCTCGTCAACCAGAATCTGGCTTTTCGTGGCCGCCGCTCTGCTGGCGGCTCCCACCGGCACGGCCTGGGCGCAGGCCACCGTCAGCGTCACCGACATCAGGAACAGAACGGTTACCGTCCCCCGCGGCGCCGGCCGGCTGCTCATCGACGACGGGCGCTACCTGACCGCACTGTCGCTGATTCATCCGGACCCTGTCAGCCTGCTGGCCGCCTGGCCGCATGACATCAACCGGCTTGGCGAGGCCACCTACGAGCGCTTCCGCGCGCGGTTCCCGCGGATCGAGGCCGTCACGCGCATTGCCAGCTCGGCCGGGACTTTCTCGCTGGAACAGGCCATCGCGGCGCGTCCATCGGTGGCCATCTACTCGCTCGGCCAGGGCCCGAGCGACGCGCAGCTCGCCCAGTTCGCCGCGGCCGGCATCCCCGTCGTATTCATCGACTTCTTTTCGCAGCCGTTCGAGCACCTGGATCGCAGCCTGACAATTCTCGGGCAGATCACGGGCCGCGAGGAGCAGGCTCGCGCGTTCCTCGAATGGCGTCGAGCCCGCATGACGCACATTGCCGACACGCTGAAGGCCCGCACACCCGGCCGGACGCCAAAGGTGTTCCTCGAGGCGCATGCCGGCATTTCGGCGTGCTGCAATTCACCCGGCAAGGGCAACATCGGCAACTACATCACCTTCACCGGCGGCCACAACATCGGCGCCGACGTCCTGCCGGGCGCCACCGGCCGGCTCAACGTCGAGTACGTCGTCGCGCAGGATCCGGACGTGTACATCCTGACGGGTGGGCCACACCTCGAGAAGCCCGGCGGCTACGTGGTCGGACCCGGCTTCACGGTGGAACGGTCGCGGCGATCGCTGCGCGCGATGACCAACCGGACCGGTCTCGGGCTGCTCTCGGCCGTGAAGGCGGGGCGCGTGCACGGCCTGTCGCACCAGCTGCTCAACTCGCCGCTCGACATCCTGGCCGTGGAAACGCTGGCGCGGTGGATTCATCCCGAACTGTTCACGAGCCTGGATCCGGCTGCGACGCTGCGTGAAATCAACGAGCGGTTCCTCGCGGTCCCCATCGAGGGGCCGCTCTGGACCGAGTGGCGCTAGATCGATTCCTGGAGGACCCATTGACCACGTTGAGCTCTATCGTTCGGAAACCCGGCGCCACCCGCGCCTCCCTGGTCCTGCTGGGCCTCGGCATCATGGTGGCCGCCACGTCGCTCCAGGGGCAGACCGCGCAGGTGCCAGCCGTGGACAAGCTGGTGAAGGTCGGAGGCGGCCTCTACGAAGTCGCCGTGGGTGAGAGCACTGACTCGGTGTACGTCGCCTCGACAGCGGCGGGCAACCGGAAGATCTTCGTCCTCGATCCGCGAACGCTCGAGGTGAAGAACAGCATCGACGTGGAGGCGCATCCCGCGTTCGGCATCGCCTTCAACAACCGGACGCAGACCCTCTATACGAGCAACACGCGCTCGAACAACGTGACCGCCATCGACGCAAACACCGGCAAGGTCCTGTCGATCATCACATCGCCTGACGGCGGCCCCGCGCATGGCTTCCGCCTGCTGGTCGACGAGGAGTCCAACCTGGTCTACATCTCGCTGCCGGGCAGCCCGAGCCGGGTGTGGATCATCGACGGCGCCACCAACACCCTCAAGCACGAGATCACGGATGTCGGCACGCGGTCGACCGGCCTTGCGCTCGACCGCGCGGGCAACCGCCTGTTTGTCGCCAGCATCGGCGACCACGCGATCCTCGAGATCGATCTGGCGACGCGCCAGGTGACGCGACGGTATCCGTCCGGGGGCCAGGGCACGACGCACCTCGTGTTCGATCCGAACGGCAACCGGCTGTTCGCCGGCCACCAGCAGTCGGGTGATGTCACCGTCATCGACACCCGGACCGGCGCCGTCCTGAAAACCATTCCTTCGGGCGAGGGAACGCTCGGCATGGGCATGGACCGCAGGAACAACCTCCTTTACGTCGCCAACCGCCGGGCCGGCTCGGTGACGGTCATCAACACCACGACGTCCGAGGTCGTCACGACCCTCGAGGCCGGGACGATGCCCAACACTGTGGCGGTGGACTCGCGGACCGGTGATGTGTATGTGTCCTTCAAGGCGCGGCCGACGGGCCGCGGCGGCCGCGGCCGCGGCGCGGCCGCACCGCCGGCGGCCCCCGCCGCCCCCGACGAGGGCGGCGACACCGTCGCGCGCATCGTGCTGCGCTGACGCGCGCACGGTGCGCGGTCCTGTTCAACGCGCGCTCGCTCCATGCCCTCCGCTGCCTGCCCCTTCGTCCTTGCCTCGGCGCGTGAAGTTCACGTGGCGCAGGGACTGCGTCGAATGGTGACCGCCTCGCGGTCGGGCGACCTGCCCGACCGCGTGCGGCGCCTGCTGGCCGATGCCGACCGGGACGAGGCCGTCGCCCCGGTCGTCGTCGGCGCGCTGCCGTTCAACGCCACCAGCCAGCCCCACGTGTTCCAGCCGGACCGCTGGGTGCGCCGGCTGCCGACCTCCAACGTGCACGCCCCGTGGCCCGAGGCCCCGGGGCGTCATCCTGAGCGGTGGACCGTGCGGGCCGTGCCACCGCGCGCCGACTATCGGCGCGCGGTGGCCGCGGCCCTCGCCGCAATGGCGCAGGACGACACGCCGCGCAAGGTCGTGCTCGCGCGGACGCTGCAGCTCGACGCCGACGCGCCCATCGATCCCGCGCTGCTCTTCTCGCGCCTGTCGATCGACAGGGCCGTCACCACGTTTGCCGTCCCCCTGCGGCCGTGCGCAGGCGGACAGGCGCGGGCGCTCATCGGCGCGACACCCGAACTGCTGGCGGCAAAACAGGGGCTCGCCGTCAGTTCTCGCCCACTCGCGGGCTCGGCGCGCCGCAGGCCGGCAGCGTCCGACGATCGCGATGCGGCCGAGACACTGGCCCGGTCCGAGAAGGATCGCCGCGAGCATGCGACGGTCGTTGAATGGATCGCCGATCGGCTCGCTCCGTTCTGCCGCACCCTCAAGGTGCCGCACAGTCCCAGCCTCGTGTCGACCGCCTCGATGTGGCACCTCGGGTCCACGATTGAGGGCACGCTGCGCGATCCGGACACCTCGTCGCTCGAGGTGGCACTGGCGCTGCACCCGACGCCGGCTGTCTGTGGTACGCCACACGACTGGGCGGCCAGGACAATTGACGCACTCGAGCCATTCGACCGTGACTTCTACGCCGGTGCGGTAGGCTGGAATGACGCACGCGGCAATGGCGAATGGTTCGTGGCCATTCGCTGCGCGGAAATCTGCGGGGCCTCGGCCCGCCTGTTTGCCGGCGCGGGGATTGTCCGCGGCTCGAGTCCGGCGGCTGAAGCGGCCGAGACTTCCGCGAAGTTCGTCGCCCTCTTGCGCGCCCTCGGCATCGACGAGGAAGGGCGCACCTTTTCTGGAGCCGATCTGTGAGCATTCCCCGGCAGGTGTGGCCGCCTGACTTCGCGGCGCGCTACCGCCAGAACGGCTACTGGCGCGGCGAGACGCTTGGCGGCTTCCTGCGCGCGCGTGCCGCGCGCACGCCCGATCACCTGGCCGTGGTCCAGGACAATGTGCGCTGGACCTACGCCCAGCTCGACGCTCGAGCCGACCGGCTGGCGGCCGGACTGCTGGCACTCGGCTACACGCGCGGCGACCGCGTCCTCGTCCAGCTGCCGAACATTCCCGAATTCCTCAGTGTCGTGTTCGGCCTGTTCCGGGCCGGCCTGCTGCCGGTGTTCGCGCTGCCCGCCCATCGACACGCCGAGATCGAACATTTCGGCCGGGCATCGGGCGCCGTGGCCTACGTCGTCGCCGACACCCATGGCGGCTTCGACTACCGCACCCTCGCCGGCCAGATCGTCCCCCGGCTCCCCTCGCTCCGTCACGTCATCGTGGTCGGTGAGGCTGGCGGCTTCACGCCCCTCGGCGAGGTCAATGCCACCCGGCCGCAGACCTTGCCGAATCCAGCGCCCGACGACGTCGCGTTCCTGCAGTTGTCGGGTGGCAGCACCGGCTTCTCGAAGCTGATTCCACGCACGCACGACGACTATCTCTATTCCGTGCGCGAGAGTGCCGTCATCTGCGGGCTGGATTCTCAGAGCGTCTTCATGGCCACGCTGCCGGTCGCGCACAATTACCCGATGAGCTCGCCAGGATTTCTTGGCGCGCTGTATGCCGGCGGCACCGTCGCCCTCGCGCGCTCGCCTGCGCCGGACGTGGCGTTTCCCATCATCGAGCGCGAACGCGTCACCATCACCGGCCTGGTCCCGCCGCTCGCCCTCGTGTGGGAGGAAGCGGCGCGGGCGACATCACACGATCTGTCGAGCCTGCGCGTGCTGCAGGTCGGTGGCGCCAAACTCACGGCCGAACTCGCCCGGCGCCTGCGATCGACCTTTACCGCGACGCTGCAGCAGGTATTCGGCATGGCCGAGGGACTCGTCAACTACACGCGACTCGACGATCCCGAAGACATCATCGTGAACACCCAGGGCCGCCCCATCAGCCCGGACGATGAGCTCCTGATCGTCGACGACGCGGGGCGTGCGGTGCCCGACGGCACAGCGGGACATCTGCTGACGCGCGGGCCCTACACGATTCGCGCGTACTACGATGCCCCTGACGCCAACGCCGCGGCGTTCACTCCGGATGGCTTCTACCGCACCGGCGATGTCGTCAGCCGACAGGCCGGCGGATATCTCCAGGTGCTCGGCCGGGCCAACGACATGATCAATCGCGGCGGCGAGAAAGTGTCGGCCGAGGAGATCGAGGACCACCTCATCGCGCACCCGGGCGTGCACGATGCGGCTGTCGTCGCGTTGCCCGATGAATATCTCGGCGAACGGACCTGCGCGGTCATCGTCGCGCGCGAGGCGGCGCCAAAGGCCGTGGCGCTCAAGGCCTGGCTGCGGTCGCGGGGGCTGGCCGCCTACAAGATTCCGGATCAGGTCGTCTTCCTGCCGGCATTCCCCGAGACCGCCGTCGGCAAGACGAGCCGCAAGGACATTCGCGCGGCGCTGCGGGCGCAACTGGCGGCGCCGGTATCACCCGCGGCCCGGGAATAGGACCCGAATGGCACTCCCGACCATCACGCCGTATCCGCTCCCGACGACCGCCGAACTGCCGTCCCCCCGCGTGACATGGACCATCGAGCCGGCTCGAGCCGCGCTGCTGGTCCACGACATGCAGCGCTACTTCGTCGCCGCATTCCAGGCGGACAGCGAACCGATGGCCACGGCAACGGCCAACATCGCGCGGTTGCGGCAGGCGTGCCATGCCGCCGGCGTGCCCGTCTTCTTCACTGCGCAGCCGGTGCGGCAGGATCCGCGCGAACGCGGCCTCCAGGCCGACTTCTGGGGGCCCGGCATGCAGCTCGATCCCGAACACCGCGCCATCGTGGATCCGCTGGCCCCGATGTCGCAGGACGTCGTACTGACGAAGTGGCGCTACAGCGCATTTCAGCGGTCGGATTTCGCGGAACGCCTGGCGGCCGCCGGGCGCGATCAGCTGATCGTCACGGGCGTCTTCGCGCACATCGGCTGCCTGGCCACGACCTACGAGGCATTCGTGCGCGACATCCGCCCGTTTGTCGTGGCCGACGCGCTGGCGGACTTTTCGCGCGAGAAGCACGACATGGCCCTGGCCATTGCCGCCAGCTGCTGCGCACGCGTGACCACGACGGGCGCCGTGCTCAAGGCACTGGCGATCAATCGCCCCATGGACACACCCGATGACACGCCACGAAAATGACTCGCCGGCCGCGTTGACACTGGCGCAGGTGCGCGCCGATATCGCCCGCATCCTGCAGACCGACGAGGGCGACCTCGACAACGCGGACAATCTCATCGACCACGGGCTGGATTCGATCCGCCTCATGTCGCTCACGCAGCGATGGCAGGCCGCCGGCGCCCCAATCACGTTCGACCAGCTCGCCGAGTATCCGGAGATCGACCACTGGTGGCGCCTCATGTCGGCCGGTCGCCAGGACTGACATGGAAGCACGGCTGGGCTCCCGAAAGGAGCCGGTGGAACGCGGGGCGACTTCGCCGCTCACGCAGGCCGAACTCGGCCTCTGGTACGCGCAGCACGTCGATCCGGGAAATCCTGTCTTCAACACCGGCCAGTACCTGGACATTCGCGGCCCGCTCGACGCCGAGGCCTTCCGCCTGGCCGTCGACACGGTGATGCGCGAGGCCGATGCACTGGCCACACGGGTCGTGGCAACGGGTGCCGTGCCCGCGCGCGTGATTGACGAGCGGCTGCGGCCGCTCCTGCAGCGGGTCGACCTGCGGTCCTCGACCAGCGCCGAGGCGGATGCACACGCCTGGATGACGCGGGACATGGCGACGCCGATCGATCCGTCGCGCGACGCACTGGCCGTCCAGGTGCTGTTCACGCTCTCGCCGGATCGACACCTCTGGTACCAGCGCATCCATCACCTGGCGATCGACGGCTACGGGACGGCACTCCTCGTCGGACGGGTGTGCGACCTCTATCGGGCCTCCGTCACGGGCGAGGCCGCGCGCACGGTTCCGTTTGCCGCACTCGAGACCGTGGTGGCGGCCGAGGCCGGGTATCTGGCATCGGATCGTCATGCAACAGACAGGCAGTTCTGGCTCGACCAGTTTGCCGATCGCCCGGAACCCGCGAGCCTGAGCGCCGGTACAGCCATGACCGTGCGGCACTACCTGACGCGCGGCGTGGATCTGCCGGCTTCTGCTGGCGAGGCGCTTGCCGCCCTTGCCGCGAAAACCGACGTGGCGTGGCCGGACGTGCTCGTCGCCCTGTCGGCCGCCTATCTCCACCGGCACACCGGCGGCGACGAGGCGATCGTTGGCGTCCCGTCGATGGAACGCCTCGGCCGGGCGGCCGCGCGCGTGCCCGCCATGGTGATGAACATCCTGCCCGCACGCATCGCCATCGACGAAGACGCGAGCATGGGCGAGTGGCTGACGCGCACGGCGCGTCACCTGCAGCGCCTGCGGCGGCACGGCCGGTATCGCGGTGAGCAACTGCGGCGCGACCTCGGGTTGCTGGGCGGGCAACGACGCCTGCACGGGCCGCTCATCAACGTCCTGCCGTTCGACGCGCCAGTCGACCTGCCAGGGCTGCAGGCGTCGCTCCACGTCCTTGCGACGGGCCCGGTCGACGACCTGACGATTACCTGGCGCGCCGACGGCGCCGGGCGCGGACTGCGCCTGGAGCTCGACGGAAATCCGCTGCTCTACACCGAGGCGGATCTCGAGGCGCACGCGGCACGGCTCTCGGCGTTTCTGGCCAACGCGCTCGGCGCGTCGACACCCGGCGAGGTGCCGACGCTGCCGCCCGACGAGGCTGCCCGCTGGATCCACGAGGTCAACGCCACGGCGCATCCGGTGGCCGACGTGACGCTGACCCAGCTCATCGAGGCGCGGATGCGCGAGACGCCCGATGCGCCAGCGCTGCGCTTCGAAGGCCGCACCTGGTCGTACCGCGAGCTCGACATCAGGACGCTGCGGCTCGCCCGCGAACTGACGGCGCGCGGCGCAGGACCTGGACACATCGTCGGTGTGATGGCACCGCGGTCGTTCGAACTGGTGCTGGCGCTTGTCGGCGTCCTGCGTGCCGGCGCCGCCTACCTGCCGGTCGACCCCGACTATCCGGCAGATCGTGTGTCGACGGTCATCACCTCGGCGCGGCCCACACTGGTACTGACGCTCGGCGACGCCGGACGCCACGTCCCGCACGGCGTCGTCACGCTGGCGCTCGAATCGATGGACGGCCACGCGAACGACGCGCTGCCGGCACCGATCGCTCCCGGCCCCGGTGATGCGGCGTACGTGATCTACACGTCGGGCTCGACGGGCACGCCCAAAGGCGCAGTGATCGAGCACCGCGCGATCGTCAACCGTCTCGAGTGGATGCGGACGTTCTACGGCTTCGCGCCCGACGATCGCCTGCTGCAGAAGACGCCGGCAACCTTCGACGTCTCGGTGTGGGAGTTCTTCCTGGCCTTCACGACCGGAGCGTCGCTGGTGATCGCGCCGCCCGACGCGCACAAGGATCCCGCGTGGCTGGCCGCGATCGTGCGCGAGGAGGCCATCACGACACTGCATTTCGTGCCGTCGATGCTGGCCGTCTTTCTCGCCGAACCGGCCGCCGCCGGGCTCTCGCTGCGCCGCGTGTTCTGCAGCGGCGAGGAACTGCCAGCCACCCTTCGCGATCACTTCCACGAGGTGATCGACGCCGAACTGCACAACCTGTACGGGCCCACCGAAGCCGCCGTCGACGTGACCTGGTGGAATGCGAGCCGCGGTGACCGCTCCGTCCCCGTCCCGATCGGCTTTCCCGTCTGGAACACGCAGATGTACGTGCTCGACTCGAGGCTTCGTGCGGTTCCGGATGGCGTCACCGGCGATCTGTACATCGCGGGGGTACAGCTCGCGCGCGAATACCTGAACCAGCCCGAACTGACCGCCGAGCGATTCGTGCCGAACCCGTTCGGCCCGCCCGGCTCACGCATGTATCAGACCGGCGACCTCGCCCGGTGGCGGCCGGATGGCGCCATCACGTTCCTCGGGCGATCGGATTTCCAGGTGAAGATCCGCGGGTTCCGTATCGAACTTGGCGAGATCGAAGCGGTGATTGCCGCGACGGGAGCCGTGACGCAGGTGGCCGTCGTCGCGCGTGAAGACCGCCCCGGAGACAAGTACCTCGCCGCCTACATCGTCGCGCGGGAAGCAGGCGTCGACGTGGACGTGCTTCGTGCCCGTGTGGCGGACCGGCTGCCCGACTACATGGTGCCGTCGGCCTTCGTGGTGCTCGACGCGCTGCCGCTCTCGGCCAACGGCAAGCTGCAGCGCAACGCCCTGCCCGTGCCCGATCGGGCGGCCACCGCCACGCCCGCGCGCGCACCGCGGACCGCCACCGAAGCGGCGCTGCTCGACCTCTTCTCGGACGTTCTCGACCTGCCGCCCGCGCCGGACGGCGCCGCGAGGTTCGGCATCGACGACGACTTCTTCGTGCTCGGCGGCCATTCGCTGCTCGGCGCACAGCTGATGACGCGGATCAGGGAACGGTGGAACGTCGACGGCGGACTGGGCGTGATCTTCGCGCACCCGACGGTCGCGCGGCTCGCCGAACGGCTCGACCGCGCCGATGACGCGTCGCCAGCCGGCGCGATGGCCGACGTCGGACTCGGGCCGACCATTCACCTCGTGCGCGTACCGGACTCCACGCGCGCGCCGGTCTTCTGCATCCACCCGGCCGGCGGCCTGTCGTGGTGCTACGGCCGGCTCGCACGCGCGCTCGAGCCGGCCCGGGACGTCCATGGCCTGCAGGCGATCGGCCTCGATGTCGCGGCAACGCTGCCCGATTCGATCGACGCCATGGCAGCCGACTACGTCGATCGCATGCGCGCCATTCAGCCGACCGGGCCCTACTCCATGCTGGGCTGGTCGGTCGGCGGCATCATCGCGCACGCCATGGGCGTGCGCCTGCGCAGGATCGGCGAACGTGTGGACATGCTGGCCATGCTCGATGCCTACCCGTGCGATCGCTGGCGCGACCAGCCTCCGCCCGATGAAGAGACGGCGCTGCGGGCGCTGCTGCTCATCGCCGGCCACGATCCGGACGCTCTCTCTGACAGATCGCCCGGCGCACGCGAGCCGTTGACGCGGGACTCGGTGATGCGCTTCCTTCGCGAGGCGGGCCATCCCCTGGGCACGCTGACCGATGAGGCGTTGTCGGGTATCGTGCGCGTGGTGCATCACAACAGTGCGCTCGTCCGTCGGCACCAGCACGCGGTCTACGACGGCGATGTGTTGTACTTCAGGGCGGCACTCGACCACGCCGGGACGACCCTGTCGCCTGACGAGTGGCAGCCCTACGTCGCCGGGCGCCTGGATGTACACGACATCCCGGCGCTCCACGCGCACCTGACGGGCGCGGCGGCATCGGCAGCCATCGCGGCGGTCGTCAATACGAGGCTGCAGCGCGCATGACTGCCGGGCGGACACCGGCTCCGCGCCGGCACCACGAGGCAACCTGATGCGGGATTCCGGACTGGCGGGCAGGATCGCAATCGTCACGGGCGCCGGCGGCGGTATCGGGGCCGCTGTCGTGCGCGCCCTCCACGCGGAGGGCGCGCGCGTCGCGGCCCTCGACATCGACGGGCCGGCCGTCGAACGGCTGGCCCGCGATGTCGGCGCATCGGGCGCCGCCGTCATGGGCCTGCGCGTCGACGTGGCCGACGCGCAGGCCGTCGAGGCGGCCATCTCGACCGTGGAATCCGCGTGGGGGCCGATCGATCTGGGCGTGAATGTCGCCGGCGTGCTCAGCACCACGCTCGTCGTCGACACCGACGACGAGACGTGGACGCGCGTGTTCGACGTGAACACGCGTGGCGTGTTCCACGTCGGCCGCGCGCTGGGCCGGCGGATGGCGCCGCGCCGGCGCGGCGCCATCGTGACGGTCAGCTCGAACGCCGCCGGCGTGCCGCGTCACGGAATGGCTGCCTATGCCGCCTCGAAAGCGGCGGCCACGATGTTCACGCGCTGCCTCGGGCTCGAGCTCGCACCAATGGGCATCCGCTGCAACATCGTCGCGCCGGGGTCCACGATGACGGCGATGCAGACGGGCATGTGGCGCGATGCGACCGGCGCCGACCAGGTCATCGCGGGATCGCCCGGCACGTTCAAGGCCGGCATCCCGCTCGGCAAGATTGCCGAACCGGAAGAGATTGCCGACGCGGTGGTCTTCCTGCTGTCCGACCGCGCCAGCCACATCACCATGGCCGACCTTTACGTCGACGGCGGCGCGACGCTGCGCGGCTGATCGGCAGCGGCGCCGGTTGCTACTGCCCGAGCGCGATGCGCGCCACGACCGGAAAGTGGTCGGACGGATAGCGGCCGTCCCGATTCGTGCGGATGATGCCAGCGGCGAGCACTTTCGTGCCGGGCCGGACCAGCACGTAGTCGATCTTGTCGCCGTCGGTCCGGCCGAAGGTGAAGGCGGTGAACGTCCCGACCTCGGTGGCGTCCGGATGCAGCAGCCGGAAGCTGTCGACAAATGGCCCTGGCTGCCCTCCGGTGCCGACCAGCCGCAGCAGCGCCGGGTTCGTCTCGCCGACGTTGAAGTCGCCCGTCACGACCACCGGCTCATCCGGAAATGCCCGCGCCCCGATCCGCTGCAGCAGCAGGTCGACACTGCGCTCACGCGAGGGCTGGGATTCGTGATCGAGGTGCAGGTTGTAGTGGTAGAACGCCGTGCCATCCCGATCGATGAACCGCGCCCAGCTCGACACCCGGTTATAGCGGTTGCCCCACGTGCGCGTGCCCGGCACGTCCGGTGTGTCCGAAAACCAGAACGTGCCCGACTCGGCCAGGTGCAGCCGCGCCGTCTTGAACAGGATGGCCGACGTCTCGCCTCCCGCCCGGCCATCGTCGCGTCCCACGCCGACGACGCCGTAGCCGGGCACGGCCGCGAGGATTTCCTCGATCTGGAATCGGAACGCCTCCTGCAGGCCGACAATGTCCGCGTTCTGATCGCGCAGCAGATCGAACAGCATCTGCCGGCGGAGCGTCCAGTGGTTGTCGCCGTCGTTGGCCGTGCCGAGCCGGATGTTGAACGACATCACGGAGAGCGGTTCGGACGCCGGGCGCGCGGGGGCCTGGGCCAGCGCCGGCGCGGCGCCGGCCAGCAGGACCGGCAGGACCAGCAGGCAACGGAGGACGCGGGAACGAAGCAGCACGGCAATTGGAGGCATGAGGCGAATTGTACGCCTACGCGATGCCATAGGGATGCCGCTGCGGACGCGAGAGCATCGCGTTGGCCTCGTCGTCGTTCTTGAAGCGCTCGCGTGCCGGGTCCCAGTGCAGCGTGCGCGGCAGCTTCATCGCGATGTGGTGCAGCAGGCACGCCGAACACGACCGATGCGCGATCTCGACCGGCGCAATGGGCTGCCGACGCGACCGGACCGCGTCGAGCCAGTTGCCGTGGTGGTCGAGGCTTTCCTCGAGATGCACTTCGTCGGGGCCGATCACCGACTTGATGATGGCCGGGTCGCTGGCCGCCAGCGCCTGGCTGTCGCCCAGCCGCGACTGCGGATCGGAGGCGGTGACGGCCTCGTTGCCGCGCGAGACGAAAATCCAACCCTCGGTGCCCTCGAAACGAATGCCGTTCGGAAACTCGCCGCTGACGATCATCCGAACGCCGTTGGCGTAGAGCCCTTCGGTGCGGAACGGCCCATGGACATCCCACAGGCCCGACGTCGGGAACTCGGCGGTCCCGGAGATCTCGATCGGCCCGGTGTATTCCGTGTCCATCGCCCAGTGGGCGCAGTCGAGGTGATGGGCGCCCCAGCCGGTGATCATGCCGGCGCCGAACTGTTCGCAGCGCAGCCAGCCGGGCCGCCCGTAGCCGTTCTGCGGATGCACGCGGTTCTCGGTGTAGTAGACGACCGGGGTCGACCCGAGCCAGGCGTCGTAGTT
Source organism: Acidobacteriota bacterium (assembly GCA_044507065.1). Classification (GTDB taxonomy): domain Bacteria; phylum Acidobacteriota; class Vicinamibacteria; order Vicinamibacterales; family SCN-69-37; genus SCN-69-37. The sequence goes on from JBIQJY010000022.1 coordinate 19,535, forward strand.
CAAGCCGGGCGGCACGGGCATCTCCGGCTCCTCGGGGCCCGACGGGTCGCCGGGCAGTCCGACGCGTACGGTCTTCAACTGCCCGATGCGTCCATTGCGGACGAGCTCGGCGGCGTAGCGCCACTGCGGGGACGACCGCTGCTGGCTGCCAATCTGGAAGATGCGCCCCGATCGATGGACCGCGTCGCTCAGCGCGCGGCCCTCGGCAATCGTCAGCGACGCCGGCTTCTGCAGATACACGTCCTTGCCGGCCGCCACGGCGGCCATCGCGGGCACCGCGTGCTGGTGGTCGGGAGTACTGATGACCACGGCGTCGATATCGGGATTGGCGAGCAGCTCGCGAAAGTCGGTGTAGGTGGTCACCCCGTCATAGGGCTTGCCCGCCTGCTTGCCGTAGTAGCCGTTGATGAGCTCCCTCGCCTGGGCCACGCGACGGCTGTCGAGGTCGCAGGCGGCCATGACACGCGCCTGATCGAACTTCAGGATGCCGGGCAGGTCGTGCACGCGCGAGATGCGGCCCGTGCCGATGGCACCGACGTTGATGCGATTGCCCGGTGCGTGCTGCCCGAAGACCGAGGCGGGGACAATCGCGGGGAACCCGGCGGCGACACCCGCGACGGCGACGGCCTTGCCGGCCCCGGCGAGAAAGCGGCGGCGTGAGGGAGAGGCAGGAGTCATGGCGTGTCGGTCCTCCAGCAGGGATCAGCTCCTGCGCAGGCGGAGCTGGTCGGCCTGTTGCTGGGCCTCGAGCACCAGTTCGGTGGCCAGGAAGCAGTGCGCCTGCGTCATGGCGGTTTCCGTGCGGTTGACGATGTCGTCGACAATCTGCCGGCCGTAGGGCAACTCGACGTCGCGCGATTCGATGTAGGTCGTCGCCTTCTGGTCGGACAGGAACAGATGGCTGCCGCCCGGCCGGCCGGCGATGTCGACGTTCTTGCGAATCTCGATGAAGCCGTCGGTGCCGAGGATCGTGAGCCGGCCATCGCCCCAGGTGGGCAGGCCATCGGGGGTGAACCAGTCGACGCGGATGTAACCGGTTCCGCCGTCGCCGCGCACGAGCATGTCGCCGAAGTCCTCGAAGGCCGGGTACTGCGGGTAGTGGACGTTGCCAACCTGCGAGGCGACCACCTCGGCGCTCGTCGAGCCGGTGAAGAACAGGAACTGATCCGCCTGGTGCGAGGCGATGTCGCACAGGATGCCGCCGTAGCGCGCCTTGTCGAAGAACCACCCGGGGCGCGACGGGATGTTCATCCGGTGCGGGCCGAGGCCGATGGTCTGCACGACGCGCCCAATCGCGCCGGCGGCGACGAGCTGACCGGCACGGACCGTCGCCCGGTTCTCGAAGCGCTCGCTGTAGACGATCGAATAGATGCGGCGCGTGTCCGCCTGCACTTTGCGCACGTCGGCGAGCTGATCGAGCGTCGTGATGCCCGGCTTGTCGGCAATGTAGTCCTTGCCGTGGTTCATCACGCGGATGCCGAGCGGCGCGCGCTCGTCGGGAATGGCCGCGCTCAGCACGGCCTGGGTCGACGCGTCCTCGAGCACCTCGGCTTCGGTCCGTGCGACGCGGGCCGAGGGAAACTGCCTGGTGAAGGCCGCCACCAGCTCCGGCTCCTTCGCGTAGACCGACACCAGTTCGCCGCCGCCGCGAATGACGGCGCTGGTCATGCTGTTGATGTGTCCGTGATTGAGGCCGACGACCGAGAACCGGATGCGCGCCGGTCCATTTGCCGTCACGGGCCCGCGTTGCTCGACCGTATCGGCCCCCGACATCTGCTCGACGGGCCCCACCGCCGGCAGCAGCGACATGGCTGCCGCCGAACTCGACATATTCCGGATGAACGTCCGACGATCAACACCTGAGTGCATGAGCGGACTCCTGCTGACGAATCGTGGATCCCGGCCTGAACGGGGCGCGTGCGCCCGGGCGTGCGTCACCGGCTGTCGCTGTCAGTGATAGTGGCCGTGCTCTTCCGACCAGACGCCGGCGGGCCGGCCTTCGTGATCGCGGTTGGTGACCGCCAGCACGAGTCCCCCGACAAGGATCACCGTCACGATCGCCAGCAGGACGAGTTGTCCGCGCGACATGCGGGATGCCTTCGCCTCACAGCACTGCTTGTATTTCCGGCCGCTGCCGCATGGACACGGATCGTTGCGGCCCACGACGTTTCCTCGCGTACTCATGAACGTGCGTCTCCTGATTGCCACCGGCCGAGGCGCGCCCGGCGGGCGACGGGCCCGGGGACACGCGGTCGGGTGGTGATTGAACGGGCACAGTCTATCCCCAACGACGAGGGTTGGGGGCATGCACGGCGTCGCGGGCCGCTCGCTGGCAGGCGATGACCGGCGCCGGGCTACGCGGGCTCGGACGGTCAAACGGTCCGCCCGGACGCGTCCATGTCCTGCGACACTGGCCGACCATCGCGTCCCCGATCGTGCACATCGGACTCGCTCGCACCAGCCCCGTCACCCGTCACCGCAACACAGGTGTCGTCATGGCGTGGTGCAAACCTTGCTTTTCGTCCCGGGTCGCACCGCCCTCCCCCCGGTCGGCCCTGTGAGGTTCCATGTTCTCGATATTCGGATGGACTCCATCGCTCAGGCGAATGCTGCGTGGGCGGGTGCTGCCGTGCGGGTGCTCGGTGGGCGTATATGAAACCCGCTCCGGCGAGGTGGTGCAGATCCTCGACGCGCGCGCTCCCTCCTGTCGACAGGACGGGCACATCGTCGATGCCGTCCTGGCCCCCGACGAGGTAGACGACCCGTTCCAGGCCGACGCGTTCGCAGGCACGCACGCTCGAACCGATCGATAGCGGGAGCGGAAGGCCGAGCCGGGGTACACTCCGCGGCCATGCCCATCGCAAGCCTCACGACACACGCGACCACCAACCCGACGTCGGCCTATCGGTACCGCGACGGCCTGTATGCCGCCGACCTGATCACCGCGGCCATCGTCCACTTCGATCTCTTCACGCGGCTGGCCCTCCGCCCGGCTACCCTTCAGGAAATCTGCTCCGAGTTCGACTTCGCGCCGCGGCCGGCCGACGTCCTGCTCACGCTCGCGACGGCGGCCGGATTCGTCACGCGCGAGGACGACCGCTTCGTCGTCACGGCCATGGCCCGCGAGCACCTGGTCGCCGGATCCCCTTTCTATCTCGGCCCCTATTACGCGTCGCTCGAGGAGCGGCCCGTCGTCATGGACTTTGTCCGGGTGCTGCGTACGGGACAGCCGGCCCATTGGGGTGCCATCGAGGATGGGCTGGACTGGCACCGCGCGATGGAGGAAGACGACTTCGCGCAGGCGTTCACGAGCGCGATGGACTGCCGGGGCCTGCTGCTCGCGCAGGCGCTCGTGCCGCATCTCGATCTGCGCGGGCGCACGCGCCTGCTCGACATCGGCGGGGGTTCGGGCATCTACGCGTGCACGCTGGCGGCGCATCACCCCGGCCTTCGCGCCGTCGTGTTCGATCAGGCTCCGGTCGACCGCATCGCCGCCCGCCTGATAGCCGAACGCGAGTGCCAGGCACAGGTAGACGTCCACGCCGGCAGCTTCTTCACCGATCCCTGGCCAGACGACTGCGACGTCCACCTGTTCTCGAACGTGCTGCACGACTGGGACGTGCCCGAGGTCCGGCAGCTGCTCGCGGCCTCGCATGCAGCCCTCCCACCCGGCGGGCTGATCGTCATCCACGAGGCGTTCATCGACGCGCACAAGACGGGGCCGCTGCCGGTGGCGGAATACTCGGCGCTGCTGATGCACTCGACGCAGGGCAAGTGTTACGCGACGTCGGAATACGACGAACTGCTGACCGAGGCGGGCTTCGACGACATGACGTTTGCGGAGACGGTCGTCGATCGCGGCGTGATGACGGCCCGCAGGCGGGGATGATGCCCGACGGCGCGGGCGGAAGGCGCCGGCGGCCGCGGGGCCGCCGGCTGTGACTGGCGTACGGTTGCTGCCTACATCGAGGACGGCGGGACCATCTTGTTGAGCCGCATGTAGGTGACGACGTTGCCGTAGTGCTCCATCAGGTGGGCGGTGTTGAACGCGAGCGCGCCCAGTCGTGTGGAATCGATCGCATCGAACAAGCGGAGGGGTTCGCCCCCGGCGGTGTCGTCGACCGCATCGAAGGCGGCCTGGCAGAAAGCCACCGAATCGGCCAGCGCCTTCTGGATGTCGGCCTTCGTCGGCGCTTCGGCCGCCGTCGCCTCAGGCGCCGCCTGCCCGCTCGACGCTCCGCAGATCATGTTGTTCGCCTGCGCAATGTGCGCGAACAGTTCGCCCAGCGTTCGCACTTCGGGTGTCGGACGATAGCTGTAGCGCGCCTCGGGTACCTGTTCGGCCGCCCGTGTCACGTAGGTGCTCGCGGTGTCGAAGGCGCTCCTCAGTGAGTCGCGAACGGCGGTTGACGGCGGCGGCGGCTCGGGTGCCGGCGCGGGTGGGGCGGCGCAGGCCGAGGCGGCAAGGGCAACAACGCTGCAGATCACGGCAAGTCTCATGTGTCCTCCAGAGAAACGTTGATTATAGGGGCCGCGCGCGCCCTGGGGTGCGCTGGTGTGCCAGAATAATCGGTTCGAGAGAGACGCATGCCACGAGCCCTGGGGATCGACTTCGGAACCACCAACAGCGCCGTCGCGGTGCTCGACGACAATGGCGCGGTCCGTCTGGCGGGTTTTTCCACCGCGTCCGGCTCCCGCAGCACGTCCCCGTCGGTGCTGTACTTCGATGCCCCGAGGCACCGCCGGCCGGGGCTCCCGCGCGCCCATGCGGGCCATCACGCGATTCGGGCCTACCTGCAGGCCGATACGAAGGGCCGCTTCATCCAGTCTCTCAAGAGCTACCTTGCCGACCCGGGGTTCGACGGCACGACGATCGGCAGTCGACGCCACACGCTGGAACAATTGATTGCCCTCATCGCCGAGTCGCTTCGGCGCGACGCCGCCGAAACGCTCGGCACCCTGCCCGCGCGCGTCGTGGCGGGGCGTCCGGTGACCTTCGCACAGTCGTCGACGCCTGAAGACGACGCATTCGCACTGTCGCGCCTGCGCCAGGCGCTCGCGGCAGCCGGCTTCGTCGACATCACGTTCGAGTACGAGCCGGTGGCCGCCGCGCACGCCTACGAGCAGCGGCTGTCGTCGGACGAGATCGTGCTGGTCGCCGATTTCGGCGGCGGGACGAGCGATTTCACACTGATGGAGGTCGGCCCGACGCCGCGGGCGCGGCGCAATCGCGACGTCATCGGGACGTCCGGGGTGGCGCTGGCTGGCGATGCATTCGACCGCCAGATCGTGCGGCACGTCGTTGCGCCACAGCTTGGTGCCGGCGCGCACTACACCTCGTCGCTCGGGAAGGACCTGCCGGTGCCGGCCTGGCCCTACGCTCACCTGGAACGATGGCATCACCTGTCGTTCCTGCGATCGGCGGACACGCTCGAGATGCTCGAGCGGATCGCCAGCACGGCCCATCCACCGGGCCGCGTCGAGGGCCTGATCCACCTGATCGAGGAGGACCTCGCGTTCGAGCTGCATCGCGCGGTGCAGGCGGCCAAGCTCGCGCTGTCGAGCGCAGAGGCCACCACGTTCGAGTTCTCCGTCGGGGCGGTGTCGATTACGGAGACCATCACGCGCGAGGAGTTGACGCGGTGGATTGCCGATGAGCTGCATGCGATTGCCGCGTGCGTGGACGGCCTCCTGGCCGAGACGCTGCTGCCGGTCGGGCGCATCGATCGCGTGTTCCTGACCGGCGGATCGTCATTCGTCCCGGCGGTGCGGCAGATCTTCGTCGATCGGTTCGGCGTTCAACGCGTGACCGGCGGCGACGAACTCACGTCGGTCGCCACCGGCCTCGCCTTGCGCGCCGCGCACGCGGGGTGACCCGCTACTGCATCGCGAGCGGACCGCGTGCCACGCCGCCCGGGTTCTGCACGCTGTGGACGTTGAAGTAGAAGTTTGCCGGCGCATTGATGATGGCCTGCACCTGCGCGAGGCCGTCGCCGGTGACGCGCACGCCGTTCCTCGTGAAGCCTCCCGTGCCGTTGGTCAGCGTCACCTCGCCGGCCGCGAGACCCGTATCGATGAGCACCGGACCATTGGCGCCGGCCGCACCCGTGTGAATGTGCGCCGCTGTGAGCGGTGTGCCGGCGGGAAAACCTGTCAGCGTCACCTGGAAGTTCGCCGTCGCGGCGGTCATGGCGCCGGCCGAATCGCGATCGATGTCGATCTGGATGATCGCGGTGCCGCTGCCTGTCGATTCCGCGCCGGAGACGGGCGGCACTTCATTGGCGGGCGAGAGTTGCGCGGTGAACGTCACCGTCTCGTCGGTCGGATCGGTGGGCGAATCGTCGCACGCCGACACCACACCGATTGCGCACACCAGCAGCGCCAGTCCGAGGGCCTGTTTCATGGTTTGACCTCCTTGGATCAACGAACACGGGAGGGGTGGCGGGAGCTACGACGAGTCCTGCAAGAGACGCGCCGCCGCCGTATCCGACATACCGGGCAGCGCGCTGCCGTGTCTGCGGCCACGGCGGCGCAAGGAGGGAATTCCGTTCGCAATCGCGTGTAGCTTTTCAGTACACGCGCAGCCGGACGCGTCGTTCGTCCGCGCCGCGTGTCGACGACGCGCCGACGACCAGGAGATACTCACCCGGCGCGACATCCCGCAGGGGAATGTCCTGATGGACATCGGCGATTCCCGCCGCGGCGAAATCGTCTGCGTCGAGCTGCAATACGCGGTCGAAACGGACCACGTCCCCGGCATCGACGAGTCGAACGCGCGCATCGACCGGCACCGGTGCGTCATTGTCCGACTGCACGATCTGCACGAAGGCCGAAACGCCATCGGTGCGCGTGAAGGCACGGACCGTCGTGGGCGCAACAGGTGCGACGTCGGCGAGGTCGCGTGCCGCACCGGGAACGGCCGCCTGTGCCCGCTGCACCGCAACGCCCGACAGGGCGAGGGCGGCCTTGCGGAAGTCCGGGACGACAACCGACGCGTACGCGCTGCCCGTACGGCCTGTCGACACACCCGTGACAGCTGTTCGGATCTCGTATCGTCCCGGCGGCAGTTCGAGCCGCGAGGCCAGATCGACGTGAAGCGGCAGCCCCGCGGCCGACCGCGGGACCACCTCGATGCGCTGCGTGGTTGAGCCCATGTTCTTCCAGTCGTCGCGGAAGGCCGTCACGAGCACCTCGAACGTGGCGGCCTGCTCTGCCAGGCCGACCGGCGAGAAGCCCGCCACGACAGCCACCGCCGCCTGACGTGAACCTGGACGGGCGAACGGTACGACCGCGACGTCGAGCGGCAGGTCGCCCGACGGCAGCGCGCCGGCAATCGCCTGCTCGAGGATTGGCGGCGCAGGCCGGTTCGACCGCGCAGCGCGCGCGTCCTGTGGCGCGAAGTACCCGGATCGGGTGCGCACGGTCAGCCCCGGCCTGTTCACGCGCACCTCAATCGACCGGAACCGCCCGTCTCGCGTCGTGTCGACCGGCTGAAAGCCGATCATGTAGTAGGAGCGGTTCTCGCGAAATACCTGCGCCACGCTGTCCTCCGGCAGATTGGTATTCCGGATGGTCGTTCCCCCCGTCGCGTCGGCCAGCGCACCGAGATCGCGCGTGATATCGGCGCCCACCTCGAGACCTCGCGGATCGAACTGGTAGACGGTGACGTTGGCCTCCTGCATCGCATCGAACACACGGCCCCACACGCCCGCATCGACGACCGACTCGACGGCATCGGCACGGAAGACCGGGGTGAACGGACTGATGAAGAGCAGTGTCTTGCGCCATCCCGACCAGCCGCGCAGGGCTTCGGCCGTGTTCGCCATCATCTGTTCGATCGGCCGGAACCCCGGGCACGGACCCGCGCCCTCCGCACCCAGCGGCACACCGCCCCCGGCCGTGCGCGAGGCCGCAAACGGGTGTGGAGGCGGCAGCCCGCCACGGGGACTGAAGCGCTCGACCGCGGCACGGAGCCTGGCCTTGTCGGTCGTGAACTCCTGGCCCTGGCGCCGGCTGGCCGTGTGGACCACGGCGGCCATGTCGGCCGGCCCCAGCTCGTCGATCGCCCGCGCGGCGATCCGTCGCGCCATCGCGGCATCGCCCGGATCGAACGAAATGTGGCAGTCGTCCATGACGACGATGACCACCCGCTGCGTGTCCAGATGATTGGAGGCCACGTCGGGCGCAACGTCACGCCGCCAGGCCGCGCCGCCGACCGGACGCGAAGGCAGGTCGATGGCCGAGAACGACACGATCGGCTGGACTGCCCCGCGCTCGACGACCGTGAAATCGTCGGCCGTCAGGCCCGTGACCGGCTGGCGCTGGGCGTCGAGCACCGTCACGTCGAGTTGCACGACGTCGACGCCCGATTCGAATGCCGGGGGTGCCTGTGACGACTGCGCCGACGATCCCGTGGAGGTCCACACCACGACACTGGCAAGCGCGATCACGACGGCGGTCGGCGTCGGACGCAACATGGGCGATGACTCCTGGCAGGCTGGCCGGGCCAGTCTACATGAGAATAGAAGGGATGCTCGGCGTCGTCCCCGATACGACCATGCGCCCGCGCTGGTGGCAGTGGCCCACCGTGCTCTCGCTCGATGCCGCGGTGATTGCCATGGCCTGGCAGACGCTGATGGCCGGGGCACTCGGCGTAGCGATCGGCTGGCCGGCCGTCTTCGTGCTGGGCAGTTCGGTCTGGCTCGCCTATACGTGCGATCGATGGATCGAGGCCTGGCGGCTGGGCGACCGCCCGCTGCTCACACCCAGACATCGCTTCCACCAGCGCCATCGCGTCGCGCTCGCCGCGGTTGCCGCGTTCGTGCTGGCTGCCGACCTGGGCGTGGCATTCACGCACCTGCATCGGCGCGACATCGTCGCCGGCCTGATTCTCACCGCCGCCGTGCTCGCCTATCTGCTGTCGCACCAGTGGGTACACCGCGATGCGCCCTGGCGCGCGCCGAAGGAACTGGTGATCGCGGCCCTGCTCACCGCCGGGGTCACGATCTTCCTGCGCAGCGCCCCGAGCACCGCGGCGCTCGTCCGGATGGGTGGCCTGTTCGCCCTCCTCTGCTTCACCAACTGCGCCCTCATCTCGCGGTGGGAACGGGCCATCGACGCGGTGCACGACCAGACGTCGCTCGCGCGGCGCTCGGCTCGCCTGGCACAGGCGATCACATGGCTGCCCTGGCTCGCCGTGGCCGCGTCGGCCATGGCCGTGGCATCCGTCGCCGGGCCTGCGCAGGTCGTAGCCGTCTGCGCACTGGCCAGTTCGCTGCTATTGGCGCTGGCCGATCGCATCGAGCCGTCGATGGGCTGGGCCGCCGCGCGCGTGCTGTCGGACTTCGCACTGTTGACGCCGCTCGTGCCCCTGCTGGCCTGGCCATGACGACGCGAAGCACGCCCACAGACGATGGACCTGCCGTCGGACCGGGGCCGCTGCCGCCCGGCGGCTTCGACCGCGTCGCCCGTGTCTACCACGCACTCGAACGTCTGGCCTTCGGAAGCACGCTCGAACGCGCTCGCTTTGCGCACCTGACGGCCCTCACCGGATGCCGCGACGTCCTTGTCCTGGGAGATGGCGACGGGCGATGTGTGGCGCGCCTGGCGTCGATGCTTCCCGAGGCGCGGATCCGCTGCGTGGACGGCAGCGCCGGGATGCTCGCGCGGCTGCAGGCGCGGCTCACGCCGTCCGATCGCACCCGCATCTCGTGCGAGCAGGCCGACATCCGCACGGTCGCGCTGCCGGCGCGCTCGTATGATTCGGTGCTGACGATGTTCGTGCTCGACTGCCTGACCGACGAAGAGGTGGCGCGCCTGGCGCCGCGCGTCGCGGCAGCGCTGCGGCCTGGCGGCCAGTGGCTGTTCGCGGACTTCTCGATTCCGGCACGCGGCTGGCGGCGGCTGCGCGCGCGTCTGTGGGTGGCGCTGCTCTACGCGTTCTTCCGGTGGACGACCGGCCTGGCCGTCTCGTCGCTGCCGGCCTCGGAGGCGCACATCCGCGAGGCGGGACTGACGCCCGGATCGACCCTGACGTTCCAGCAGGGCCTGATCCGGAGCGTCCTGTTCGAGGCGCCGCCTACTGTTCGGCCTCGAGCTGACGAACGAACGCAACGCCCGCCGGGATGTTGACTTCGGGCGTGGAGGATTCCTCTTCGAGGATGTGCCACTCGACCGACGTGTGGCGGGCCGCTTCGAGCACACCGCGCACGTCGACCATGCCGGTGCCCAGCGGCACGCTCGACTCGGGCGGCGCCTGACCGGTGTTATCGCGCGGCGTGCCTTCGCGCATGTCCTTCAGGTGCGTCGAGACGAAGCGCGTCGGATAGGCCTGCAGCAGCGCCACCGGATCCGCACCGCCGTGGAACGCCCAGAAGATGTCGAGCTGGAACTTGACGTTCTCGGGATCGGTCCGCGCCGCAATCGAGTCGAACAGCGTGCCGCCGCCTTCGGCCGGCGCGAACTCGAATCCGTGCGTGTGGTAGAAGAACGTCAGCCCCGCGTCCTTGAGCAGCTTGCCGGCCGTATTGAAGGCCCCGACGGCCTTGTCGGCATCGGCCGCATCGAACGTGTCCTCGTGCGGAAACCAGGCGTTCCCCACGTACTGCACGCCGAAGAACTTCGCATCATCGATGAACGCGGCCGGATCCTTCAGGAGCGCGTCGATGTCGATGTGCATCGAGATCGGCGTGAGGCCGGCCTTGTCGAGCTCCGCCTTGAAATCCTCGCGCGACAGGTTCGCGGTGCCAGCCAGCTCGACGTGGCTGATGCCCATGGCCTTGACCTTGGCGAGCGTCGCCGGGACGCCCTCGGCGGCAAAGCTGGCGTTCATGCTCCAGAGCTGAAGGGCAAGCGGATTCTTCAGGAGCGGCGTTGCCGCGGTGACAGGAGCGGGTTCGGGGGCTTCCGGCGGCTGACCGCACCCCGCCAGGGACAAGGTCAATGCCACTGTCGCCGCGGACATCGCGGCGCCTCGAAACACGCCAGAAGAAAGAACCAGCATTGATCGCCTCCACAAGTAGTCGCCGGGGTAGCCGGACGCAGAACAACGGAGAAGTATAGCGCCGCAGAACGCACCGGGACTGGCGGATCGGCGGAGGACACGCGAAAATCGGCTGCAATGGTGACGCGCGTCCTGTTCGTCTGTCTCGGAAACATCTGTCGCTCGCCGGCCGCCGAAGGCGTCTTTCGCCGCCTGATCGATGAAGCGGGCCTGGCCGACCGGTTCACGATCGAGTCGGCGGGCACCGGCGCCTGGCACGTTGGTGAACCGGCCGACGCGCGCATGCGCGAGGCGGCGATGCGCCGCGAGGTGACGCTGACCAGCCGCGCGCGTCAGGTGCAGGCGCAGGACTTCGAACACTTCGACTACATCATCGCCATGGACGCCTCGAATCTGGCGCACCTCCGGAAGCAGGCGCCGTCCGGCCACCATGCCGCCCTGCACCTGTTCCGCGACTTCGATCCCGAGAGCCCGGGCGACGACGTGCCCGATCCGTACTACGGCGGCGCTGAAGGATTCGAGGAGGTGCTCGACATCGTCACGCGCACGGGCCGGTCGCTGCTCGCCCATCTGCGCCGGGAGCATCCTTGATCGAGCCGGGCGGTGAGGTTGCGCGTGTGCTCGCAGCCTCGGCCGGCCGACCGGTGTCCGTTACGCGCCGCGTGCCTCTCGGTGGCGGCTGCATCGGCCAGGTCGAGCGCATCGAGACGACCGAGGGACCGTTCGTCCTCAAGTGGATGCCGAATCCACCGCCCGACCTGTTCAACGCCGAACGCGCAGGCCTCGAGGCCATCGGCGCCGCCACGTCGCTCCTGCGCGTGCCGCAGGTTGTCGCCGCCACCCCGGCCTTCATCCTGCTCGAGTGGCTCGAACCCGGCGTGCGCGACGACACAGCCGACGAACGGCTCGGACGCGGCCTCGCTGAACTGCACCGGACAACGAACGCGCGCTACGGCTTCCCGCGCACCACCTGGTGTGGATCGACAGCGCAGCCCAACGCATGGGCCGATGCGTGGGTGGCCTTCTACGCGTCGGCACGCCTGGGATATCAGCTCAGCCTGGCGTCGAGCACCGGGGTGATGGACACGGCCAGCCGCCGCGCGGTCGAACGCATCATCGCGCGGCTCAGCTCGTGGATCAGCGAACCGGCCGAGGGTCCCGCGCTCATCCATGGCGATCTCTGGTCGGGCAACCTGCATATTGCCCGCAGCGGCCCGGCGCTGCTCGATCCGGCCGTGTACTTCGGCCATCGCGAGGCCGAGCTTGGCATGATGATGCTGTTCGGCGGCTTCGGACCGCGCGTCTTCGACGCCTACGATGAGGCGTTTCCCCTCGATCCCGGGTGGCGCGATCGCAACCCGCTCTACCAGCTCTACCACGTGCTCAACCACGTGAATCTGTTCGGTGCCCAGTACATCGACCGGCTGTCGTCAATCGTCAGGCGGTACGCCTGAGCGTGCGATCGACGGTTTCGCGGCCCGACAGGGTTGCGTATATTAAGCCTGTTGCCACAACTCCGTGACCCGGTGCTCGATGCGCGCGGCGGCTATCGTGCGAACGCGGGGACCGTCCTGCTGGTCGACGATCTGGCGGCCAACGTGGCCCTGCTCGAACGCCTGCTCGTGGCCGATGGCTACGCCGTGTTCACGGCCTCGAACGGACGCGACGGCATCGACATGGTCCGACAGGTGCGGCCGGACATCGTCCTGATGGACATCCGGATGCCTGTCCTCGACGGCTTCAGCGCGTGCCGCGCATTGAAGTCCTCGCCCGAGACGCGCCTGCTGCCCGTCGTGCTGCTGACCGGATCAGTCGAACTCGACGACCGCGTACGCGCGATCGATGCCGGCGCCGACGACTTCCTCACCAAGCCGATCGACCCGCTGGAGCTGCGGGCACGGGTGCGTTCGCTCGTGCGGCTGAAGCGGTACACCGACGAGCTGGACTCGGCCGAGGCGGTCATCCTGAGCCTGGCGCGCACGGTCGAGGCGCGCGATCCCCACACCGAGGGCCACTGCGAACGCCTCGCGCACTACGCGGTGGCGCTCGGCGAGAACCTCGACCTGTCCGAGGACGACATGGCGGCGCTTCGCCGCGGCGCCTTCCTGCACGACCTCGGCAAGATTGCCATCCCCGACGCGGTGCTCTTCAAGCCGGGCCCGCTCACCGACGCCGAAGCCGCAATCATGCGGACGCATCCGATCGTCGGCGATCGGTTGTGCGGAAACCTGCGTGCCCTGGCCCCCGTCCGCCCCATCGTGCGGCACCACCACGAACGGCTCGACGGCAGCGGCTATCCGGACGGGCTTGCGGGCGATGACGTCCCGCTGCTGGCGCAGATCGTTGCCGTCGTCGACGTCTTCGATGCGCTGGTGACCGACAGGCCGTACCGTCGCGCCATGCCCGTCGCCGCCGCGCTCGTGGAGCTCCGGAAGGAAGCCGCGCGCGGCTGGCACGACGCGGCCCTGGTCGAGACGTTCGCCGCGGATGTCGAGGCCGGCCGGTTTCCCATCACCGTGCGCCGCTCCTCATCGTGACGCGGTAGGCTGGTGGGAATGTCTTCCACCGCAACCTGTCCTGATTGCGACGAACCCTTGACGCTGGCGTTTCAGTCGACCAGCGGCACGGGCGCCCACAAGCGCGGCGATCACTTCAACACGATCCCCGACACCACCCACTACCTGTGCTTCCCCTGCGGACGCGCGTGGAAACAGCGGTTGTCGGGACCGTTCACGCCGGACGTTGTCGGCGAGCTCAGCTTCTTCACCTGTCGCGACCACTCCTGCGGCGCCGCGATGACCGTGACGCACGAGTCGGCAGTCGTCACCGACGTGCAGCTGACCTGCTCGCAGGGGCACCGGTATGCGGTGGCGGACACCGTGGAAGGACTGGCGCTGAGGCTGGTGGAATGACGCGGTGCCGCGCGCGGCGCGGCCGGATGCGGTGGGCGTCGCCGTGCTGGCGCACGGGGCAGGATGGAACTTGCGGGAAAAGCGGAAGGCGACCCCGCCGGGCAAGGCCGCCTTCGCCACGACGCCTAGATCAGGCCGTTGAGCCCCCGCAGGGCACGCGCGCGCACCTTGCGCGACGCCGGCTTCGCCTTGATGGTGATCTCCTCGCCAGTGAACGGATTGCGTCCCTTGCGAGACTTCGTGGCCGGCTTGTTGACCGTCTTGAACTTGACCAGGCCGTTGAAGTTGAACTCTCCCACGCCCTTCTTGCCGAGGTCGGCGGCGATGATCGAGGTGAGCGTGTTGAGCACTTCCTTGACCTTGCTGCCCTTGAGCTCGGTCGCTTCGGCGAGCTGCTTCACGAGGTCGCTCTTCGAACGACGCGAGGTCGCCGGTACTACCTTGAACGCTTTCTTCTTTGCGGTCTTTGCCATGTGAGGGTCCCTGTAATCAGGCTGATTTCGCGCGGGGGCGTCGTGCCATCCGCAATCGCGCGCTAGTTTACCCTGCTTTTTGTCGTTTGAAACGTCAGGCGTGTCGAATTTCGCCGGGTTTTCTGCGGCGGTACGGCGCCCGCACCGAGCGCGGCCATCCGTGCAAGCCGCAAGGAGAATGTCCCATGAGTCATCGTCGTCTCCGGTTCGCGTATCTGTCGGCTGGTCTGCTGGCCGCCCTCGTCGTGGCCCCGGTCGCACCAGTCATCGCGCAGAGCGACCGGACCGTCACGCGGTTCGTGCTGGCTGCCGCGGGTAACGAAGCGCGGTATCGCGTGCGGGAACAGTTCGTCGGCGTCAACCTGCCGAACGACGCTGTCGGCGCCACGTCGGACATCACCGGGGCGCTCGTCCTCGACGAGACGGGTCAGGTGGTGCCGGAGTCGTCGAGATTCGTCGTCGACATCCGAGGCCTCAAGAGCGACTCGGCGAATCGCGATCGCGTGATCCAGGGCCGCGTCCTCGAGACCGAGAGGTTCCCCACCGTCGATGTCGCCGTCACCGCACTGCGCGGCCTGCCGTGGCCGTTGCCGCAGACGGGCGAGGTGGCCTTCGAGCTGGTGGCGGACATGACCGTTCACGGCGAGACCCGGCCCTGGACCTGGCAGGTGGCCGCCACGCCGAAGGATGGAGGCCTGGCCGGCACGGCCACCACGTCATTCGCGTTCGGCGAGTTCGGGATGCCCGTTCCGACGAGCTTCCGCATCCTCAGCGTCGAGGACAACGTGCGGCTGGAGTACGATTTTCATCTCGTCCCCGCGCCGTAGGGCGCGATTCCGTGGCCGGCGCGTCGCGCGCGCGTGTGTTACCTTCGAATACATGGCCCGCTCGCCGTTCACCATCGGGATCATCCAGGATCACGCCACGTCGGACCGTTCTGCCAACCTGGCCCGCGCCGAAGCGCTCACGCGCGAGGCGGCCCGCCAGGGCGCGCAGATCGTCTGCCTGAAGGAGCTGTTCGACGGACCGTACTTCTGCAAGTCGCAGCAGCACGACCGTTTCGATCTCGCCGAACCCATCCCCGGGCCGACCGTCGAGCGCCTGCAGCGCCTGGCCGCCGAGCTGGCCGTCGTGCTGATCGTCCCGATCTTCGAACGCGAGGCCGCCGGCATCTACCGCAATTCGGCAGCGGTCATCGATGCCGATGGCACGCTGCTCGGCGCGTATCGGAAGATGCACATTCCGGACGACCCGCTCTTCAACGAGAAGTTCTACTTCACGCCAGGCGACGGCCCGGTGGCCGGCCGTGACGAGGGTGGGGCCGACGCGCCGGGATTCAAGGTGTGGCGGACGCGCTACGCGACAATCGGCGTCCTGATCTGCTGGGACCAGTGGTATCCGGAAGCCGCCCGCATCACGAGCCTCATGGGTGCCGAAGTCCTCTTCTATCCGACAGCCATCGGCTGGCACCCGTCCGAGAAGGCCGAATGGGGCCAGGCCCAGGTCGAGGCGTGGCAGACGATGCAGCGCGCGCATGCCATTGCCAACGGCGTCTACGTGGCGGCTCCCAACCGGATCGGTCACGAGGAAGAGGCCGGGACCGACGGCATCACCTTCTTCGGCCACTCCTTCATCGCCGACCCGTTCGGACGCGTCATCGCGTCGGCCGGCGAAGAGGAGGCCGTGCTCGTGGCGACGTGTGACCCGGCGCTGATTGAATCGACACGCCGCAACTGGCCGTTCCTGCGCGATCGCCGGATTGATGCCTACGGGCCGATCCTTCGGCGCCACCTCGGCGCATGAAGAGCCTGGCCACTCCCCTGCGGATGCCGGCCGAGTGGGAACGGCATCGGGCCACCTGGATCAGCTGGCCCCATCACGAGCCGGACTGGCCCGGCAAGCTCGGCGCGATTCCGTGGGTCTACGCCGAAATCACCCGGCTCATCGCCTCCGGTGAACCCGTCGAGATCCTCTGCCACTCCGAGGCCGTCCGCGACTCGGCCCGCGAGGCGCTGGCCGCCCATCGCGTGCCTGACAGCCGCGTGCGCCTGCACGTCGTCCCCACCGATCGCGTGTGGCTGCGCGACAGCGCACCCACCGGCGTGCACGACGCGAATGGTGAGGTCGTGCTCGTCAACTGGGCGTTCGACGGCTGGGCGAAGTACGACAACTGGCGGCAGGATCTCGGCGTGGGTCCGGCGATCGAGGCCATTACCGGCCTGCCGCGCGTCGAGCCGCACAGGCCCGGAACCGACCAGCGCCTGGTGCTCGAGGGCGGCGGCATCGAGACCAACGGCGACGGCCTGATGCTCGTGACCGAGGAGTGGCTGCTGACCGACATCCAGGTGCGCAATCCCGGCCTGGGTCGGAAGGACTACGAGCGGCTGTTCGCGGAATGGCTCGGCACGCGGCGCACCATCTGGCTCGGCGAGGGCTGTGTGGGAGACGACACACACGGGCACATCGACGACGTCGCGCGATTCGTGGCGCCCGACACGGTGGTGCTGGCCGTCGAGGACGACCCGGCCGACGAGAACCACGCGCGATCGATCGACAACCTGCGGCGCCTCGAGGCCGCGTCGGGCGACCGCGCCGTCGGCCCCCTGCGCATCGTGCAGCTGCCTTTCCCCGCGCCGGTCTACTGGAACGAGGATCGCCTGCCGGCCAGCTACGCGAACTTCTACATCGCCAACGGCGTGGTGATCGTCCCCACGTTCAACGATCCCAACGACCGCCGCGCGCTCGAGGTGCTGGCCGGGCTGTTCCCCGACCGTACGGTTGTCGGTGTCCACGCCGTCGACCTGGTGCTCGGCCTCGGCACGCTGCACTGCCTCACGCAGCAGGAACCGGCACCTGTCACTCCCGATAGGGGTCGATAGTCTCGATCGAACCGTCGGGTCCGTGGGTGAGCTCGGTGACCTTGATGTTGCGCAGGTGCGTTTGCCCATCGGACAACTGGCTGTCGTGGTAGAAGAGGTACCACTGCCCGCCAACCTGGACGATCGAGTGATGGTTCGTCCACCCCAGCACTGGCTCGAGCACGCGGCCGCGATAGGTGAACGGCCCGTACGGCGACGTGCCGGTGGCATAGACGATGTAGTGCGTGTCGCCCGTCGAGTACGACAGGTAGTACGTGCCATCGTGCTTGTGCAGCCACGCGGCTTCGAAGAACCGACGGTCGTTGTCACCAGCCGTGAGGGGCGTGCCGTTCTCGTCGAGAATCACCACATCCCGGGGCGGCTCGGCGAATCCCAGCATGTTGTCGGCAAGCCGCGCGATCTTCGGTGACAGCGCGGGCGCATCGTCGGCCGGATATACGTCCTCGGACGTGTAGGCGCCACTTGCCCAGCGCTGCAGCTGGCCGCCCCAGATGCCGCCAAAATACATGTACTGCTGGCCGTCGTCATCGCGGAACACGGCCGGATCGATGCTGTAGCTGCCGTCGATCGGTGTCGGCTGCGCCGTGAACGGGCCGGCCGGATTGTCGGCAACGGCGACGCCGATGCGAAAGACGTCCTCTTTGTCCTTCGCGGGGAAATACAGGTAGTAGCGGCCATCCTTCTCGGCCGCGTCGGGCGCCCACATCTGGCGGCCCGCCCACGCGACGTCCGCGATGTCGAGCACGACGCCGTGGTCGGTCACCTCCCCGCCAATCGCCGGCAGCGAGAAGACGTGATAGTCGCGCATGGCGAAGTGGCTGCCGAGATCGTCGGCCGGAACGCCGGCGTCGATGTCGTGGGACGGGTAGATGAACACGCGCCCGTCGAAGACGTGCGCGGAAGGGTCGGCGGTGAAGATGCCCGACACGAGGGGCTCGTTCAGGAAACGCGAGGCACCAGCGGCGCCGGCGGGTTCGGCTTCCGGCGGTGGGGCGTCTCGAGCGCAGGCGGCGATCCCGGACACCATCAGGACAAGGGCAAGAACAACGGCCGGCACGGATCGACTCATCAGCAGACCCTCGGTTGCGTGCGGAAAGAACAACTGGACTGGCGTGGCGGTGCCGGGGCAGTGTAGTGAACGACGGTCCGGCGGATCAAGAGCGGGGCGGGAATATTCCGCACACGAGTGGGAGAGAGTCCGCAGGACGCCGGCGCACCGCGGGGGCTCCGGCCTGTGTCGGGCCCGCGCCGGGTCGTGGTGCAGAGTGGTCGGGTTCTTGCTGACGGACAGCGGGGACTCATCGTATGCCTCGACACAGCCGCCTTCTGTCCGCTGCCCTGCCCATTGTCGTCGCGCTGCTCGCCGCCGCCTGCAACGGCAAGTCTCCGACACCGCCGACAACCGTGTGCTCGATCTCGATCGCGCCGCCGACCAACACCGTCGGGGGCGCTGAAACCACCGGCACAATCGCGGTGACGACGTCAGCGGCCGGCTGCGAATGGGCGGCCGTGGCCAGCGCACCATGGGTCACCATCACGGCGGGCGCCACCGGAACCGGCGCCGGGACGGTGCAGTACCGCGTGGCGGAAAACCCGTCGCCCGACGTCCGCACGGCCGCCATCGGCATCGAGGACCAGCTGCACACGATCGTGCAGCAGGGCCTGTCGGCCCCGCCGCCCGAGTGCACCTACACGCTCGACCCACCCGCCGCGAGCGCGCCGCCCGACGGGCACACGGCGACGTTCAGCGTGCAGACCGCTGACCGATGCGCGTGGAGTGCGCAGCCGGCGGCGCCATGGCTGTCAATCGTCTCCGGCGCCGAGGGCCAGGGGGCCGGCGTGGTCACCTATCGGGTGGGCGAGCACGACGGCGGCGATGGCCGCACGGGCAGCATTGTCGTGGCCGACCAGACGTTCGTGGTGACGCAGGCGGGCGAGGTGCTGCCCGCGTGCATCTATACCGTGTCGGTCGTGCACTTCGCGCCGTGCATGCCCGCTGGCATCGTCGAAACCCGACTCGATACGCTGGCGCATTGCCCGTGGACGGTCGAATCGACGGTGCCGTGGCTGGCGGTCACCACGCCGTCCTCGGGCACCGGATCCGTGACGGTCTCGGCGCAGCACACGGCCAACTACGATGCCCCGCGCAGCGGCATCCTCATGCTGCGCTGGCCCACGGCGACAGCAGGCCAGAACGTCCTGGTCGAACAGGCCGGCTGCACGTATGCGACCAGCGTGGACACGATCGCGGTTCCGGCCACCGGCGGCACGGCCTCGTTCGACGTGCTGCAGCAGAGCATTCCCGTGTCGTGCGGCGGGCCGCTCCAGGATCGGTGCCAGTGGAGGGCCACCACCACGGCCCCGTGGATCACGATCACGACCACGGGCGATCGCGTCGGCGACAACCCCGTGGCATTCACCGTCGCGGCCAACACGTCGACCGAGCCGCGGTCGGCCACGATTGTCGTGCGCGATCGCGTCGTCACGGTGACGCAGGCCGGCGTCCCGTAGGTTCGGGCATCGGCCTCAGTCGGCCAGCCAGGCGTGGTCGCCCGCGACGTGCACGTGTCTGCGGCGGCCGTCGCGATCGATCGCGGTGACGCGCCAGACCAGCCGATCCGGCGACCCATCGCTCGTGAGCACCGGATCGGTCAGCCGGGCGTCGGCGTCGACCGCCAGGCGCGCGCGCGCCCGTATCGTCCGCGGATCGGTCCAGGAGGCCACCGACGGACAGTTCTCGACATCGCGCGGGCGCTGATGGAACGCGGCATACCGATGAAACGTTCCGTCGTCGCCCAGGTGCGCGAAGCCCAGGAGGCGATCCTCGAATGCCAGCGGCACCATCCAGCCGGCCGCCGTGCCGGCGGCGTCCGTGATGCGCAGCGGTGGCAGCCAGCGGCCATGGGCCCGCGCGAAGGCATCGTCGGCCAGGCCCGAGGCCAGCGCATCCTCGGCGATGCGGCTGGCCTCGGCGGCCGTCACTGGATCGTGGCGCATGCGGGCGTCAGGCCTTTCGCAGCGCCGCCGTGAACGTGCGGCGATACGTGCTGGTGTTGAAGTTCTCCCAGCGCGTGATGACGCCCGCGTTGGGCGGCCATGGGTCGTAGACGAGCAGGCCGCGGAAGGGCGCCTGACCCGCGATGGAGATGAAGCTGCGCGTGTAGCCCGCCACCGTGCGCGAGTGCCCCGGGATGAAGCTGACGAGCGGTCGATTCTGGTCGATTTCGCTCTCGAACTGCGCGAACGTCGGGCTCGTGTTCATGGTGGCGTTGAGCGCGTCGCGGCTCATGTCCTCGATGACCGTCACGACGTCACTGTCCCGAGAGTATGGAAGGCCGTTGGGATTGGCAAGCGTCCCGAGGCCGAGCTCGGCCGCCAGCCGCACCTGGCTGTATTCGTAGCGATAGAAGTCGAGCAGCATCTGGACGCTGGCTGCCACGCACCAGACGTTGGTCTGCTGGCCCCGGAGTTCGTAGCATGCCGTGTGGTCCCCGCCGCGCGTGCTGTAGTGCAGTTCGCGCGTCCGCCCGAGCAGGTAGCGATCGAGCAGGCGGAAGCGTTCGAGGAACTGGCGGCTGTCGATGAGCTCGAGGTCGCGTGGCACCTGGCGCAGCGCCTCGCGCCACCGCTTGACACGTGCCTTGAAGCGGTCCACCCGCAGCGCACGCTCGTCGTCAGGGATCTCGTCGATGAACGACCAGCGCTCGAAGTTCGACGGCGGCTCGTAGCGAATCGTCCGGCGCGAGGGCGGGACGGGCTCCCACGAGAACAGTTCGAGCATCACCAGTTCCTCGCCGCCGGCGAGCAGCTGCACGGCAACCTTGGGGAAGCTGAAGGCGACAAACCGCGCCATCGCCCGATCGACGCCCGTGATGCCGAGCGCATGTGCCGCGCGCGTCGCCTGTTTCACCAGCGCGTCCGGGTCCCACACCGCACCAATCGACGTGGCCACCAGCGGCTCGCCCAGCACGGGGCTGGCGGCCATGTCCACATAGCCCGCCGCGCTGCGGCCGCGCGTGAGCGGAATGCGGTGGAACAGCACGTCGCCGTTGATGTCGTACACGGGCGTACCACTGCCGGTGTCGATGGTCGCCTTTTCGAACGCCTCCGGCAGCACGTCGAGCGCGCGCAGCTGGTTCAGTTCACTCCACGTGACAATCTGTTGCTCCCGGGAAACAGCGGCCTTCTTCGCCACGGGTCACCTCCACGCTCATGGTGACAACCGCGGTCGCAGCGTTTCGGGACGAACGAGGGTATGCTGCTCTGAGCCCCCCAACCTGCGCCGACGAGCTCCCCCTGGAGAATGAGCCATGGCAGATTACAAGGTCGGGTACTTCGTGGGCAGTCTGTCAGCCACGTCCCTCAATCGACGACTTGCAAAGGCACTCATCCGGCTGGCGCCGCCGGAGCTCG
This sequence comes from Acidobacteriota bacterium, assembly GCA_044507065.1. Taxonomy (GTDB): domain Bacteria; phylum Acidobacteriota; class Vicinamibacteria; order Vicinamibacterales; family SCN-69-37; genus SCN-69-37. Next base: position 41,214 of record JBIQJY010000022.1, read on the forward strand.
AGTTCACCGAGATATCGTTCGCGGACCTCCCGCTCTACAATCGCGACTTCGATACGAACTACCCGCCCGAGGGGCAGGCGTTGAAGGACGCCATCACGGCGAGCGACGCGATCATGTTCGTGACGCCCGAGTACAACCGTTCGATCCCGGGCGCGCTGAAGAATGCCATCGACTGGGCGAGCCGGCCGTACGGCACCAATGCCTTCACGCGCAAGCCATCAGCGTCCATCGGAACGTCGCCAGGGAAGATCGGCACCGCAGTGGCGCAGCAGCACCTGCGCAGCATCATGGCTTTCTGCAACTCGCCGCAGATGAACTCGATCGAGGCCTACATCCAGTTCGAGGAGGGACTCATCGACGACCAGGGCGAGGTGTCGAACGGCGAGACGCGCGACTTCCTCGTCAACTACATGGCGGAGTTCCACGACTTCATCGAACGGGTCCACACGGCGCTGCGCCACCACTGAGCCGACCGCACGCGGCCGCCGGTGTCCCGTGACGCACCGGCACCACAGTCGTCACGTGGGGGCATTCGCCAGCAGCACGGTGAGCCCCTCGGCGGCGCTGGGATGCGTGAAGAGGCCGTCGCGCAACGCCGTGTACGGCAGGTTGCCGAGCATCGCAGTCTGCACCGTGGCCAGCAGCTCGCTCGCCTCCGCGCCGAAGGCCGTGAACCCGAGGATGCGATCGCTCTCGTCGGCGATGAGCATCTTCATGAAGCCCCGCGGTTCCGAGAGCGTGCGGGTGCGAAGCACGGCGGCCATCGGAAGCCTCGCCGTGCGATACGCGACGCCCGCGGCCCGCGCCTCGGTCTCGTTCATCCCCACGCGCGCCAGTTCGGGATCGGTGAACATGCAGAACGGGACGAGCCTGCCCGTGGTCGTGCGGCGGCCCCCGGTCAGGTTGTCGCGCACGATGCGGAAATCGTCGAAGGCGACGTGCGTGAACTGCGGGCTGCCGGCACAGTCCCCCATCGCCCACACGTCCGGCGCAGTCGTCTCGAGACGATCGTTCACGGTCACGTATCCCTGTGCATCGAGCTCGATACCGGCCAGCTCCGCGCCGAGATCGCCGGTGTTCGGCACCCGGCCGGCCGCCACCAGCAGGTCGGATGCCTCGATCGTCCGCTCGCCCCCCGCGACGGCCACACGCACGCGAACGGCCGTCCCCGAACGCCCGTCGACCTGCCGCACGTCGGCGCCGAGCAGCACGTCGATCCCCTCGTCGCGGCACAACTCCAGCAGCGCTTCCCCGACATCCGGATCCTCGCGACCCAGCAGCTGCGGCCCGCGCTCGATGACCGTCACGCGCGATCCAAATCGGCGCATGGCCTGCGCCAGCTCGAGACCCACGTAGCCCCCGCCAACGACGATGAGGTGCGCCGGCAGCCGGTCGAGATCCAGGGCCTCGACGTGCGTCATCGGTGCGGCCTCGCGCATCCCCGGCACGTCCGGAATGGCGGCCCGGGTGCCGACGTTCAGGAAGACCCGGTCGCCCACGATGGTCCGCACACGGGCGTCGTCGCGGTGGACAGCCACCGTGGCTGGAGCGACGAACCGGGCGTGCCCCATGATGAGCTCCGCGCCGGACGTCTCGTATCGGCCCAGGTGCACATTGATGAGCGCCTCGACCATCGCGCGCTTCCGCTGCTGGACGGCCGTCATGTCGGTGGCAATCGCGCCGGTCTCGAGACCGAACGTCGACGCGCGCGCCGCCAGCGCCTTCACCTTCGCACTGTGGATGATGTTCTTGCTCGGCAGGCACGCGACGTTCGGACACGATCCGCCCACGAGCTTCCGCTCGATCACTGCCGTCCGGTGGCCGGCCCCGGCCATCGTCCAGGCGAGGTACTTGCCGGCTTCTCCACTGCCAATGACGACGATGTCGTAGCGGTCGACGTCGGACA
>JBIQJY010000022.1:43219-45339 GCA_044507065.1 Acidobacteriota bacterium
TTGCCGGCTTCTCCACTGCCAATGACGACGATGTCGTAGCGGTCGACGTCGGACATGAGGGTCCCTCCTGCCGGGGCCAACCGGTCAGTCGCGAAGATACTGTTCCGTCAGCGTCGCCCAGTACGCGGCGCCCATCGGCAGGATGTCGTCGTTGAAGACGTACTGCGGGTGGTGCACCATCGGGGTATCGCCGTTGCCGAGCAGGCAGTAAGTTCCCTGCTTCTTCTGCAGCATGAAGGCGAAGTCCTCGCTGCCAAGGTAACTCGGGCCCGGATACATCACGGCGGGTTCCCCGAAGGCGTTGCTGGCAATCGCCGCGGCCTTCGCGGTTTCGGTCGGGTCGTTGACGAGCACGGCGCCTGGCACGCCCTCGCGGATCTCGAAAGAGCAGCCGAAGCTCTCGGCCTGCGCCTTGGTGATCGACCGCACCTTGCCGAGCACCAGGACGCGGTCGTCGTCTGTCGTGGTCCGAATCGACAGCCGGAGGATGGCCGACTGGGCAATCACGTTGCCGGCCTGTCCTGAAATGAACGCCCCGACGGTGACGACCGCGCTGTTGTGCGGCGAGACGTTGCGCGAGACGATCGTCTGCAGCGCCATCACGAGCGAGGAGCCGGCGACGACGGGATCGACGCTGAGCTCGGGCATCGAGCCATGGCTCCCCTTGCCGGTGAGCTCGATCTCCCAGTTGTCGACGGCGGCCATCATCGCGCCGTCGCGGAAGTGCAGCTTCCCCAGTTCGAGGCCCGGCATGTTGTGCATGCCGAACACGGCGTCGACCGGCCAGCGATCGAACAGTCCGTCCTCGATCATCGCGGGCCCACCCGCCATGATCTCCTCGGCCGGCTGGAAGATCAGCCGGACCGTGCCGTTGAACTTGCGCGACTGCGCCAGGTACTCGCCCGCGGCCAGCAGCATGGCCGTGTGCCCGTCGTGGCCACAGAGGTGCGACACGCCCGACACCTGGCTCTTGTAGGGCAGGTCGTTGTCTTCCTGGATGGGCAGCGCGTCGGTATCGGCGCGCAGGCCAATCGACTTCGTGCCGGTGCCGACCGTCAGCGACGCGACGATGCCGTGCTGCCCGACACCCTCCGCGACGTCGTAGCCCCAGGAGCGGACGAGCCCGGCGATGTACTTCGCCGTCTCGCGCTCCTCGAGCGACAACTCCGGATGCGCGTGCAGGTGATGGCGCCAGGCCTTGATCGACTCGATCCGTCCCTTGAATTCGTCAACGAGAGCATTCATGGTGTGCCTCCACGTGTCTTGCCGCCGGGGATGGTCATCATGATCGAGACAACCGCCGCCACGACCATGAGCAGATTGAAGCCGAGGGCCACGAGTGCGGCCTGCCGCACGGCCAGGTTGTCCTGGCGACCCGCGAACGTAATCACGCCGTCGAGCCAGCGCATGGGTTCGCCGTCGGCGCCGAGCGCCGTGAAGATGGCGGCCGAGATGGCCACGCCGAACGACGCCCCGAGCGATGACGCCATCTTGTAGATGCCCGATCCGGATCCGGCCTGGTCATCGGGCAGGTTCGAGAGCGCGGCATCGGTGGAGGGTGTCGCGTAGAACGCCAGGCCCAGGCCGAACAGCGTGTAGGCCGCCACGGCGAGCATCGTGTACTGGCCGACGAGCAGGTGTGTCGGCATCAGCATCGCGATCGACACACCCACGATCAGGCTGCCCCAGATCATGGGCTTGCGTGCCCCGAATCTCTGCAGCAGCTTCTCGCCAACGCGGATGAACGCGACGATGGCGATGGCATACCCCAGCGTGAGCAGCCCGGCTTCCTGGGCCGACAGTCCGCCGCCGATCTGCACGAGCATCATCGAGACGATCAGCATCCCCGCCACGCCGTTGAGCAGGAAGTTCGAGATCGTCGCGCCCGTGTAGGTGGCGTTGCGGAAGAGCGAGAAGTTCACGAACGGGCTCTGCGCCCGGCGCTCGGCGATGAAGAACAGGACGCCCACGACGACGGCGACCGCGGCCAGGCCCAGCGTGAGCGGACTGGTCCAGCCGAGTTCACTGCCCTGCGTGGCGAGCACCTGCAGGGCCACCATCGACACCATGAACGTCAGCACGCCCGGCGTGTCGAAGCGATAGGTGTCGTCGGCGGCGGC
>JBIQJY010000022.1:45439-51539 GCA_044507065.1 Acidobacteriota bacterium
GCCATCGCCGGTGCGATGTTGAGTGTCGTCTGTGCGAACAGCCAGAAGGCCAGTACGCCGAGGATGATGCCGAACAGGAGCCTGTCGTCGCCGCGATACGAACCTGACACTGCAGTCATCGGTCATTCTCCAGCCGCATCCTCTGGAACGCCGCGCGAGCGTTCACGCTTGGTCGTTTGTCGGAACACCGGTACCGACCAGCCGTACCGGATCGCCAGGCCCCGCACCACGAACGTCACCAGGAACCCGATCAGCATGGCCGGGAAGCGGCCGGTTCCCAGGCCGTTCAGGCCGGCATACGCGCAGGCACCGAGCACGGACGCCGTGACGTAGATCTCGTGACGCAGCAGTACGGATGGAACGTGCCCCAGCGTATCGCGGATCATGCCGCCCACCGTGCCGGTCACCGCGCCCATCGCCACGGCCACCAGTGGCGGGGCGCCGACGTCCAGTGCTTTCACGGTGCCGGCGACGGTGAACAGCGCCAGGCCGAAGGCGTCGAACCACAGGAGCGTCCGGTGGCGCGACTCGACGAGCGGTGCGGCGAAGTGGACGACGACCGCCGTGATGAGACACGCCGAGACGTAGACCGGGCTGTGCACCCAGAAGACCGGGACGTCGAGGATCAGATCGCGCAACGTCCCGCCGCCGATGCCGGTGGCCACCGCCAGCCACATGAACCCGATGACGTCCATGCGCTTGCGCGAAGCCACGAGCGCGCCCGACACCGCGAAGACGACGACCGCCAGAATGTCAAAGAAGTGAACGAGCCGGAACAGGCTCTCGGGATCGACTACCGAGGGCGGCATGGGCTGTCCGTGGATCGCACCCGAGGCGCGCGCTCATCGTGTATCAGCATCGGATCGGGGGCATTCTACGGCAGGTGGGCGCGTCGAAGCAGGTCGGGAGCGACGACGCCGCCGCCGATGGACGCCGGCGGCCTCGCCCTGTCAGCCGGCGCGCGCGAGCCTCTCGCGCAGCACGCGCCAGGACGGACCGTCGAGGACCGGATCGCGCCAGCTGTTGCGCCGAATCAGGAAGAGCGGCATCGGATCCATTCCGGACTCCCTCGTCGCGAGTGCCCGTTCCAGCAGTTCGCGAGCCGCCCGGTACTCACCGACTGCCAGGCGCATCATCGCCGCCAACCCGGGGGCGACGTGCTGTCCGCTCGTGGCTCGCTCCATCTCATGAACCAGCCGTCGAGCGTCGGCCTGTGAGCCGGCGCGGGCGTAGCTGAGCGCGGCGTGCGCACGAAGCGTGAGCGTCCGATCGCCGAGCAACCGCTCCGCCACGCCAAGGATGTCGAGCGTTCCGCGGCGGTTCAGTCGCTCATCGCTGAGCGTCAGCAGCAGGTAGCCGATCGACGTGAGCGGCGCCAGTTCCATCGCCCGCCGGTGTGCGTCGGCGGCGCCGGCGCGATCGCCGAGGTGCCACAGGGCAAACCCGAGCGGCGAGTACGGACCGGCGCCACTCGGATCGAGGTCGATGGCGCGCCGCGCCGCATCCACCGCGCCGGCATCGTCGTCGAGCATCATCGCGAACAGGGACAGATAGTGCAGGAGAACGGGATCTCGAGGGCGATGCACAATTGCCTGTTCGAGCGTCGCGCGCGCGTCCGGCAGACGTCCACGAAAGGCCTGCAGCCGTGCAAGCGCGACGGATGCGATCGCCTCGGACGGTTCGTGGTCCAGCGCCGCCGCGATGTCGCGCTCGGCGCGGGTCATGAGTTCGACGCTCAGGCGCGGCCAGTCACTGGCCGCGAACCCATCGAACATCAGTGAGTCGAGCGTGAGCTGGGCTCGCCATCCGCGGGCGGCCGCGAAGACCGGGTCCAGCGCGAGTGCATCGTCGAGCCTGTGCACCGCGTCCTGCCGAACGCCGGGAGGCATGCTGGCGCCGGTGCCGTGCAGCCGATACGCCGCAACCACCTGAAGGTAGGCGGCGTGGGCGGCGACCGGCGTCGTCGCGGCTGGCGCCCGTCGCGCCAACGGGTCGGCATCGTCAGCGCCGCGCCGGACGACGTCGGGGATACCCCATTGGGATGCGCCTGCGAGGAGAACGGCCGCAACGATCGCCGCGGCGCGCGCGAGGGAGGAATGGATCGCAGGGCGCGCCTCCCGCCGGTCCGCATCGTCCTCCTCGACCACTCGTACGGGGGCGACGAACTGGTAGCCGCGTCGCGGCACGGTCGCAATGAAGCGGGGCGAGGCGTGGAGATCGCCCAGGGCGCGTCGTGTCGCCAGGATGGTCTGGCTCAGGTTGTTGTCGTCGACGATGGTGTCGGGCCAGAGCGCCTGCGCCAACTCGTCTCTCGCGACGACGGCGCCCGCGCGATCGACGAGGTGGACGAGCAGGTCGAACGGCTTGTCCCTGATCGCGATGCGCTGGCCGCGACGCGTCAGCGTACGGCGCGCGGGGGACAGCCGGAAGTCGCCGAACGCATACGCTCGCGTGGAAGGAGTCGGGTCGACCATCGGGTGCTCCCTGCCTGAACAGGCGCATTTTCACCGGTTTTCACCGATCGGGCAATGCGTTTTCATCTGCGGGCGGCTAGCGTGGGGGCATGAGCCATCCGCCCGTTTCCAGCGTCGCACCTGCGCTCGGAGGACGCGTCGACCACAGGCGCTCCGGCCTGTACGTCACGGCGGCCGTCCTGTTCGCCGCCGTATCCACGGTGGGATTCCTCCCGACGTACTGGTGGCCCCTGGTTGCCGGCACGCTGGCGGTCCATCCAACCACCCACGTACACGCGTGGCTGTTCTTCACGTGGCTCGGATTCCTGGTGCTTCAGGCCGTTCTCATACGGACGGGTCGCACGCGGTGGCATCGCGGGGCCGGTCTGTTCGGCATCAGCCTCGCATCAATGATGCTCTTCTCGGGCCTGCTCACCGCCGTCGTGAGCCTGCAGGCGGGGTTGCGCGGACCCCGACCCGACATCGTGCGTGCAACCGTGGCGCTCAGCTTCTCCGGGATGCTGCTGTTCGCGGCCTTCGTTGCCGCCGCCGTGGCGTGCATCCGTCGACCCGACTGGCACAAGCGCCTGATCCTTCTGGCCGGCGTCGAACTGCTGCAGCCGGGCGTGGGCCGCCTGGTCCGCCTGCTGCCGGGGATGACGTTTCCCACGCCGCTCGTCGTCGCTACCGTTCTCGTAGACCTGGTGCTTGTTGCGATCGTCCTGATCGACCGCCGGTCGATCGGTCGAATCCATCCGGCCTGGCTGAGCGGTGGAGCCGCGCTGCTCATCGTGCACTACGTGCGGCTGATGCTCGGCAGGACGGAGGCGTGGGTTGTCTTCACGAACTGGCTGGCAGGGCTGGGGTAAGCCACGCTCACAGTGGCAGGCCCCGTCGGCGTCCATCGGTCGGCACGATCGGCGGGTGCGGTGCGCCTCGCAGGAGGCGCAGGCCGTTGGCCGCAACCAGCAATGTGCTGCCCTCGTGCCCCACCACGGCAAGCGGCAGCGGAATGCCGACGGTCACGGCGACGACCACGAGCATCGCCATCCATCCGAGGCTGAAGTAGACGTTCTGTCGCACGACGCGCCGCGCGCGCTTCCCCAGGTGGATGACGTAGTCCACCTTCTCGATCTCGTCGCTCATGAGCACGACATCGGCGGTCTCGATGGCGACGTCGGTCCCGATGGCGCCCATCGCGACTCCAATCGTGGCGGCGGCCATCGCGGGGGCGTCGTTCACGCCGTCGCCGACCATGGCCACCCCTTTCGAGCTCTGCCGCAGCACGCGCACGGCGTCCACCTTCTCGTGCGGCAGCAATCCGGCGCGGACTTCGTCGGCGCCGATTTCAGCTGCGATCGCGCGCACGGCGTCGGGATGATCGCCCGACAGCACCGTGATCCAGCGGACGCCTTCGTACTTGAGGTGCCGCACGGCCGCTGCGACGTTGGGCTTCAGCTGGTCGCCGAACGACATTGCGCCTTCGACCACGTTGTCGACGCCGACGTAGACGACCGAGCGTCCGAGCGAGGTGTGCGCCGCCGTCCACCCGCGCAGCAGCGGCGAGAGGCTCGCGTGACGGCGTTCGGCCATCGTCGCGTTCCCGACCCAGACGGTGTGCCCGTCCACCACTGCCGCGACACCTTCGCCGGGGTGCGAGCTGAAGTCGGCGGCCAGCGGGACATCGATGCCGCGTTCGGCCGCTGCCCTGCCGACCGCACGGGCGAGATGATGCTCCGATGTCTGCTCGACCGCCGCGGCGAGGCGCAGCATGGCCTCCCCATCGATGGTGGCGGGCCCGGCGTGATTGGTGGCGCCGCGCGTGATCATGTCGGCCAGCTGCGGCTGGCCCATCGTCAGGGTCCCCGTCTTGTCGAACGCGATGGTGTCGATCGTTCCGGCCAGGTCGAGGTAGGCGCCGCCCTTGAAGAGGATGCCGTGACGGGCGCCGTTGGCGATACCGGCCAGGATGGCCGAGGGCGTCGAGATCACCAGCGCGCACGGGCTGGCCACGACCAGGAGTGTCATCGCGCGGTAGAACGCCTCGCCCCACGCACTCCCGAACATCGGGGGCACGATGGCCGCGATCGTGGTGGCCGCGACGACGCCGAGCGTATAGGGGTGCGCGAACCGATCGATGAAATGCTGGGCCGGTGCGCGCTCCTCGCGCGCCTCCTCGACGAGACGGACGATGCGCGCGAGCATGGTCTCGGTCGCGGGCTTCGAGACCTCGACGACGAGGGCGCCTTCCTGGTTCACGGTGCCGGCATACACCTCGTCGCCGTGCTGCTTGTGCACCGGCATCGATTCGCCGGTGATGGCCGCCTGGTCCACCTCGCTCGCGCCGGCGTCGACGCGGCCGTCGGCGGCAATGCGCTCGCCGGGGCGCACGAGAATGCGCTGTCCCGGGACGAGCGCCTCGACGCGGACCGATCCGGCGGCACGGCCCTCGTCGTCGGCCAGCGTCGCCTCTTCGGGCGCCAGGTCCATCAGCCGCGCGATCGCGTGCCGCGTGCGCCCCATCGCGTACGCCTCGAGCGCCTTGGACAGCGAGAAGAGGAAGATCAGGGTCACGCCCTCGAGGGGGCTGCCGACCAGCGCCGCGCCGACGGCCGCCGCACCCATCAGGAAATCGATGGAGAGGCGCCCCTTCTTCAGCTCTGCCCAGCTGTCCCGCGCGATGCGCCAGCCGCCGATCAGGTACGCGACGCCGTATGCGTACCATGCCGCGGCGACATCGATTCGCCGCTGCAGCACGACGCCCAGGGCCAGCGCGAATGCAACGATGAGTGTGACGCGAAGGTAGTAGGCGGTGTCGCGATCCTCGTCCGTGACGACGTCCTGGCCGATGACCATACGGAGAATCGCGGGGAGGCGCCTCGGTGACACATCCCCATCGTTGATCGGCAGGGCGGGTCGGCGCCATGAGCACGCTGGGGGCCCACGCAGCCGCGCTCTCGTCTCCCGTGAGCGCGGGACAAGTCCCACCGGGGCGGGCATTTTCCCTCGGACGTCGAGATCCCGCGAAGCCGCCTCCCGACACTGTCGCGAAGCACACCGCGGACGGTGATTTCTCCTGGTGCACGGCGACACTCCCCGTTGCAGGTGCCCAGGACAATCCACACCGAGTCAGCACCTGGCTACCGCCGTTCACCACGAGGTACGTGCAGGGAGACCGCCAGAACCGCAACCCACAGCATCGTCGCGTAGATATTGACTCGCTCGACGAGACCAACCCACGGCGTGCGCCCGGGCATCGGACCAGCCAGGATTGCTGCCCAGGCGCCACACGCAAGGACAATCGCGATGGTCGCAAGTGAGTAGAGCCGGAACCGCGCCCCACGCACGAAAGCCCCGAACGCCATCATCGCTACGATGAAGATCGACATGAGAATCGTGGCGACGATATGCAGGGCGTCCCGTTGCGACGCCACCGTCCCCCGCACGTCCATCGGAAACAGCAAGAGCCCCGCCGTGCTGACGACGCCGTATCCGACCAGCGCTGTCGCCGTAAATCGCACAGGGCGTCTGCCCCCCGAGGACGCCCAAACGCCCAGCGCAAGGACGAACACAAGGACGTTGTACGGAATCAACAACCAGATCATGAGGGTTCTCGTCGGGGCACCCACAGCAAATAGCTCACTCAC
>JBIQJY010000094.1:0-5385 GCA_044507065.1 Acidobacteriota bacterium
GACTGAAAATCGTAGTGTCGGCAGTTCGATTCTGCCCCTCGGCACCATCTAACCGGAACAACTGAACAACACGCGCAGGCTCGTTTCGAGCCGCGCCGCTGCGTGTACCGGTTGCACGCCGCATGGGCCGATATTCGCACGGGCTGAAGCCCGTGCGCTCCATGCCGTCTAAGCCGCCGCCGGCGCACGCCGCGACTGGCTGCTGGTCACGATCACCTCGCCGATCACGATCATCGAGATGGCGGCAACCGTCGTCAGGGGCAGAACCGCGCCGGTGAACAGCGAGGCGGCCACGGCGACCATCGCCTGCACCGGCGCCTGCACCGACAACACCCACAGCGGCAGCCCCGTGAGCGCCGTGAACCGTAGCAGGAACAGCACCACGATAACGACAGCGCCGGCTCCGGCCAGCACCCACGCGGAGGCATCGGGCTCGGCCGCACCCGAGCCGAAGGCCACCAGCAGAAAGGCGAAGCCCAGCGCGTTGATCCAGTGCCGCCAGACGGTCAGCGTGGCCGCGCCGCGGACGCCCCGGCTGGCCGAGATGGGCGTGAAACACGCGTACCCCGCCAGCGACGCGAGGATATAGACCAGCGCGGCAGCCAGTCCGCTCGGGCCGAACGCCCCGGTCCAGACGAGCATGATGCCTCCCGCGAGCGCGAGGGCCCCGCCAGCCAGCCCTCGCCCCGTCCACGGTTCGCGAAGCAGCAGGATCGCCACCGGCGCCTGCAGGATCCAGTCGAGCCGCGTGAGGAAGATGTACTCGGCCACGCGCGGGCTGCGTTCGAGCCCCACGTAGTAGGCCACCCCTGCGACGAGGAACCCGGCCAGGCCGCCGGCAAACGCGCGCCGCAGCGGTGGCGCCCACAACACGCGCGCCTCGGCCACGACGATGGCCCGTCCGCGCGGCCAGGCGAGCGCCGCCACCAGACCCACCGCCCCGATGCCGTAGACCAGCGCCATGCCCGGAATGAGCCCCAGCCGCACGATGACGGCCGACATCACGAACGGTGAAAGGCCCGCGAGCACATGCGAGGACAGGCCGAGGCCGATGGCCGGGACGGGGGAGCGGGGCGAAAGGGACACGAGGGGTTATCTTATTGCGCGAGCGCGGCGGACAGCCGCGGCGCCGTCGTCGAACACGGTATCCGTCCCCGTCGCCCCGAGGAGTCCATGGTCCGCATTCTCACGTGCATCGTCGCCGTCCTCACGCTCGTCCCACTGGCTGCGCAGTCGCCGCAGGCCGGCCGCCGCGTCGCCATCACGATCGACGACGGGCCCGTCGTCAACGAGATGACCGACCTGGGGCGCTTCCAGCGCATCACCAATGGCCTCATCGGGACGTTCCAGGCCGAGAAGGTGCCGGTGACGATGTTCGTCAACGAGGTGCAGCTCAACGTGCCGGGCCAGCGCGACGCGCGCGCCGCCGTGCTCGAGCAGTGGCTCGATGCCGGCTTCGACCTGGGCAACCACACCTACTCGCACGCGAGCGCGAATCAGGTGCCGTTCGAGCGGTTCGCCGACGAGATCGTCAAGGGCGAGGTCATCACGCGTGCCGCCGTGGAGCGGCGCGGAAAGTCGCTGACGTGGCTGCGTTATCCCTACCTGCACTCCGGGACGAGCGCCGAGTCACACCAGGCCATCGTCGACTTCCTTGCCGCGCGCGGTTATCGCGTGGCGCCCATCACGGTCGACTACGCCGACTACAACTTCGCCGGCCCGTTCTCGCGCGAACTGCGAGCCGGCAACATCGAGGCGGCCACCCGCATCCGCGAGGCGTACGTCGCCCAGGTGGACCTGGGCTTCGACTATGCGGAAAAGGCGTCGGTCGAGGTCTTCGGCCGTGAGATCCCGCAGATTCTGCTGATCCACTGCAACGAGCTGAACTCGATGGCCCTGGGCGAGACGATCGCGAAGATGCGGGCGCGCGGCTATACGTTCATCACGCTCGACGAGGCGATGGCCGATGCCGCCTACGCGCGTCCCGACACATTCACCGGGCCGGGAGGTTCGTGGCTGAGTCGCACGGCCGCATCGATGGGGCGCCGGATCGAATCGGCCACCCCGCCACGCACGCCTGAATGGGTGACCGCGCCTCCAGCGCAGACGCCCGCGCCGACCGCGCCGTAGTCCGCATCAGTAGGCGAAGAGGGGCAGCGGCGAGGCCGGGTACAGGCCGCTTTCCTCGCCGAGGCGGACGAGCCGCTCCACGGCGTTGACGTCCAGATCCAGCGTGTAGTGATTCACGTAGAGCGCGATGTGCTGCGCCGCCACTTCCGGCGCCATCTCCTGCGCGTGTTCGCGAACGAAGTCCGCGCTGGCGTCGGGGTCCTCCCAGGCGGCCCGCAGGCTCGCGCGAATCTCATCGTCGACCCGCCGGGCCACGTCCGGTCCGAGATCCCGGCGAATCGCAATGGCGCCGAGCGGCAGCGGGCAGCGCATGCGCGTTTCCCAGACCTCGCCCAGGTCGGCCAGCTTCACGAGGCCCTTCTGCTGATAGGTGAATCGACCTTCGTGGATGAGGACGCCCGCGTCGACGTGCCCGTCGAGCACCGCCTGTTCGATCAGGTCGAAGCGCATGGGCACCGTCTCGAAGTTGCCGAGCAGGCGCAGCAGGAGCGCCGCCGTGGTGCGGGTGCCCGGAATGGCGACACGTCGCCCCGGCGCACCGGGACGTGTGGCAACGAGGAGCGGCCCCACGCCGAATCCGGCCGCGCCGCCGGCGCGCAGCAGCGCGTATCGATCCCGCAGTAGGCCACAGGCCGCCACGGAGATCTTCGTCAGTTCGAGCTCGCCCTGTTCGGCTCGGGCGTTGAGCGCCTCGACGTCATCGAGCACGAGCCTGTAGCGATCGGCCAGCGCGTGAAAGACGAACGTGTCGTTCGGACACGGCGAGATGCCCAGCGTCAGCATCGTCCATCCTCGATGGCGGCAATGACGGCCGAGCGGGCGGCGGCGACGGCCTCGCGCACGCGCCACCCCGCGCGGTCGCGCCGCCCCACGGCATTCGAGATGCCGCGGACTTCAGCCACCGGCACGCCCGACATACGCGCGACGTGGACGATGGCGGCACCTTCCATCGATTCGACGGCCCCGCCCGTGCGTCGGGCGAGTTGTGCCGCCGTCTCGTCGGTGCCCGTGCACGTGGCGCAGGTGACGAACGGCACAGGGCGATCGAGCGGGAAGATGTCGAGCGGCAGCCGGTTGAAGAGCGGGGGATCGCCCGCGACGACGGCAAAGCCGAGCGCCTGCATGTCGAGGAATCCGTCCGGGGATTCGGCGCCGAGATCGCCGTAGGTCTCCGAGTCGGCGCAGGCCACGTCGCCGGGAACGAGGCCCGACTCCGGGTACGCACCGCCGATGCCGCAGGAAACAACGAGGCCCGGCCGCGCCGAGACAAGCGCCCGTGTGAGCGCAAATGCCGCATTCACGGGGCCGACACCTGTCTCGACGACGGCGATCGACCGCGCGCCGATGCGCGAGGGCATACCCTCTCCTTCGGCGGCAGTCGCGACGCAGATCAGGATGTCCGGCACAGCCCCACAAGTTTATCCCGCCGCCTCCCGGTGGGAGGCAGTCGGCCGGGCAGCATACGATACCGCGATGTTCGCGTTTGCCGCCCGACTCGTCCGGCCGTACCTCAAGTGGCTGCTCATCGTCGGGGCTGCCATGGCGGTCGAGACCACGACGACATTGGCGGCACCGTGGCCGCTCAAGATCGTGCTCGATTCAGTCTTCGATGGCCGACCGTTGCCCGAGTGGCTGGGGGCGCTCTTCGGCGGGTCGCCGGACCGCCTCACGCTGCTCAACATCGCGGCGGGTGGCACGGTCGTGATCGCGCTGCTGCAGGCGGCCAGCGCGTATGTGACGGCCTACTTCACCGTCAGCATCGGCCAGTGGATCGCGCATGACCTGCGGCAGAGCGTGTATGCGCACCTGCACCGGCTGTCGATGTCCTACTACGACCACCAGCAGGTGGGCCCGCTCATCAGCACCATCACCGACGACATCAACACGGTCCAGGACTTCGCGTCCACGTCGCTGCTCGATCTGCTGATCGACAGTCTGACGATTGTCGGCATGCTGGCCATCATGCTGTCGATCAACTGGCGCTTCACCGTGGTCGCGCTGGCGGTGACGCCCCTGCTGCTGGTGTTCGTCGTGCGCCTGCGGGGTGTCATTCGGAAGGCAACACACGACGTGCGGCGCCGGCAGAGCGAGATCGTGTCGATCGTCCAGGAGGGGCTCAGTTCGATTCGCGTCGTCAAGGCGTTTGCGCAGGGTGGATTCGAACGCCAGCGGCTGGCGACCAAGAGCCGCGAAAGCGTCGAGGCGGCGCTCTACGCGCGTCGTGTCCGGTCGCTGCTCGGCCCCGTCGTCACGGCGCTCACGGCCATCGGCACGGCGGCCGTGCTCTGGTTCGGGGCGCGCGAGGTGCTGGCCGGCGCGATGACAGCCGGCGCGCTCGTCGTGTTCATCACCTACCTCGGGCGGCTGTTCCGCCCGATCCAGGCCCTTGCACGGGCCAGCACGAACTTCGCGCAGGCGGCGGTGGGACTCGAACGCGTCCGGATGGTGCTCGATGCCGACGAGCGGCTGCCGCGCCACCCGGAGGCGCGGCGGCTCGATCGGGTGGATGGGCGCGTCGAGTTTCGCGGCGTGACGTTCGGGTACCAGCCGGGGCGGCCCGTCCTGCGCGACGTGTCATTTGTGGCCGAGCCCGGCCAGCTCATCGGTCTCGTGGGGCCGAGCGGCGGCGGCAAGTCGACGCTCGTGGCGCTGATCCCGCGCTTCTACGATCCGGACAGCGGCGGCGTGTTCATAGACGACGGGGACGTACGGACGTTCACGATCCGGTCGCTGCGCCGGCAGATTGCATTCGTGCTCCAGGAAACGCAGCTTTTCCACGCGCCTGTCTGGCAGAACATCGCGTACGGCCGGCTCGAGGCCACCCGCGACGAGATCGTCGAGGCCGCGAGGCTCGCGCGGGCGCACTGGTTCATCGAAGCGCTGCCCGAGGGTTACGACACGCTCGTGGGGCAGGGCGGCATGACGCTCTCGGGCGGGCAGCGGCAGCGCATCGGCATCGCGCGCGCCCTCGTCCGGGACGCGCCGATTCTCGTGATGGACGAACCGACCTCGGGGCTCGATGCCGAATCGGAGCGGCAGGTCTTCGAAGGGCTCGCGCGACTTCGCGAGGGCCGCACGACGTTCGTGATTGCCCACAACCTGGCCACCGTGCGTAACGCCGACTGCATCCTCGTGCTCGATCAGGGCCGCATCGTCGAGCGCGGACGCCACGAAGATCTGATCGCGCTGGGTGGGACATATGCGCGGATGCACGCGGCGCGGCCCTGAGGGAGCGGCGCAAGTGCCCGGTCGCGC
>JBIQJY010000094.1:5485-8523 GCA_044507065.1 Acidobacteriota bacterium
GTCACGATGCCCGCCGATAGCCCCCATCCACGCCCCGCGGCGAAAGGACGAGCTGCCACAGCTGATTGCGGCGTGCGCGGAACGTGCCGGCGCAGGTCAGCAGGTAGTAGCGCCACGTGCGATACAGGCGGTCGGTGTCCGCGGCGGTGAGGCCGTCCGCACGCGTGCCGTGCCGCAGCTCCGCGTGTGCCAGCGAGGGCCAGGCGGCGTCGAGCGCGTGGTACCACGCCATCAACGTACGGTCGTAGTCGGCCCCGAAGTTGTGCCAGTCCTCGAGCGTGAAGCGTCCTTCGATGGCGCGCGTGATCTGTGCCGCCGACGGCAGGACGGTCCCCGGAAAGACGTGTCGCGTGATCCACGGGTCCGATGTCGTCTCCGACGTCAGGCCGCCGATGGTGTGGAGCAGGAAGAGGCCGTCGGGCACCAGGCAGCGCGCGACCGTGTCGAAGTACTGGGCATAGTTCGGCGGTCCCACGTGCTCGAACATCCCGACTGACAAGATGCGGTCGAACAGCCCGTCGACGTCACGGTAGTCGACCAGCCGGATATGGCACGAGAGATCCTGCGTCCGCTCGCGCGCGAACGCGGCCTGCGCGGGTGACAGGGTGATGCCGGTGACGTGCACGCCGTGGTGCCGCGCCGCGTAGGCGGCAAACCCGCCCCAGCCGCAGCCGATGTCGAGCACGCGCATGCCGGGCGCCAGCCCGAGCTTGCGGCAGATGAGCTCGTGCTTCGCGTCCTGCGCCTCCTCGAGCGTGGCGGCCCCGGCCCAGTACCCGCAGCTGTAGGTCATCGTTGGCCCGAGCATCGCGCGGTAGAGCGCGTTGCCGACGTCGTAGTGGGATTGGATGTCGGCGCTGGATCGGGCCCGCGTGTGGCCATCGACGAACCGGGCCACCAGCATGTCGCGAAAAGCCGCGGGCCCGCGTCTCGCGAGCGTGCCGTCCACCCCGGCCGCGAGCAGGCGCGCGGTGAGCTCGTCGAGCGCCGCGCACTCCCAGTCGCCGTCCACATACGAATCACCGGCGCCCAGGGAGCCGTGACGCAGGATGCGCCCGAAGGTTCGCGTACGGCGAATCTGCGGGTCCCACGGGTTGGGGCCATCGAGCGTGACGCCGGCCGGTTCGAGCAGAGCGGCCAGCCGACGACGCAGCCAGGCGGAGACCGGGGCATGCGATCGCGCGACGCTCGTGTCGCCAACGAGGCTGACGCCAGGTTTCATCGGGGGCCCGTGTCTACGATACAACGCCGCGTCGCGAATCGAACGCGGCCCCGCAAGCGCCGCGTCGCGGCCTCCGGCTATGCTGAAGGCCCGATGTCCGCCGCGCCAGATACGCCCCTGTCGTCCGTCTCGCTGCTCAGCCCCGCGACGTTTGCCGATCCCTATCCCGTCGCGCGGCTGCTGCGCGAGCAGGATCCCGTCCACTGGAGCCGCGAGCTGGGATCCTGGGTGCTGACGCGGTATGCCGACGTCTCGTCGTGCCTGCACGACCCGCGGCTGTCGGCCGATCGCCTGCCGCCGCTCGACCGCCTCGCCGAGTTCGGCCTCGAGCCCCTGCGGCCGCTGATGTCCACCGTGCGGCGGATGTTCCTGTTCCTCGATCCCCCGCAGCACACACGGCTGCGGCGGACGGTCAATCGCGCCTTCACACGTCCGAGCATCGAGGCATGGCGTCTCGAGATCGAACGGCTCGTGGTGACCCTGCTCGACCGGCTCGAGGGCCGCGAGAGCGCGGAGCTGCTGGCCGAGGTTGCCCAGCCGCTGCCGCTGGCGATGATCCGCCTCGTGCTCGGCATTCCCGAGGAAGCTCAACCGAGGCTCCAGGCGTGGTCGGAGGACGTCTCGCGCTTTTTCGGGGGCTTCTCGCACACCCACCAGGTGCTCGCCACGGTGCAGCACAGCGTCCTCGAGTTCACGGAGTACCTGCGCGCGCTGCTCGACGATCGGCGTCGCGAGAACGATCCGGAGCGGCTCGACCTGCTGAGCGTCCTCGCGAGGGATCACGGCGATCGCCTCACCGACGACGAGATCCTCGCCAACGCCATCCTGCTCGTCGCCGCCGGCCACGTGACGACCACCGACCTGGTTGGCAACGGCGTGTGTGCGCTCCTGCGGAGCCCGGCGCACGCGGGCCTGCTGCGCGCGCGCGCCGAGGCGCCCGGGTTCGTCGAGGCGGCCGTCGAGGAACTGCTGCGGTGCGAGAGCCCGGTGCAGATGACCGCGCGGCTCGTCGTCGAGGACCTCGAACTGGGTGGACGGCAGATCCGCAAGGGGCAGTGGGTGGTCCTGTGGCTGGGTGCCGCCAATCGGGATCCGGACCGATTTGCCGATCCTGATCGGATCGACTTCGAACGGACCGACAACAAGCACGTGGCGTTCGGCATGGGCAGCCACTTCTGCATCGGCGCGCCGCTCGCGCGCCTCCAGGCGCAGATTGTGCTGCCGGCGCTCCTGCGGCGGTTTCCGGACATGCGGCTTGCTGGCGCGCCCCTGGTGTGGGAACAGAATGCGACCCTGCGCGGCCTGAAGGCCCTGCCCGTGATGCTGCGCTGAGCGCGGCGCGCCGGAAGGATACAATCGCGCGCGTGGAAGGCGAATCGATCACAGCGGCTACCCAGCGGTTCTATGACGCCGTCGCGCGTC
This sequence comes from Acidobacteriota bacterium, assembly GCA_044507065.1. Taxonomy (GTDB): domain Bacteria; phylum Acidobacteriota; class Vicinamibacteria; order Vicinamibacterales; family SCN-69-37; genus SCN-69-37. The sequence goes on from JBIQJY010000094.1 coordinate 8,130, forward strand.
GCAACCCCGACCTGGCATTTCTCAACTACGGTTTTGCCGATCCCTCGGCATCCGCTGGCGACATGACGCCCGGCGAGGTGGCCGATGCCAGCCGGCGGCTCTATGACGCGGTGCTGACCGGGTGCGAGGCCGGCGGTCGATGGCTCGAAGTGGGGTGCGGTCGAGGCGGCGGCGCCGCCTTCGTGCTCGAGTCGCGGCAGGTCGACGAGTACCTCGGGCTGGATCTCTCGAACGAGCATGTCCGCATGTGCCGAGACCGGTTCAACGGTCGCGCGCACGCGCACGTCGCCGTGGCCGACGCGCGAAGCCTGCCTGTCGCAGGCGCGCACTTCGACGTCGTCTTCAGCGTGGAGGCCGCGCAGCACTTCGAGGATCGCGGCGCGTTCTATCGCGA
>JBIQJY010000023.1:0-26554 GCA_044507065.1 Acidobacteriota bacterium
CCCGCGCGGCGTGGCGGTCAACCCAAGGATTCCCTTCGTGCCTTCGTGGCTTCGTGCTTCATCGCGCGCCTGGCTTGGCGCATGTTGAGAATTCTGCGTACTCGAGGTGCGGCCGCGCCGCGCCACCCCCGCGAATCGCCCTCGGTTGACGTGGCAGTCGATATGCAAGGGAACGATTCATGGAGCATCTGCAGCGGCATCCTCTTGCTGAGTCGATCATCGGCGCGGCCATCGAGGTGCACCGTAATGTCGGGCCGGGCCTCCTCGAGTCGGCGTATGACCGCTGCCTGGCCCATGAACTGACCCTGCGGAACGTGCCGTTCGTGCGGCAGATTTCACTGCCTGTGAACTACAAGGGTGTGCGCGTCCACTGCGGCTACCGCATCGACTACATCGTCGATGGCCGGATCCTGATCGAGCTGAAGGCCGTCGAACGCCTGTTGCCCATTCACCACGCGCAGGTGCTGACGTACCTGCGCCTGCTCGACCTTCGCCATGGGTTGCTCATCAACTTCAACGTCTCCAGGTTGGCTGACGGCGTTCGAAGCCTGAGAAACGGATGGGAGGTTCACGAAGACACAGTGCGAACCCGCCCGGCTTCGATGTGAACGGTCTGCTGCGCGCGACGCCGCACCTCCTCCCAGTCGTGCGTCACGTAGATGACGGGGATGCGGTGCCGGGCGATGAGCGCATCGAGATAGGGCAGGATCTCCTGCCGGCGCGCCACCTCGAGCGAGCCGAGCGGCTCGTCGAGCAGCAGCAGCCGCGGCGCCGACAACAGCGCCCGGCCGAGCGAGACACGGCGCGCCTCTCCGCCCGAGAGCCGCGCCGGATGCCGCGACAGCAGCTGCCCCAGTCCCAGCAGATCCACCACCTCCGGCAGCGAATGGTGCCCGCCGCGCCGCCGCGCGAACCACCGTCCGTACTCGAGGTTCTGCCGCACGGTCAGGTGCGGGAACAATCGTGCGTCCTGGAACACGTACCCGACGCGTCGCCGGTGCGCGGGCACCCAGACGCCTCGCGCCGTATCCGCCAGCGTCTCGTCGTCGATCGTCACCGTCGCGTGATCGGGGCGAAACACGCCGGCGATGACGTCGAGCGTGCGCGTCTTGCCGGCGCCCGAAGGCCCCAGCAGCGCCGTGAGCCCGCCCGTCAACGACAGATCGATATCGAGCGTGCTGCGATCGAACGTGTGGCGGATGCGGACCGAGATGGCCATCAGTGCCGCCTCCGAACGCGACGGGCCAGCCACTCGGAGACGAGCAGCGCCGAAAACGACACGGCAATCGACAGCATCGCCAGGCGCCAGATCTGGGCCTCGCCCCCCGGCACCTGGCTGAACGCGTAGATGGCCAGCGCGAGCGTCCGCGTTTCCCCCGGAATGTTCGACACGAAGGTAATCGTCGCGCCGAACTCGCCGAGCGCCTTGGCAAACCCCAGGACGAGCCCGGCCAGGATTCCGGGCAACGCCAGCGGCAGCGTCACCGTCACGATGGTCCAGGCGGGACTGGCGCCGAGCGACGCGGCGGCTTCCTCGATGCGCTCGTCGACCTGCTCGACGGCCAGGCGAATCGCCCGCACCAGGAGCGGAAAGCCCATGACGGCGGCGGCAATGGCGGCGCCCGTCCAGCGAAAGGCGAACGTCACGCCAAACGCCTGCTCGAGCCACGCCCCGACCACGCCCCGGCGCCCCAGCACCGCGAGCAGCAGGTAGCCGGTGACGACCGGCGGCATCACGAGCGGCAGGTGCACGAGGGCGTTGAGCACGCTGCGGCCCCAGAACCGGCCGCGCGCCAGTGCCAGCGCCACGACGATGGCGGGCGGGAGGCTGAAGACCGTGCCCACGGTGGCCACCTTCAGGCTCAGCACGACGATGGAGAGTTCCTCGGGTGACCAGTTCACGGCAAGGCCTCCGGCACGCGCGGGGACGCTGCCGGCGGGGCGGCTGCGGCAGTGACGGACGGGCTCGCTCCAGGCAGCGGGAACACGGAACGATGATGATAGCGGGCCGCGCGCGTCCGCGAGCGCCTGTGCGTCGCACGGCGCAGCCGAACGGAGACAAATTCTCCCCCGCAAACCCGGCAAAACCGCGGGCGATGTCTTATGATGATCCGCTGTGAGCACGACGAGCCGTGTAACGAGCGCGTGGCGTCAAGGGGATCCGTGGACGGTGACCGATGCGTCGGAACTCTACGAGGTCGAGCGCTGGGGCAAGGGCTACTTCGCCGTCGGGGCCAACGGCCACGTGCAGGTGCACGCGACGAAGGATCCCGAGCGATCGATTGATCTGAAACAGCTCGTCGATCACCTGCAGCTGCGCGGCATCGGCCTGCCGATCCTCATCCGCTTCCGCGACATCCTGCGCGGCCGGCTGGCCGACATCCACGGCGCGTTCCAGGCCGCCATCCAGCAGCACCAGTACGAAGGCCGTTACTTCTGCGTCTACCCGATCAAGGTGAACCAGCAGCGGCACGTGGTCGAGGAAGTCCTCGATTTCGGACGACCGTTCCAGTTCGGCCTCGAGGCCGGATCGAAACCCGAATTGCTGGCGGTCGTCGCGATGGCGTCGAACGACACGCCAATCATCTGCAACGGATTCAAGGACGCCGAGTTCATCGAGATGGCGATGCTGGCCCAGAAGATGGGCCGCCGCATCATTCCCGTCGTCGAGAAATACACGGAGCTCGGTCTCATCCTCGAGTACGCGAAAAAGGTTGGCGTCCGACCGCAGATCGGCATGCGCGTGAAGCTGGCCGCGCGGGGCGGCGGCCGGTGGCAGTCCTCGGGCGGCTACCGGTCGAAGTTCGGACTGACGGTGGCCGAGGTGCGCAAAGGGCTGGCGGAGCTCAAGGCGCTGGGGATGGAGGACTGCTTCAAGCTCCTGCACTTCCACCTGGGCAGCCAGATTCCGAACATCCGTATCGTGAAGGGCGCGCTGAACGAAGCGGCGCGTATCTACGCCGAACTGGTCAAGGAAGGCGCGGGCCTCGAGTACCTCGACGTTGGCGGCGGCCTGGGCGTCGACTACGACGGGTCGCAGACCAACTTCGAGTCGAGCGTGAACTACACGCTCGAGGAGTACGCCAACGACGTCGTGTTCCACATCCAGTCGGTCTGCGATGAAGCCGGCGTGAAACACCCGACCATCGTGTCCGAGAGCGGCCGCGCGATTGTCGCCTACCACAGCGTGCTCGTGTTCAACGTGCTGGGCGTGGCCGGGTTCGACGAGCAGGACGTGCCGGTCAACGGCGACACCGAGGACCTCGAGCAGCCGCTCATCGACCTGCGGGAGACCTACGAGAACCTCAACGCCCGCAACGCGCTCGAGAGCTATCACGACGCGCAGCAGGCACTCGACATGGCGCTCAACCTGTTCAACGGCGGCTACCTGCCGCTCGAGCAGCGATGCCAGGCCGAGACGCTGTTCTGGGCCATCTGCACCAAGCTGCGCAAGCTGGTGCAGGGCATGGACGATGTGCCCGAGGACCTGCAGGGGCTCGACGACACGCTGGCCGACACCTACTTCTGCAACTTCTCGCTCTTCCAGTCGATTCCCGACTCCTGGGCGATCAAGCAGTTGTTCCCGGTGATGCCCATTCACCGGCTGAACGAGGCGCCGACGCGCCAGGCCGTGCTGGGCGACATCACGTGCGACTCGGACGGCAAGCTCGATCAGTTCATCGACCGGCGCGACGTGAAGCGCACGCTCGCCCTGCACCCGTTCAACGGGGATCCGTACTACCTGGGCATTTTCCTCGTGGGTGCGTACCAGGAGATCCTGGGCGACCTGCACAACCTGTTTGGCGATACCCACGCCGTGCACGTCAGCCTCGGGCCGTCGGGCAATGTCATCCTCGAGTCGGTCATCAAGGGCGACACGGTCCGCGAGGTGCTCAACTACGTGCAGTTCGACGCCGACATGCTCGTCCGCAAGCTGCACGAGTCGGTCGAGATGGCCGTCGTCGAGGGGCGCATGAATCTCGAGGAATCCGGGCGCCTGCTGCGCTTCTACGAGGACGGCCTCCACGGCTACACCTACCTCGAGGATCCGGGAGAGCGATAAGCCGCCGCATCGGTCGTCGACCATGCCGCGCCCATTCCGTTATCGCGGTGTGGCGCTCGCGGTGGTGGCCGTGCTGGTGCTCCTCGGTATCGTCGTTGCCGTTGCTTCCTCGCTGAGGACGACGCCGCGCACCTGGTCGGTGGGCGACGGCGCCGTGCTCGAGATCTACACTCTTCACGCCGCCCGGCGGAGCCTCGACGTTGGTCCCTATTCCCGATTCGGCTGGAACCATCCGGGTCCAGCGCATTTCTACACGCTCGCGCCCGCCTACGTCCTCAGCGGCCACCGCGAAGAGGGCCTGCTCCTCACCGCACTCGCGCTCAACCTCGCGGCCATGGCCGCACTGCTCGCGCTGGCGGCGCGATACGGCGGATGGGCATTCGCCGGCGCGTTGATCGTCTGGCTCGCCCTCTACTATTTCCGGACGGGCACGCAGGCCGGCTGGGACTTCGGCGACCTGCTTTCGAGTGCCTGGAACCCGCACGCGCCGCTGCTGCCGTTCGCCCTGCTGCTCGTGCTTGCCGCCGTCGTGGCCGCGGGCCACCTGGGCGCGTTGCCCGTCGTTGCGCTGGTGGCATCGTTCATCAGCCAGTCCCACGTCGCGTTCCTGCCGATGTCGGTGCTGATCTCGGGCGTGGCGGTGATGGCCTGGGCCTGGCCGTACGTGTCGATACGTCGCGATGCGATCCCGCACCGACCGGTCTCGAACCTCGTGCGTGTCGTCGACGCGATCGGTGCGATTTACGTGGGCCTGATGGCGTGGGTGATCGTGGCCGGCGGGTTCCGGGCGCAGGTCGGCCCCGTCGTCATTTCGGTCAATGCGATCGACAAGCTGCTGATGTATGCCGTGGTGCTCGTGGGCGTACGCCACGTGCTGTCGCGCGATCATCCGTTCCTGCACCGCGTCCTGGTGCGTGCCTGCGCGGCCGGGACCGAGCAGCGTCGCGCGGGTCAGGGGCCGGATGGTCGGGGCCGGTGCGAAAGTCACTGGCCGGCCGGCACGAAGCGGTGGTTGATCGCGACTGTCGCTGTCGCGGCGGCGCTCTGGAGTGTGCCGGTCTTCGGCGAACTGACAGGCCCGCAACCGGGCAATCTCGCCCGGCTGGCGCGATCGATCGGCGGGGGGCAGGTTCCCGACATCGCCGCAGGCGCGGCCGCCTTCGCGCACCACCTGTCCGGCGTCGTCAGGCCGGGTTTCGAGGTGGCGGCCGGCGGACGCGTGCTGGGCGCCGGCGTCGCGACATGGCCTGTGGCGCTCTTTGCCGCGTTTCAGATCGCCGCCCTGGTACTCGCGTGGCGATCAGCCGCCACACACGGCCGCAGGTTCCTGGCCGCGCAGGCTGGGATATGTCTGGTGGCCTCGGCCGGCGCGCTGTGGGCGTCGATCCGCGTCGGCGGGGAACTGCACGATCACATCACGTTCTGGATCTCCATCCTCGGCGTGGTCAACCTGGCCGTGCTCACGGCAGAGCTTGTCGCGTGCGGCGCGAGTGGCGCAGCAGCACTGCTCGGCCGGGGCTCCGGCTCCGTCGTGGCGTTGTGGTCGCCGGCCCGACGCGGCACGGCCGTCCTTGTCATCGGCGCGTTCATCGCGATTGTCGCTGCACATGGCGGCAGGCACATTGCGGCTGGGCACCATCGCGATCGATTCGCCGGTGAGCGAACGACCGTTCAGAACCTCGCGAACGCGCTCCGTGCGAGCTTCAATGTCGCCCCGTCCGGCGGCGCGGTGCGCGTCGACATGGCCCAGGACGCCTGGCCGATCGCGGCGGGCCTGGTGCTGGAGTTGTACAAGCGCGACATTGATGTGACGGTGGCCGACGAGTGGGTCTCCCTGTTCGGCCCACCGTTGGCGTCGAACGGCCACGAGACGACGGAGCTGGTGGTGGCCGATGCGGACGCGGCACGAGTCCTCGCGGCCGACGGGCGCTACGAACTGGTTGCGTCGGCGGCCGGCGTCGCGGTCTATCGGCGGCCGCTGTAGGTCGGCGGCCAGGTCGAACGGATTCAGGTCGCGTGGCGGCGGGTGTCGCCGCCCTGCGACCTGTGGCACAATCACGCCCTCCCTGATGCCCCCCCCCCCACACACTGACGGTCGGCCAAAGGCGCTGGTTCCTCGGTGTGTCGATCCTTGTTGCGATCACGCGAGTGCCCGCGCTGGCCCAATCGCTCCTCGATTGGGATGAGGCCCAGTTCGTCTCCGCCGTGCGCGACTACGACGTCGCCTTGCACCACCCCCATCCGCCCGGGTATCCGCTCTTCATCGCCTGCGCCAGGCTCTTCTACTGGTCTGGTCTCGACGAGTTTCGCGCGCTGCAGGCGGTCGTCATGCTGGGGGCCGTGCTGCTGGTTCCCGCGGCGTGCATGCTCGCGCGCGCGATGCGCTTCGATTTCACGACATCGCTGCTCGGGGCGGTAGTGTTCGCCTTCCTGCCGAACGTATGGATCTACTCGGGCTCCGGCTTCAGCGACATACCGGCCCTGACCTGCGGACTTGCCGCCGCTGCATTTCTGCTGCGCGGAAGGGAACAGCGCTCGGCCTTCGTGCTCGGCGGACTACTGCTCGGCGTCGCGATTGGCCTTCGTCCCCTGTCACTCGCTCTGGCTGCGGTGCCACTCTGCATGGGTGCGTGGGGACGCCTTTCGGCAGGTGACCTCCGAGCCGTCCTCGCCGCCGGTGCGCTCGCGACGGCTGTTGGCGCGGGCAGTTACGTGGGCGCGGCGCTCGCTTCGTCGTCCATCGATGCGTACGTCGTCGCCCTTCGGTCCCAGAGCGAATGGGTCCGCGCCGTGGATTCGTATCAGAATGCCGGACGCCCGCCGCTCCCGGCCGCTGCCCAGGCATTCTTCGTTCGCCCGTTCGACCAGCGGAATCAGATGAACGCGCTTCTTGCGCTGGGTGCCCTGTCGATCGCCGCGGCGGCTGTTTCGCGGCGACGTGCACCGGTCGTGGCACTGGTAACGTTCGTGCCGATCGCGTTGGCGTCGTGGCTGATGCTCGACGTGCACACGGTCGCGCGCTACGCACTGGCCTACATGTTCGTCTATGCGTTGCTGATGGCCGACGGTATAGGTGTCCTCACAAGAAGAACGGTACTGCAGCCGATTCTCTCCATCGTCGTGGTTCTGGGGTTCGCCGTATGGACGTGGCCCGCGCTCCGACTGCAGGCGACTTCCGACGCGCCACCAGTCGCCGCGCTGAAGTGGGCCGACCGTCATGCAGCGCCGGGTGACGTCATCTACGTCCACGGCGCGTTCTCACCCCACGGACACGCGGTCCTGCCGGGCCGTCGCATCGTCGTCTACGAGGATGGCGACGGCACGCTGCCGAGCGACGCGAAATGGCGAATCGATTCCCGGGTGTGGCCGCGCAGCCAGACGTTCACCTGGCCCAGGGACGAATTGTGGCGGGTGGTGCGCCAGCGTGGATTCGAAGCATCGGTCGTCGGTGCGGCGGAGCCGGCGCCGTGAGGGCGGCTGTGCCGCTTGTCCGCTACTTGCGCGCGTGAAACACCGCGCGGTCCTGCCGGAACGCCTCGATGAGCCCGTTCCTGCCTCGCACGCGGTGGTAGATGGCCCGCGCCAGGCGGTAAGGCGCGCCCGGCAGGTTCGTGACCGTTCGCACATGCTCGAATCCCGCGGCCTGCAGCAGCGCTGCCACCCCCTCGGCGTTGGGCGCCCACCAGTTGGTGGGGTCGTGGTTCAGTTCGCGTCCCGGATAGAACGCCGCGGCGGGGCGGCCCAGCCCGACCATGTCGACGACGGTCTCGAGGATGAGCAGGTCGGCAGTGACCGAGGCGACGCGCTCGAGGGCCAGCAGGGGATACCGCAGGTGATAGAGGACGCCCAGGAACAGGACCACGTCGAACGTGCCGACCCGTTCGGGCGACAGGTCCATCACGTCGATGTCCACGTCCTCGACGTTCGATCCCAGCGCCTCGCGGGCCATCTCGAAGCCGGCCTTGCGGCCCCAGCCGTCCGCCGAGTGCCAGGAGAAGAAGTCCGCGGCGACCACTCGCGCCGCGCCTCGGCGCTCGCACTCGAACGAGAAGAAGCCGTCCCAGGCGCCGATGTCGAGGACGGTCCGGCCGGCAAGAGACGCGGGCAGGTCGATCCGCGCCAACCGTTCCGGACTGTTGTCGACGCCTGGCGTGACAATGCCGTGGCCAAGGTCGATCGTGTGGTACCAGCGATGCGCCGCGACGCGATCGCGGAGCCCGGACGGTTCGATCATGGGCTGAGAGTATATAGAACAGCCGTGGCGGCCCCGGCCGATCCGGTCGATCGTCCGGGCCACCCGATCGGTCCGCTGATATCATTGTGGCCGCCAGGGGTACGGGGATCCGGGTCTCCGCCGCAGGGACGCAACCGTCCCACCGGAAGTCGCGACTGGCTGTCGCCCGATGAAACTGTCGATTGTCATGCCGGCGTTCAACGAACGCCACACCATTCGTCCGATCATTGCCGCGGTTCTGGCCGTCGATCTGCCCGGCAGCCTCGACCGCGAGATCGTCATTGTGGACGACGGGTCGACCGACGGCACGCGCGAGGTCCTGGCGGAACTGGACGGGCGGGACGGCATCCGGGTATTCCTCCAGCCGCACAACCAGGGCAAGGGCGCGGCCATCACGCGGGGCTTCCGGGAAGCCACCGGTGAGATCCTGCTGGTGCAGGACGCGGACCTCGAGTACGACCCTTCCGAGTATCCGGTGCTGCTGCGGCCGATCCTCGAAGGCAAGGCCGACGTGGTCTACGGGTCGCGGTTCCTCGGCACCGAGCGCGGCCATCGCGTGCTGTACTTCTGGCACTCGGTGGGCAACCGCATGCTGACGCTGTTGTCGAATGCGTTCACGGACCTCAACCTGACGGACATGGAAACCTGCTACAAGGTCATGCGGCGCGAGGTCGTCGAGAAGCTCGACCTGCGGTCCAGTCGGTTCGGGATCGAGCCCGAGATCACCTGCAAGGTGAGCCGTCTGGGCGCGCGAATCTACGAAGTTCCCATCTCGTACAACGGCCGGACGTATGCCGAGGGCAAGAAGATCGGCATGAAGGACGCGTTCCAGGCCGTGTGGACCATTCTGAAATACTCGCGGTGGAAGGCGCCCGCACGATGAGCCAGGTGGAACGGACGACAACGGAAGCCGCAGGCCCGGCCGATGACGTCGGCGCGGAAACGCTGCGGCGGATGGCGGGCCTCGAGGCCTACAACCGCTGGCTGCACGATCGGTTCGACGGCTATCTCGGGCGGCGCATCCTGGAGATCGGCTCCGGCATTGGCAACCAGACGCGCTACTTCGCGGACCGCGATCGGGTCATCGCCTCGGACATCGACCCGTACTACGTTGAAACCCTGCAGGCGAAGTTCGGCCGGCAGGGCAACGTGCGGATGGCGTCGTTCCGGTTCCCGCTGACCGAGACGGATCGTGATGACCTTCGCGCGGAGCGGATCGACACGATCGTGTGCCTCAACGTGCTCGAGCACATCGAGGATCACCGGGGCACGCTCGCGGACTGCGCGGCGGTGCTGCCGCCTGGCGGCCGCCTCGTGCTGCTCGTGCCCTCGATGCCAGCCCTCTACGGCACCCTGGACGTGCATCTGCAGCACTTCCGCCGCTACGAGAAGGAGCCGCTGCGCGCGCTGCTGAAGGAGGCCGGCTTCGAGTGCGACGATCTGCGATTCGTGAACCGGCTGGCCGTCTTCGGCTGGTGGCTGAGCTCGCGCGTGCTGAAGCGCAAGGTGCTGCCGAAGGATCAGCTGGCGGTCTTCAAGATCATGATGCCGCTGCTCAAGCTCGAGGAAAAGCGTCCGCCGTCGTTCGGCCTGTCGCTGCTCGCGCTCGCCCGGCGCGTGTAGCCGGGCGCTGCACCCCTGCTACCCGCGCGTTGCCACCGCCACCATTGCCGGTCGCAGGACCTCGTCGCCGATCAGGTAGCCCGGTTTGACGACGCCAGCCACCTGGCCTTCCGGCCGCTCGTCTGTCGCCGGAACCGTCGTCACGGCCTCGTGCCGCGTCGGATCGAATGGACGGTCCATGGGGTCCTCGCGCACCACCCCGAGGCCCTCGAGAGTGGCCAGAAACTGCTGGCGCACGAGTGAGACGCCCTGGACGAACGGGTCGTCGCGCGTGTCCGCGGCCTCGATCGCGCGATCGAGGTTGTCGAGAACTTCGAGGAATGACGCGAGAAGCGAGCGGCGTCCCCGCTCGACGTCCTTCTGGACTTCCTTGCGAAGCCGCGCGCGCGCCTGCTCGAACTCGTCGGCCGCGCCGCGGTACCTGGCGAGCAGGTCCTGGATTTCGGCGTCCTTCTCGGCGATGCGTGCTTCGAGCTCCTCGACGTAGTTGGGCTTCAGCCTCGGTTCTTCGGCGTCCGGTGCGGCCCCTTCGGCCCGGGCCCACCACCTGCGGTCGGTGACTTTCAGTTCGGGTTCGCTCATGTCGTTCACGCGTCGTGTCCCCGCGTGGTTGCGGGACCGATCAGCGTCAGTCCACGGTCAGGTTCTGGTTGGGTTCGTCGGTTGACGTCGCGCCGGTATCGCTTCTCGGCTCGAAGGCAAACGTCAGCTTGTCGTCCGCGACGCCGATGGTCACGGTGCCGCCGTGCTCCAGTTGGCCGAACAGGATCTCGTCGGTCAGCGGATCGCGCACCTCGCGCTGCACCACGCGCGCGAGCGGGCGCGCGCCGTAGACCGGGTCGTAGCCCTTCCTGGCCAGCCACGCACCGGCCTCGGGCGTGAGCGTGATGGCCACGCGGCGTTCGGCCAGCTGCGACTCGAGCTGCAGCACGAACTTCTCGACAATGGTTTCCATGACGTGCGGGCTGAGCGCGCCGAACGTCACGATGGCGTCGAGCCGGTTGCGGAACTCCGGTGAGAACATCCGCTCGATGGCGGCCTTCGACTTGCCGGCCGCCGTGCGCTTGAGCGCCTGGTCGCGCCCGTCGTCGCCGGTCTCATCGGCAAAGCCAATCGAGCGCGCGCTCATCTCCCGCGATCCGGCGTTGGACGTGAGGATCAGCACCGTGTTGCGGAAATCGGCCTTGCGCCCGCTGTTGTCGGTCAGCGTGGCGTGATCCATCACCTGCAGCAGCACGTTGAAGATGTCGGGGTGCGCCTTCTCGATCTCGTCGAGCAGCACGACGCTGTACGGATGCGTGCGAACGGCGTCGACGAGCTGGCCGCCCTGTTCGAAGCCGACGTATCCGGGCGGCGCGCCGATCAGCCGCGCCACGGCGTGCTTCTCCATGTACTCGCTCATGTCGAAGCGGATGAACTCGTTGCCGAGCAGCAGCGCGAGCTGTTTGGCCAGCTCGGTCTTGCCGACGCCGGTGGGGCCGGTGAAGAGGAAGCTGCCTGCCGGCCGATCGGGCGCTGCGAGGCCGGCGCGCGAACGTTTGATCGATTGCGCCACCAGTCGCACCGCTTCTTCCTGCCCGAACACCACGCGGTTGAGCGATTCCTCGAGGGTCCGCAGCCGTTCGCGGTCCGACGACGACGCCTGACGGGCGGGAATGCGGGCCATGCGTGCGACAACGGCCTCGATGTCCGCCACGTCGACCACGACACGGGTATCGACCGTAGTCTCGCCGGTGGCCGACGGATCGGCGGCATCAGCTGGGGTCTCGACCTCGTCCGGTTTCGCCGCGGCGGCTGCGGCGGCCTCGCTGGCCTGGCGGAGCCGCATCACCGCACCGGCCTCGTCGAGCAGGTCGATGGCACTGTCCGGCAGCTTGAAGTCGCGCAGGTGACGGGCCGCCAGTTTCGCCGCCGCCTCGATGGCCGCGTCCGTGTAGCGGGCCTTGTGATACTCCTCGTACCGCGCGCGCAGGCCGTTGAGGATGCCGACCGTCTCGTCGATGGACGGCTCGTCGATCGCAATCCGCTGCAGCCGGCGCGCGAGTGCGCGGTCCTTCTCGACCTGCTTGAACTCCTCGACCGTCGTCGATCCAATCACTCGCAGGTCGCCGCCGGTGAGGATCGGCTTGATCATCGTGGCCAGGTCCATCGTGCCGCCCGTGGTGGCGCCGGCCCCGACGGTGGAGTGGATCTCGTCGATGAACAGGATCGCGCGCGGCCGGGCGGCCAGCGCCTGGACAACGCTCTTGAAGCGTTCCTCGAAATCGCCGCGGAAGCGCGTGCCGGCCAGCAGCGCCCCGGTATCGAGCGAGAAGATCTCGGCGTCCTTCAGCACGTCGGGTACGTCGTCGGCCAGCAGGCGGGCGGCGAGCCCTTCGGCCATCGCCGTCTTGCCGACGCCAGCGTCACCGACGAAGACCGGGTTGTTCTTGCGCCGGCGGCAGAGGACCTCGATCGTCCGCTGCAGTTCGTTCGTGCGGCCGATGAGCGGGTCGAGCGCCCCCTTCTTTGCCAGTTCGGTGAGGTTCACGCAGTAGGCCGACAGCGGATCGCGGGCGCCGGCCGGACCCTCGTCGCCGCCGCCGGCCCTGGCGGGACCGTCCTCCGACCCCGGCTCCGACGACGGCGGCAGGCGCGATACGCCGTGCGAGATGAACTCGAGGATGTCGAGGCGCGTCACGCCCTGCGCGTCGAGCAGGCGCGCGGCGTGCGACTTCGGCTGCTGGAGCATCGCCGCAAGGATGTCGCCGGCGTGCACCTCGGGTCGCTGCGCGCTCTGCACGTGCAGGACGGCCGTCTGCAGGACGCGGCGGAAGGCGGCCGTCTGCTCCGGCTCGCGCTCCTGGCCGCGCCTGAGCTGCTCGACCATGTCGTTCAGGTACTCGTTGAGATCGCGGCGGAGCCGCGCGAGATCCACGCCGCAGCCCTGCAGGATGCGTTCGCCTTCGGAATCGTGGGCCAGCGCGAAGAGCAGGTGCTCGAGCGTCAGGTAGGCGTGGCGTCGCGAGACAGCCTCGCGGTAGGCGATGGTCAGAACGATTTCGAGCGAGGCGGAAAACACGGTTCTTCGATTATACGTAGCGGCGGGCCCCGTGCTCGCCGGCCTCCGCGGGGCGGGTCCCGTGCCCGCCGTGACGTCGTCCCGTTTCAGGCCTCTTCGGTGACGGCCTTCAGGGGAAAACCGGCGTCGCGTGCCATGGAAATGACGGTTTCGGCCTTGGTTTCGGCGACTTCCCAGGGATAGATCCCCGCCAGGCCCCGCCCGTTCACGTGGACCTGCATCATGATGCGGAACGCCTCGGCCGGCGACTTCTGGAAGACTTCCTCGAGCACCAGCACGACGAACTCCATGGTCGTGTAGTCGTCGTTGAGCAGCAGGACCTTGTAGAGGCGCGGCTGCTTCTTCTCGGTTTCGAGCCGTTCCCTGACGGCGTCGCCGGTGCGCGGGTCGGCCATTACTGCATGCTCTGCATGCGGGCGATGACATCCCGGAGTTTCTGGATCTCTTCGCCGTAGAGGGCCCAGTTGCCCGCGCGCTGGGCGGCTTCGGCGGCGGCGAAGTGTCGCTCGGCCTCGGCGGCCAGGGCCCGCAGGTTCGTCTCCGGAGCGGCCGGAGCGGGAACGTCGAATTCCGCGTCAGCATTCCCGTCGTCGACGGGCGCACCCTCGACAGGCACGGTTGCGACGACCGATGTCGCCGCGCTCGACAACTGATCGGGCTCGAGCATCTTCGTCACCGACGGTCCAAAGATGCGCCCGAGCGCCTGGACCAGCGTTTCGGCCATCACGATGCGGTTCTGGTACGCGACGATGACCTGCTTCAGTTCGGGAATGCGGCCCTGCTGCGACCGCAGGTACAGCGGCCGCACGTAGAGCAGCGACTCCTGGATCGGGATCACGAGCAGCGTGCCCTGGATCACCTGCGAGCCCTGCTGGCTCCAGAGCGTGATCTGGGGCGAGATGACAGGGTCCTGGTTGATCCGGCCGACGATCTGTCGCGGGCCGTAGATGATCTTCTGCTTCGGGAACTGGAAGACGAGCAGGCGGCCGTAGTGTTCGCCGTCGCTGCGCGCCACCATCCAGGCCGCGAGGTTGTCGCGCGCGCGCGGCGTGAACGGCAGCATCTGAATGAATTCGGCTTCGTCTTCGCCGGGCAGCCGCATGATCGTGTAGTACGGCTCCATGGTCACCGACCGCTGGCTCTGCCCGCTTTCGAGCACGGGACGCCGCCACTCGTCTTCGTTGTTGTAGAAGACCTGCGGGTTGGTCATGTGGTAGGTGGCGTACTTCTCGGCCTGGATCAGGAAGATGTCCTCGGGGTACCGCACGTGCGCGCGCAGGCCGTCGGGCATCTCGCTCATCGGCTTCAGCATGCCGGGGAACACGCGATCGAGCGTCCGCACGAGCGGGTCGTCGGGCTCAGACATGTAGAAGGCGATCGACCCGTTGTAGGCGTCGGTGACGATCTTCACCGAGTTGCGGATGTAGTTGACACCCGAGAGCGGGCCCGGAAGCGCGTTCGGCGTCGCATACGGGTAGTTGCGCGACGTCGTGTAGGCGTCCTGCATCCAGACGATGCGCCCCTCGTGCACGACGGGGTACGGATCGGCGTCGAGCGCGAGGAACGGCGCGATCAGCCGGACGCGATCGACGATGTTCCGGTGGTAGAGGATGCGGCTCTCGGGCGTGAGCTGGCTCGTGACGAGGATGTCCGTGCTCGTGAACCGGATGGCGAACAGCAGCCGCCGCAGCAGCGAGCCCACCGGCACGCCGCCCGAGCCGTCATAGAACGTCGTGACGTTGTCGTCGCCGAGCGGATAGTGGAACTCGGCCTCGCGCGTCTTGACGAGCACGTAGTCGGTCGAGATCTCGCCGTAGTAGATGCTCGGCTGCTCGACCGGCAGGTCCACCGTCGAGACCGGCGGCAGGTCGCGCACGAACAGCACGGGAAGGCCTTCGGTGGTCACCTGGTTGACCGGGCCGAGCGTCAGGCCGTAGCCGTGCGTGAACATGAGCCGTTCGTTCACCCACGAACGGTTCAGCATGTTCTGCGTGTTCATCTCGCGCACCGACAGCATCACCTGGCGGTACTTGCCGTCGATGGTGTAGCGGTCGTTGTCGATGTTCCGGAAGTCGTAGTACGGGCGAATCACCTGGATCTGCCCGAACGTCTGCAGCAGCTGGTCGTGGTCCCACAGCCGGACGTTCTCGATCGTGGCGGCGTTGTCGATGATGTCCTGGGCCGTCAGTTCGGCGTCGCCCGACAGGTTGCGCTCCTCGACCCGCTCGAGCGCGTAGGCCTGGCGCGTCGAGGCGATGTTGTGCTCGATGTAGGTGCGTTCCTTCTCCTGTTCGTTCGGCGTGACGACCAGGCGTTGCACGACGCCGCCGTAGACGCCCCCGGCGACCGAGACGAGCAGATAGGATGCGATCGCGACGGGCAGCGGCCAGCCGCGCCGGCCGAAGCCGTGCCAGACGGCCAGGCCCGCGCCGATGATGAGCACGACGAACGTCACGCGCAGGAACGGAATCCGAGCGTAGATGTCCGCATAGGACGCCCCGAAGGCCACCCGCGCGCTGGTGGGCGAGAGCAGCGTGCTCGGCACGTCGAGCCAGGCGCCCCAGGCCAGCAGAAGCAGCGCGAGTGCGGTGAGCAGCGACAGGTGCAGGCGCGCGGTGGGAATCAGGCGCAGCCGCGGCCACGCCGCCGCGCCGGGACGTCCCTCGACCACGAAACTGCCGGAAAAGACGTAGAGCAGGGCGCAGCCGATGAGGCTGACCACCGTCACGAGCAGGGCCTGCTGTCGCACCATCTGGTAGACGGGCAGCCCGAAGACGTAATACGACACGTCCCGGCCGAACAGCGGATCGACAGCGCCGAACTCGGTGGCGTTGAAGTAGTTGAGCCAGGTCAGCCACTGCGTGGCGCCCACGAGGGCGACGAGACCGGCGACAGCCACGGCAATCGGCGTCACCATGCCGGCCACCTGGCGGCCGTCGACCGAGATGGGCCGGCCGTCGCCCCCGGTGCCGAGCACGATGCGCGGCCGGGTGGCGGTCTTCTGCCGCGCCACGCGCAGGTTGAAGTACAGGAAGAGGTAGACGACCGCGAACGTGGCGACGAAGACAGCGCCCTGCGCATTCAGCGTCCGCAGGAACACGTTCGTGTAGCCGACCTCGCGGAACCACAGCCAGTCGGTGTAGTAGCCAATGGCCGAAGGCAGCAGGAAGAACAGGACTGCCGCAACGACAAACAGGCCGGGAAACCCGCGAATCCTCATGGATGCGACAACCTTATCATGCGGCCCCGACGGCCCGTCCGGGGCAGAATAGGCGCAGCCGCGGCCGTTTCGGTCGCGGCCAAGAGAGGTGACGCGCGTGATTGCCACAGGATCGACAGCCCCGGATTTTGCCCTGCCCAACCAGGCCCGCGAGACCATCCGGCTCTCCGACTACCGCGGACGCCGCAATGTCGTGCTGGCGTTTCACCCGCTGGCCTTCACGCCGGTCTGCTCCGTCCAGGTGCAGACCTACGAGCGTGAGCAGCCGGCCTTCGACGCACTCGACACGCAGGTGCTGGCGCTCAGCACGGACGCAGGGCCGTCGAAGAAGGCGTGGGCCGACGCGCTTGGCGGCGTCTCCTATCACCTCTTGAGCGACTTCCACCCACAGGGCCAGGTGGCCCGCGACTACGGTGTGATGCGCGACGACGGCCTGGCCGAACGGGCCATCATCGTCGTCGACAAGTCGGGCGTGGTGCGTTGGGCGAAGCGCTACGAGATGCCGGAGCAGCCGCCGATCGACGAGTTGCTCGAGGTCCTGCGCGGGCTGTAGATCGGACGGCAGCGGGGAAACGGTACGGCGGGCGAGGACGAACGGAGGCCAGGGGCTTCAGCCCCTGGCGACTGGCGCACGGGCTGAAGCCCGTGCGCTCCATTGAGGCCCGGCGGGCCCGTGCGCTCCGGGCGACGCGTGTTACTGCGGCGGGTCGACGAGGCGCGCCATGACGACGCCGCTGATCGACCCGATCTTGGCGACGACCTCGGCCGGCACCGGCGCGTCCAGGTCGACGAGGGTGTAGGCCAGGTCGCCTTTCGACGAGTTGACCATGTCGTTGATGTTCAGGCCGGCCTGACCGAACGCCTCGGAAATCTGCCCGAGCATGTTCGGCACGTTGGCGTTGGCGCACACGAAGCGATGCGCGGTGCGTCGCGGTGCGATCACCTCGGGGAAGTTGACGGCGTTCCGGATGTTGCCGTTCTCGAGGAAGTCGCGAACCTGATCGGCCACCATGATCGCGCAGTTGTCCTCGGCCTCGGCCGTCGAGGCGCCCAGGTGGGGCAGCGTCACGCAGCGCGCGTGGTTCTTGGTCGTGTTGGTCGGGAAGTCGCACACGTAGCCGTGGATGCGGCCCTCGTCAATCGCGTCGACCACGGCCTGGTCGTCGACGATCCCCTCGCGCGCGAAATTGAGGACGACGGCGCCCTTGCGCATGGTCTTCAGGCGTTCGGTGTTGACGAGCTTGCGGGTGGCATCGACGAGCGGAACGTGAACGGTGAGGAAGTCAGCCTGGTGGAACACCTCGTCGAGCGACCGCGCCTTGCGGACATTCGACGACAGCGCCCAGGCCCCCTCGACCGTCAGGCCCGGGTCGAACCCGATGACATTCATGCCGAGGTTGACGCCCGTGTTGGCGACCAGACGGCCGATGGCGCCGAGGCCCACGACGCCGAGGGTGCGGCCCGGCAGCTCGAATCCGGCGAAATTCTTCTTGCCGGCCTCGACAGCCTTGCCGATCTCCTCGTCGGAGCCCTCGAGGTTGCGCGCGAAGTCCCACGCCGCGCACAGCTGGCGGCACGCCACGATGAGCCCGGCCACGACCAGTTCCTTCACGGCGTTCGAGTTGGCGCCCGGGGCGTTGAAGACCGGGATGCCCCGCGCGCTCATCTTGGCGACGGGGATGTTGTTGACACCCGCACCGGCGCGGCCGACGGCGCGCAGGCTTGCCGGGATGTCGAGGGCGTGCATGTTGGCCGACCGGAGCAGGATGGCATCCGGGTCCTTGATGTCGTTGGCGATCTTGTAGCGGTCGCCGGGCAGCCGGGCCAGCCCGACCTTCGCGATGTTGTTCAGCGTGAGAATCTTGTACACGGCAGCTCCTCGGGGGGACTGGCGCCCTACAGTTTGGGCGCCGTGACCGGGTTGACGAACGGCATCATCTGCCGCAGGTCCGCCCCGACCCGCTCCAGAATCTGGTTCTGCTCGGCGGCGCGCGTGGCGTTGAACTTCGGCCGTCCCGCTTCGTGCTCGGCAATCCAGTTCTTCGCGAACGTGCCGTCCTGGATCTCCGCGAGCAGCTGCTTCATCGCCTTCCTGGTTTCGTCGGTCACGATGCGCGGCCCGGCGGTGTAGTCGCCGTATTCAGCCGTGTCGCTGATCGAGTAGCGCATGTAGTTCAGCCCGCCGCGGTACATCAGGTCGACGATGAGCTTCAGCTCGTGGAGGCACTCGAAGTAGGCCACTTCCGGCTGGTAGCCCGCCTGCACCAGCGTGTCGAACCCCGCCTTGACGAGCGCGCTCGTGCCGCCGCAGAGCACGGCCTGTTCGCCGAACAGGTCGGTCTCGGTCTCCTCGGTGAACGTCGTTTCCACGATTCCGGCGCGGCCCACACCGATGGCGCTCCCGTAGGAGAGCGCGAGGGCCAGGGCATGGCCCGTGGCGTCCTGGTGCACGGCGACGAGCGCCGGCGTGCCGCCGCCCTCGACGTACAGTTCGCGGACGCGGTGGCCCGGCGACTTCGGCGCGATCATCGTGACGTCGACGTCCTTGGGCGGCACGATCGTGCCGAAGCGGATGTTGAACCCGTGCGCCAGCATGATCATCTTGCCGGCTGTCAGGTTCGGCGCGATGGCTTCCTTGTAGAGCGAGGCGGCGGTCGTGTCGGGCACGAGCACCATGATCACGTCGGCCCACTTGGAGGCCTCGGCCGGCGTCATCACTTCGAGGCCGTCCTTCGCCGCGGCCGCGCGCGACTTGCTCCCCTCCTGCAGGCCGACGCGGACGGTGACGCCGCTGTCGCGCAGGTTGAGGGCGTGGGCGTGACCCTGCGAACCGTAGCCGAGGACGGCCACCTTCTTTGCGCGGATCAGGGACAGGTCAGCATCGCGGTCGTAGTAAATCTTGGCCATTGGCTCCTCAGGACACGGGAAGGGACGGACGATGTCGCCGTGTGCTGCATCCGCCCGGCTGGCGGACGGCAGGACGGTGGAACCGGACGGCGACTGAAGACATGTGCGGGTGACGGGTGACGGCCGGGACGCACGGGACCTGTCCCGTGCGCCTGCCGCCACCGAATCGAACAAGCGATCTTACACAGAAAACGACACGGCCGCGTCGATCGGTTCGGCCGACTCCTTGACGCTCGGGGCGGCCGGCCGGACCGCGTTCCCCCGCGTCATGGCCAGCTGGCCCGTTCGCGCCACTTCCAGCAGGCCGAACGGCCGGAGGATGTCGAGCAGGCCGTCAATCTTCTCGTCGGTGCCGGTCACCTCGACCATGAGCGAGTCGGGCGCGACGTCGACGACACGGGCGCGGAAAACGTCCACAAGCTGCATGACCTGCGTGCGCGTCTCGACCGAGGCGGCCACCTTGATGAGCGCCAGGTAGCGATACACGGTCGGCAGCGCCGTGACGTTCTCGACGCGCAGGACGTGCACGAGCTTGTAGATGTTCGCTTCGATGCGCGCGGCGGCCGACGGTTCGGCATCGACGACGAGCGTCATGCGCGAGACGCCGCTCGTGTCGGTGTGCCCGACGGTCAGCGACTCGATGTTGTAGCCGCGCCGGCGGACGAGCGAGGACACGCGGTTGAGCACACCCGGCTTGTCTTCCACGTGCAGAACGTAAGTAATCAACATGACAGTTGCTCCACTCAATATCCAGTGGCGTGGGGCCCAACCCCCACGCGGCTCGAGCTGACCTCTCGCCCCGCCCTCAGCGCTCGCGCTTGCGCGCTCGGCTTCGGGCTGTCGGCGCCGGCTGTCTCGCAGCCCTGTAGCCTCGTCGCCTCGTAGCCTGTAGCCTCGCAGCCTTACTTGTCCGCCCCGGTTTCGGCCAGCGGCGACGGGCGGCGAATCATCTTGTGCAGGTCCGCGCCGGCCGGCACCATCGGGAACACGGAGTCTTCCTGTTCGACACGGAAGTCGATGAGGACCGCGCCGTGGTGCTTGCGCGCGGCCTCGACGGTCGGCACGACGTCCTTGCGCGCATCCACGCGGTGCGCCTGGATGCCGAACGACTCGGCGAGCTTCACGAAGTCGGGGCTGAGCAGCGGCGTGGCGGCATACCGGCGGTCGTAGAAGAACTCCTGCCACTGCCGCACCATGCCCAGATATCCGTTGTTGATGATGGCGATATTGACCTTCAGGTTCTCCTGCGCAATCGTCGCCAGCTCGCACATCGTCATCTGGAAGCCGCCGTCGCCGACGACCACCCAGACGTCGGCGTCGGGACACGCCTTCTTCGCGCCGATCGCCGCCGGCAGGGCGAACCCCATGGTGCCGAGGCCGCCCGATGTGATGAGCGAGCGCGGCTGTTCGTGGTGGTAGTACTGCGCTTCCCACATCTGGTGCTGGCCGACGTCGGTGACGACCACGGCCTGGCCGTCGGTGGCGCGCCAGATGTCGTGAATCACGTGCGCCGCATACAGATGGCCATCGTCGGGCATGTTCTGGATGTCGATCACCGCCGAATCGCCCTTGAGCGATGCGATGCGCGCATTCCAGTCGGCCACGTCGAGCGCCGTGAGCGACGGCTGCCAGGCGCGCAGCACGTCGCGCACATTGGCCACGATGCCGATGTCGGCGGGGACGTTCTTGCCAATCTCGGCCGGGTCGATGTCGACGTGAATCTTCTTGGCCGCCTGCGCGTAGGTCTTCAGGTTGCCGGTGACCCGGTCGTCGAACCGCATGCCCAGGGCAATGAGGACGTCAGCCTCCTGGATGGCCGTGTTGACCCAGGCCTCGCCGTGCATGCCCATCATGCCGAGGTTCGACGGATGCGACGCGGGCAGCGTGCCGATGCCGAGCAGCGTGACGGCCACCGGAATGCCGGTCGCCTCGACGAACGCCCGGAACTCGGCCGTGGCTTCGCCAAGCTGGATGCCGTGGCCGGCGAGCACGAGCGGACGCCGCGCGGCGCGGATCATCTCGATGGCCTCGCGCAGCGCCGCGTCGGACGGCGTCTCGAGGCGACGCACGACGGCCTCGGACGGCGCGGCGGCTTCCCAGTCGTACAGGCACGACGACTGCTGGGCGTCCTTCGTGATGTCGATGAGCACCGGCCCCGGCCGGCCCGACTTCGCGACGAGGAACGCCTCGCGGACCGTTGCGGCCACCTCGTCGGCACGCGTGACCAGGTAGTTGTGCTTGGTGACCGGCAGGGTGATGCCGGTGATGTCGGTTTCCTGGAAGGCGTCCGAGCCGATCAGCCGGCTGCCCACCTGGCCGGTGATGCAGACGATGGGCACCGAGTCCATCATGGCCGTGGCAATGCCGGTGACCATGTTGGTCGCGCCCGGACCGCTCGTGGCCACCGCCACGCCGACCTTGCCGCTTGCGCGCGCGTAGCCGTCGGCCATGTGCGTGGCGCCCTGTTCGTGCCGGACGAGCACGTGCCGGATCGGATACTTGAGCATCGCGTCATAGGCGGGAAGAATCGCGCCGCCGGGGTAGCCGAAGACATCGGTCACGCCCTCGCGCACGAGACAGTCCCAGAGAATTTCCGCACCAGTCAGGCGTTCCATATCCGTCTCTCCGCCACCCTTCATGGGCGGCCTTCGTGTTCATCCTGCGAGCGATCTAGCTTCCTGTTACCGCCCCGAGCGCCGCCGAGGAGACCAGCGCTGCGTACTTCGCCACCACACCGCGGGTGGACCTGGGGGCGGGGGCCTTCCATTGCGCGCGGCGCGCGGCGAGTTCCGCTTCGGGCACGTCCAGCTCGATCGTCTGGCTGGGTTCGTCGATCGTGATGATGTCGCCGTCGCGCACGAGCGCGATCGGGCCGCCGTTTGCGGCCTCGGGGGCCACGTGGCCCACCATGAATCCGTGTGTCGCGCCCGAGAACCGGCCGTCGGTGACGAGCGCGACGCTGTCGCCCAGTCCCGCGCCGATGATGGCGCCGGTCACGCCGAGCATCTCGCGCATCCCCGGGCCGCCCTTCGGCCCCTCGTAGCGGATCACCACGACGTCCCCGGGCTTGACCTGTCCGGCCTGCACGGCGGCAAACGTTGCTTCCTCGCCCTCGAAGACCCGCGCGGGGCCCCGATGCGAGTGGCGCGTGTGCCCGGCCACTTTCATCACCGACCCCTCCGGCGCCAGACTGCCGGTCAACACCAGCAGGCCGCCGGTGGGGGAGAGCGGGTTGTCGAGCGGCCGAATCACTGCCTGATCTTTCGGCTCGACGGCCGCTGCCGCCAGTTCACCGAGCGTCTGGCCCGTGACAGTCGTCGCATCCTTCTTGAGGATGCCGTGCTGCAGCAGCCGCTGCGCCACGACGGCGTTGCCCCCGGCCCGGTGCATGTCGGTGGCGACATACTTGCCGGCCGGCTTGAGGTCGGCCAGCCACGGCACCGCCCCGCTGATGCGGTTGAACACCTGGAGGTCGAGCGGCACACCGGCCTCGCGCGCGATGGCCAGCAGGTGCAGGACCGCATTGGTCGAACCGCCGGTCGCGGCCACCGATGCGATGGCATTCTCGAAGGCGTCGGCAGTCAGGATGTCGCGCGGCTTGATGTTCCTGCGCACGAGGTCGACCACGAGCGCACCGGCGGCCCTGGCCACGGCGAACTTGCCGGGGTCGGTTGCCGGAACGCTGTTGCTGCCCATCGGCGAAAGACCGAGGAACTCGCACACGCCGGCCATCGTGTTGGCCGTGAACTGGCCGCCGCAGGCGCCGGCGCCCGGACATGCCTTGTCCTCGATGGCGCAGCGCTCGTCGGTCGTGATGCGGCCGGCCGCTTCGGCGCCGACGGCCTCGAAAACGTCCTGGACGGTGAGATCGCGCCCGTTGTACTTGCCCGGGTCGATCGAGCCGCCGTAGAGCACCACACCAGGCACATTCACGCGGGCGAGCGCCATGGCCCCGCCCGGTATGGTCTTGTCGCACCCGACGAGCGCGACGACGCCGTCGAGCTGGTTGCCGTCGACCACCATCTCGATGGAGTCGGCAATCAGTTCGCGGCTGATGAGCGACATGCGCATGCCCGACGTGCCCATCGTGATGCCGTCGGAAATCGATACGGTGTTGAACTCCATCGGCGTGCCGCCGGCCTCGCGGATGCCCTTGCGGACATAGTCGGCCAGTTCACGCAGGTGGTAGTTGCAGGGGCCTATCTCGGTCCAGGTATTGGCGATGCCGATGAGGGGGCGGCGCAGATCCTGGTCGGTGTACCCGACGGCCTTCAGCATCGCGCGCGCCGCGGCGCGGGATGGCCCTTTTACGAGTCGGTCGCTCCGGTGACCGGCCGCTTCGCCCGACTGACCCCGATCGTCGCTCATGTCCCCGAGTCTCCTGCCGGCCACTTGCCGCTGACAGGAACGTCGGTGGCCGGCCGGGACCATCAATTTATAGACAAGGGCTGTACATTTGGCAACGTAATAATAGTTGAATCTAAATCACTTATGCTTATGAATCCCGGCGCAGGCCGTCGCCGCGCCGCCGATTGCGCGGGTGCCACGGCCGCGCCCCGGACGGCGGTCCGGCGGCCGTCGCTATAAGATTCCCTGCATGTCCGAGGAGTCACTCGACGATCTGCGCGTGCAGATCGACGGCATCGACGATCAATTGATTGACCTGCTGGTCCGCCGGCAGGAGACCATCCGCCGCGTGGCCGACGTCAAGGCCCGCACCAATGCGCCGCTGCGCGACGTGCTGCGCGAGGCCCGACATGTGGCCCGGCTGGCCGAGCGCGCCCGCGCGGCCGGTCTCGACGAACTGTTTGTCGTGCGCGTGCTGCGCGAGATCCTGGATTTCTCCGTCCGCACGCAGGAAATGCAGCTCGGCGCCGGCGGCCGGACGCCCGTGAGCCGTCCCGTCTCGGTGGTCTTCCAGGGCGCCGAGGGCGCCTTCAGCCACATCGCCGGCCGCCAGTTCTTCGCGCTGCGGCACGTGCAGGCCACCTTCCGCGGCGTCCAGACCTTTCGCGGCATGCTCGAGGAGGTGCGATCGGGCGCTGCCGACTACGCCATGCTGCCCATCGAGAACACCACGTCGGGCTCGGTGCACGACGCCTACGATGCGCTGTCGCACACCGACCTGGCCATCATCGGCGAGGAGGTGCTGCGCATCGAGTTGTGCCTGATCGGCATCGGCGAAGTGCCGCTCGAGAAGCTGCGCAAGGTCTATTCGCACCCGCAGGCCCTGTCCCAGTGCACGGCGTTCCTGGCCTCGCTGCCGCAGGCGACGGTCGAGACGTTCGTCGACACGGCAATGAGCGTGGAACGGATCAAGGCCGAGGCCGACCCGACGCACGCCGCCATTGCCAGCGCCGAGGCGGCCGCCATCCACGGACTGCACGTGCTGCGGCGCGACATCGCGAACCACCGCGAGAACTACACGCGCTTCCTGGTGATTGCGCGCGAGGCCGAACCCTGGGACCGGCGCGTGCCCTGCAAGACATCGGTCATGTTCGTCACCTCGCACGAACGCGGCGCGCTGCTTGCCGTGCTCAACGTGGTGGCCGGCCACGGGCTCAACCTGACGAAGCTCGAGTCGCGCCCGCGCCCGGGGCGTCCGTTCGAGTACCTGTTCTACGTCGACTTCGAGGGGAACGTCGCTGAGCCGAACGTGCAGCGTGCACTCGATGAGATTTCCGGCCTGACCAAGTCGGTCAAGATCTTCGGCTCGTACCCGGCGCGGACCACCAAGGCAGGCTGACCATGGAACAGCGCCTGCTCGGCACGTCGGGACTGAGCGTCTCGGTCCTCAGCCTCGGGACGATGACCATTGGCGGCCGCGATCGGTTCGGCACGATGGGCAACCTCGGCGTGGCCGACGTCTCGCGCATGCTCGACCTGTGCGAGCAGGCCGGGTTGACCACCATCGACACGGCCGACATGTACTCGGCCGGGGAGGCGGAATCGATCCTGGGTGAAGCGCTGGCCGGCCGTCGCGATCGGTTCGTGTTGTCGACGAAGGCCTTCATGCGCCTCGGCACGGGCCCGCACGACGTCGGGCTGTCGCGCAAGCACCTGATCGCGGCCTGCGAGGCGAGCCTGCGGCGCCTGCGCACCGACTACCTCGATCTCTACATGGGCCACCAGCCCGACCAGTTCGTGCCCGTCGACGAGACGATGCGCGCCTTCGACGATCTGGTGACGTCCGGCAAGGTGCGTTACGTCGGCTGCTCGAACCACTCGGCGTGGCACGTGATGAAGGCGCTCGGTGTCTCGGCGCAGCACGGCTTCGTCCGCTACGTCAGCCAGCAGGTGAACTATTCACTCATCGCGCGCGACGTCGAGCACGAGATCGTGCCGATGGGGCTCGACCAGTCGGTCGGCATCATGGCGTGGAGTCCGCTTCAGGCCGGCCTGCTGACGGGGAAGTTCCGGCGCGACGCGCGGCCCGACGTCAGCCGCCTCAATCAGATCGACGCGCCGGGCACGATTGACTACGACCGCGTCTATCGCATCGTCGACGTCCTCGATGCGATTGCGCAGGCGCGCGGCGTGACGGCCTCGCAGGTGGCGCTCAACTGGGTTCTGCAGAAGCCGGGCGTCGACACGGTGATCATCGGCGCGCGGCACGAGGCGCAGCTGGTCGACAACCTCGCGGCGGCCACGTGGCGATTGACGGTCGACGAAATGGAGCGGCTCGATACGGTGAGCGCGCTGCCGGAGCCCTACCCGACCTGGCATCAGCACAAGTTCGGCATCGAGCGGAATCCCCGGCTGCCCGCGGTGCGGAGCTGAGCACCGCCGTGATCTATCCCGCCGGACCGCTGCGCATGACGCCGCTTGCCGCGCCCCCGCGCGGCGAATGGCGCGTGCCGGGATCCAAGAGCATCACCAATCGGGCGCTCCTGCTCGCCGCGCTGGCCGACGGCGAGAGCCGGCTCGAGGGCGTGCTGCAGAGCGACGACACCCGTCACATGCGCGAGGGGCTCGAGGCGCTGGGCATCGCGATTGTGGACGAGGACGCCACGACGTGGATCGTCCAGGGCGGTCGGGCGCGGCTGCGGGCGCCCGCCGGCGACATCTTCGTTGGCAACAGCGGCACCACCGTGCGGTTCCTTGCGGCGCTGGCGGCACTCGTGCCCGGGCCGGTGACCTTGGTGGGCGACGCGCACATGGCAACGCGCCCGATTGCCGACCTGGTCGACGCGCTGCGCCGACTCGGCGTGCGCGTGGACTGCGAGACCGGGTGTCCGCCGCTCACGGTACATGGCGGCGCGCTGCCCGGCGGCCTCGTCACGATGCGCGGCGACCGCTCCAGCCAGTACCTGTCGGCGATGTTGATGGCCGGCTCCCTGGCAGACGCGCCGATTGAGATTGCCATCGAAGGATCGCTTGTCAGCCGTCCCTACGTCGGCATCACCGAACGGATGGTGACCGACTTCGGCGGTGCGATCGCATCGG
>JBIQJY010000023.1:26654-28231 GCA_044507065.1 Acidobacteriota bacterium
GGACGGACGATTCAGGCGGCGCGAACGGTGAACGGGAGCCGGAAGCCGGAGAAGCCGTGGGGGGCGAACCAGCTCACGTATTCCTGCAGCATGTCGACCTCGGCGACGTAATCGCCCGGCTCGTCGATGGCCGTCACTTCGAGCGGGATTGTCGTTCGCTGGCCGGGCGCGAGCGGCTCCGGCAGGTGCGTACGCACGTTGTCGAAGGCCACCAGCGCTTCGCGCCCGTCGACGCGCCGGTGGAGGTGATACGAGGCACGGATCAGGAAGTGACTGTTCGAACACCACACGGCGTTGCTCGTGTTCTCGATCGTGATGGGCACCGTCCACGGCGCACCGGCAGACACGACGGGTGAGACGGGGCCGGCGAGCATCGCGCGGCCGGCATAGGAGCCGCGGAACAGGGCCTCGGTTCCGCGCGCCACGTCCGGGGCTCTTTCGGCGGGACGCTTGCGATAGACGGCACAGAACGAATCACACACCCTGTGCGTCTCCACGTCGAGACCGACGGCCGCAAAGGCGTCGTGCCATTCCTGCAGCAGGTACGTCTGCTCGCTGATGCCCGCGGCAATCTGTTCCAGCCCGAACGCGCGCTTGGCCTCTTCGTTCTCGCAGTAGGGCTCGAGGAATGCCAGCTGGCCGCCCGGCGCGAGCACACGCGCGATCGTGGCGGCGATCTCGGTCAACTCGGGATTGTGGTGCAGCGCGCTGATGGCCAGGACGATGTCGAACGTCCGGTCGCGGAATGGGACGCGCCGCATGTCGCCGCGCACCAGGTGATACGGGGCACCGAAATGATCCGCGAAGAGGCGACCTACCGGCAGGTGATGGTTGATGTCGACGGCCACGCAGTCGAGCCCACGCCGCGCGAACTGATTGGACGCCCACGTCATGTCGGCCCCCAGTTCGAGCAGGCGCTTCCCGGGCGCGAGGTCCAGGTGATCGACGAGGAAGTCGAATCCCGCGGCCGACGCCCGGACGTTGGCGAAATAGCCGGGCGTCTCGTAGTAGCGCGAGCCGTTGCCGTGCGGCAGGGCGAGCAGCGCGTCGCGCAGATCGCCCTGCGCCTCGGCGATATCGTCGAAGACATCGTCGATGCCCCCGAGATCGGCGCGCCGCTCGGTTGCACGCACCGCTGCGCGCTCGGCGGTCACCTGCGCATCTTCATCGGTCTCGCCGAGGTCGAGCACACCTCGCTCGGCGGGAAATGTCGCGCCGCAGGCGGTGCAGGCCAGCCTCCCGTCGAGTTCGCTGCCCGACACCTGCCACGCGGCCTGATGGCAAGTCGGGCAGTACAGCAGCGACGCCAGGTCATCGAGTCGCGTCGGCATCGGCCGGTATGGTCCTTCCCGGGCGGGCCGGCCGTCAAGCCATGGCCGCTGGATCCATCCAGATCGCTTCCCAGTGGTGACCATCGATATCGTAGAAGGCCCGCGAGTACATGAAGCCGTGGTCCTGGTCTGCCGCGGCCCGTGTGGCGCCGGCCGCCATGGCCGTGTCGGTCAGCGCATCGACGTCGGCGTGGCTCGCGCACGAGAACGCCACGAGCGCCTCGGACGCGCGGGCGGGATCGCAGA
>JBIQJY010000023.1:28331-50230 GCA_044507065.1 Acidobacteriota bacterium
TGGCTCGCGCACGAGAACGCCACGAGCGCCTCGGACGCGCGGGCGGGATCGCAGACCTCGCGCGACGTGAACGTGCGGAAATACGCGTCCTCGAGCAGCATCACGTAACCCTTGTCGCTCAACACCATGCAGGCCGCCTTCTCGTCGGTGAACTGCGGGTTGAACGTGAAGCCGAGCGTGCCAAAAAACGCCATCGACGCTTTCAGGTTGCGGACGGGAAGACTGACGAAGAGTTCGCGGTGTGGTGTCGCCATGTCGCCTCCAGTGTTGCGTTCATTGGATTCGACCGCGCGCGACGCCGAAACTCATCGGTCAGCCTGGCGGCAACTCGAGCGGGAGGCCGAACCTGGGAAACAGGTGCTCGACGTCGAGGAACGAGTTCCACGACGCGATCCGCTCGCCATCCAGTTCGAGGACGATGATCGCCCACGCCTGGTAGGGGCCGCCGTCGGCCCCGGGATGGTACTGCGCGAAGGCGGGGGAGCCGCACGCCTCGACCGGCACGAGTCTCGAACCGCGGCAGACCGAGCCGCGACCGGTCAGCCAGCCGGCGATGGCCGCGGGGCCCTGCAGCCACAGCGTAAAGGGCGGCATCGAGAGCGTCGCGTCCTCGCGCATGAGAGTGGTGAGCGCGTCGACGTCGTACCGGTCGAAGGCCTCGACGTACCGATCGAGCAGGGCCTGCTGCGCATCGGTCAATGAGGGGGCGGCCGCCGACACAGGGCGATCGGCCAGCGTGGCGCGCGCCCGCTGCAGGGCGCTGTTGACGGCCGGCACCGACGTGTCGAGTCCGTCGGCAATTTCAGCTGCCGACCAACCCAGCACATCGGCAAGCAGCAGCGCCGCGCGCTGGCGCGGCGGCAGGTGCTGCAGGGCCGAGACGAACGCCAGGCGGACGCTCTGCCGCATCGCCGCCTGTTCGAACGGGTCATCGTCAGCGGCGATGACCTGCGCGTCGGGTATCGGCTCGAGCCAGTGCGCCCGCGGCCGGGCGACCAGGTTGTCGTGCACGGTACCGGCCGGGCCGTCCTCCATCGGCCGCGCACGACGCGCGCGCTCGCCGATCAAATCGAGACAGACGTTGGTGGCGATCCGGTAGAGCCAGGTGCGCACCGACGAACGGCCTTCGAACCGGTCGAGGCTCTTCCACGCGCGCACCATCGTCTCCTGCACCGCATCGTCGGCGTCGAAGGCCGAGCCGAGCATGCGGTAGCAGTGGTCCATCAAGGCGGGCCGATGCGCATGCAGCGAAAGGCCGTCGACAGCCATTGCGGGTGCTCGCCCCCTCGTAGCCTTACAGCCTCGTCGCCTCGCAGCCTCGCAGCCTCGTAGCCTCGTAGCCTCGCAGCCTCTCTTCAGTACGTCGGCTGGTCCTGGTCGATGCGCGCGATCCACTCGAGGATGCCGCCGCGCACGTTCTGCACGCGCGTGAAGCCCTTCTCGCGCATCAGCTTCACGGCCTTCGCGCTGCGGACGCCCGACTTGCAGTGGACGGCAATGTCGCGGTCCTTCGGCAGTTCGTCGAGCCGCTTCGGGAGTTCGCCGAGCGGAATCAGCGTGGAGCCGGGGATGCGGTTGATCTCGTACTCGCGCGGCTCGCGCACGTCGAGCAGGAACACGTCGTTCCTGTCGAGCCGATCCTTCAGGTCCACCACCGAGATCTCGAGCTCCGGAGCGAGTTTGCCGGCCTCGTCGGCCGTGTTGGCCGGCGGGATGCCGCAGAACTGGTCGTAGTCGATGAGCGCGGTCACCGTGGGGTTGTCGCCGCAGACCGGGCACGCCGGATCCCGCTTGAGCTTCAGCGTGCGGAAGGTCATCTGCAGCGCATCGAACAGCAGGAGCCGCCCGATGAGCGGATCGCCGGCGCCGAGAATCAGCTTGATGGCCTCGGTAGCCTGGATCGTGCCAACGACCCCGGGCAGCACGCCGAGCACGCCGCCTTCGGCGCAGCTCGGGACCAGTCCAGGCGGGGGTGGCTCGGGATACAGGCAGCGGTAGCAGGGGCCGTCCTTCGTGGCGAAGACGGAAATCTGGCCGTCGAAACGGAAGATGCTGCCGTAGACGTTCGGCTTGCCCAGCAGCACGCACGCGTCGTTGGTGAGGTAGCGCGTGGGGAAATTATCGGTGCCGTCGAGAATGATGTCGTAGTCGCGGAAGATGTCGAGCGCGTTCGACGAGTTCAGCATGGTCTCGTGGCCGACCACGCGGATGTTGGGGTTGAGCGCCCTCAGCCGATCGGTTGCGGCCTTGATCTTGGGCCGGCCGACGTCGTCAGTGCTGAAGAGGACCTGGCGCTGGAGGTTGCTGAAGTCCACCGCGTCGAAGTCGATCAGGCCGAGCGTGCCGACGCCAGCCGCCGCCAGATACAGCGAAGCCGGCGAGCCGAGGCCGCCGGCTCCGATGCAGAGCACCTTGGCCTGCTTGAGTTTGCGCTGCCCCTCGACGCCGACCTCCGGCATGATCAGGTGCCGGCTGTAACGGCGCACCTCATCGTTGTTCAGTTCGACCGCCGGCGGATCGCCCGAAGGCGATCCTCCGGCCACCGACGGCACGATGCTGACCGTGTCGTTGTCCTTCACGGCCGTCTGCTCCTTCTGCAGGTACCGGATGTCCTCGTCGTTCACGTAGATGTTGACGAAGCTCCGGAGTTTGCCGTCCGCGTTGTACAGGTGGTTGCGCAGCTCGGCATGGACCGCGATGAGGTTCTGCAGCACCTCGCCAACGTTCGAGCCGGCCACCTGGACGGTGGCCTGCTGGTCCGTGAACGGGCGAAGCGGGGTGGGAATGAACACTGTCGTAGCCATGGGGGTGTCCTCAGTGACAAACAAAACGGGCCCGGAACGAGTGGTCGTTCCGGGCCCCGGGAAGCGCGTCGACGTGCCGTTCAGCGTCGACCGTGCGTCTATGCGCGCCTTCCCGTTGCCGCCATGCGGCGACAACAGTGCGGGGCGCTTCCAGCAGCGAACTTCATAACCCTTAGTACATAACACGGATGGCCCGGTCGGTGCAGCGGCGCCGGCCGGTGGCCGGCGTTGGCACCGGGCCGGAATCCGTCCCTAACTGCCGCCGAGGACGTAGGTCAGCAGGCTGTCGATCTCGTCGAGGGTGTGGTCCGCCATCAGGTTGTCCGGCATGAGCGAAACCGACGACTCGGTCCGGTCCTTGACCCGGGCGAGGGCAATCGCCAGCGGCCGGTCGAGATGGTCCGCGTTCTTGATGACGACGGCGTTGCCCGTCTCGCGGATGATGACGCCGCTTTCGTAGGTCCCGTCCTCCATCTCGAAGACCGTGACGGCGTACTGGTCGGAAATCGTGCGCGACGGCCACAGGATCGAGTCGAGGACGTCGCGCCGGCCGAACCGACTGGCCAGCGTCGTCAGGTCCGGGCCAACCGATGTGCCGATATCGCCGAAGATGTGGCACGAGGCACAGACGGACTCGTAGATCTCCTTCCCGCGCGCCGCCGACACCGTCGTGCCCGGCGTTTCGGACGTCAGCTTGTCGAGGACCTGCTGGCGCGTCATCTTCGAGCCCGGCATGGGGAGGTCCGGCGGGTCCTGGGCCGCACCGGCCACCACCGCGCCGGTCACGACCATTGCCGAGATCGCGACCCCGATCTGCTTTGCCATTCGTCGTGTCATCTGTCGACCCTCTGCCTATCTATCCATGGCGTTGGGGCCCCACCCCCAACGCTTCTCCCTGAACTGACGCCGAGCCCTCAGCGCTCGCGCTACGCGCGAGGCTTCGGGCTGTCCTCGTCGCCTCGTCGCCTTGCAGCCTCGCAGCCTCTCCTACGGTTGCAGGAACTCGAGCAAGTTCGTCAGCTGCGCCTGGCTCATCCTGTCGGTCAGCGCGTCGAGCATGATGCTCGCGTTCTCGCGCGTCTGCGAGCGGACGGGCTTGGCCACCTGGACGGTCGTGCCCTCGGACGTCAGCACCGTCAGGGCCTGCGGCGTTTCGGCGACGACCAGGCCGCGCACCACATCGCCGGTATCGGGCGTGATGACACTGGTGCGCAGGTCCGGGTGAATCTGTCGTGACGGAAACATGATCGACTCGAGCAGATCCCGCCGGTTGGCGCTGCGCGCCGAGGTCGTCAGGTCGAGTGCGGCCACTCCATGATTGTTGCCGATCCCGCCGGCCGTGTGACACGACGCGCAACTGGCCTCGAAGATCGCGCGGCCTGCCTCGGCGTTGGGCTGCTGCGTCCGCGGGGTGTAGATCACCTCGTCGAAGATTTCGCCCTTGTCGAGCACGCGCCCCTGGGTCCGTGCCTGAATCGGCGTGCCCCCGCGCCCTCGGCCCCGGCCCCCACCGGCGGCCGGAGCCGCGCCGGCGCCGGGGCCGGCCCCGCGTCCGGCCGGTGCTGCGGCGGCCTGACCAGCCGGCGCCCCGCGTCCGGCCGGCGTCGGACCGGCGAGTTCGTCCGGCGTCAGCGGCGCGAAGTCGGGCGCCTTTTCATAGAGCATCGCCTTCTCCTGCGGCGTCGTGTACAGCGGATCGAACTGCTCGAAGTACTGCCCGAGGAAGTTCGCGAACTGCGCCCCGCCGCGCCACCGGCTCGTCCGACCCATCACTTCGGCCAGCCGCTCCTTGTGCTCGGTGGTCCAGCCGGTCTTGATGACGCGCAGGGCGTACAGATAGTGGAGCGTCAACTCCTGGTTCGCGTCGCCGTCGGGAATGGCCGCAAGGATCTTGCCGATCGCCTCGGGCTGGCCGCCGTAGGCGAGCAGCAGCGCGGCCTCCCTGTTGACGCGTTCGTCGGCCGATGGAAAGCGCGGGTTCACCAGCGCGTGCAGCCGCGCCCGCGCAGCCGCCGCAAGGCCGTCCTCGCCGGGGAGCAGCGTCGTCGTCAACATGAAAGCGCGGTAGAGCCGCAGCGTGTCATCGGCCGACCACCCGGACTCGGCCATGAGCGTCAACTGGCGATCGATGAGCGGTTCGAGACTGGCGGCATCGGCGGTGCGCGCCCAGGCAACCATGGCTTCGGGTGCGCTGCGATGGTTCGTGTCGGTCAGGACGCGCGCCTGCCAGTCGGCGCGCGGCGTGTGCTCGAGCAGGATGCGTCCGGCCCACCGCACGAAGCGGTCCTCATCGGCGAGCAGGGCGTAGATGTCGTCGACGGGCGCGAGACTTGTCCGGTCCGGCTGCTGTCCCAGGCGGACGAGTGCTTCGGCCGCGCGCCGCCGGACCATCGGGTCGGCATCCTTGAGAGCCGCGCCGACCGTGGCGCCGACGGCCTGGCCGTCCTGCAGGCCGGCAACGAAGATGGCGGCCGCGCGCACCGCGGCGTTCGAGTCCGAGGCGAGCGCCGCCAGCAGTGCCGCACTGGGCGTCGCGCCGTGACGCTGCATCTCGTAGAGCGCGCGCGACCGGTCGGTGGCGTTCGCGCCCGCGTTGCGCGCCAGCGCCTCGAGTTCCGTCGCGAAGCCGGCGCCCATCGCCGACCTGGCGGCTTCGATCGCGGCCCAGCCCCAGCTCGACAGCGGCTGTGGCTGACGTACCACGCCGAGCACGCCCGTCATGTCGGGTCGTGCCGGCGCGGACCCCGTGTAGCGCAGGCGCCAGACGCCGCCCTGCGTGTTGCGGCCGCCGGTCGAGAAGTAGAGCATGCCGTCCGGGCCCACCTCGACATCGGTCACGTTGAGCGGTTCGCCGTGAATCAGTTCGGCGCGGTCGCTGCGCGCGGCGTACGTGGCACCGTCGGCCGTGAGCGCGGTGTAGAGGATGCGCCCGCGCGACCAGTCGGCCTCGATGAGGTTGTCGAACAGCGACGTCGGATAGGCGTAGCTCTGGTAGGTCTCGACGCCGACTGGCGAGCCGCGGCCGAGGTCGCGCACCGGCGGCAGCGAGTCGATGTAGTAGGACGGGTACTTGCCCGAGCCATCGCGGTATCCGTAGTCGCCGTTGAGTACCTGGTGCACCGTGCGGACCTCGCGATACCACGGCAGGCCGATGTCCCATTCCATGTCGCTGTCGAACAGGAACGTTTCGCCCGCCAGGTTGTAGGCGAAGTCGTAGGCGTTGCGATTGCCGCCGGAGAAGACGCGGAACTTCCGCTGCCTGTCGTCCCACTCGAAGATGGCGCTGTGGGCGCCCTGCCGCGCGCTGCGCCCGAAGTTGGCGATGTAGGGCAGGAACTGCCCGTCGACGTTCCTCAGCACGGGAGACGACAGGTCGAGGTACTCGTCCGCAATCGTCTCGTTGTTGCCGACAATCACCGTCCAGCCGCCCGATGGCGCGCGGCGGACGGCATGCGGGCCGTGTTCCTGAATCGAGCCCGCCATCGCCAGCGTCTCGAACGTGTCAGCCAGGTCGTCGCCATTGGTGTCTTCCATGCGGAAGATGCCGGCCGGCGCGGCAGGACCGCGGCCGCGGCCGGTTGGCGGCGTGGCCGGCGCCGGCGGATTGGCCATTGCGCACGCACCATAGAGCACCGGACCGTCGAACCACAGGCCCTGGCAATTGCGCACCTGTTCACTGATGACCTTCTCGGTCTCGAGAATGCCGTCGCCATCGGCATCGAGCAGCAGCCGCGGGAAGTCGTTCTCCTTCGAGACGACCAGGCGTCCGCGGCTGTCGAATGTCAGCACCACATAGCTGTCGGTGCGATCGGTCGGATTCACGCGCTCGATCGTGAAGTCGGGCAGCGTGCCGAACTTCACGTTCGCAACGGTGCGCTCGACGAGGCCTTCGAACTGATTCTGCGACAGCCCCTGCGATCGCCCCGGCGTCTCGGCGGTTGAGACCGCGGCCATCGCCACCAACACGGCAAGCACGCGTCGTTTGACCATTCCGAATCTCCTGCGCGGCCGGGCGCACGAACGATGCCCGACCCGACGTGCGGTACGTCCGAAATCCCGTGCGGAATACTGAAGCGCCAGAATGGGCCGTGCGCTCGCGCGAGTCAACCGAACGAGCGGAGGTTGCCGCAGTTTTGGTGTGCGAAACGCGACGCCGGCGGCGTGGGACCTACCCGACCAGCACGACGTGGACTTCGCGAGGCCCGTGGACGCCGCGGCTGAGCGTGTGTTCGATGTCGGCCGTGCGGCTCGGTCCCGTGATGCAGACGAGGTTCGAGCCGGCGACGGCCAGGTCGGGACGTGTGGCCAGCAGGTCGGGCAGTGACCAGATCATGGAAGTCCGCCGGACCAATGCGACGTGCACCGGTGGCAGCAGCGACGCCAGCCGGCCGCGTCCAGGGCCGGAGGCGATCACGATCGAACCGGTCTCGGCCAGCGCGGCGTCGACTCCGGTCACGCCGATGTCCATCAGGGCCAGCCGTGCGCGGCTTTCGGCCGAGGCCACCTCGTCCGGGTGCTGCCGCGCGATCTCGAACCCGAGCGCTGCCAGCGCCGGGGCCAGTCCGGCCACTGGCAGGTGCGCGTCATCCCAGAGCAGCGCTCGTTTCGTCGCGGTGCCGGTGGCAAGGCCGGCGATGATCTGCGCGACGGACGCCGCATCATCCACCGCCGCCTCGTGGACCTGACCGCCGACTGCCGTCAGTTCCCGGACGAAACGCGGCACAAGGTCGATTGCCGTTGCCGCGGGCGGCAGTGCCCCCGGCGGCTCGGGCGTGGCGCCGGGCAGGACCGCCCGTGTGAGCGCATCGCTCAGCAGCGCGCGCATGGCGCGGCGCTCGTCGCCGGTCACGAAGGCCGCTCCGGTTTGTCACGGCGGCGCATCCGGTCGTGGAACGAATCGGCGGCCATCGTGGGAAAGTCGCGCGACCGGGTCCAGCCGGCCAGCGGGCCTGGCAGCCGCGTGATCCATCCACGTTTCGACAGCAGCCGCGCGCCGAATGCCGAGACGCGGCCCGCCGCGTGAAACATCCACGGGCGGCCGGCAGCGGTCCGGAACGACCGGAGTCCGCGTCGGATCCAGGCCGGTCCGCGCCCTTCGGCCACGCCTTTCGCGCGCAGCGTCAGCAGCATGCGGGGGATGTCGATGCGCACCGGACAGACCTCGCGGCACGCGCCGCAGAGGCTGCTTGCGTGCGGCAGGTCGCTCCACTCCTCCTGGCCCCACAGCGCGGGTGTCAGCACCGCGCCAACCGGGCCGGGATAGACGCTGCCGTAGGCGTGCCCGCCAATCTGCTGGTAGACCGGGCAGACGTTCAGGCATGCGCCGCATCGGATGCAGTAGAGAATCTCCGCCTCGCTGCTGCCAAGCACCTTCGAACGGCCGTTGTCGACGAGCACCACGTGCAGTTCGTCCGGCCCGTCGACCTCACCGGTCCGCCGCGGACCTGTCAGCACGTTGGTGTACACGGTCAGGTTCTGGCCTGTCGCGCTCCGCGCGAGCACCTGGAGCACCACACCCAGCGACGGAATGTCGGGGACGATGCGCTCGATGCCCATCATGGCGACGTGAATGCGCGGCATCGTCGTCGTCAACCGCCCGTTGCCTTCGTTCGTGCAGATGCAGAGGCTGCCGGTGCCGGCCACGCCGAAGTTGACGCCGCTCACGCCGAGGTCCGCGGTGAGGAACTCGTTGCGCAGTCGCTCGCGCGCCAGCCGCGTCATGGCGGGGACGTCGGCCACCTCCGCCTCGGTCGCGCCGAGCGTGCGGCGGAACAGGTCGGCCACATCGCCTGCCGTCTTGTGGATGATCGGCATGATGATGTGCGACGGGTGGTCCTGCGCGAGCTGCACCACCCATTCCCCCAGGTCGGTTTCGACGACCTTCACCCCGGCGCGTTCGAGGTGATCGTTGAGGTGGATTTCCTCGCTGATCATCGACTTCGACTTGACGGCCTTCTTCACGCCTCGGGCGCGGGCCAGGTCGGTGACGTAGCGGACGGCATCCTCGGCCGTGCGGGCGAAGTGGACGTGGCCGCCGCGCGCCTCGACGTTCTCGACGAACTGGTCGAGATAGTGGTCGAGTCGCGAGAGCGTGTGCGCGCGGATGCGTCGCGCGTGATCGCGCCAGAGGTCGGCGTCGGGCAGCCTGTCGAGCCCCGCCTGTCGCGAGTCGAGGATGCGCGCCGTGACGGCGCGCAGCGAGGTCCCGAGGTGCGTATCGGCCAGGGCGTCCTCGGCGCGGCGATGGAACGGCAGCGGTGCGACAGTCACGTCGCGTCACCCGGGTCGAGCAGGTCGGCGATGTGGCGCACGCGCACCGGGCTGCCGCGCCTGTGCAGGCCGCCCGCCATGTGCATGGCGCAACTGACGTCGGTAACGGCAATGGTGTCGGCGCCGCACGCCTCGATGCAGTCGAGTTTGCGCGCGAGCATGGCCGACGAGATGTCGGACATCTTCACCGCGAACAGCCCGCCGAACCCGCAGCAGACGGTGGCCTCGGGCAGCGGCGTCAGCTCGGCGCCGCGAACGTGCTCGAGCAGCGCGGCCGGCTGGCGGGCGATGCCGAGGCCGCGCAGGCCGTGACAGCACGCGTGATAGGCGATGCTGCCGGCGCCGACCGCGTCGAGGTCGGTCACGCCAAGCTGGTCGACGAGAAACTGGGTGAATTCGAACGTGCGCGACGCCAGTTCCCTGGCGCGCGC
Organism: Acidobacteriota bacterium; assembly: GCA_044507065.1. Classification (GTDB taxonomy): domain Bacteria; phylum Acidobacteriota; class Vicinamibacteria; order Vicinamibacterales; family SCN-69-37; genus SCN-69-37. The sequence goes on from JBIQJY010000023.1 coordinate 37,837, forward strand.
GGCGTAGTCCGCGTCGTCGGCCAGCAGCGCCGCGTACTGGTGGATCACCATGTCGCCGCACGATCCCGAGGGAACGACGACGGGCGCGGGGCTGGCACCGAAGACGTCGATCGTGTGGCGCGCCATCGCACGGGCGTCATCGGTGAACCCCGCATTGGCCGCCGGTTGGCCGCAGCAGGTCTGTGCCTCCGGGTAGTCGACGACGACGCCAAGCCGCTCGAGCACGCGCACGACGGCCATGCCGGTCTCGGGGAAGAGCCGATCGACCAGGCAGGTGACGAGCAACTGTACGCGCGTGGGACCCGGCATGAGGTGCGTGCCGCCCATGCTAACGCAGGTCGACGGCCCGTGCCGGGCCACGGCGCGGAGCGTGGAGGTGCGTTCTGTCCAGCAAAACCAGAATTGGACTCGGGCCCGTGAATGCGCGCCTCGCACGTGCTACATTCTGCCCACACGCGCCCGAACCAATCGCCATTGGGATCGCCCGTCATGCCGAGGACCGCCCGCAGCTCGTACGTCATCCAGTCCGTCGTGCATGCGTCGGAAGTGCTGCGCGCGTTTCGATCGCGCGGTGAGGCCCTGCGGCTGCGTGACCTCGTGGAACGGACCGGCTTCAACAAGGGTCTGTGTTTCCGCCTCCTGCACACGCTGCGCTACTGCGGCCTGATCGAGAAGGTGGACGAGACGCGGTACCGCCTGACGTCGGAGATGCACCGGCGCAAGCGCTACCGGATCGGCTACGCGGCGCTCGGCCACGACAGTTCGTTCCAGCGCGCGGTGCAGGAAAGCCTGGTGTGGGCGGCCAAGAACGAGGACATCGAGCTGCTCGTGCTCGACAACCGCCGCAGCGCGAAGACCGCGCTGCGCAATGCCGATCACCTCATCCGCGAGAACGTCGACCTGGCCATCGAGTTCCAGATCGACGAGGCGGCGGCCGCCGCCATCTCCGCACGCTACGTGCAGGCGGGCATCCCGTTCATTGCCGTCCACGTGCCGCACCCGGGCGCCACCTACTACGGCGCGAACAACTACCAGGCCGGGCTGCTGGCCGGCCACTATCTCGGCCGCTGGGCCAAGAGCCGATGGAACGGCCAGGTCGACGAGGTGCTGCTGATTGACGCGGCGCGCGCCGGGTCGCTCGTGCACGGCCGCCTGGATGGCGTGATGGCCGGCCTGCGCGAAACGCTGCGCGAGGTCATGACCACCGTCCCGGTCGTCTCGATCGACGGCGACGGCGAGTTCAACCGATCGCTCGAGCGGGTACGCCAGCACGTCCGGCGGTCCGACCGGAAGCGCGTGCTGGTGGGCGCGATGAACGACTCGAGCGCGCTGGGCGCCGTGCGCGCCTTCCAGGAGTCGGGGCGCGCGGCCACCTGTGCGGTCGTCGGGCAGAACGCCGAACCCGACGCGCGCGCCGAGCTGCGGCAGCCACGCACGCCGCTCATCGGATCGGTGGCCTACTTTCCCGAGCGCTATGGCGAAGAGCTTGTCGCGCTGGCGCTCGACGTCCTCGGCCAGCGCCCCACGCCGCCGGCCAAGTTCGTCCGCCACCAGGTCATCACGGCCGCGAATCTTCATCATTTCTATCCGAACGACGCCCTGCTGACCCCGGGCGCCTGACGCTCCGGGGGAGTGCGAGCGCCAGAAAGCGTTTCGCCCAGCAAACCATAACCAACGCCTCACCGGCGCGTGTGGCGGGTCACTTTCGCTTGTGGAACCGATGTTCCGCGCGGGTTTTCTGCCCTCACGCAGACTAGTGTTCGTTTCATCCTGAGAAACGCTTCGTTTCCGTCCGCCCGGCATTTACCTTCGGACGCGCCCGCCTCCACACTTCGCCCATCGCACAACCTGCTCGACCCGGCCGGCACACCGTCGGCGCGGCCGGAAACCGTTCGTGAACGTGGATCTCCAGGAGGATTCTGTGAGAACTCGACTTAGGACGTGGATCAGCCTGACGTGTCTCGTCGCGCTCTGCTGGGCGTCGTCGGCGTCGGCCCAGACACTGACCGGCCAGCTCGGCGGCAGCGTACTCGACGAATCCGGGGGCGCCCTGCCCGGCGCCGTCGTGACGGCCGTCAACACTGCGACACGTGCGTCGCGCGAAGCCGTGACCGACGCTCAGGGGGCGTTCGTCATCACCGGCATGCTGCCAGGCACCTACGACCTCAGGGTCACGCTCGACGGGTTCCGGGCCCACGAACTGCGCGCCGTCCCGGTGTCGGCAACCGAACGCGCGGCGCTCGCGCCGATCAACCTGCAGGTGGGCGGCGTGACCGAAACCGTGTCGGTGGCCGCCGAGGGCGCGCGCATCCAGACACAGAGCGGCGAGCGATCCGCCACGCTGACGGCAACCGAGATCCAGGACGTCGGCCTGCGCGGCCGCGACTTCATGGGGACGCTGAAGGTGCTGCCCGGCGTCATCGACACATCGGCCCGCGACGCACCCGGATGGGGCTCGGTCGGCGGCATGACGATCAACGGGCAGAACTCGTTCAACTTCTCCTATGACGGCGTCGTGAGCAAGGACACCGGGTCGAACTCGGGCAACTACGCGGCTCCGGCGCTCGATTCAATTGCTGAGATCAAGGTGCAGACGTCGAACTTCCAGGCCGAGTACGGCCGCAGTTCGGGTGCCAGTATCACCGTCATCACCAAGAGCGGCAGCAGCAACTTCCACGGCAGCGGCGCGTACTACAAGCGGCACGAAGGGCTCAATGCCAACCCGTGGGACCGCGTGCAGCAGTGCGCCAATGGCACCACGGCGAGCTGCTCGACCCCCCGCTACCGCTACGACAACATCGCGTGGACGATTGGCGGGCCGGTGCTGCTTCCGGGCACGGACTTCAACAGCAACCGCGACAAGCTGTTCTTCTTCTTCTCACAGGACCTGCTGCCGCGCACCGACCCGGGCAACCTGCAGCTGAGCACGATGCCGACGGCCGCCGAGCGGATGGGCGACTTCTCGCAGACGGTCAACACGCAGGGCGCGCTGCGCTACATCCGCGACCCGGCCACCAACCTGCCGTGCAACGTCAACACGGGCGTCGGCGGCGGGTGCTTCCCCGGCAACATCATCCCGGCCGACCGGATCAACCCGATCGGGCAGATGATGCTGAACCTGCTGCCGCTGCCGAACGCGTCGGACCCGACCGGCAACCGCCAGTACAACTACACGTACCAGAACCTGCTCGAGAAGCCGAAGCACGACCAGGTGGCGCGTGTCGACTGGAACATCGCGCCGGGCAGCACGTTCTACACGCGGTTCGGGTTCTCGAACGAGGTGAACTCGCGCGGCGCCAATGCGTTCCTCGGCGCCGGCACGGGCAACGGCGGCAACGCCGGCTGGCCGCAGTTCGAGACGTCCTACGAGATCAAGACCTACAGCTGGGTGAACACCTTCCTCCGGACTCTCAACCCGTCGACCGTCGCGGAGATCACGGTCGGCATGAACTGGGCCCAGCAGTCGGTGCGGCACATGAGCGACGCGACGCTCGCGCAGAACGATCGGCGCGTCGTGCTCGACGGCCTGCCGCAGTTCTTCCCGGAGGCGAACCCGCAGTTCCTGATCCCGAACATGTCCTTTGCCGGCACCAACGCGCAGCCGAACACGCGCGGGATCGCGATCTCGAACCGCTATCCGTTCAACGCGAAGAACATCATCTGGAACTACAACGCCAACATCACGAAGCTGATGGGGGCGCACAACCTCAAGGCGGGTGTGTTCATCGAGACGACCAAGCGGCCGGCGCCGCGCGCCTCGACGTTCCAGGGGCAGTACAACTTCAACGGCAACGTCGGCAACCCGTTCGACACGAACTTCGGGTTCGCCAACGCGCTGCTCGGGTCGATCAACAACTACGAGGAGTCGACGGCCAAGCCCTTTGCCCAGGGCCGCTACAACCAGGTCGAGATGTTCATCCAGGACAACTGGCGGCTGCGGCGAAACTTCACGCTCGACTACGGCCTGCGCCTCTATTACATCGGACCGACGTTCGTGGCCGATCAGGACGTCGCCTACTTCGATCCGAACTCGTGGTCGGGGGCCTCGGCGCCGCTGTTGTTCCAGCCGGTGTGCTCGAACGGGGCGGCCACCTGTTCGGGGACGACGCGCGTGGCGCGCAATCCGCTGACGGGCGAGACGCTCAACAACACGTTCATCGGCAAGCTCGTGCCTGGCACCGGCGACTTCTACAACGGCATGAACGTGGCGAACCAGACGGTGTACGAAGGCCGGGGCCTGCTGCCCGCGCCCCGCATCGGGTTTGCGTGGGACGTGACCGGTGACGGCCGCACCGCGGTCCGTGGCGGCGCCGGCATCTTCTACGACCGGTACAGCGACGACATCATCCTCGCGCTGGTCGAGCAGCCGCCCCTCATGGACACGCGGACGACCGACTTCACCACGGTCCCGCAGCTGCTCAACTCGCAGCTCATCCAGAGCCCGCGCGGCGTGACGGCGTTCGAGAAGTTCGAGGTGCCGACCGTCTACAACTGGAGCCTCGGGGTACAGCGCCAGCTGCCGTGGGCGATGGTGGCCGACGTGGCGTACGTGGGGAATGCGAACCGCAACAACCCGACCCAGCGGCCCATCAACAGCCTCGACTACGGCACCACGCGGATCGACCTGAATCCGCAGAATGCCGACCCCACGCAGAACAACAACCAGGCGATGCCCACCGATTACCTGCGGCCGTACCGGGGCTTCGGCGGCATCAACGTGCGGACGTGGGAAGGCTACGCCAACTACCACTCGATCCAGGTGTCGGTCACCCGTCGCTTCCAGAACGGGTTTGCGTGGGGTGCCGCCTACACGGGGTCGAAGCGCTGGGTGCGCGGCGACAGGAATCCGTTCCTCGACGAGGCGCGCGATGAACGCCGCGGCTACGACCTGGCGACCGGCGGCAATGGCAGCCGGCCGCACGTGCTGTCGGTCAACTACAACTACGTGGTGCCGGACCTGAGCCGCGTGTGGGACAACACCGCCGTGCGGCTCGTGGCCGACGGATGGCAGGTGTCGGGTGTGACCACGGCCCTCTCGGGCACGTGGACCGGGTTCGGCTACGGATTCTCGGGTGCGCCATTCAACGACATGACGGGCGGTCCCGGCGGCTCGCGTCCGGCGCTGGTCTGCGATCCCAAGCTGCCCGGATCCGAGCGGACGATGCAGCGGCAGTTCCGCACCGAGTGCATCCAGATGCCCGGCCCGACGACCGACCCGTCCGACCTCTATTACCTGGGGACCGACAGGTCCGCCCACTGGGTGTCGCCCGGCTACATCAACCACGACCTGACGCTCTTCAAGAACTTCGAGATGGGCGGCGGGCGGAACCTGCAGGTGCGGTTCGAGTTCTACAACCTCCTGAACTCGAATCAGTTCACCGTGGTCGACACCGGTGCGACGTTCAACTTCGCCACCGGCGAGCAGACCGACAACGGCTTCGGCACGGTTACCAACACGCGCGCGAGCTCGTCGCGTGTCATCCAGTTGGGGGTGCGGTTCACGTTCTGATCGGGTTCGAGCGCGGGGCGGCAGGTGCGACCTGTCGCCCCGCGCATTTCCATCCGCGCTGCAGGCTCGACAAAGACTCCCCCGCACGTCCGGACGAAACGAGCCGGTCCCCGTAGTTGTGCGATCGCGCGACGCCGCTTCCCGAGCGTCGCGAGACGTCCGTCATCCGGCGGCGTCAGGGAGGACGATGTGAAACGCCTGCTCATGTCGGGTTCATGCGTGGCTTTGTGCTGTCTGCTCGTGGCACCCCGGGCGTGGGCCCAGGCCGGCGAGCAGGGGTCACTCACCGGCAACCTCAGTGATGCACAGGGCGGTGCCTTGCCAGGAGTCACCGTCTCCGCGGTCAATCAGGCCACCAACGTCACCACATCCGGCGTCACCAATCCGGCGGGCGTCTACCTGCTGACGCCGCTCGTCAACGGCCGGTACCGCGTGAGCTTCGAGCTCGCGGGCTTCGGAGCGGCCGCGCGCGAGGTCGAGATCCGCGCAGGCGATCGACTGCGCCTCGACATCTCGCTCAACGTGGGAGCGCTCGCCGAACAGGTCTCGGTCGTGGCCGAGACGCCGCTCCTCGACACGACGAGCGCCACGCGCAGCCAGGTCATCGACCGGCAGCTGGTCGAGTCGCTGCCGTCGTCGGGCCGCAACCCGTTTACGCTGTCGCACAACGTGGTGGGCGTGGTCGGCGAGGGCGGCGCGGGCAATCGACAGAGTATTTCCCTCCGCCCGTTCGACAACGGCGGCATGGACGGCATCAGCATCAATGGCGGCGTGACGCGCAGCAATGCCTTCACGCTCGACGGCGCACCGAACACCAGTCGTGAAGGGGGCACGAGCGGCAGCCTGGCCTTCGTCCCGTCGCCCGACGCGGTGCAGGAAGTGCGGGTGGCCACCAACACGTACGACGCGCAGTTCGGGCGCACCGGCGGCGGCACGATTGCCGTGACAATCCGCAGCGGCACGAACGAGTTTCACGGTACCGGCTACTACATCCACCGGAACGCGGCGCTCAACAGCAATCTCCACGAGAACATCCAGCGCGGCATCCCGAAGCAGGAGATCTTCCACTACAACCCCGGTGGCACGATTGGCGGCCCGATCGTGCGCGACCGCACCTTCTTCTTCTACTCTTTCGAGGGCCTGAAGTCGGGTATTCCAGTGGGCGCCGGTCAGCGCGCCCCGACCGAGCTCGAGCGGGCCGGCGACTTCTCGCAGTCGGGCGTGACGATCTATGACCCGCTCAATACGATTGGCGGCGTGCCGCAGCCGTTTCCCGGCAACGTCATCCCGGGGGATCGGCTCGACCCGGTGGCACTCAATCTGCTGCAGTACATGCCGACGCCAAACTCGGAGCCCGACGCTGCAGGCAACAATTTCTTCCCGACGGGCAACTCACGTTTCGACACGTACACCTCGGGCATCGGACGCGTCGATCACAACCTCACCGCCAATCACCGCATCTTCGCGCGCTACGCACACAACGGCCGGCGGGAGACGCGCGCCTATGACGGACGCGAGCCCGTGGCGCGCACCGGCGGCTACCACCATCGCTGGAACAATGTCCTCAGCGTGGACCTGACCTCGACCCTCGGCCCCACGACCGTGTCGAGCCTGCGCGGCGGATGGACGCGGCATCGCCGCCTCGACAACTCGACGCCCGAGGACATCGGCGGATTCAATCCGGCCAGCCTCGGCTTTCCCTCGTCGTTTGTCGGCAGTCTGCCGGGACGATTCATGCCGATTCGGGTGAACGACTACAGCGGCGCATCCATCGGCCAGGGGGGCGGCCAGGACGGCGTGGCCGACGATTTCTACGTACAGCAGACGATTACGCAGATTCGTGGTCGCCACCAGCTGAAGATCGGAGGCGAGTACCGCACCGCGCGGAGCCTGGTCGAGAACCCGTACGGGGGCGCCTCCATTGCCAACCTCCAGCACAGCCGTCAGTTCACGTCGCGCCGTCCGAACGTGAACAACCTGACGGCGGCCGATGGGGGAAACGCGTTCGCGTCGTTCCTGCTGGGCTACATGGCGAGTAACTCGGTCAACCGGTCCGATCCGTTCAACTGGCGCAACTCGTACGTCGCGGCGTTCGTCCAGGACGACTGGCGCGTGTCGAACCGGCTCACGGTGAACTTCGGCGTCCGTTGGGACTACGAGATGCCGACGACCGAGCGCGACGACCGCGTCAACGGTGGATTCGACGCAGGCGCCATCGCGGTCGTCTGCGAGGCGTGCCCCGCCGAGGGGCTGCCGCGCGAGATTGCCGGCGCCCTGACGTTCGCCGACGGCCGAATCTACGAGAGCGACCTGAACAACTTCGGCCCCCGGGCCGGCTTCACGTTCCAGATTGACTCGAACACGGTCATGCGCGGCGGGTACGGCCTGACCTACCTGCCGGCGGAAACCGATCGCGGCTCGGTGTACGGATTCAGCCGGTCCACGACGTACATCGCCTCGCTCGATGGCGGCCTGACGCCGGCCGGGCGGCTCTCGGACCCGTATCCAACGGGGCTTCTCGCGCCCGTCGGCGCCGACGGCGGCAGTCAAACGGCCCTTGGCACAAGCGTCGCCTTCCACAATCGGGATCGCGAGATCCCCCAGTTCCACCAGTACTCGATCGGTGTCCAGCGGCAGTTGCCGTGGCGCAGCGTGATCGACGTCAACTTCGTGGGCAGCGCCACGCGCAAACGACCCGTCGCCCTGCCCATCAACGACCTGACGGCCGATCAGATCGCGCTGGGTGATGCGTATCTGAACGAGCTCGTGCCGAACCCGTTCGTCGGGCTGCTGCCCGATGGCGGTGCGCGCAACACGGCTGCCATGGTCCAGCGGCGCACGCTGCTCGTGCCGTTCCCGCAGTTCGGCAGCATGGACGAGGGCATGTTGCCCCTTGGCCGCGCCGACTATGTCGGCGTGCAGATCTCATGGGAGAAGCGGCTCTCGCACGGCGTGCACATGCTGATCGGGTACACCGGATCGCGCAGCACCGAGGCCCTTGCGCCGCTCAACCAGGGGGAGCCGCTGTACGAGCAGCTCACTTCCACGCATCGGCCACACGTCCTGCGCATTGCGGGCGGCTGGAACGTTCCCGACTTCGAGGCACGCGGCTGGCTCATGCGGCACATCGTCGGGGGCTGGCAGATCAATGCCGTCACGTTCCTGCGATCGGGATCGACCGTGGGGATGCCCGGCAGCGTGGACCTCATCGGTGATCCCACGCTGTCGAATCCCACGACGGCGCGCTGGTTCAATACCTGCACGCTCACGGTCGCCGGCGCACGGCAGAACTGCGCGAGCGACGCCGAGCAGCCGGCCTTCCAGATCCGTCCGGAAAATGCGCTCGACACGACGGGGAGCCGCCTCGACGGCGTCTACCAGCACGACCCGCTGTACGTGGACTTCTCGTTCTTCAAGAACATCCGCGTGTCGCCGCGGGTGAACTTCCAGGTGCGGGTGGAGATGTTCAATGCGACCAATGTGGTGCAGTGGGGCGGGCCGAACACGACGGTGACCAATTCCGCGTTCGGAACGATCACCGAGACCCAGGCGAACGACCCTCGCTTCATCCAGCTGCAGTTCCGGGTGGGCTACTAGGGAAGACGATTGTCGAGCGGAGCAGGTGATACTTGGCCACATGAAGATGTCCGGACTTGGTGCCATCGTCTTCGCCGCCGCGTGGATGGCGACGGCCGGCGGGGCGATGCCCGCCGGGCAGGAGCCGAGCCCGGGGGCAGAGGAACATTCCCTGGACAAGCCGGCTTCACGGCAGTGGACCCTGCAGGAACTGCTGCCGGCCGTCGAGCAGCTTGGGCCGGGCAGGGATTGGATGGCCGGCGGGCGGCTGTTCGAGCAGGCCGGTTGCGGCCTGTGCCACGCGATGAGCACCTACTGGGAAGGCAACGGCCTCGCCCCGGACCTGACGTCGGTCGGGTCCCGGTTCTCGCGGGCGATGATCCTGCAGTCGATCCTCGAGCCCTCGGCGACGCTCAACGGGCAGTACTACCACACGGAGTTCACGCTCCGCGATGGCACGGTGATTCGCGGAACGGTCGTTGGCGTCGTCGGAGAGCGGCTGCGGGTCGCGCCGGTGATGCTGGTGCCCGACGTCACCGTGGAGGTCGCGAAAGCCGACATCGCGTCTGAGGCGCCGTCGCCCGTTTCGCCGATGCCCGCCGGTCTGGTCGATACATTCTCGCGCGACCAGATCCTCGACCTGATGGCATTTCTCGACGCAGGCGGCGATCCGGATGCCGCCATCTACAGGAAATGATCGGCCCTTCGGAGGGAGACGGCATGAGAGGTGGTCGAATCGTCCGTCACGCGGTCACGGCGCTGTGCGCCGGAGCGCTCGTGTACGTCCTGGTCGCGCTGCCGGCCCTGGTCGCCGCTCCGACAGGCGCCGTGCAGGGGGCGCCCGGCTCCGGCCCGAACGGCGGAGTGGATGGGCGGCAGGCTGGTCCCGGCGCCGGCGGAGGGCAGGGGCGCGGCCGGGGGTTCAGTCTCATTCATGAGTACCCGGATGATCCCAATGAGGTCATCCAGGCGCTCAGCGGATTCAGGGTGGAAGTGGTCGCCAAGGCCGACCGCCCCACGCAGGGATCCTGGATCAGTATCACCGAGGACGATCAGGGCCGCCTCATCCTCGGTGCGAACGAGCGGCAGCCGTTCACCCGCCTGACGCTCGACGACACCGGGAAGGTCGCACGGACCGAGACGATCTTCACGCCCGTGTCCGAATCGATGGGCACGTTGTGGCATGACGACAGTCTCTACGTGCAGGGCGGGCGGCTCGAGGAAACGTTCACCGAAACGATCGACAACCCGGGCTTCGGGCGCCAGAGCGGCCAGGCCGGGCTGCACCGGCTGCGCGATCCGAAGGGCGACGGCAGCTTCTCCGAAGTCGAAACACTCCGAACGTGGGACGGGCACGAGGGCGGGCACAGCGATCATGGCATCCACGATCTGAAGGTCTCACCCGACGGCCGCCACTTCTACATCATCAACGGCAACGGCGTGGTGCCGCCGCCCGACGTATCGCCCGACTCGCCGCTGCGTCACTACGCCGATGACCGCATCATCCCGAAACTGGGCGACTTCACCGACCGCATCAACGGGGAGCGCCCGCCGGCCGGCTACATCGCGCGCACGGACTTCGAGGCCAATGATTTCCACCTGGTGGCCGGTGGGATGCGCAACGCGCTGCACTTCGCGTGGAACGCCGACGGCGACATCTTTTCGTTCGACAGCGACATGGAGCCGGAGTTCGGCGTGCCGTGGTACCGCCCGGTACGCGTGTTCTGGATGCCGAGTGGCGCCGACATGGGGTACCGGGGCAACAGCGGCAAATACCCGACCTGGTACGAGGACAGCATCCCGCCGCTCGTCGAGATCGGTCTGGGCAGTCCGGTCGGCGTGACGTTCGGCTACGAGACGGCGTTCCCGGCCCAGTATCAGAGGGCGCTGTTCGTGGCCGACAACAACTACGGCCGCATCATTGCGGTGCACCTCCGGCCGAGCGGCGCCGGTTATGTCGCCAGTTCCTGGGAGAACTTCGTCTGGCCGAAGTCGCTGTACGACTCCTCACAGAACATGCCGCACAACGTGACCGACATGATGGTGGCGCGCGACGGCACGTTCTACTACGTGATCGGGACGCGGCGGACGCAGTCCTACCTGATGAAGGTGACCTACACGGGAACGCTGCCGACGGCCAGGGTCGACTACGCGAACACCGACGGGGCCGCCGATCGCGCGCTGCGGCGCTCGCTCGAGGCCTATCACTGGACGACGGGCAATCCGGCGGCCATCGACGCCGCCTGGCCGCATCTTGGCAGCGAGGACCGGATCCTGCGCCACGCGGCCCGCGTTGCGCTCGAGACCGTGCCGGCATCGGCCTGGCAGATGCGCGCGATCTCGGAGACCGATGCGTCCACCGCGCTGGGTGCGCTGCTCGCACTGGCGAGGGTCGGTGGTGCGGAGGCGAATGAAGCACTGTTCACCGCCCTCGCGCGGTTTCCGCTCGACACGCTGTCGGACCCGCTGCGCATCCGCAAGTTGCGCGTCATCGAGGTGGCCGTCAGTCGGAACGGCCGGCCGTCGCAGGGGGCGGTCTCCGGCCTCGTCACCGAAGTCGATCGGGTCTTTCCCGGGTCGTCCTTTGCGCTCAACACGGAGATGTCGCAGATTCTCGCCGCCTTCAACGCCCCGACCGTCGTGGCCAAGACGATGCGCCTCGAAGCGCAGTCGCCCATCTACCAGGAGCAGTTCGCCTACCGCTACAACCTGCGCGGGGTGACAACCGGATGGACGCCGGAACTGCGGCGCCAGTATTTCGCGTGGTTCAACGTCGACCACACCGCGACGCCGAAGCAGTATTTCTATCGCGAGTGGTTCAACCGTGTGGGGCAGCAGCCGCGACTCGCGGGCAACGCCACGCCGATTCACCAGATGCGGACGGCGGCCGTTGCCACGCTCAGCGCGTCGGAGACGGCCGACCCGGCTCTGGCGGCGATTCTCGATGCCTACAAGGCACCGGCGGCCGGCCGCGGACGCGGCGGCAATCCGTTTGGCGGTCCGCCCGACGCGACCGGCGGTCGTCGCGGCGGGGGCGCGGCCGTACCGGGGCCCTGACGCGTCAGGTCGATGCGCCGGGAGGGCGTCAGTCGCCTGAAGTTCCGGCCAGTGGAACGCGGCCGGCGACCAGGGGACTGTCGGACGGTGTAGCAGGAAACGACGCAATCCAGCGTTCCAGCAACATTTCCGAATCCGGGCCCCACGGGGTCCCGTTCGTGCCGTTACGCACAGCGGAACGACTTCGCCCCTCCGGGTGCAGGGCTTGCGGCGGCGTCGTCAAGTAGGCACACTCAGGCACCCGATATGCCG
>JBIQJY010000095.1:0-8311 GCA_044507065.1 Acidobacteriota bacterium
TCGCCGGCAAAGCGGGTGGGGTCGGGATCGGCCGCCTGCGCGCCCACGAAGACAGACGCGACAAGCGCCAACCCGCAGATCACGAGGGCGGACGCGAGACGGGTTCGGACGGAGGAACCGGCCGGCACCATGTCAGCGACGGCCGCCGGACCGCATGGCGTCAAGGCTCAGCGGGCCGGGCCCCGCCACACTGATGTAGAGGAAGACGAAGCAGTAGGCTGCTGCGATCTCACCGCCATTGAGGAGCGGCCAGAATCCCCGGGGCGCATGCGCGATGAAGTACGCCGCCGCCATCTGGCCCGCGCAGAGGAATGCGACCGGCCGCGTGAACAGGCCGATGAGCAGCAGCGCGCCGCCGACCACCTCGATGACCCCCGCGGCGCCCATCTGCGACATCAGTTCCACGGTCCCTCGCGGCTCGTTGGTCGGCACGCCGAAGAGTTTCTGTGTCCCGTGCGTCATGTAGCCCAGAGCCGTGACGATGCGCATGAGACTGAGCAGCGTCGGTGACCAGGACGAGGGAATCGGACCGTTCATGGTGATCGACCTTTCAACGTAAAGGGCGGCCGCTGCGGGCGCCGGGCGCGACAGAGCGAATCCGCAGCCCTTTACCCGAAGTGCCGTCAGCCAATGATTGCTGGAAGCCGCGCCCATCTAAACACAGGACGCAGCAAAACGGAAAAGTCCGCCGCGGGTCGGCGCCGACGCCGCGTGGCTCAGCCGCGCCCGACAAAGGGCATCTTCGTCGCCATCACCGTGAGGAACTGCACGTTGGCGTCGAGCGGCAGGGCGGCCATGTACAGGACCGCGTCGACCACGTGCCGCACGTCGAGCAGCGGCTCGACCGCCGTCGTCCCGTTGGCCTGCGGGACGCCTCGGGCCATCGGCGCCGCCATTTCGGTGGCGGCGTTGCCGATGTCGATTTGCCCGCAGGCGATGTCGTACTTCCGGCCGTCGAGCGAGGTCGACTTGGTCAGCCCCGTGATGCCGTGCTTCGACGCGGTGTACGGCGCCGAGTTGGGGCGTGGCGTCGTCGCCGAGATCGATCCGTTGTTGATGATGCGGCCGCCACGCGGGTCCTGCGCCTTCATCACGCGGAAGGCCTGCTGGGTACAGAGGAACGGACCGGTCAGGTTCGTGTCCACAACGGCGCGCCACTGATCGAACGCGAGGTCCTCGAGCGGCAGGCCCGGCGCCGAGACGCCCGCGTTGTTGAAGAGCACATCGAGGCGACCGAACGCGTCCACGGTGCGATCGAAGAGCGCGCGCACCGAGTCGGGCGCCGTGACGTCGGTGGGCACGACCAGCGATCCAGCCGCCTTGCGTGCCGTCTCGTCGAGCGGCTCGCGCCGGCGTCCCGCGAGTACGACCCGATAACCGGCCCCGGCGAGCCCGAGGGCCACCGCCCGTCCAATTCCGCTACCGGCGCCGGTCACCAGCGCCACCCTGCCAGACTGTGACATCCTAGATTCCTCCCGAGGGCGGACACGAGGTCCGCCCCTACGAGCTCAGCCCGTGCGGACACGAGGTCCGCCCCTGCGAAATCAACCGCGGGCCTCCCGCACATCCACCGATCGACGCAGCGCGCATTCCATGAAAACGCCCACGCAGGATACTCCGGCCACAGGCTTCGACGCACTCGGCCTCACGCCACGGCTGGTCGCCAACGTCGCCGCGCTCGGCTACGAAGAGGCCACACCCATTCAACGCGAGGCGATCCCCGCGCTGCTCTCCGGACGCGACCTTGTCGGCCAGGCCGGCACCGGCACCGGCAAGACCGCCGCCTTTGCCCTGCCGATGGTCAACCGTCTGGCCACGTCGGAGGCCGGCAACACCGGCCCACGCGGCCTGATCCTCGTGCCGACGCGCGAACTTGCCATGCAGGTGTCGGAGGCCGTCCACAAGTACTCGAAAGGCATGAATCTCTCGGTGGTCCCGCTCTACGGAGGTGCGTCGATGGAGCAGCAGATCCGCGCCCTTCGGCGCGGCGCCGGCATCATCGTGGCCACGCCGGGGCGGGCGCTCGATCACCTGCGACGCCGGACGCTCGACCTCTCCGGCCTCGAGATGCTCGTCCTCGACGAGGCCGACGAGATGCTCGACATGGGATTTGCCGAGGATCTGGATGCCATCCTCGAATCGACACCCGAGACGCGGCAGACCGCCCTGTTTGCCGCGACCATGGCGCCGCGCATCGCCGCCGTGGCCGCGCGTCACCTCGACAACCCGATGCGCGTGACCATCGCGCAGGAGAAGCGCGCACCCGGCAAGCTGCCGCGCGTGCGCCAGACGGCCTACTTCGTCGCGCGCGAGCACAAGATGGCCGCGCTCGGCCGCATCCTCGACTTCGAGGACCCGAAGTCGGCCATCCTCTTCTGCCGCACCCGGCTCGAAGTCGACGAGGTCACCGACACGCTCGACGCCCACGGCTACAGCGCCGAGGCCCTGCACGGCGGCATGGAGCAGCGCCAGCGCGACCGCGTGATGCAGCAGTTCCGGAGCGGCCAGGCCGAGATTCTCGTCGCCACCGACGTGGCCGCGCGCGGCATCGACATCGACCACGTCTCGCACGTCATCAACTACGACGTGCCGTCCGCGCCCGAGGTGTACGTGCACCGCATCGGCCGCACCGGACGGGTGGGACGCGACGGCGTGGCCATCTCGCTGGCCGAACCGCGTGAACACCGGTTCCTGCGCAACATCCAGACGCTGACCCGGCAGAAGATCGAAATCCTCGCGCTGCCCACGGTGGCTGACCTCGAGGCGCGCCGCCTCGAGAGCACGCGCGCGAGCGTCCGTGCGGTGCTCGAGAAGGGCGGTCTGGAGCCGATGCGCGACGTCGTCCTGGCCCTCGCCCAGGACTTCGACGTCCTCGACGTCGCCGCCGCCGCGGTGAAGATGGTGCACGACGCCGAAACGTCGTCCACGCTCTCGAAAACCGACGTGCCGTCGCCCGGCGATCGGCGCTCCGGCCCCCGGCCGGCTCGCACGCCGTCCGGGAAGCCCTCTCGCGACGGCGGCCGCTCGCCGCGCGGCGCGGATGCCGACACCGAGTGGACGACGCTGTGGGTGGGCGCGGGGAAGCGCGCAGGCATCCGTCCCGGCGACCTGGTTGGCGCGATCACCGGCGAGGCTGGCGTCGACTCGAGCGCCGTGGGCGCGATCAAGATCCTCGAAGGCTACTCACTCGTCCAGGTGGCCGCACCACTCGCCAGCCGCATTACCGCGGCGCTGAAGAACGCCAAGGTGCGCGGCGAAAAGGTCAGCGTCCGTCGCGATCGCCAGTAGCCGCATTCACTCCTGCCGTCCCGCTGCGTATTACCCGTTGGGCGCGCGTCCCTGACGCCGGCGGATCCTCCCGGTGCAACTTCCCGCGCGTCGGCGGGTTCAATCTGCCATGCAGGACGTGCGTCTCGCGCTTCGACTCATCATGAGCCAGCGGTGGTTCTCGGCCGCGGTAGTTGCCACACTGGCGTTTGGCATCGGGCTCAACACGGCGGCCTTCACGCTGGTGAACGCCGTCCTCTTCCGGGCGGTGCCGTTTCCGGACGGGGACCGGCTCGTGGCCATCGGCGGATGGCAGGCCTCGAATCCGGACGCGACGTTTTCCATCTCGTGGCCGGACTTCGGGGACTATCGGGCGCAGTCGACGTCGTTCGAAATGCTCGAGGGCGCCTCGATGGCCAACGCGGTGTTGAGCGAACCGGGCATGGCCGCCGAACGCTGGCGCACGGCGCGCGTGACGGCCGGCTTCTTCGACCTGCTGCGTACGGCGCCGATCCTTGGCCGCGCGCTCAATGAGACGGACCTCGTGCCCGGTGCCGCGCCGGTCGTCGTCATCGGCCACCGCGTCTGGGTGACGCGCTACCGGTCGGCGCCCGAGGTGATCGGCCGGGTCGTGCGCGTGGATGAACGCGACGCCACGATTGTGGGCGTGATGCCCGAGGGCTTCCAGATGCCCAACCGCGAGGACCTGTGGCTGCCGTTCGTGCGCGGCGAGCGCGAGTTGGCGCGGGACAATCGCGGCCTGCTCGTCCTGGGCCTGCTGAAGCCCGGCACCACGATCGAGCGCGCGTCGACCGATCTCGACGTGATTGCCGCGAGCCTGGCCACCACGTATCCGGACGTGAACAAGGACATGCGCGTGCGCGTGCAGACCTTTCACGAGCGGTTCAACGGCGGCGACGTCCGGTCGGTCTTCCTGCTGATGCTGGGCGCGGTGGGCCTGGTGCTGCTCGTGGCCTGCGCCAACGTGGCGAACATGATGCTCGGCCGTGCGCTCACCAGGCAGCGCGAGATGTCGCTGCGTGCGGCACTTGGCGCATCGCGGGCGCGGCTCGTGCGGCAGCTGCTCGTCGAGAGCCTGGTCCTGAGCGCCGCTGGCGCGCTCATAGGCCTGGCGCTCGCGAAAGCGAGCGTGCACGCCTTCGACCTCGGCGTCGCCAATGCCGGCAAGCCGTCGTGGATCCACTTCACGTTCGACTACGCGGTGCTCGGCTACTGCGTCGCCCTGTGCGTGGGGTCGAGCGTGGTGTTCGGCCTCGTGCCGGCGCTGCGCGCCTCCCGAGTCGACATCGCGGGCACGCTGAAGGAGGGCGGCCGGTCCGGGTCCGGCCGTGGCGGCCGCCTGTCGGGTACGCTCGTCGTCGCGCAGTTCGCGCTGGCGCTCGTGCTGCTGGCCGGCGCCGGACTCATGGTGCGGAGCCTCGTGACCAGCACGGCCGTCAACGGCCTGATGCCGCGCCAGGAAGTGATGACCGCACGCGTCCAGCTGCCCCAGGGACGATACCCGGACGGCGCCGCGCGGGTCCGCTTCTTCGATGATGTTCTGGCGCGGCTCGCGACGACGCCGGAGGTGACCGACACGGCCGTGATGTCGCAGTTGCCCGGACTGGGGTCGGAAACACGGCCGTACGACGTCGAGGGCGAGGCGCCGGTGACCGGACCCGATGCTCCCATGACACGCGTGGTCGCCGTCTCGCCCGGCTACTTCGGCATGTTCGACCTTCCCGTCCCGCAGGGGCGCGCGTTCGATGACCGCGACGGGCAGGAGGGTCGGGAGGCCGTGGTGGTGACCAGCGCGTTCGCCTCGCGCCACTGGCCCGACGGCACGGCCATCGGCCGGCGCATCCGCTTCCCGCGCGGCGATGCCGCGGGACCGTGGCTGACCGTGATCGGGGTGTCCGCCGATCTCGTGCAGGATCCGCGCGAGAGCGAACGGCGGCCCGTCGTCTTCGTGCCCTTCCGGCAGGAGCCATCATCGTCGCTCCTCATGGCGATGCGATCACCAGGGGACGTCGGCCGGCACGCCGCCACGCTTCGCTCGACGATTCAGGCGATGGACGTCGACCTCGCGCTCTACGACGTCCGCACGTTCCAGGACGCGGTAACCGGGTCGACGCTCTTCTTCCGCGTCTTCGCGGTGGTCTTTTCCGTCTTCGGTGGTGCGGCGCTCTTCATGGCGGCCGTCGGCCTCTACGCCGTGATGGCGCAGGCCACGGCGCGCCGGACGCGGGAGATTGGCATCCGCGTGGCCATTGGCGCCACGCCCGCGCGCATCCTCCTCACGGTGATGCGGCGGGGATTGTGGCAGCTGGGCCTCGGCCTCGGCATTGGCGTGCCACTCGCCTTCTTCGCCACCAGCGCCATGCGGTCGCTGCTCTTCGGCGTCGTGCCGGGTGATCCGATTGCATTCGGGTCGTCGGCGGCCGTGCTCATCTCGGCCGGCATCCTCGCCTGCTGGCTTCCGGCCTGGCGCGCCGCGCGTGTGCCGCCCATGCGGGCGCTCGGGCACGAGGACCGATAAGGCCGTCAGCGACCCTCGATGCGAATCGTGTGATCGAACGGCGTGAAGCCGGTGATGTAGAGGCTCTGCCCCGGCAGGCGTGGTTCGGCGCCGCGGACCTGTACGTACTGATGCGGCGCGGCCCCGGGGCCGATGTGCAGCGTATGGCGGCCACGCCGGTAGGTGGCCGTCCCGGCTTCGAGGACGAACTGATCGGGCCCGACGGACCGGACACCGGTCCACTCGCCGCCCTCGCGCACGGCGATCTCAACGGCCAGCGGCACGTTGTCCGTACCCATCGCCCGGACACGAATCTCGATGCCATTCGGAATCTCGGTCACGTCGGCCGACTGTTCGAGGCGACACACTTCCGACTGCCGGCGCTCCGCACGCGTCGGCCCGTAGGTGTCGGTCGTAATCGTCCGCGCGATCGGCTGGTAGTACGGCCCCTCGAGCGTCTGGCGGTAGACGAATCGTCCGTTCTCCTTCACCGCCGCCGTCGGCACGAACTGGCCTTTCCCAAAGAACGCCGACGCGAACCGCACGCCTTCGACGATGGCGTCGCCGTGGCGGAACGTGAGGAGGCGGCTGGAGCCGCCGAGCACGAGCGTGGTGCTCGTCGCGCCGCGGCGGATGCGGGTGATGCCGATAGCCGGCATCGCGCGTTCGACGTCGTCTGGCAATGGCGCCAGTGGCGGCAGCGCCGACGACATCTCGGGATACTCGAGCAGCGCCCCCAGCCGTGTGCCCTCAATCGCCGCATCGCGAGCCAGCGTGGCGAACTGGCCGTCGTCGTCGGCCACGGCCATGTAGGTGAGGGGAAACCAGTACCCGGTCACGTTGCCGCGCGTGTACTGGTCCTGGCGGCGCGAGATCTCGGTGACGACCTCGCCGTCGGCGTGCAGCAGGTACGTGAGCGCGCGCAGGTTGCGGCGCACCGGATCGAGCAGCGCCGGGCGTCCGAGCTTCGCGGCCATCACGACCAGCGCCCTGTCGGTGACCACGTTGTAGGTGAGCGTGCTGCGCTCGGTGAACTGGCCATCGGCGTCGATGTCGATGCCCTCGGCCAGCCACTCGTCGATGCGGCGAACGTAGCGGTCGTCGGGAAACAGTTCGTGGATCTGCGCCAGCGCCGAAGAGATGACCCACCGGTGATTCGGCGTGTGCACGCCGCCTTCGGCCATCCCCGCCCCCGCGCGCCGAAGGAACGGCTCGACGGCCGTCTCAATCTCCGGCGCGCCGTGGCGTCGCGCAATCGCGGCTGCCGTCGCCACGTCGTGCACGACGAACCCGGTGTCGGGCGGCGAGTTGAAGTTGGTCGTCAGCAGATCGATGTTGCCCTGCGGGCCCTGGTGTCGCTCGAGGAATCCCGCCGCCAGGCGGATGCGATCGACGAGCACCGCGTCGCCGCGAAACGCCGACTGCGGATGGATGAAGGCCGCCGCCAGCGTCTCGATCGCGCCACCGGCGCTGTACGGATGATGCAGCCCCGTCTGATCCGGGATGCCACCGCGATAGCGGCCCGCGCCATCGGTCACCTGCGACGTCAGCAGCGCCCGCACGGCCGCGTTGCTGCGGGCCACCGCTGACTCGAGCGGTGATGCGACAGCCTGATCGACAGCGGCCGGCAACGGCCGTTCCAGCGCCAGCGCGCCGGCAGCACCCAGCAGCTTCAGCGCATCGCGGCGCGACCAGGCATCCATGGCCACTACTTCGCCCTGACGGTCAGCACCGGACAGGCTGCGTGGCGCACCACCTGGTTGGTCGTCGAACCGAACAGCAGGAGGTTCGCAATGCGTCGTCCGTGAACGCCCATGACGATCAGGTCGGCCCCCTCGTCGGAGGCCACTTCCACGACCTTCTCGTGAGGGCGGCCAGTCGCCGTCAACTCGCGACACTCGCACCACACGCGCGTCGAATCGGGCACGAGCGCGCGCATCCGCTCGAGGGTGGTGCGACGATGCTCTTCGCGCATGGCGCTCGTCTGCTGGTCGAACAGATCCGGCACGACCCGCTCCTCGTCCCAATCGAACACGTGGAGCAGGATGAGCCGTTTGCCCGACTCGCCGGCCAGCAGCACCGCGTACTCGAGTGCCGTGAGCGACGAGGGCGAGAAGTCCACGGCGCAGATGATGGCCTTGAACGGCTGCGGCACGTCCGGCGCGCCCGGAGCGGCTGGCGGCACGGTCAGCACCGGACAGGGGGCCTTCCGCAGGACCTTCTCGGTCACCGATCCGAGCATGAATCGTTCGAACCCGCCGCGCCCGTGGGTGCCAAGCACGATCAGATCGGCCGGGAGACTCCGGGCCTCGTCGATGACATTCGCAACGACCTGCCCGTGCACGAGCTTCGTCGTGACCGCCACATCGCCGGCCCTCGCGTCGACAAATCGCTGGAGTGCCTCGGCCGATTCCTGCAGGTACTCAGGCGTGAGCACCGTCGGCGCCACGGTCGATACCGAAGGCAGGCCAGCCCAGGCGACCTCGATCGCGGTCAGCGACGCGTCGTACCAGCGCGAGAGCATCA
>JBIQJY010000024.1:0-25052 GCA_044507065.1 Acidobacteriota bacterium
TCGTTCCGCACGCGCAGCGGGCGAGCAGCATGAAGGGCAACCCGGTGGAGCTCACCGCCGCCGAGCTGGAAGAGCTGCTCTCGGCCGCACTGTAGGGCGCTCGGCGTCAGTTCAGCTTCAGACTGCGACACCGATTCGGCCGTGCACCTCGACCGAACGGCTGCCCGGAGGCGAGGCCTGTCGCGCTCGCTCCGCGCGGACGGAACGCAGACGTCGGCGTCAGCTCAGCGCGAGCAGCATGGGGGGGCAGCCCCACCCTGCGACGTTTTGCCGCATGGGCGACGCGCCCGGCGATTCACTACACTGGACGGGTGTCAGGCAGTCGTTGGCCGATCGGGTGGATCTTCGCGCTGGTCATCGGCCTCATCGCGTGGGTCGTCTTCAGCAAGTGGCAGGAGTCGGACAGCGGGTCGGTAGCCCCGCCGCCTGCCGCCGTTGCCGATCACGCCAATCACGCCGATCACGACGATCACGACGATCACTCGGCCCATGCGGGTCACGCCACCCTCGCGGCCGTCGCGCCCATCATCAGCACGACATTCGACGCGTCCGGCGTGCTCTATGCCGCCGAGGCGAAGGACGACCGCGTCCTGGTGACAATCTCGCGTGACGCGGGCCGCACCTTCGACGCGCCCGTCGTCCTGACGCCAGAGACCGAGTCGCTCGACGCCAATGGCGAGGCCCGACCGAAGATTGCCATCGGCCCCGGCGGCGAGGTCCTGGTCTCGTGGACGCAGCGGGGCAGTTCGCCGTATACCGGCAACATCCGCTTCGCGCGGTCGACCGATGGCGGGCGGACGTTCTCGGCGCCGGTCACGGTCAACGACGATGGCCTGCCGATTGGGCATCGCTTCGATGCGCTTGGCGTCGCGCCCGATGGCACCGTCGTCCTCGCGTGGATCGACAAGCGCGATCTCGAGGCCGCAACCCTCGCGGGTGAAACCTACGCGGGGGCCGCGGTGTACTTGGCGACCAGTCGCGATGGCGGCGCCACGTTCTCGGTCAATCGCAAGGCGAAGGACAACGTGTGCGAGTGCTGCCGGCTCGGTCTGGCATTCGAGGCCGACTCCACGCCTGTCCTGCTGTGGCGTGACGTCTTGCCAGGCGGCATCCGCGACCACGTCATGATGCGCGTGACCGCGGATGGTTCGACCGCGCCGGTGCACCGCGTCAGCCACGAGAACTGGGCCATCGACGCCTGCCCGCATCACGGGCCGGCGCTCGTCATCGCGCCCTCGTCGCAGCGTCATCATTTCGCCTGGTTCACGGGCGCCGAGTCGACGGGCAACGCCGTCTTCTATGCCCACACCGACGACGGCGGCCGGACGACGAGCCCGCCGATGCGCGTGGGGAAGGGCGAGTTCGTGGGCCATCCCAGTCTGGCGATTGCCGACGGTCGCCTGTGGCTGGCGTGGAAGGAATGGCGCGACGACAACACGACCGAGGTCTTCGCCATGCGGTCCGACGACGACGGGGCCACGTGGTCGACGGCGCGCAGGGTAGCCGTGGCCCCCGGCAATTCGGACCGGCCGTATCTCCTCGCCTCCGGCGCTGACGTCTATCTGTCCTGGACCGACACGACCGGCCTGCGCATCGTTCGCATCACTCAGTAGCCGGTCGCCTTACGCGTTCATCTCTTCAAGCGCCAGGTACAGCGCCTGCGTGCCCTTGCGTCCGTGCCCCATGGCCTGGACGCGCTGGTAGAGCTCGTGGACCAGTGCCAGGCCGGGCAGGTTCAGCTTCATGCGGCTCGCTTCGTCGAGCGCCAGGCCCATGTCCTTCACGAAGTGGTCCACGAAGAAGCCGGGATCGAAGTTGCCCTTGAGGATGCGCGGCGCCAGGTTGTCGAGCGTCCAGCACGCGGCCGCGCCGCCGCTGATGGCCTTCAGTACGGTCTCGAGATCGAGCCCCGCGCGCTTGCCGTAGAGCAGCGATTCGCACACGCCGATGATGGTGCCCGAGATCACGATCTGATTGCAGAGCTTGGCGTGCTGGCCCGCGCCGGCCGGACCCTGGTGGACGATGTTGCGGCCCATGAGTTCGAAGAGCGGCATGACGCGCGCGAGCGACGTGGCTTCGCCGCCCACCATGATGGAGAGCGTGCCGTTGCGGGCGCCGACGTCGCCGCCCGAGACGGGGGCGTCGAGCGCGAGGTGACTGTGCGTCCGAGCGGCCGTGTCGATCTCGACGGCCAGGCTGGGCGATGTCGTGGTCATGTCGACGAGGACCGCACCGGTCCGCGCGTTGGCGATGATGCCGTCGGTATCGAAGTACACCTGTCGCACGTCCTGCGGAAACCCGACCATCGTGAAGATGATGTCGGCGGCCGCGGCGGCCTCACCGGCCGTCTCGGCCCATCGGGCGCCGGCGGCGACGAGCCCGTCGGCCTTTGCGCGCGTGCGTGAATAGACAGTCACGTTGTGCCCCGCCTTCAGCAGGTGGCCGCACATCGACGTGCCCATGACTCCGGTTCCAATCCAGGCAATGTTTTCCGGCATAGGGGGAGGGTACTATTTTTTGATGGCGCGGGGCCCCACCCCCGCGCCAATTGCGCTGCACTGACGATGGTCCCCTCAGCGCGCGGCGCTTGCGCGCGCGGCTTCGGGGTGTCTGGCGCGGGGCCCGGCTTCGCGCCAATTGCGCTGCACTGACGATGGTCCCCTCAGCGCGCGCGCTGGCGCGCGCGGCTTCGGGGCGTCAGGGGTCTCAAGTCTCGCGCCTTGCGTGCTCGCCGCATTGTCGTCCGCGCGGGCCGATGGCTGCCGCGCGAGTGACTCGGCGTGCGACGGTATGCGCCAGTTCGGAATCGCGTCGCAGGAAGCGACGCGTTTCCGCCTGTGTGTCCCGGGCTGCAGGTAATGCAGCAACAGCCCATTCGGGACCACAGGCGTGGGCGTAAGCGCGAAACGCGAGTGAACGGAGACGCGATTCCCCAGCGCATCGCCGCGGAACGAGCGCGGCAGGTATCGGCCCGCGCGGACGCACGCGCGAGCGACTCGGGCGCGCGCGGCGTCGGGGTGTCATGGCGCGGGGCCCCACCCCGCGCCAATTGCGCTGCACTGACGATGGTCCCCTCAGCGCGCGGCGCTTGCGCGCGCGGCTTCGGGGTGTCAGGGCGAGGGGCGCAGCGCGCAGCGCTTCTCCTGATCTGATGCTGTCCTTCGAAGCGCTCGCGCTGTGGTCGACTTTTATTCATCGCGTTGGGGCCCCACCCGCAACGCTTCTCCCCGATCTGACGCTGACCCCGAAGCACTCGCGCTGACTGTCCGTTGTCGACTCTTGTTCATGGGCGTGGGGCCCCACCCCCACGCCTTCTCCCTGAACTGCCGCCGAGCCCTCAGCGCGCCTGCTGAACGCAGGCGGCTTCGGGGTGTCAGTGTCTCAGTCGCGCGTCCTCGCGTCCGCGCTGCATTCCTGTCCGCGCGGGCCGATGGCTGCCGCGCGAGTGACTCGGCGTGCGACGGTATGCGCCAGTTCGGAATCGCGTCGCAGGAAGCGACGCGTTTCCGCCTGTGTGTCCCCGCCCGCCGGGAAATGCAAGAGCAGGCCGTCGGGACCGCAGACGAGAGCGCCAGTGTGAAACGCCCGAGACCGCCTGCGTAGCAGGCGTGTTGAGGGGCACCGTCAGTTCAAGGAGAAGCGTTGGAAATGGGGCCCGCACGACAGCCCGAAGCCTCGCGCGTAGCGCGAGTGGTGAGGGCTCGGCGTCAGTTCAGGGAGAAGGCGTTGGGGGTGGGGCCCCAACGCCCATGGACAAGAGTCGACACACGACCGCCGACAGCGGCCCCGAAACGTAGTAGAGACGAGCACGCTCGTCCCGTCATCACGCGCGCCTGGCCGTCGCCGCGATGCCGCCGGCCGCCACGTACGCGCTCGACCAGGCCCACTGGAAGTTGAAGCCGCCGAGCCGGCCGTCGACGTCGAGCACCTCGCCTACCAGGAAGAGCCCCGGCGCGCGGCGCGATTCGAGGGTGCCCGGATCGACCTCGTCGAGCGCCACGCCGCCGGCCGTCACCTCGGCGTAGTCGTAGCCGCGCGAGTCGGTCACCGGCAGCGGCCAGTCGGTGAGCGTGTGGAGCAGGCGGCGGCGATCGAAGCGCGGCAGGTCCGCGAGAACGCGCGCGCCGTCGATGCCGGCGTGCGCGGCCGCGGCGGCAGCCACGGCGGCCGGCACGAGCGTGGCCGCGGCATTGGTGACCGACTGGCGCGGGTGCATCGACGCGATCGACAGCCACTGCGCTTCGGCTGCCTCGAACGTCAGCCGCAGGACATTGGCGCGCAGCCCGGGCGCGTGCCCGTCCTGGCGCGCCCGCAGCCAGTGGCGCGAGACGTCGAGCGCGGCCGGACCGCTGATGCCGAAGTGCGTCCAGAGCAGGGCGCCCGTGATGGTCGCTACCGGCCGGTCGTCGGCCGTTGCGCGCAGCACCGCGGGCAGCGCCACGCCCGACAGTCCGGCGTGCCACGGTCGGGCGGACGCGGCGTCGAAGCGCAGCGGGACGAGCGCGGGTGTGGTGGCCACGACCGCATGCCCGAGCGCCCGGGCGAAGCGATAGCCGGCGCCGTCGCTTCCGGTCTTGGGCAGCGACAGGCCGCCCGTGGCCAGCACCACCGTGCCGCAGCGCATCGCGCCACGGGACGTCTCGAGGAGAAATCCGCCCGCGTCGTCGCGCGCGACGGCATGAACCCGATGGTCGGCCCGAAGCGGGACGCCGACAGAGGCGAGCGCCCGCAGCAGCGCGTCGAGCACGTCGCGCGACCGGTTCGTGTCCGGGAAGAGTTTGCCGTGCTCCTCTTCGTGCAGGCCCACGCCCAGCTCGCGGAAGAATTCGACGGCGGCGCTCGCGGGAAACGCGCGCAGCACGCGCCGGATGACGGGGCGGCGCCCGCCATTGAAATCGTGCTCGGTCACCTCGGCGTTCGTGACGTTGCACCGCGACCCGCCGCTGACGAGGATCTTCGCGCCCGGTCGCCGCGCGCCATCGAGCACGGCGATGCGCAGGCGCGGCGCCTTGCGCCCGAGGAAGATGCCGGTGGCAAGGCCCGCGGCACCCGCACCGATGATGGCGACGTCGAACGTGGCGTCCACGCCGCGATCATAGACAAGGACGTGCGCCGGTCGTTTGCGCCTCGCGCCGGACCGAATCGCGATAGACTGCTCGCCCGTTTCGCTGACGAGGGAGAGGCGACATGCATCGAGGCTGGACGCAAGGCGCGATGGTTGGCACGCTGCTGGCGGGATTGGCGGTTCATGCGGCTCTCGGGACGGGCGCCACGGCAGCCGCTCCAGCGGCCGTCGTCCAGGATCGCTTCGAACCGAACGTTCGCGCCTACGAAGAGGCCGATCGCGCGTCGATGCCGCCAAAGGGGGCGATTCTGCTCGTCGGCGACTCGCAGTTCTACCGCTGGCGCACGTTGTCCGAGGACCTGCCGGGGTATGCCGTCGTCAACCGCGGCATCGATTCGTTCCGGACGACCGACCTGGCACACTTCGCGACGCGCCTCGTCCTGCCGTATGCGCCGCGACTCGTCGTGACACACGTCGGCGGCAACGACATCAACACAGGTCGCACGCCCGAGCAGGTCCTGGCCGACTTCCAGGCGTTTGTCGCCACGGTGCGCGCCGCGATGCCCGACGTGCCCATCGCGTTCTCGAGCATCACGCCGGGGCCCGGCCGATGGGACCAGGCGCCGGCGCGACGCCGGGCCAATACCCTGGTGGCCGCCTGGGTCGCGACGCAGCCGAACCTGCATTTCATCGACCTCTGGGACGTCATGCTCACGGCCGACGGCCAGCCGCGCGAAGACCTGTGGGTGGAAGACCGCGTCCACCCGAACCAGGCAGGCTACCGCATCCGCGTCGAAGCCATGCACGGGCTGCTGGGCCAACCCGATCAGCGCTGATCAAACCGTCGTCCGGTCGGCTACCATGCTGTGCGGCGCACGGATGTGTGCGCGTTGCCGCAGTACACCTCCATGTCACCTCGCGCCCTGAAGGCGGGCTGCTACACGCTCACCGCCCTCAACACGCTGGCCTCCCAGTACTACTTCAACTACCTGTTCTTCTATCTGCGGGACGAGTACGGGTTCGGCGACAGGACGAACCTGTGGGTGGCGGCAATGCACGGCGCCATCTACGTCTATGCAGCTTGGCAGGGCGGGAAGTTCGCGGAACGTCGCGGCTACATCACGAGCCTCCGGGTGGGCTATGCCGGCCTGCTGCTGACGATGGTGGCCGGTGCCTGGATGTCGACGGCCGCAGGCGCGCTGGTCGTCGTGGCGGCCTACACCGTCGCGCTGCTGCTCATCTGGCCGGCGCTCGAGGCATTGACGATGGCCGACGAGCCGCCGGAGCGTGTGCCGCACCGCGTCGGCATCTACAACCTGACGTGGTCCGGCTCGGCCGCCGTCGCCTACTTCACCGGTGGACCACTGTACGAGTGGCTCGGGCCGGGACTGATCTTCGGCCTGCCGGCCGCGCTGTTCCTGGTGCAGCTCCTCATGGTGAGCTGGCTGGCGCGGCGGATGCCGGGGCTGCCGCGGCGCGCCGATGTGCCCGAGCCCATCACGGTGCCGGCCGGACCGCCCGCCGCGCTGCGCGACCGCCCGGCACGGGCCGCCGTCTTTCTCCGGCTCGCCTGGATGGCCAACCCGCTGTCGTACGTGGCCGTCTACACGCTCCTCGCGGTGATGCCGGGCCTGGCGTCACGGCTCGGGCTGTCGCCGACGCAGGTGGGCATGTTCTGCTCGATCTGGTTCTTTGCCCGCATGCTGGCGTTCGCGCTGCTGTGGCAGTGGAGCGGCTGGCATTATCGGTTCCGCTTTCTCGCCGGTGGCTACGTGCTGCTCGTGGCGAGCTTTGTCTCGATCCTCGTCGCCCCGACGCTGGTCGTGCTCGTGCTGGGTCAGGTGGTCTTCGGCCTGGCCACGGGCATGGCGTATTACTCGTCGCTGTTCTACTCGATGGATCTGAGCGACACGAAGGCCGAACACGGCGGACTGCACGAGGCGGCGATCGGCCTCGGGATCTGCGTCGGTCCTGCGGTGGGCGCCGCGTCGCTGCAACTGCTTCCCGGTTATCCGGGCGCGGGCGTCGTGGCGGTGACGGGTCTCCTGGTCTGCGGGTTTGGCGCGATGCTGGCGGTCTGGCGTCAGGCGCCGGGTGCGGCCGATCCTGTCTGACAGCCTGTCGGACACCTGTCAGACAGGCTGTTTGTCACCATTTCGACAGGGTTAAATGTCCCAGTGAGTCGAAAAACACACCACAACTTGCGACACCTGTCAATCGGATGACATTTATTTGACAGGTTCGTCCCCCGCTGTCAGAATCGCTCCGTCCTAGTTAGACCTGCCCCCTGTTGTTCATCGGTCGTCGTCCGCCCATTCGGCCTCGTTCGGGGTCCGGGCGGCGCCGGCCTGCTGCGCGGGGCAGTCATGGAGGAGAGAAACGTTGAAGACAGGCAAGTCGGTTCTACGAGTCCTGGGCCTGCTCATGGCCGTGCTGGTTGGCACGGGCACGGCGGCCTCGGCTCAGATCACGACCGGAACCATCTCGGGTACGGTTGCTGACAGCCAGGGGGGCGTGATCCCTGGCGCGACGGTCATTCTGACCAGCGAGACCCGCGGCACCTCGTCGGTGCCGGTGTACACCAGCGGAACGGGCGACTACACGTTCCCGAACGTCACCCCGGACAGGTACCTGATCGAGGTCACCATGCCCGGATTCCGCACGCTGCGGCAGACCGGTATCACGGTGAGCGGCGGCGACCGCGTCGTCGTACCCCAGCTCGTCATCGAGCCGGGCGGCGCCGAAGAGACCATCGAGGTGTCGGCCGAAGTGCCGCTCATCCAGGCACAGAGCGGTGAGCGCTCGTTTGCCGTCTCGGCCGTCCAGGTCGAGAACCTGCCGATCAACCGCAACTTCGCGTCGCTGACGTCGTTTGCACCCGGAGTCGCCGGCACGCTCAACCGGCTCGGCGGCGGCGGTCAGAACAACATCATGATGGACGGCATCTCGGCCATGGACACGGGCAACAACGGCCAGATGCTCCAGATGAACGTCGAGGCCATTGCCGAAGTGAAGGTGCTGACCTCCGGCTACCAGGCCGAGTACGGCCGGTCGAGCGGCCTGCAGGTGACGGCCGTCACCAAGAGCGGCTCCAACCAGTTCCACGGCTCGGTCTACGACGTCCTGACCAACTCGGACTGGAACAGCAACAGCTGGGTCAACGAGCGCAACGGCGACCCGAAGGCGAAGAACAAGACGCAGACGCTCGGCTATTCCATCGGCGGCCCCGTCGGCCGTCCGGGCAGCTCGAACCGCCTGTTCTTCTTCTACAGCCACGAGTTCCGCCCGACGACGACGACGATCAACGGCGGCAATCCGATTCGGCTGCGGGTGCCGACGCTGCTCGAGCGGCAGGGCGACTTCTCGCAGTCGCTCGACAACAACGGCCAGCCCATCGCGCAGCTGGCCGACGGCGCCACCGGCGGCACGTTTGCCGGCAACGTCATTCCGGCCGATCGCATTTACGGCACCGGCCTCGCGCTGCTCAACCGGTATCCGCTGCCGAACATCGACCAGCCCATCGGCCAGAACTACAACTACGAAGTGCAGGCGCCATCGGTCAACAACCTGACGCAGCAGCCGGCCCTGCGGGTCGACTACCAGCTGTCGCCGTCGCTGCGCCTCACGGGCAAGTACTCGGGCCAGCGCGCGCGCCGGCTGACCACCCCGGGCACGATCCAGGGGTTCAACGACGCGTACAACCCGTACCCGTACGTCACCAACGTCGGTTTCACGGTGAACTACACGCTGAACTCGACGACGTTCCTCGAGGCGACCTACGGGTCGATCAAGAACCAGCTCGGCACGCTCGTGATGGCCGACTCGGCGAACCGGCTCAACGGCTTCGCGGACCTGCCCATGCTCTACGAGGATGCCGGTGTGGTCGATCCGCGCTACTACGCCTATGACGTGCTGCAGGATCTGAAGCCCGGCTGGTGGGATGGTTCGCGCATCAACCTGCTGCCCAACTTCGCCTGGGGCAATCGCATCGCGAACGCGCCGCCCAACCAGTCGTTCCCGAGCTACGTGAACATCAACAAGACGCAGGACTTCGCGGCCAGCATCACGAAGGTCGCCGGGCGTCACACGCTGAAGGCCGGTTTCTACAACAACCACAGCTACAAGGCGCAGAACACGGGGCCGGGCGCCGGCGGCGTGGCGAACCTGACGTTCCAGGGCTACCTGAACTTCGGCAACGACACGAACAACATGCTCGACTCGGGCTTCGGTTACGCCAACGCGGCACTGGGTGTCTTCACGCAGTACCTGCAGGGCTCGAAGTTCGTCGAGGGCGGCAACATCTACCGCAACACCGAGTTCTACCTCCAGGACAACTGGAAGGTGACCAACCGGCTCACGCTCGACTACGGCATGCGGTTCACGCACCAGCAGCCGCAGCACGACAAGTACCTGCAGTCGTCGAACTTCTTCGCCGACCGCTGGTCGCCGTCGAGCGCGCCGCTGCTCTACGTCGCCGGCTGCCGCAGCGGGGCCGTGGCCTGCACGGGCAACGACCGCAACGCGATGCATCCGCTCACCGGCGAGATCCTCACGGCGCCGGGCACGGCGAACACGGCGGCCGCCATCGGCACGCCGATCCCGAACTCGGGTGACCTCAACAACGGCATCGTCCAGTCCGGACAGGGCATTGCCGATACGGCCTACGTGTGGCCGACGCTCGTCTTCGCGCCGCGGTTCGGCGCGGCCTACGACCTGACGGGCACGCAGTCGTTCGTCGTGCGCGGCGGCGTTGGACTGTTCTACGACCGCCCCGAAGGCAACACCGTCATGGGCAGCGCGGCCAACCCGCCCTACTCGACGTCGACCAACCTGGTGAACGGCCAGTTGCAGACGGTCGGCACCGGGCTGAGCACGGTCGGCGTGCCCTCGCTGAGCATCTTCCAGTACGACGCGAAGGTGCCCTCGTCGGTGCAGTGGAACGTCGGCGTCCAGGTGGCGCTGCCGTGGGCCTCGTCGCTCGACGTGTCGTATGTCGGGCAGCACGGCTACAACATGCTGGCGGCCAACTTCGGCAGCCCGACCAACCTGAACGCCGTGGACTTCGGCGCGGCGTATCTGCCGGAAAACCAGGATCCGACGCTCGGCACGAGCGCGGTCCCGGGCGCGACGGCCTACACCACGAACCTGCTGCGGCCCTACGCGGGTCTCGGACAGATTCAGGCGCGGCTGACGCAGTACTCGCAGACCTACCAGTCGGTGCAGACGTCGTTCAACCGGCGGTTCCGCAACGGCCTGTCGTTCGGCATCAACCACACGCTGAGCCTCGCGTTCACGGGGAACACCGGCCTGCCGCTGCGTCTCGAGCACGCGGCCGACGGCAGCTACTCGGTGCGCGCCGACCAGGCCGACTACGAGGCGCTGATGAAGGACATCGGCATCCAGCGGCACATCGTCAAGGCGAATGCCGTGTGGGACCTGCCCGACATGAACGCCGATGGCGGCGTCCGCCGCGTGCTGGCGGCCATCGTCAACGACTGGCAGCTGTCGGGCGTGCTGACGGCGGGATCGGGTCCGCGGTACGACCTGAACTACAGCTACAACAGCAACGGCGCGAACGTGAACCTCACGGGATCGCCTGACTACGCGGCACGGATCGTCTACGTGGGCGATCCGGGCTCGGGTTGCTCGGACAACCGGTACGCGCAGTTCAACGTCAACTCGGTCACCGGACCGGGATACGGCAGCCTCGGGCTCGAGTCGGGCCGCAGCCTGCTCGGCGGGTGCGCGGACCGCACGGTGGACCTCGCGGTGGCGCGTTCGTTCCGCTTCGGCGGCGGCCGGGCCGTCCAGGTCCGTCTCGATGCGTTCAACGCGTTCGACGTGGTCGTGATCAACAACCGCGTGACGACCGTCCAGTACAACAGCCCGACGGACCTGACCGTGCGCAACTCGCAGTACAACGCCGACGGCACGCTCAACGAGTCGCGCCTGACGCCGCGCAACGCGGGCTTCGGTGCGGCGACCTCGGCGCAGGCCATGCGGACGCTGCAGGCCACGGTCCGGTTCTCGTTCTGAGGATCGGCACGCCGTAGGACGCGGCGCCGCGGGCGCTGACGTTCATCTCACACACACGGGCGGATGGGAGTCATTCCCGTCCGCCCGTTTTCTATTGTGGACGCGGTCGACGTCCGCCTCAGAACACGCCAATCAGCCGCAGCGCGGCGACAGCGGCGAACACCAGCAGCAGGGTGTTGAAAATGCCCTGCGGCACGGCGTGCACGAGCCATCGTCCGATGGCGATGCCGGTCACCACGGCCGGCACGAGCACCAGGTTGAGCGAGAGCGTCGGGGCGTGAATCAGGCCCAGCCCGTAGCTGAACGGCAGCTTGAACACGTTGATGATCAGGAAGAACCACGCGCTCGTCCCGACGAACTCCCATTTCGGGAGTCCGACAGCCAGCGCGAACAGCGCGATGATGGGCCCGGCGCCGTTGGCCATCATGGTCGTGCCGCCGGCCACCAGCCCGGTCAGCCACGCGAATGGCCTCGACTGCGGTGCGCCGGCAAAGAGTCCCGGCCGCCACATGTGCACCAGCTGCATCGTGGTCAGCACCACGAGGATCCAGCCGATGAGCGGCGTGAAGACGCCATCGTCCATGCGCGCCATCATGAACGACCCGGCGACCACGCCAACGCAGGCGGGTGGCAGCATCTGGCGGATGTAGTCCCAGCGCGCGTGCTGGCGGAAGGCGATGACGGCCGCGATGTCGCCCACGATGAGCATGGGCAGGATGATGCCCGTCGACTCGCGCGGACCGAAGATGAGCGCGAAAACGATGAGGTGAACGAAGTTCACGCCGGAGAACCCGGCCTTGGCAATGCCGATGCCCGTGGCCCCCGCGACGACCAGCAGCCACTCGAGCAGCGTCAGGTCGGGAAGGGGAAGCATCGCGTCATGGAAGATTTTTGTCGCCGCGGGCGCCGAACGTCAACCCGATGCATTCCCGTGGTGCATGCGGAAGTCGCTTTTGCTACCATGCGACATCTTTTCGTCGGGTTCGTCGTGGAGGTCCCCAGCGTGTCAGACATCGACCCTTCCGAAGTCGTCGTCGGAAGGAGAACCACCCCGGACAAGTTCGCCTCGGAACACTCGGACATTGACACCGGTGCGGCGCACAGCCGCTCGGAACGGGAAGGTCTTCCTGCCGCCTATCGTATGCGCGCCGACGCGCACTATGTGGAACAACTCGTCAGCCGCCGCGAGCGCGTCGACCGACTCGACGCACCGCGTCACCCGGCCGCAGCGGCCGACCTCGGCGATCGCGACGTCCCGGTCGAACGACGCGACAGGCGCAGCGACCGCGTCATGGCTCAACTGAACGACGAGATCTCCGCCATGCTGTCGGCCGCCGCCACGCTGGCCGACGGGTCGCCGCTCGTGCGGCGGATGGGCGCAGACCTGCTGCGCGCGCAGGCCTGGCGGGCCTCCTGGTTGCTCCATGCCTCGGCACTCCTCGACGGCCGGCATCGGGGCCAGTCGGGACCGAAAGCCGTGAGCCAGATCGTCGAGCAGCTGCGTCAGGGCCTGTCGCCGGAATGCCGGCTGGCCGGCGCGACCCTCGAGCTGGCGGCAACCGACTGGAACGCGCCCCTTGCGATCGATGACCGTGCGCTTGCCGCCGCCGTCACCGGCGCCGTGTATGCCACGCTCAACGTCGCGACGGCGAGCGAAGGCATGCACATCCGGGTGACGCTGGACCCGGCCGGCGGAGAACTGCGCCAGGTCGAGGTGGCGCAGGCCGACGTGACAGCGGCGCCCGGGACGAGCCTGCGGTTTTTCGACGCGTCGTGGAGCGACCGGCCCGGCGGCTGGAGCGCGAGCCTGGCGGCGCTCACCGTTCGCGCGGCAGCGCAGCAGCTCGGGGGCAATGCCGTCTTCATCCCGGGTGAACGACGCGGGACGACGATCCGGCTCAACCTCGGACGCGCCTAGGCGGTTCCAGACGACAGTCGCGCGGCCTCAGCCGCACGCGTCGCGAACCGCTCCTGGCGGGCGGCGCTGACCGTTGTCGGCTGGCCTGTCGGCCCCTCGCGGCCGATATACAATGAACAGGCTCAGGCTCAATCACTTAGAGCCGATTGTTCCCACACGCCCAGGCACATGGCTGGTTATGAAGATTGATACGTTCGACACCACCCTCCGCGACGGCACCCAGGGCGAGGCTGTCTCGTTCTCCGTGGACGACAAGCTGCTCATCGCGGCCCGGCTCGACGCGTTCGGCATCGACTACATCGAGGGCGGCTGGCCGGGGTCGAATCCCAAGGACAGGGAGTTCTTCGCGCGTGCGCGCGAGCTGACGCTGCGCCACGCGAAGCTGACCGCGTTTGGCGCCACGCGCCTGGCCCGCAACCGGGTGGACCAGGATTCGAGTGTCAATGCGCTGGTGGAGGCGGGCACGCCCGTCGTGGCCGTGTTCGGCAAGACTTGGGACTTTCACGTCACGCGCGCGCTCGGCATCGGCCTCGATGACAACCTCGCGCTCATCAAGGACACCGTCGAGTACCTGAAGTCGCACGGCAAGGAAGTCGTCTACGACGCCGAGCATTTCTTCGACGGGTATCTCGCCAACCCGGACTACGCGATCCGCACGCTCGAGGCCGCGCACGCCGCCGGGGCCGACGTGCTGTGCCTGTGCGATACGAACGGCGGCGTGCAGACGGGCCGGCTCTTCGAGATCGTGAGCGAGATCCGCCGGCGCTTCGACGGGGTCATCGGCATCCATCCGCACAACGACTCGGATGTGGCCGTGGCCAACGCGCTCGCCGGCGTCGAGGCCGGCGCCACGCACGTGCAGGGCTGCATGAACGGCTACGGCGAGCGCTGTGGCAACGCCAACCTCGCCTCGGTGATGGCCAATCTCGAACTGAAGCTCGGACACACCACCGTCGGCCGCGACCGGCTGGCTGAACTGTCATCGCTCTGCGGCTTCATCGCCGACGTCGCCAACCTGCCGCTGCGCGGGGACCAGCCGTTCGTGGGCCGCAGCGCGTTCGCGCACAAGGGCGGCGTCCACGTGGCGGCCGTGCTCAAGGACTCGGCCACCTACGAACACATCGTGCCGGAGCTTGTCGGCAATCGCCAGCGCGTCCTCGTGAGCGATCTGTCGGGGCGCGGCAACATTCTCTACAAGCTCGACCAGCAGGGCCTTGCCAACCGGCTCGACGA
The DNA here is from genome assembly GCA_044507065.1 of Acidobacteriota bacterium. Taxonomy (GTDB): domain Bacteria; phylum Acidobacteriota; class Vicinamibacteria; order Vicinamibacterales; family SCN-69-37; genus SCN-69-37. The sequence goes on from JBIQJY010000024.1 coordinate 14,253, forward strand.
TGAGGCGCGCCGCGGGCTGCTCGAGCAGATCAAGCAGCTCGAGTACGACGGCTACGAGTTCGAATCAGCGGAAGGGTCGTTCGAGCTCATCGTGCGCCAGGCGCTCACACCCGACCAGCGGTTCTTCGATGTCGATGGCTATGAGGTCACGATGCGATCTGCCGGCGCCGAGGGGCCGCGCGCCACGGCGAGTGTCTCCCTGCGCACGCCGCAGGGCCCGGTGACGATGACCGCGACGGGCCACGGGCCGTTCAATGCACTGCACGAAGGACTGCGCCAGGCGCTCGCCCCGGTGTATCCCGCGGTGGGCAACATCCGCCTGATCGATTACAAGGTGCGCGTGCTCGACTCCTACAAGGGCACCGCCGCCAAGGTGCGCGTGTTGACCGAATGGTCCGATCACCAGCGCACGTGGACGACCGTTGGCGTGTCCGACAACGTCATCGAAGCAAGCTGGAAGGCCTTGATCGATGCGGTCCAGCTCGAGTTGATGCGACAGGCGGACAACGCGGCATCCGGCGTTCCGCTCCAGGCCGCGCCGGTCTCATAGGTCCGCCGCTCGCCAGCCCGTGCCGGCGGGGTGGGGCCGACCCATCGCCGGCCCACCCCTTGAACCTCGTCAGCTGCTCGGCGCGTCCGTGATGAGCGACACGAGCCTGTCGTCGCGCAGCGCGCGCGACTCACTCGTGCTGTCGAACACCATCGCCTGCGGATCGGCCGCCGTGTACGGCTTCCACTCGAGGCCCGGCTGGCTGGGGTTACCCGTCTTCGCGAAGTTCACCCACGCCTGCGCCACCTTGTCCTGCAGCGCCATGGCCTCCGGGCCGCCACCGGTGGCCGTCGTGTTCTGCGGCACCTGCAGGGCGTGGAAGCAGAAGGCCAGCTCCGAACAATGGAAGGCCGTGATGCCGCCATTGATCGGGTACTCCCACGTGAACAGATAGTTGTAGACGGGGACCGTGCTCTTCTCGAGCTGGCGCCCGAGCAGCGCCTTCACGCCCGGGCGCGACGTGGCCGAGTAGTAGAGCGCATCCTGCACCTTCATGTGCGGGAACGCCTGGCGGAACTCGGTGACGATCTCGTCCTTGCGGGCGCCGTACTTGGCCGTCAGCTGGCGGTCGACCTCCTGGTCCGACCACTCGTTCTTGCGGTCGCCCGTGCTGAGCGTGCCGCCGAACTCGCTGAAGACCGCGCCGGCCATCAGCGGAACCCCGTGTGCGTAGTCGGTGAGCTCGCGCATCACGTACTTGTCGTCCGCGATGACGCTCCACCCGAGGTTGCCCAGGCCGAACTCCTTGGCCGCCGCCTGCCGTGCGGCATCGCCGGCCGCAATCAGTTCGGTGTAGGGCACCTGCTTCAGGCGATCGATCTGGCTGCCCGTCAGGTTCAGGAGCCGCAGCGTGTGGGCCGCGATGGCCTGCTGCTGCTTGATGCTCTCGGCCGGGTCGGAGGTGCGGTACGAATTGTTGCCGCCGCTCTGCGCCGACACCTTGTGGAACAGTCCCCGCGCCGCCGGCATGTGCATCATGCGGACGACCTTGCCGCCGCCGCCCGACTGCCCGAAGATCATGACGTTGGCCGGGTCGCCGCCAAACGCCTCGATGTTGTCGCGCACCCACTCGAGCGACGTCACCAGATCCGCGGTCCCCGTATAGCGCGAGTTCGCGTACTGCGCGCCATAGGCCGACAGGTCGAGCGTGCCGAGGATGTTCAGCCGGTGGTTCATGCTGACCACGACCACGTCGCCGAACTCGCTCAGGCTCCTGCCGTCGTAGGCGTAGGATTCCATCGACGATCCGTTGGTGAACCCGCCGCCGTGCATCCACACCATGACCGGCTTCTTCACGGCCGGATTCAGATCCTGGCTCCAGACGTTCAGGTACTGACAGTGCTCGTTCTGAATCCAGTACCGATGCGGAAAGACGAGTTCGTCGCCGCTGACCGACGTCTGCGCCGGGTGGGGACAGATCGGGCCCCACACCTGGGCGTCGCGCGTACCCTGCCACGCCGGCGCCGGCCGGGGCAGTTCGAAGCGCTCGGCTTCCGCGTAGCGGATGCCGAGGAATGAATAGGTCGATCCTTCGCGGAGGCCGCGAAGCCTGCCGCCCTTGACCTGGACGGTCGGCGGATTCAGGTTGGGACTCGCGCCCGGCGATCCGGACTGCGCGGGCGCCGCTTCGAGCGCCTTCGTGCCGAGGGCGCTCGTGGCGACACCCGCGACAGCGCCTCCGATCAAGGCGGTGCTCGTGCCCAGCATCCTGCGGCGATTCATCAATCCTGACGGTTCTTTGGCCATGTCTTCTCCTTGCGTGGCGTGTTTCCGATCATCCTACCGCGCCGCGAAGGTCCTTGCGCCACGGTGTATGGTCGATACTGACCCAATGGCGCTCGGTACCGATGCGGCGGAGGCAACGCGATGACGGCCCATGAGACGACGATCGACCCCGTGTGCGGGATGACCGTGCACCCGGGCAAGGCGCGCGGCGGCTCGTTCGAACACGACGGCATCACGTACTGGTTCTGCAGTCCTGGCTGCCGCGAGAAGTTCGCGGCCGATCCTGCCGGCGTCCTCGCTCGCGGTCCCGGCGGGATGCCTGCCGCCGCGCCGATGCAGTTGCACCGGATGAAACCCGCAGCGACCCATTCGGACGGCCACGTCCACGGCCACGACCATCATGCACACGGCGCCGGCGCCGGCGTCGCCGTGGCCGACGCGGCCGCCGATGATGCCGCGGCGCGGGCGGCATCGATGACCAATCCGTACACGTGTCCGATGCATCCGGAGGTCGTGCACGAGGGGCCGGGGGATTGTCCGCTGTGCGGCATGGCACTCGAACCCATGCGCGTGACCGCCGAGCCGGCCGACGACACGGAACTGCGTGACATGACGCGCCGGTTCTGGATCGCGGCCGCGTTTTCGGCCCCGCTGCTCGTCATCACGATGGGCAGCATGTTCAGCGGCATGTGGCGCGGTCAGTCGTGGGTGGAGTTCGCGCTCGCGATTCCGGTCTGCACCTGGGCCGCGTGGCCATTCTTCGTGCGCGGCGTGGCCTCGGTTCGCAATCGCTCGCTCAACATGTTCACGCTCATCGCGCTTGGCGTGATCATGGCGTTCGGCTACAGCGTCATCGCGACGCTGGCCCCGGGCCTGTTCCCGGCATCGTTCCACAACGAGCACGGCGAGGTGGGGACCTATTTCGAGGCGGCGGCCGTCATCGTCACGCTGATCCTGCTCGGGCAGGTGCTCGAACTGCGCGCGCGCGCGCGAACAGGCAATGCCATTCGACAACTGGCCGGCCTGGCGCCGACGACGGCGCGGCGCGTCCGGCCGGACGGCACGGAAGAAGAGATCGACCTGGGACACGTGCACGTCGGCGATCACCTGCGGGTGCGGCCGGGCGAGAAGGTGCCCGTCGACGGGGTGGTGCTCGAAGGCCGCTGCGTGATCGACGAATCGATGGTGACCGGCGAGCCGGTGCCCGTCGCGAAGCAGGCCGGCGATCGCGTCGTTGGCGCGACCATCAACGGGACCGGCAGCTTCATCATGCGCGCCGAGAAGGTGGGCGCCGATACGCTGCTGGCCCGCATCGTCGCGCTGGTGGCCGAGGCGCAGCGCAGCCGCGCGCCGCTGCAGAAGCTGGCCGACACCGTGTCGAGCTATTTCGTGCCCGCCGTGATCGTCATTGCCGTCATCACCTTCATCGTCTGGGCGTTCGTCGGGCCGGAACCGCGGCTGACGCACGCGCTGGTGAACGCCGTGGCGGTCCTGATCATCGCCTGTCCGTGCGCGCTGGGTCTGGCCACACCGATGTCTGTGATGGTGGCGACGGGACGAGCCGCCAGGTCCGGCGTGCTCTTCCGCAACGCCGAAGCCATCGAGCGGTTCACCGCCGTCGACACGCTCATCGTGGACAAGACGGGCACGGTGACCGTCGGCGCCCCGGCCCTGGTCGACGTGCGGACCGAAGGTATGGCCGAGGACGAACTGCTGCGCCTGGCCGCCAGCCTCGAGGTGGCGAGCGAACACCCGCTGGCGACGGCGGTGCTGAAGGGGGCTCGCGACAGGGGCGTGACGACCGCGAAAGTGGAGGACTTCGACTCGCGCACCGGGCACGGCGTGATCGGGCGCGTGGAAGGACGCCGCGTGGCGGTCGGCAACCGGGCGCTGATGGAGAGCGAGGGCATCGCCGCCGCGTCGCTCGCGGAGGTGGCCGACGAGTTGCGGCGCGATGGACGCACGGCCATGTTCGTGGCTGTCGATGGTCGTGTCGCCGGCGTGCTGGCGGTTGCCGATCCGCTCAGGCCCGACGCCGCCGCTGCGGTGCGTGCGCTCCAACAGGGCGGGCTGCGCGTCATCATGGTGACGGGGGACAATGCGACGACGGCCGAAGCCGTGGCGCGCCAGATCGGCATCAGCGAGGTCCGCGCCGACGTGCTGCCGGAACAGAAGCTCGATGTCGTCCGTGCGCTGCAGAGTCAGGGACGAGTCGTCGCCATGGCGGGCGACGGCATCAACGACGCGCCGGCGCTGGCCGCTGCAGACGTCGGCGTGGCGATGGGCACGGGAACCGACGTGGCCATGGAAAGCGCGGGGGTGACGCTCGTGCACGGCGACCTGTCGGGCATCCTGCGCGCGCGCCGGCTCTCGTCCGCCATGGTCGCCAATATCCGCCAGAACCTGTTCCTGGCGTTCGTCTACAACGCGGCGGGTGTTCCGATTGCGGCCGGCGTGCTCTATCCGGTTTTCGGACTGCTGCTCAGTCCGATGGTCGCGGCCGCGGCAATGAGCCTCAGTTCGGTCTCGGTCATTGCCAACGCCCTGCGGCTGCAGCGTGTGAAGCTGTAGCGCGTTGCGGATCGGCGCGAGTTACCCCACGTGCACGCGTGGGCGCCGCTCAGGATCCGGTTCGGCCTGCCGCAGGATCTCGCGGCACATCGGGGCCGTGTCGCCTTCACCGAAGGCGAGGAACTTCAGCAGGTAGACGAGCGGGTTGCCCTCGGTCCAGCCGAAATAGACGTGGGGCAGACTGCCCGTGCGGTCACGCAGGTCGAGCAGCAGGCCGGCAATCGCGTTCGGCACGGCCGGGCTCGTGCACCGGAGCACGTGCATGCCGCCGATATCGACGCCGCGAACGACCAGGTCGTCCGAGAAGGCCGACACGTCACCCGGCGTCACTTCGAGCAGCAGCACGGGATCACCGGGCTTCAGGCCGTGCGTCTGCCGTGCGCGCGCCAGCTTGCGCTCGTAGTCGGCTGGTGTCCCGCCATTCGGGCGGCTCGCGACGACGCGCGGCTGCCGGCGGCCCGCGATGTGACTGATGAGGGCCAGGGCTCGCTTGTCGTAGTCGATGCGCCCGATGCGGATCTCGGTCGATCGCCGCACCCGCGAGATGAGCGACGAGACGATAATCGCGACGATGAACCAGGCGGCGATGCGCAGCCCTTCCGGTCTCTCGACCATGTTGGCAATGGTCGTGTAGACGAACACGGCGGTCACCGCCATGAGGGCGCCCCGATGCCGGGGCACCGCAATGGTCACGGCGACGGCGGCCGACGTCATCAGCACAAGCACGCCGGTGGCGTACGCGCCACCCTGTGCATCGACGTTGGCGTCGAACAGCACGGTGACGAGCACGCCGATGCCCGTGATGATGAGGACGAGCGGCCGCGTGGCACGCGCCCAGTCGGGCGCCATGCCGTAACGCGGCAGGTAGCGCGGGACGAGATTGAGCAGGCCCGCCATGGCCGAGGCTCCGGCAAACCACAGGATGGCCACGGTCACCACGTCGTAGACCGTCCCGAAGGCTTCGCCCATGTCGCGGTGCGCAAGGTAGGCGAGCGCCCGGCCGTTGGCCGGGCCGCCCTCGAGCAACGTACCGCCGGGAATACGCGTGGCCGTGACGATGGCGCTGCCGATGAGCAGCACGGACATGATGAGCGCCGCCGTCAGCAGCAGTCGCTGCGTGCCGGCAATGCGGCTGGCGATCACGTCCGCCTCACTCTCACCGTGACCGCGCACGAGCGGCATGACGGTGACGCCGGTTTCGAATCCTGAAAGACCCAGCGCCAGCTTGGGAAAGTAGATCAGCGCCAGCCCAGCGATGATCCAGGGGTTCGACTGCTGCGAGAGGATGTGCGCCCGCCACTCCGTCAGGGCGGCCGGATGGGTGGCGAGCTGCCACAGTTCGTAGCCGATGACGATGACGTTCAGCGTGAGATAGGCGGCGACGATGAACACCGCGACACCAATGACCTCTCGGAACCCCCGGAGAAACACCGCGCCGAGCACCACAACGAGCAACAGCGTGAGACCGAGCTGATGGTGCAGCCATGCGGGCGCGAACGGGTTCTCGATGACGTGCTCGGCCGCATCGGCGGCTGACAGGGTGATGGTGATGATGAAGTCGGTGGCGGCAAAGCCCAGCAGCACGAGCACGAACGTCTTCCCGCGCCAGCGTGGCAGCCGTTCTTCGAGCACCGCGAGACTGCCGTGGCCGTGCGGACTGAGCGCTGCAATCCGCCGGTATACCGGCAATGCGCCCAGCAGCGTCAGCAGCACCAGCACCACTGTCGCGAACGGCGAGAGGTATCCTGCCGCGACGAAGGCAATGCTGGGCTGGTAGCCGAGGGTCGAGAAGTAGTCGACGCCGCTGAGACACATCACCCGCAGCCAGTGCGTTGTGTGGGCTGGTGTCGAGGTGGACGGCGTGAGGCCGGAAAGAAGCCAGGCGCGGGCGGCCGGCCAGGCGGGCGTGCGGAACGACTGCACACGGTCTCCTTTGCCGGCGAGGTTAGCTGTCGGGCTCGAGGGAGAGACTCCTCGTCCGGATCGTCCGGATTCGCCCCGGCGGCCGATTGGCCGCATTGGGTCCCCCGCGGGTCGTCGGTGACGACCACTTAGGCAGCTTCGAGTGTACAGCAGCCCGAGGCCGGGCGCGTGGGGCAGTCGGCAGGCGTGTTATCGCGAAATCGCGATGGGCGTTCCGTCGAAGATCTCTTCCTGGCCGGGCAGGACCACGCGCGTGTTCTCTTCGACGCCGTCGACAATTTCGGTCTGATTGGGCGTCGTCAGGCCGATCCGGACCGTGCGCCGGTGCGCCAGTCCATCCTCGCCGGCCACCATGACGAACGTCCCCATGTCGTCGCGCCCGACGGCCGCCGAGGGCACGATCAGCGTGTCGGATCGTCGGTCGAGCAGGATCTCGACCGACGTCGGCGTGTCGAGCGCCAGTGTGGCGTCGCCGTCGAACCCGAGGCGCACTTCGCCTGTCGGCGCGGTCGGGTCGATGGTCTGCGCCTTCGAAACCACGGTGGCCGGTTCGCTCACGTCGGCCGCAATCGCGCGGACGGTGGCCGTCTGGCCCGGCACGATGCGGGCAAGCTGCGGGACGGGCAGCTGTACGGATACCTGCACGCGTGTGGGATCGACGACGCGCAGGATGGGATCGGTCGTGTCGGGCCTGACCGCGTCACCGACGGCGTGCCACACCGCAGCGACAACACCGGGGAATGTGGCACGGACGACGCTGCGGACATCACTGCGCTGGATGGCCTCCCGCCGCATGCGGATGGAGGTCAACGCGCTTTCGGCTGCGGATTGCTCGAGCCGGCTCGCATCGAACGCGTTGCGCGAGGTGATGCCGCGATCGAAGAGTTCAGTCTGCCGCGCGAGATCGGCATCCGCGCGTTCGAGCCGTGAGGTGGCCTGGATGACCTCGAGCTGCAGTGCCGCCAGTTCCTGCGTGAGCGACGGAATGTCGTAGCGCACGAGGATGTCGCCGATCTCCACCGTGTCGCCCTCGTTCTTCGGCAGTTCGGCAATCTCGGCGACCTCGGCCGCGTAAACGGTCAGGTCGGCCGCGCGCGACGGCACGATGATGCCGGGTGCGCTGGCCGTGTCCTGCAGGTCGCCGCGGCGCACGGTGGCGGCGGTGACGACCACACGCGGGACCTCCTCGGCGGCCGGCGGCGCCTCGCCGCCACAGCCGGCGGTCAGCAGAAGCAGGAGGACCGGGAGTGGGGGCGCGGCGGGTCGAAGTCGGGGCACAGCCAGATTGTAGGCCGGCGCCCGGCCGACGGCGAGTACCGCTGTCGGATCGTGGCGACCGCCGGCCGGGCTGGCGGGTCGGATTATGATGTTGGCTCCATGTCCGCCCACGCCCTCATCGTGACCGCCAACGACCAGCCTGGCCTGTTGTTTCGCTTGACGAAGGTGTTTGCCGATCACGACGCGAACATCACGTCGCTCGATCTGCATGGTGGTTCGCCGTTGTCGGAGATCGATTTCGAGTTCACGATCGAGTCGGGCGATGCCGCACCGGTCGTCGCCGGCCTGCGTGCGATTGACGGTGTCACCCGCGTGGACGAGACGCCGTCGTTCGGCAAGATCTACGGCAAGCGTATCGTCGTCATGGGCGGCGGGGCGCAGGTGGGGTTCGTGGCCATGGGGGCGATCGTCGAGGCGGACCGCCACAACATCCGCGGCGAGCGCATTTCGATCGACACGATTCCGCTGGTGGGCGAGCGCGAGCTGGCAGCCGCCGTTCGTGCGGTCGTCCGGTTGCCGCGCGTGAAGCTGCTGGTGCTGGCCGGATCGATCATGGGCGGGCAGATCAGCGCGGCGGTCGAAGAAGTGAGAGCCGCGGGCCTGCAGGTCATCTCGCTGAACATGGCTGGCAGCGTGCCTGACGTCGCCGATCTCGTTGTCAGCGATCCGGTCCAAGCCGGCGTGATGGCGGTCATGGCCGTCGCCGAGACAGCGAAGTTCGACCTGATGCGTCAGCTCAAGCGGCGCTACTGAAGGCGCCGGACGCCTTCATCCACGCTTCATCCGGCGGCGCTGGCGCCGTGCTACGATCCCCGCACGCCTCCCCGACTGCAGCGTTTCCGGCATCGGCGCGTGCTGAGGCGCACGCCGTGTCGTTCCACAGTTCAATCACGTCACCACGTAACGAGGAGTAACTCTCATGCGACGAGTAGCGATGACGGCGGCAGCACTGCTGGCCGTATGCACGCTGGGCCTCCAGGCTCAGAAGACTTCCGACGTCCCGAGCAAGGGACCGAATCCGCACGTCAAGGCCGAGTGGGCCATCGACGGCGCGAACATTTCGATCACCTACGGTCGTCCGTCGATCAAGGGGCGCGCCTTGAACTCGTTCGACTGGTGGGGCAAGGAGTGGCGCACGGGCGCCGACGAGAAGACGACGATCGTCACCGACAAGGCGCTGCGCTTCGGCACGCTCGACGTTCCGGCCGGCACCTACTCGCTCAATACGCGGACGGGCGACGGGCCGTGGGATCTGATTGTGAGCAAGGCCGTGGGCGGGTGGGGCATTCCGTACCCGGCAGGCCAGGATCTCGGGCGCGCGCCGATGCGCATGGGTACGCCACCGGCCCCCGCCGAGTTGCTGACGTTCTCCATCGAGGACACGCCCGCCGGCGGCACGCTCCACATCGACTGGGGCACCACGCGCGCGAGCATCGATTTCACCGTGGGGCAGTAGGGGAGAGGCGATCAAGGCGACGAGGCTACGAGGCTACGAGGCTACGAGGCTGCAAGGCTGCAAGGTGTTGCCGCCTAGTCGCCTCGTCGCCTCGTCGCCTTGTAGCCTTGTAGCCGTCCCTACGCCGCCGACGAGTCGGTGACGCCCAGTCGGTGCAGCTTGTCGATGAGCGTCGTGCGGCTGAGGTTCAGCAGTCGCGCGGCCTGCCGCTTGTTGCCGTTGGCCTTGGCGAGATAGCGGAGAATCAGTTCCCGCTCGACCTGCGACATGGTCGACGTGAAGTTGATGCCTTCATCAGGCGTGGACGGCAGCGTGACGGCCGTCAGGCCCGCCGGGGTCAGCAGCTCATCGGGCAGCGCCTCGGCCAGGATCTCCCGCGAATCCCCGCTCATCGTCACGCCATGCTCGATCGCGTTCTGCAGGTGGCGGATGTTGCCCGGCCAGTTGTAGTTCATCAGCAGTCGCAGCGCACCCTGGCTCAGCACCTTGGGCGCCAGCCCGTTGCTCTCGCATGACTGCTGGACGAAGTGCTGCGCCAGCACCGGAATGTCCTCGCGTCGATCGCGCAGCGGCGGCAGCATCACGCGCACCACGTTCAACCGGTAGTAGAGGTCTTCGCGGAACGTGCCCTCGCGCACCATGGTCAGCAGATCGTCGTTGGTGGCGGCGATGACCCGCGCATTGATCTTCAGCGGCTTCGACGTGCCGACGCGCTCCACCTCGCGCTCCTGCAGCGCACGCAGCAGCTTGGCCTGCAGCGCCATGGTCATCGACGAGACTTCGTCGATGAACAGCGTGCCCTTGTCGGCTGCCTCGAATCGACCCACACGCGCGTTGACGGCGCCGGTGAAGGCGCCCTTCACGTGACCGAACAGCTCGGCTTCGGCCAGCCCCTCGGGAATGGCGGCGGCGTTGAACGCGACAAACGGCTGGTCGCGCCGCGGACTGTTGTGATGGACGGTACGCGCCACCAGTTCCTTGCCCGTACCGGTTTCGCCCTGGATGAGCACCGTGCTGTTCATCGGCGAGACGAGTTCGAGCGTGTTGAAGAGCCGCTTCATGCCGGGGCTCGTGCCGACCAGGCCCCGGAACCGGAAGCGATCGTTGAGCCGCGCCTTCAGCTCGGCGTTCTCCGACTGCAGCCGACGCTCGCTGAGCGACGTCTTGAGCACCTGGACCAGCTGGATGAGCTGGAATGGCTTGATGAGGAAGTCCACCGCGCCGCGCTTGAGCGCCCGCACCGCGTGGTCGATGCTGCCAAAGCCGGTCGTCACGACGCAGCGCATGTCGGGATAGC
>JBIQJY010000024.1:25152-27373 GCA_044507065.1 Acidobacteriota bacterium
GCGTGGTCGATGCTGCCAAAGCCGGTCGTCACGACGCAGCGCATGTCGGGATAGCGCGACATCGCCTCGTCGAGCAGGTCCAGTCCGTCGCCGTCCGGCAACTGCACGGCCACCACCATGGCGTCATAGGCAAATCCGTCGAGGCGGGAGAGTGCATCGGCGGCGCTCGGGGCCTGGGCCGCCGAGAAGCCCGCCTCCTCGAGCGACTCCACGATCATCTGGCGTGATTCATTCTCATCTTCAACGACAAGCACTGTCGGCCGGGCGGACACTGACACGATGGACTCCTCGGGGAGGGGGACGAGGTCCCACATTCACGGAATCCCAGGCGCTGCCGATTGACATGCGCGGGGAACGGAACTCCTCTAAGGCAACTGCCGTGCCACCCGTTCCGGTACGGCAGGGGTGCGCGTGTCTGCACGATGGTCGCTTTCCCGTCATGGACCCGTCGCGTTCGACATGGCAGCTGTCCGATTCTTGACAGGGTGGACTGCGGGCCGTCGACATGCGGTCAGATTGACGACATCAGGCTGTCTGTCCCGACACCACCCCACGCGGGAGACCGTTCGACGGGCCTCTCGGGCACCGGTGGCCCCAACCGCATGACAGGTGTCGGCCGGCCGGCTCACGTGTCGGCGGACCGACCACGTGAGGGCACGCAGCCAGGCGACGGCTGCGACGCCTGCATCCTTTTAATCCCCGCCGTCTGACGCCGGGATCGCGTCGGCGCCCGACCGGGTCGCACCTACCGTCGCCGAGATCCTGATCACGGCTGCGCGGTCTGACACGCGCGGCAGCGCTTCATCCGGCCATTCTGCGCAACGCCGCATTGGCGGCATTCCTCTTGCACAACGTGACGCCATCGGCAGTCCCGACCGGCTGCCACGCGCAGCCGCGTGCTGGCTGTGCATGGAGTTACCGCGATGTCAGACCCGATGAGCGATGCCGCGATTACCGCGGCGCTAGGCCGACACATGACGCAGGCCGTCGCGCGGCAGGCCGCCGCCGTCGGCAATATCGCCAACCTCGACACGCCCGGCTATCGCACGAAGGACGTGCAGTTTGCCGACGCGCTCGACGACCAGCTTGCCGCCTCGGGCCTGGCCGCCAGTCACGCCCGCCACTTCGGCGCGGGCGCGGCCGACGTGGCCGATCCGCGCGCGCAGGTGGTCGACGCGCCGAACCTCGCCGAGCGGCGCGACGGCAACAACGTCCAGATCGACCGCGAACTGCTGGGCCTCACGCAAGCCACGGGCGACTTCACCAAGGCGCAGACGGTGCTGGCCGCGAAGTTCCGCCTCGTCCGCTACGCCATCAACGAAGGTCGCTGATCATGTCTTCCACTCTGTCTTCCGCGATTGCCGCCAGCGCCAGTGCACTCGACGTGCAGCGGGCGCGCATGGAAGTCGCCGTCTCGAACCTCGCCAACGCCGAGTCGACGCGTGGACCGGACGGCCGGCCTTACCGGCGGCGCGAGGTCGTGCTCGAGACCGTGCAGGCCGATGCCAACGCCTTCAACGTGCAGGCGGCCGGCGTGCGCGTCGCCGAGATCGTGCAGGACCAGTCCGAATTCCGGCGACGCTACGAGCCGTCGCACCCCGATGCCGACGCCGACGGGTTCGTGGCCATGCCCAACGTCGACGTTCCCGAGGAAATGGTCGACATGCTTGGCGCGGCCCGCGCCTATCAGGCCAACCTCACGGCCATCGGGCTCATCCGCGACACGGTACAGCGTGCGCTCGACCTGGCGAAGTAACCATGGCGATCAACCCACTCGGTTCAATCGGCTCCATCCCGTCGCTCGAGAACAAGTCATCGCCGGTCTCGCCGCAGGAAGCGGGTTTCGGTGAAGCGCTCGAGAAACTCGTCCAGGCCGTCGACGGCTCGGCCGGCGATGCCAACGCGGCGATCGGCCGCATGCTCGACGGATCGGGCGACGTGCACGAAGCGATGATCGCGATGCAGCGCGCCGACACCATGCTGCAGCTCACCGTGCAGATCAGGAACAAGATCGTCCAGGCCTATCAGGACGTCATGCGCATGTCGGTCTGAGGGCCGTCTGACCCGTGAACATCGATCAACTGCTCGCTCACTTCAGGAAGCTCACGTCCACGCTGTCGCCCCGGCAGATTGCCGGCCTGGCGGCCGTCTTCGTCGCCGTTGTCTCTGTTGTCGTCGGATCGGCGTACTGGATCAACGCGCCCGACTACGTGCTGCTCGT
>JBIQJY010000024.1:27473-38211 GCA_044507065.1 Acidobacteriota bacterium
CGCGCGCTCGAGGGCGAGCTCGCGCGGACCATTGCCACCATCTCGGAAGTATCCAGCGCGCGCGTGCACATCGCCATGGCCAAGGAGTCGCTGTTCGTCGACCGCTCGGAGCCGGCGAAGGCCTCGGTCATGCTGCGGCTGAAGGCCGCCAATCGGCCGCTGTCGCCGGCGACGGTGCGCGGCATTGCCGGACTCGTCGCGTCGAGCGTGGAAGGACTCCGCCCCGATTCGGTGGTGGTACTCGACCAGCACGGCCGGCCCCTCAACAAGCCGTCCGACGACGGCGATCCGGCCGGCATGAATGCGGCGCAGATGGATCGCCAGCAGCAGATCGAACGGGATCTGTCCTTGAAGGTCATCTCGCTGCTCGAGCCCGTCGTGGGCATCGGGCGCGTCCGCGTGAACGTGGCGGCGTATCTCAAGGCCGATTCGGTCCAGGAGACCGAGGAGCGCTGGGATCCGAACACGGTCGTGCGAAGCCGCCAGACGACGGTCGAGAGCGGCGCCGGTCTGTCGGCTGCCGGTGGGGTTGCGGGCGCTCGCGCAAACCAGCCGCCGGCGTTGTCGACGTCGAACGCCACCGGTCCGCTCACCGACGAGGCCGGTGAAGTACCGGCGCCGGCCACGCGCATCGCGGCGGGCTCCGGCCCGGGCCGCTCGACCGAGACCACCAACTACGAAGTGGGCAAGCTCGTCCGCACCACGATCAGTCCCCAGGGCCAGCTGGCGCGGCTCTCGGTGGCCGTCGTGCTCGACGACGAGCGCGTGTCGACGCCGGGGCCAGACGGTACCGCCCAGGCCAGCACGCGTCCGTGGGAATCCGAAGGCCTCCAGCGCATCCAATCGATCGTCTCGGCCGCTGTTGGGCTGGATGCCGCGCGCGGCGATCAACTGACCGTCGAGAACATCGCCTTCGATGGCGCCATTCCGGATCCGGAGCCCCCGCCGCCGGGCGTCATGACGCAGGCCACCGATCTCCTGAAGGAACACTGGGGTGCGGGCTTGCGCGGCCTGGCGATTCTCGCGCTGGCCGCCTTCGCGCTGTTCGGCGTGCTGCGCCCGCTCATCACGCGCATCGGCACGCTGCAGGCACCGCAGCCCGTGCCGGCCGCCGTGCCGACCAGCGCGAGGCTCCCGACGGTCGGCGAGATGGAAGGGCAGATCGACGCGGAGCTGGATTCGATGTCCACCAGCGAAAGCCGGCGGCTGCCGGTACTCACCCAGCGGGTGGCCAAGCTGGCCACCGATGAACCCGAGCACGTGGCGCGCATCGTACGCGGCTGGATTTCGGAGGAGCGACGATGACCGATGCAACGGGCATGCAGGCCGTGAGCGGCGTGCGCAAGGCGGCCATTGCGCTGGTGGCACTGGGCGAGGAAAGCGCGGCCTCGATCTTCAAGTTCCTCGGCGAACACGAGATCGAGTCCATTGCGCGCGAGATCGCGTCGCTCGGTGCGGTGCCGGCCGACCTGGGCGAACAGGTGCTGCTCGAGCTGAACTCGTCGGCGACCGGCGCGCGTCCCGCGCTGGGTGGCGTCGAACAGGCACGCCGCCTGCTGGCGCGGTCGCTCGGTCCCGAGCAGTCGCGGCGCATTGTCGACCGCATCGTGAAGTCGATGAACACGAGCGCGGGGTTTGCCTCGCTCGAACGGGCGAACCCGACGCAGCTCTCGAAGTTCTTCCTGGGGGAACACCCGCAGACGACCGCCCTCATCCTGGCGCACCTGCCCTCGCCGGTAGCCGCGCAGCTGCTCGAGCAGCTGCCCGACGACATGCGCACCGACGTGCTGCTGCGGATGGCCAGCCTCGGCGAGATTCCTCCGGACGTCATTGCCCGCATCTCGAGCGTGATCGAGCAGCGGTTGCGGGGCCTCGGCGGGCCGAGCCGCGAGCAGCGCGGCGGCGTTCGCGCGGTAGCCGAGCTGTTCAACTGCCTCGATCGCGGCGTGCGCAGTCCCGCGCTCGAGAAGCTGGAGGAACTCGCCCCCGACACGGCGGCCGCGGTCCGCAACCTGATGTTCGTCTTCGAGGACCTGGTGAATGTCGAGGAGGCCGGTATCCGCGAAATCGTCAACCGCGCGGACAAGAAGGTGCTGACGCTGGCGCTCAAGGGCGCGAGCGAGGCGATCCGCGATCGCTTCTTCGTCAACATGTCGAAGCGCGCGGTCGACCTGATGAAGGAAGAGATGGAAGTCCTGGGCGCCGTCCGACTCCGCGAAGTGGAGAAGGCCCACCAGGAGATCGTCGCCATCGCACGCAAGCTGGAGGAAGAAGGTGTCATCAGCACGGGCGCTGGCGCGGGAGAACCGTATGTCACCTAGCGCACGCCGGCTGTCGTCCACCGTCGTCACGGACCGGTTTGCCTGGCAGGGCAGTGTCGCGCACGACGTGCGCCGTGTCGAACCCCTGCTCCGGACCCCCGAACTGACGCCGGCCGCCGCCGTGGCGCCGGCGATGCGCGACCTGCCATCGCCCTCGGCCGATCGGATCGAAGCCATCGAGCGCGAGGCGTTCGACCGCGGTTACGCCGATGGAGAGCGGGCGGGCGAGGCCGCTGCCGCCGTCCGCTCCGATGCCGCGCTGGCCAGGCTGACCGGCACCATCGAGGACATTGCCGCCCTGCGCGTCGGCATCATGCGCCGCTCGGAGCGCGACATGGTGCACCTGGCCGTCACCATGGCCGAACGTGTGCTGCGGCGCGAGATCGATCTGGATCGCGAGCTGCTGGTCGTGATGGCGCGCATTGCCATCGACCGCCTGGGCGAGCAGTGCGCGGCCACCATCCATCTCAACCCGATCGACTTCGACGCGGTGCACTCGCGTCGCCGCCACGATTTCGGCAAGTCGATCGAACTGGTCTCGGACCCGACCGTGGCCCGCGGCGGCTGCCTCGTGCGGTCGGCGTTCGGCACGATCGACACCGGCATCGAATCGCAGATCCGCGAGCTGTCGCGCGCGCTGCTGGGCGACGAGGCGGACCAGATCCGAGAGGGTATCGATGGCGCCTCCGCCGATGCCTGACACCGGCATCTCCTTCGATCGCTACCTGGCGCGTGTCGCGACGCTCGAGCCGGCGCCGGTCGTCGGTCAGGTGGTCCGTGTGGTGGGCCTGCTCATCGAATCCAATGGTCCGGCGGCCAGCGTGGGTGAAATCTGCGAGGTGCGCACGGGCCGCAGCGCGCCGCTGCCCGTCGAGGTCGTGGGCTTCCGAGATGGACGCCTGCTGTCTGTGCCACTTGGCGACACCGCGGGCATCCGCCCCGGCGATCGCATCCTGTCGCGCGGATCGTCGCTGACCGTTCCTGTCGGCGATGCGCTGCTCGGCCGCGTCATCGACGGACTCGGGCGGCCGATCGACGGGCGGGGCCCACTCGGCACGATCGACGAAGCTCCGCTCCGGCCCGATGCCCTCAATCCCATGGCGCGCGATCCGATTCGCCACGCCATCGGCACCGGCGTCTGCGCGATCGACGCACTGCTCACGTGCGGGCGGGGACAGCGCATCGGTGTGTTCGGCGGCAGCGGTGTCGGCAAGAGCACGCTGCTCGGCATGATGGCCCGCGGCACCGAGGCCGACATCGTCGTGCTGGGGCTCATCGGCGAGCGCGGCCGCGAGGTGCGGAGCTTCCTCGAGCACGAACTCGGCCCCGAAGGCCTGGCGCGGTCGGTCGTTGTCGTCTCCACCTCCGACAGCCCGCCGCTGACGCGGCAGCGCGCGGCCTACACGGCGACGGCCATTGCCGAAGCGTTCCGCGACCGTGGCCGCCACGTGCTGCTGATGATGGATTCGGTGACGCGCTTCGCGATGGCGCAGCGCGAGGTGGGACTGGCGGCCGGTGAGCCGCCGACAGCGAAAGGGTATCCGCCATCGGTCTTCGCCCGGCTGCCGGGCCTGCTCGAACGTGCCGGTGCGCTCCGCAATCGCGGCAGCATCACCGCCTTCTACACCGTGCTGGTCGAGGGCGACGACCACAACGAACCGATTGCCGATGCCGTACGCGGCATCCTCGACGGTCACATCGTGCTGTCGCGCGACCTGGCGGCGCGCAACCACTATCCGGCCATCGACATCCTCCCCAGCATCAGCCGGACCATGCCCGAGGTGACGACGCTGCAGCATCGTGCCCACGCCGCGGCCGTGCGCGACTGGCTGGCGACGCTGCGGGACAACGAAGACCTCGTCAGCGTCGGCGCATACGTGCCCGGGAGCAACCCGCGGATTGACCTCGCCCTGACCAAGCGCGAGGCGATCGGCCGGTTCCTGTGTCAGCCCGCCGACAGGTGCGGTCGGCTGGCCGACCACATCGCCGCCCTTTCCGCGCTCGCCTCATGAGTGATTTCCGCTTCCGCGCCGCCGTTGCACTCGAGTTGCGGCGGAAGCAGGAGAACAGCGCGGCCACCGCCCTGGCCGTCGCGGAGGCCGAATTACGCGCCGCTGAAGCGCGCGCCGCGCAGGCCGACGCCGACAGGCGCACCGCCCAGGCCGACCAGCTGGCGGCCACCCGCCAAGGGACCGACGCCGAGACGCTGGCCTGGCACCGGAATTGGATTGTCCGTCTGTCGAACGACCTGGCCGAGCGGCGCCGCCAGGTCGACCGGCTCGCGGACGTGGTGCGGGAGGCCGAGGCGCAGTGGCGGAAGGCCCGCCAGCGTCGGCTCACGCTCGACCGCATGCGCGACCGTGCGTGGCGGCGCTATCAACAGGACCAGCAGCGTCAGGAACTGAAGGTGATCGACGAGCTGGCGCGTCTCCGGTACGTGATATCGGACGCATGGAGGGATGACTCGTGAGTGTTGACGGCATTTCCGGATCGGGCGCGGCGGGCTCGACCGACACCACCGGCGCCGGCGCAGCCGACAAGAAGGATGCGGTTGGCCGCGACATGTTCCTGCAACTGCTCGTGACCCAGCTTCAGCACCAGGATCCGATGCAGCCGCAGGAAAACGGCGAGTTTCTCGCGCAGCTGGCGCAGTTCAGCTCGCTCGAGAGTCTCCAGCAAATCAAGGACGACATTGCCGCACTTCGAGCCGCGCTCGACCCTGCGCCACTGTCGGACGGTTCGGCCAACTAGGGAGGTATCCACGTCATGTCCAGCTCGTTTTCAGCCAGCCTGTCTGGCCTCAATGCAAATCAGCAGAAGCTCAGCGTCATCGGCAACAATCTGGCGAACCTGAACACGGTTGGCTTCAAGGCCAGCAACGTCAATTTCGCGGACCTCGTGAGCCAGTCGGTCGGCGGCGCCAGCGCCAACCCGATGCAGATCGGGCTCGGCGTGGGCCTCGGCCAGATCCGCCCCAACTTCACGCAGGGGTCGATCGACAAGACCGGCGTGCCGACCGACGTGGCCATCCAGGGCAACGGTTTCTTCGTCATCGGTGAGGGCGGCAATCGCACGTACACGCGAGCGGGCGACTTCAACTTCGACCAGGACGGCATGCTCGTCACGTCGACCGGGCAGCCCGTCATGGGCTATACGACAGTCGACCCGACCACCGGCGACATCGTCGCGTCGGGCCCGCCGGCCGCGATCATCGCGCCTCCCGGGCTGCTGCGCGCGCCGGTAGCAACCACGTCGTTCCAGACGAATACGAACCTCGATGCCGGTGCCGTGGTTGGCGACAGCTACACCGCGCCGGTCGAGATCTTCGATTCGCTCGGTGTCTCGCACGTGGCCACGGTCACCTACACGAAGACGGCCGCCGGTGCGTGGGACTACAGCGTCACGGTGCCCGGCGCCGAGGTGACCGGCGGTACGCCCGGCACGCCCGAGGAGATCGCGGCGGGAACGTTCGAGTTCGACGCCAACGGCGTGCTGACGCAGGTCGACGGCGCTGCCGCCGCCGACGTGACGATTGCCGGCGTGGCCTGGGCCAACGGGGCGGCCGCCACCGACATCACCTGGGACATCGTCAACCCCAACGGCGTGGCGTCGTTCACCGGCTACGGTGCGCCGTCGGCCACCGCCTCGGTCGCGCAGAACGGATCGGCCAGCGGCGTGCCATCGAGCCTGGTCGTCATCGACCGCGACGGCAACCTCGTCGCGTCCTTCGGCATGGGCCAGACGATGTCGATTGGCAAGCTGGCGATGGCCACGTTCAACAACCCGGCGGGTCTCGTGAAGGTCGGGTCGAACCAGTACAGCGAAAGCGACGCGTCGGGACAGCCCGTCGTCGGCACGCCCGGAACGGGCAGCCGCGGCTCGCTCATCGGTGCATCGCTCGAGGGGTCGAACGTCGACATCGCACACGAGTTCACCCAGATGATTCTGGCGCAGCGCGGCTACCAGGCTTCGTCGAAGGGCATCACGGTGGCCGACGAACTGCTCGTCGACACGCTGAACCTCAAGCGATAAGCGCGGAGTCCTGACCCGTGTTCGACTTCACCCTGATTGGACGATCGATTGCCGACGCGGCGGCGGGCTCCTCGCGGAGCCCGCACGGCGCGCCGGCGGCGTCGGAGGCCGAGGCCGCCCTCGAGGGCGGCTTCGGCCAGGCGCTCGAATCGCTTGCCGGCTTCGAGCTCGAAGCCGGCGACGCCGCCGCCACGCCCGATGGTGAGGCGGCCGACGACGCGATTGTCGACCCGTTCGTCGTGTCACAGGCAGAGGCCGACGATGACGACGAGGCTGGTGAGACCAGCCTCGTCGCGTCGGCCCTGACGTTCGAGGCGGCACAGTCCGGCGCGACGCCGGACTTGACCACCGCCGCCCGGACTCCGGCCTCGATTGCGCCGGTCGCCGACAGCACGTTCGCGGGGGACGCTGCGGCCGCCGACCCGCTGACCGCCGACGCGCCCGCGCCCGGCGCGGGCGCGTCAGCGCACCGCGAGGCTCCAACCGGCCACGCGACCGCCGCGAAGGGCGACATGACAGCGAATGCCGCGCCACAGACAGCGGCGGCGGCAACATTCGCGAACGAACACCAGGCCGTCGCCGCCAATACCGCGGCGCCAATGGCGCAGCACGACGAGGCCGCACCCGCGGCGCCGGCGCCGTCGACCGAAACGGTCGAGGGTCGGCCGGCTCGCGCCCACGCCGAGGACCGCGCGCGGGCCGACCGGCCTGCCGCCCCGGCGCGGCCCGTGGCGTTCACGACCGATCCCGCATCGCCGATCGCAGTGGCCGTCGACGACGGTCGACACGCCGCTGCGACGATTCAGCAAGCCGCCGCAGCGACGACGCGATCGCGGACGGCCGCTGAGGTCGCGCGCATTGTCGATCGCCTGAAGGCAGCCGTCGACGCCGCTGGCAGCACGGGCGACACGCCGGCCGCTGCGCCGGCTCGAACCTTCACCGCGCCCGTTGCGACGGCGGACGTCGCGGCGGGCAGCGCCCCCGTTCCGACCGACGCCGCGGCAGCACCACACGCCACATCGGCCGTCGGGCTCACGTCGTCATCGTCCGATGCGCATCGATCGGGCGGCCAGGACGCGTCCGATCTGTCGCACCACTTCGGGGGGGCGTCGAGCCTGATGGCACCGCGCCCGGCCGCGGCGGCAGTTGCCCCGGTTGCCACGGCATTCGCGTCGCTCGTCGACGCGCCCGGCACGTTGCCCGCCGAAACGACGGCACAGATTGTCCAGGCCATCCGCATGCAGTTCGGGCGCGAGGGGAGCGAAGCGCACATCAAGCTCGACCCGCGCCAGTTCGGCGACATGGCCGTTCGTATCCGCGTCGAGCGGGGCCAGGTAGTCGCCAGCGTGGAGGCCGACGCGCCTGTCGTTCGCGAGTGGCTGCAGAGCAATCAGCACCTGCTGCGCCAGAGTCTTGCCGGCCAGCAGCTCACGCTCGATCGGCTCGACGTGAGCGAGCCGCCGTCATCGACGGACCGGCAGCGCGAGCGCGACGACCACCAGGGCGATCGCGAGGAGGCCTCGCGGCAGCAGCAGCGGCGGCGTCGTCCGGAGACGAGCGAACTGTTCGACGTGGTGGCGTGAGCCGAGGGGGCGCATCGTGATCAATGCGACACACACGACAACGGCGACACCGGCTGGCGACGAGAGCCGGCTGGTCGAGCAGCTCGCGCGAAGGGCGGACACCGACGGCAACGGACGCGTCTCGAGCGACGAGCTCACCAGGTTCCTGTCCGACCTGATGCGGTCGCTCGATGACGAGCTTGCGACCGAGGCCCGCACACCTGCCGCCTCATCTTCCGCACCGCCGGCGGCCGGTCGTGCGGTGATGCCGTCGCTCGACACCATCCCGATGACTCCCGCGCAGGGCACCGAACTGCTGCGGCGGGCCTTCGGCTCTACTGAAAGGTTCCGCTGATGTCTGACGCGCCCGCCCCGACGGCCAAAAAGGGTCCCGGCAAGATGCTCATTCTCGTGGCCCTGCTGATGCTGGGCGCCGGCGCGGGCGGTGCCTACGTGTGGATGGCGCGGTCAGGCGTCGCTGCCGCACCGCGCGAGATTCCGCTGTCGGCGCGCGGCATGGTCGTCTTCGAGCCGTTCATGGTGAACCTGGCCGACGGCGGCGGCAACCGCTTCCTGAAGGTCAGCCTGCAGCTGGTGGTGGCCGATCCGGCGGCCGCGGCACACGTGGCCGAGACGCCCGTGGTGCTGTCGCGCGTGCGATCCGACGTGCTGGAGCTGCTGACCGAACAGACGGGCGCCGCGCTGGTGACGCCCGAAGGCAAGGCGGCACTGAAGGAAGCCATTCGCGCGCGGGCGGCCGCGTCGCTCGAAGGCAGGGAAGTGATCGATGTCCTCTTCTCCGAGTTCGTTGTTCAATTCTGAGAGTGCCGAGGCGGCCCCGGCCGTTCCGGCTGCCGCGGCGACGCGGTGGCTGATGGACGTGCCCTGCCCGGTCGACTTCGTGCTCGGGAGCACGACGATCAAGGTTGGCGACTGCGCGCAGCTCGCGCTCGGATCCATCCTCCGGCTGAAACAGACAGCCGGGTCGGACCTGGAAGTGCGCGTCCATGGCGTGCCGATCTTCACCGGTGAGGTCGTGATCATGGGCGAGAACGTGGCCCTGCGCATCTCGCGTGTGCTGCCGCCGGCCGGTCAGGAACTCGCGTGATCGACGTTCTGTTTGCGCAGGCCGACGTGGTCGGCGCGGCCGGCCCCGACCTCGTGCCGTCCGTGTGGCGCATGATGGGCGCGATGGCCATCGTGCTGGCGCTGCTGGGGGCGCTCGCGTGGGTGCTGCGTCGTCAGCAGGCCATTCGTCGCACGGGCCGCGGCCTCGGCGTCGAGTCCGCGCTCTCGCTCGGCGAGCGCCGCTCGATTGCCATCGTGACCGTCGAGGGTCGACGCCTGCTCCTCGGCCTCGCGCCGACGAGCGTCACCTTGCTCACCGAACTCCAGCCGCTGCCCTCGTTCGACGAAGCCGTCGAGCGCGCGGCGCTCGAGGAGCCGCCATCGTGAGCGCCCGTCCGCGCCTGGTCGGCTTCATCACGGCCGCGCTGGTGACCGGCCTGCCCGCCGTCGTCTTCGCCCAGAACCCGCCGCAGGACCTCTCGGTTCAGATCGACGGCGTCGGCACGCTGTCGGCGCCGCTGCAGATCGTCATCCTGATGACGCTGCTGACGTTCCTGCCGGCCGCGCTCGTGATGATGACGTCGTTCACGCGCATCGCGATCGTGTTCCACTTCCTGCGTCAGGCGGTCGGAACGCAGGAGATTCCGTCGAACCAGATGGTCATCGGCCTCACGCTGTTCCTGACGGCGTTCATCATGGCCCCGACCGTGGCGCGCATCAACGAACTGGCCATCCAGCCCGCGATGGCCGGGCAGATCGACGTGACGACCGCCATGGAACGCGGTGCGCCGCCGCTGCGCGAGTTCATGCTGCGCCAGACGCGCGAGGCCGACCTGGCGTTGTTTGCCGGCCTGGCCCGCATCGAACAGCCCGAGACCGTCGATGCGCTGCCCATGCGCGTCGTCATTCCGGCGTTCGCCATCTCGGAGCTGAAGACCGGCTTCCAGATGGGCTTCTTTCTCTTCGTGCCGTTCCTGCTGATCGACCTGGTCGTCTCCACCGTGCTGCTCTCGGTCGGCATGATGCAGCTGCCGCCGATGATGATCTCGCTGCCGTTCAAGGTGCTGCTGTTCGTGATGATCGACGGCTGGAACCTGCTGGTGGGGTCGCTCGTGAGGAGTTTTCTCTGATACAGGGGCCGGCCGTGTGCCGGCCCGATCGTCGAGGCGGCAGGGGCCGCTCCGACACGTTCCCGGTGCCCGTTCATGTCAGAAGCCCTCGTTCTCGGTGTCGTGCGTCAGGCCATTGAAACCGCCGTCGTTGTCGCGCTGCCCATGCTGGTGGTGGGACTGCTCGTCGGCGTCGTGGTCAGCATCCTGCAGACGGTCACGTCCGTGCAGGACAACATCCTGTCGTTCATCCCGCGCGCGGCCGCCATCTTCATCGTCTTCGCGCTCTCGTTTCCCTGGATGCTGCGCGTGGTCACCGGGTTCGCGCGCACGCTGTTCATGCGGCTGCCCGACCTGGTGCGATGAGCGGCTTCGAGACGCTGGCCGGGCTGGCGCTGCTGCTCGTGCGCCCGGGCATGATCGTGATGGCCACGCCGTTCTTCGGCGCGCTCAGTGCCCCCACGCCGGTGCGCATCGGGCTGACGCTGCTGCTTGCCGTGTTGATGGCCGTCAGCGCGCCCGTGCCCGCAAGCCTTCCGGCCGCCGGTCTCGCGGTGGTCGTGCTGCGCGAAGTGGCCATCGGCCTGGCCATTGCCATGGCGGTGCGCGTGCTGCTCGGCGCGGCGGAGTTCGCGGGCCACTTCAT
>JBIQJY010000024.1:38311-50014 GCA_044507065.1 Acidobacteriota bacterium
CGCACAGAGAAACCCACATACAAGCGCATCAAGGACGCGCGCGAGAAGGGGCAGGTCGCGCGCAGCCGTGAATTGTCGTCCGCCGTGTCGCTCGCGGCCGTCACACTCGGGCTCGCCTGGCTCGGCGCCAGCATGATTGCCACGGTTGCCGGGCGCATGGCGCTCGGGCTCGACACGCTGGCCGATCATGCACATCAGACGATCGACCCGTCGGGCGTGGCCGGACTGCTGTGGTCGGATGCGGGCCTGCTCGTTCGCGTGGCCGGTCCGCCGGCGCTCATTGCCGGCCTGCTGTCGATCGGCGCGAGCTTCGCGCAGGTCGGCTGGGCTTTCGCGCCGAAGGCCGTCGAACTCAACTGGAATCGCCTCAGCCCGAGCAACGGCTTCGCGAAGCTCAATCCCAAGCGGGCGATGCCGGAACTGGCCAAATCGATCATCGGCATCATCGCCGTGGCTGCGGTGGGCTATTTCGTGGCCTATGCGTTCTACCAGCAGGCGCCGGGCCTGTTGAACATGACCCCGATCGAATCGGCCCGGTTCGCCTGGGACCGGCTCTGGACGCTGCTGTGGCGCACGAGCCTCGTGCTCATCGCGCTGGCGGCGGCCGACTACGGCCTGCAGTACTGGCAGTGGTACTCGCAACTGAAGATGAGCCGCCAGGAGGTGCGCGACGAGTCGCGCATGAACGACGGGCGACCGGAAGTGAAGGCCCGCATCCGCCGGATCCAGCGCGACATGGCGCGCAGCCGCATGCTCCAGGCGGTCGAAACGGCGACCGTCGTGGTCACCAATCCGACACATTACGCCGTCGCGCTCGAGTACCGGCGCGGCGAGATGGCCGCGCCGCGCGTCGTGGCGAAGGGCCGCGACCACGTGGCGGCGCGAATTCGCGAGATTGCACGGCGGCACGAGGTGCCCATCGTGGAGAACGTCACATTGGCACGCGCCCTGCACAAGCATGCCGAAGTCGGCGACACGATTCCCGCCGACCTGTTCGGCGCCGTGGCCGAGGTGCTGGCGTACCTCGTGCGGCTCAAGCGGTTGATGCTCTGAGGGCCGCCGTCCATCACGACACCCAGCCATGAGTAGATCGCAGACCTCCAACACGTTCCGCACCGCCCTGCTGCTCGTGCCGGGCGCGATCGTCGCGATCGTCCTGCTGATGATCGTGCCGCTGCCGCCGGTGCTGCTCGACCTGCTGCTGTCGGTCGACATCGGGCTTGCGGTCGTCCTGCTGTTCACGGCCATCTACGTCCGGCAGCCGGTCGAGTTCTCGGTCTTCCCGTCGCTGCTCCTCGTCCTGACGCTGCTGCGCCTGGCGCTCAACGTGGCGTCCACCCGCCTCGTGCTCCTGCACGGGCACGAAGGCGTCGATGCGGCCGGTCACGTGATCATGGCCTTCGGCCAGTTCGTCGTCGGCGGCAACTTCGTTGTCGGCGTGGTCGTCTTCCTGGTCCTCATTGCCATCCAGTTTCTCGTCATCAACCACGGTGCGGTCCGCATCTCGGAGGTGACGGCGCGCTTCACCCTCGACGCCCTGCCCGGACGGCAGATGGCAATTGACGCCGACCTCAATGCCGGCGCGATCACCGACCAGGAGGCCCGCGCGAAGCGCGATCGGCTGCGGGGGGAAGCCGACTTCTACGGCTCGATGGACGGTGCGATCCGCTTTACGCAGCGCGACGCGCTCGCCGCCGTCCTCATTACCGGCGTCAACATCGTCGCCGGCCTGATCATCGGTGTCGTCCAGCACGGGCTCGACCTGACGACGGCCCTCGAGACCTACACGATCCTGACGGTCGGTGAAGGCCTGGTGACTGCCATTCCCGCGCTGCTCGTCTCGATGGCCGGCGGCCTGATCACGACCCGCGCCGCATCGGAATCGAACCTGGGCGAGGAAGTGGCGGTGCAGTTGCTGGCGCGATCGCGGCCGCTTGCCGTGGCGGCTGGCGTGCTCATCGCGCTCGCACTCATCCCGGGCCTGCCGAAGGCGTCGTTCCTGTTCGTGGCGCTGGTGCTCGGCGGGGCGGCGTATGCCAATCGGCGCGAGCTTGCGGCTGATGCGAAGGTCGTCGAGCCGGTGGCGCCGGCCACCGCGGAGCTGACCGAGCCTGCGACATCGGTCGACCCGCTCGGCGTCGAGGTGGGGTACGCACTCGTGGCGCTGGTCGATGAGGCGCGCGGCGGCACGCTGCTCACGCGCGTGCGCGCCATCCGGCGCCAGATCGCCTCGGAGACCGGGCTGCTCGTCCCACCCGTCCACGTTGCGGACAACCTGCAACTCGGTCCGCGCGTCTACACGATCCTGGTCAAGGGCGTGGAGGTCGCGCGCGGCGAGCTCTATACCGATCGCCTGCTGGCCATCAATCCGGGCACCGTGACGCAGACGGTCGAGGGCATCGCGACGCGCGAGCCCGCGTTCGGGCTCCCGGCCGTCTGGGTGCCGCAGGACCAGCGGGACCGCGCGATCGCGGCCGGCTATACGGTCGTCGATCCGACCACGGCCATTTCGACGCACCTGTCGGAGGTCGTGCGGATGTTCCTGCCCGACCTGCTCACGCGCCAGCAGACGAAGGACCTCATCGATCGCGTCGGCGAGACGGCGCCCAAGCTGGTCGAGGAACTGGTGCCGAAGCTGGTGTCGGTGGGCGACGTGCAGCGCGTCCTGCGGCAGCTGCTGCGCGAGCGCGTGCCGGTTCGCGACCTGATGACCATCCTCGAGGCGCTGGCCGACGCGGCGGCCGTCTCGAAGGACCTCGACGTCCACGTCGAATCGGTTCGCACGGCGCTTGGCCGGGCCGTCTGCCGGCCGTATCAGGCCGAGAACGGCGACCTCACCGTGCTGTCGGTTTCGCCGGCGCTCGAAGACACGCTGCTGGCCTCGATGACCCGCACCGATCGCGGCACCGTGCTGGCGCTCGACCCGGCGCGGGCGCAGGCGCTGGCCAGCAAACTGGGCGAAGCGCTCGCCACTGAAGATCTGGCACAGCCTGTGCTCTTGTGTTCGCCAATGCTGCGTCCGCACCTCTGGAGACTCTTCTCACGCGCCCTGCCGCACGTCGTCGTGCTCTCGCACGCCGAGGTGCCCGCGCAGGTGCGCGTCGTGTCGGTGGCGACGCTGGATTGATATGCACGTCAAACGCATCTATCGACCGTCGGTACGGGAAGCACTCGCGGAAGCACGGGCCCAATTGGGGCCTGGCGCGCTGGTGCTGTCGACCGAACTCGTCCCCGCGCCGGGCTGGCGCGGGTGGGCGGGCAAGCGCATCGTGCGCCTGACGGCAGCCGCCGAACGGGCCGATGACGCGGTCGAGACACCGGCCGCCCCCCCTGCCGACCTGTCGGCACCCCGGACGACGGTGACGCCCCGCCGACACCGGGCGCCGGATGCCAGCGCCCGGGCGGGCGTCGTCGCGCGGCTCATCGCGGCCGGGGCGGATCAGGCCACGGCCGAAGCGGCCGTCGCCCGCATGACCGACGCGGAGTGCCGCGCCGGTTCGGATCGCGCCGTGATGCGCGCGCTGTCGGCCGAGCTCGAACTGCTGTCGGGCGCCACCGGCGACTACGAACGCTGCGAGGTATTCGTCGGCCCTCCAGGCGTCGGCAAGACGACGACCATCGCGAAGATTGCGGCGCAGGAGCGGGTCCGGCGACGCCGCGCGCTCAATCTCGTGGCGGCCGACGGCTTCCGCGCCGGCGCCATCGAACAGTTGCGCGGATACGCCCAGATCATGTCGGTGCCCTTCCGCGTCGCGCGCACGCCCGAGGAACTGGAGCAGGCGCTCGCCTTCGCGCGCAACCCGATTCTTGTCGACACGCCCGGCCGATCGATGGCCGATGCCGACGCCAACGGCTTGTTCGAGGTGCTGTGCCGCCGGCGGCACGTGCGCACGCACCTGGTGATCGCGGCCGACACGTCGGCCGCCAGCGCGCGTCGCGTCTTCGATCGCTACACCCCGCTGCAGCCGTCGCGCGTGGTGATCACCCGGCTCGACGAATGCGAATCGGTGTCGCCGCTGCTTGCCGTCGTGCGCGAGCAGGGGCTGCCCGTCTCGTACCTGACCAACGGCCAGCGGATTCCGGAAGATCTCTGGCGCGCAACGCCCGCCAGCCTGGCCGCCGCGCTCCTGCGCGAGCCGGCATTGGAGGAACTCTCGTGTCATTGACCGCGACGGCCGGACCACGGCCTCGAGCGACGCGCATTGCCGTGACGAGCGGCAAGGGCGGCGTGGGCAAGACGAGCCTCACGATCAACCTCGCGGTCGCCATGGCGCGCCTCGGGCATCGTGTCGGCATCCTCGACGCGGACTTCGCGCTCGGCAACATCGACGTGATGCTCGGCCTCACGCCCGATCAGCACCTCGGGGCGGTGCTCGACGGGGTGATGCGCGTGCAGGACGTGACGCTCGACGGTCCCGCCGGCGTGCGCATCATTCCGGCCGGGAGCGGCGTGCGCGCCCTCACCGCGCTCGACGACGAACGCTGGCTCCGGCTGGTGGCGGCGATCGACGAGGCCGGCCGCGACCTCGATTTCCTGTTCTTCGACACGGCCACGGGCATCTCCGACAACGTGCTCGACCTGATCCGGCTCGCCGACTACGCCCTGGTCGTCACCTCGTACGACCCGGCGGCCGTCGTCGACGCCTACGCGGTCATCAAGCTCATCTCGGCGAGCGATGCCTCGAAGCCCATCGGAGTGGTGGTCAACTCCGCGCGCGACTCCGAGGAAGGCGGTCTGGTGTTCCGGCAGATCTCGCTGGCCGCCGATCGCTTCCTGAAACGATCGATCCGCTACGACGGTCACGTGCTCGAGGACCGGCAGGTGAAGGAATCGGTCTTCGGCCAGACGCCGCTGCTGTTGCTCGGCGGCGATGGCCCGGGACCGGCCACCGGCTGCATCCGCCGCGTCGCGACGCGCCTGATGGCCGCGCGACCGAATGGCCCCGGCGGGCCCTGGCCCGCTCTCCCCAGGCTCGTGGACGATCCGCAGCGAGCATCGACGTTGGAGGCACCGCGATGCGCGTGATGACGCAGTACCAGAACGATCCAGCCGAGCGAGACGCCCTCGTGCTGGCGCACGTGGACCTGGTCAAGGCCATGGCGAGCCGCCTCGGCCGCCGGCTGCCATCCCAGGTGGAACTCAGTGAACTGGTCAGTGTCGGCGTGCTCGGCCTGATCGAAGCGGCCAACCGCTATCAGCCGTCGCTCGGCGTGCCGTTCGACGCCTTTGCGCGCCGTCGCATCAATGGCGCGATGCTCGACGCGCTGCGCGGCCTCGACTGGGTGCCGCGATCGCTGCGCAAGCTGCAGCGCGACGTCGACCAGACCATCTCGAAGCTGCGGCACACGCTGGGGCGGGAGCCGGAAGCCGCCGAGATCGCCTCTGCCCTGGGCGTGTCGACCGATGACTACGACGCCAAGCTCGACGAGCTCCGTCTCGCGGAGGTGGCCGTGGTGCAGCCGGCGGGCACCGGGGACGAATCGCTGGGACTGCTCGACGTCGCGGTCGACGAGCACGGGCCCTACGGCCAGCTCGAGCGGCGCGAGTTGCGGGCACGCCTGGCCGACGCCATCGGACGGCTGCCCGAGCGCGAGCGACAGATTCTCGCGATGTCCTATGAACAGGAAATGACGCTGGCCGAGATTGGTCGCGTGATTGGCGTGGGTGAATCCCGCGTGTCGCAGCTGCGCACGCAGGCCGTCGCGCGGCTGCGATCGCTGCTGCGCGAGTGGCTCGCGCCGAAAGAGACGCACTGATGTCGAGGGTTCTCTCCCAGGCGGAAATCGACGCGCTCCTGACCGTGGCCATCGGCACGCGGCGGGAGGCACCGCGCCCGGCGCCGTCCGGCCCGGTCGTTCGCTACAACTTCCGCCGGCCCGACCGCGTGTCGAAAGACCAGATGCACGCGCTGCAGTTCCTGCACGAGCGCGCCGCGCGCAACCTGACCACCTCGCTGTCGGCGTACCTGCGCACGACGATCAACCTCTCGGTCGGGTCGGTCGAGCAGTTCGCCTACCAGGAATTCCTCGCGCTGCTGAGCGACCCCACGGCGTTCTACTCGCTCAGCATTGCGCCGTTCGATGAACTGGGCGCCATCGAGCTCACGCCGGGCGTGGCCTTCGCGATGATCGACCGCATGCTGGGCGGCACGGGTCAGGCCGTCTCGATCACCCGGCCGCTGACCGAGATCGAGCAGAACGTCGTGGACGAAGTGGTCACGCTGCTGCTCGACGGGCTCGCCGAGGCCTGGCGCGCCGTGGCCGGCCTCAACTTTGCCATCCGCGGACGCGAGACACGACCGCGGATGCTGCAGGTCGCGGCTCCCAACGAGATCGTCTGTGCAGTCGTGTTCGATCTGCGGGTGGGCGACGTCCAGGGCGCGATCCACCTCTGCATTCCGACGAATGTCGTCGAGACCGTCGAGGCGCAGTTCTCGAATCCCTGGCAGCGGCAGAAGCGCGAGCTCACGCCAACCGAGCGGGTCTGGCTCGATGAGAACCTCGCGCGCGTCCCGATGCCGGTCGTGCCGCTCATCCGCACGCGCCTCAAGACCGGTGCGGTGCTGGCCCTCAAGCCCGGCGAGGTCGTCGCGCTGCCGCTCGCGGCCGACAGCCCCCTCGACATCTTCGTTGGCGGCGTCCGGAAGATGACCGGCCGGCTCGCGTCCGAACGCGGCCGCCTGATGGTGCAGATCGAGCAGCGCGAAGACAACGCTGCCAGTGGAGTGATGTGAGATGTCGATGACCGTGACCAATGACGCCCTGTCGCGCGCGCTCGCCCGCGAAACCGCCAACGCCTGCGGCGCCGCCCTCGGCGCGGCCGCGACGCTGACACCGGCGGCAGCCGTCGACGGCCCGGGCTGGACGGCAACCGTGCCGTTCTCGGGCGCGGCCTCCGGCCGCATGGTCGTGTGGGTCGACGCCGCGTCGGCCCAGGCCTACACGCGCCACGTGGTGGGCGAGGACGCCGACCCGGCCGATGACGCCGTGTCGGCCGCCATCTGCGCGCTGCTGGCGCGCGCGGCCGGCGTGGTGGAGAGCGCGCCGGAAGGCGCCGGCCTGATGGCGGGCGACCCGACGGCCGTGGCCGGCGAAGCACCGGCCGGCATCGAAGCGCATTCGGCGACGTTCGACGATGGCCTCGTCGTCACCTTCGGCGTGCACGTGGAACTGCAGCCCTCGGCCGAAACGCCGCCGGTTTCGCGCGGCCTGGCCGACTCGCGCCTCGAGGCCGTTCTCGAAGTGGACCTGCCGCTCATTGTCCGGTTCGGACGCGCGGTCATGACGATGCGGAGCGTGGCCGACCTGAGTCCCGGCGCGGTCGTCGACATGGGCCGCACACCGGACGAACCGGTGGAACTGCTCGTCGGCGAACGGCTCGTGGCGCGCGGCGAGGTGGTCATCGTGGGCGGCAACTACGGCGTGCGCGTCACCGAGCTGACGAGCGGCCGTCGATCGACCGATGTGGAGGCACGACTGTGACCGACGTCAACGCATTCTACTGGGCACATCGCGACGCTTTTCACATCGCGATGGCCGTGGGCGCCGTCCTGCTCGTGCAGACGGTCCTGCTGTTGTGGGCCGCGCGCCGGCTCGACGAGCTGGCGCACATCCGCGAGCGGCTGAGCCGGCTGGCCGACGGCCTCGCCCTGCTGACCGACACGACCGAGGCCGGTCTGGCGACCATCGCCCGCGAACTGCAGCAGCAGGCGCCGGCACGTGCCGCGGCCCCGCGCGCCGCGTCGCGTGCGAGTGTCAGCAAGCGCGTGGCCACGGCCGCCAAGCGCGGCGAGAACCTCGCCGCCATCGCCGGCCGGGAAGCGCTGTCCGAAAGCGAGGTGCGGCTGCACCTGGCGCTGGCCGAAGGACGGCTCCGCGAAACCCGAAGCGCGGAGGCCGGCCGGTAGCGGGCGCGACGCGCTCGCAATCGGACGAAGGAGACGGACATGTCTGGCAGCCAGTACATCGCGCTCAGTGGGCTTCGCGCCCGGGCCGACGAGCTCGATCGCATCGCCACCGACATCGCCAACATCGGCACGTCGGGCTACAAGGGTGAGCGGCAGTCGCGCGTGGCGGCCGAGCGCGCGTCGTTCGACGCGTCGCTGCAGACGGCCATCGACACGACGCTGGGTGATACCCGCCTCGATACGCGCGACGGCGCCGTGGCGCCGACGGGACGGCCGCTCGACCTCGCGATCGATGGTCCCGGGTTCTTCGTCGTGCAGACGGCGCAGGGCGATCGCTATACCCGCAACGGACACTTCACCCTGGACGCGGACCGGCGCCTGGTGACCGAAGACGGTTCACTCGTGAAGGGTACCGACGGCCCCATCACGCTGTCGGCTACCGACGGCGAGATCAACGTCGACGCGGATGGCAGCGTGTGGACCGGCGTGACGAAGGCCGGACAGATTGCCGTCGTCGAGTTCGCCGATCCGGGCCGCATGACACGCGAGCAGGGGACGCTGCTCGGTGCCGGGAACCAGACACCGGTCGCCGTGGCCACACCGGTCATCCAGCCGGGTGCGCTCGAACAGTCGAACGTGTCGGTCGCCGATCGGCTGGCGGCCATGACGAGCGTCTCGCGCGGCTTCGAGGCGCTTCAGAAGGCCATGTCGCTGCTGATGAACGACATCGACGGCAAGGCCATCGAACAACTCGGACGCCGGAGCGGGTGAGACGGATGACGCGCCTCGCAGCCTCGTCGCCTCGCAGCCTCGTCGCCTCGTAGCCTCGTAGCCTCGTAGCCTTTTTCCAGAGGACCTCCTCATGATTCGCGCACTTTACACGGCTGCCAGCGGGATGAACGCGCAACAGACCAACATCGACAACGTTGCGCACAACCTCGCGAACGTGAACACGACCGGCTTCAAGAAGAGTCGGGTTGAGTTCGAGGACCTGGTCTACCAGGAAATTCGGGCTGCGGGAGCCTCGGCCTCCTCGACAACCGAGGCACCCATCGGCCTCGAGGTCGGCCTCGGCACCCGCGCCGTCGCGACCTCGCGCAACTTCAGCACCGGGAACCTGCGGCAGACGTCGGCGCCGTTCGACCTCGCCATTCAGGGCGATGGGTTCTTCCAGGTCACGATGCCCGACGGGACGACGGCCTACTCGCGCGCCGGCAACTTCCACCTCGACTCGCAGGGGCTGCTCGTGACCAACGAGGGGTACTCGATGGAGCCGCAGATCACGATCCCCCCCAACGCGGTCACCGTCAGCATCTCGCGCGACGGCGTCGTGTCGGCCGTCATCGCGGGGCAGAGCGCGACCGAGCAGCTGGGCACGATCGAGCTGGCGAATTTCGCGAATGAGGGAGGCCTGCGGCCGCTCGGCGGCAACCTGTTTGCCGCGACAACGGCGTCTGGCGACGCCGAGACCGGCGCGCCCGGTATCGACGGCCGCGGGACGCTCACGCAGGGGTTCCTCGAGGACTCGAACGTCAGCGTCGTCGAGGAGATGGTCAACATGATCATCGGCCAGCGCGCCTATGAGGCGAACTCGCGCGTGGTCCGCGCGGCCGACGAGATGCTGTCGCAGGTCAACAACCTGGTGCGCTGATGTCGATGCCACACCTCGGTTCCACGTCCGTTCGACTCGCGCTCGTGCTCGCGGTGGCCCTTGCGGGCCGTGCGGCCGCGTTCGCGCAGGCGAAGCCGGTGTCTGCCGAGGAGGCGATCCGCGGCGCGGTCGTCGAGCGACTGGGACCCGTGGACGTTGCGATCGTCGCGATGGACCTGCCCGAGGGCGCTCCGCTCGCGTTCCGGTCCGCGCGACCGGACCCGGCCGCACGCCTGGGCAAGCCGATGCGCTTCACGCTGGTGCCCGCCTCGGGACGGGCGATGGCCGCCACCGTCACGCTCCGCGTCGTGGGCGAACACGTCGTGGCTCGTCGCAGCCTGCCGCGGGGCCATACGGTGGCGACCGAAGACGTGTCGGTCGTGCGCGGGGAGCTCGCCGACGTGCCGCTGCGCCGCCTGCCAACTGGGGAGCAGGTGATTGGCAGTCGTGTGCTTCGCCCGGTGCCGGCCGACGCGGTCGTGCTGCCCGGCGCGGTTGTCGTCCGCCGCGCCGTCGAGCCAGGCGACAAGGTGACGGCCGTGGCCGCGTCGGGCGCCATTCGTGTCACGGCCACGCTGACGGCAACCGATGGCGGCGATGCCGGCGACGTCATCCGCCTGTTGAATCGCGAGACGCGCCGGAGCCTGCGCGGTCGGATCGTTCGAACTGGACTGGTTGAGGTGGGATATGCGCGTACACGTTGAACGACAGATCGGTGCGGTGATCGTGGCAGCCCTCGTGCTCGCCGTGCCGGCAGCGGCCTCGGCACAGGGCACGGGGTATGACGAGGCATATGCGCGCTACCTGACGGCCGCGCGGGCGGCCGGCAACGCGGGACGCGCCCTCTGGATGACCGACCTCACGAGCGATCTGCGCGCGCGGTACGTGAACGACCTGGTCACCATCCGCGTGATCGAGAGCCTCAGCGCGTCGGGATCCGCCAACTCGAACGTGGGCAAGAACGGGAGCGCGAGCGCGTCGTTTCCGGGCGAGATCGGCACGCAGCTCGGACGCCTGCTGCCCATGCAGACGGGCACGGCCTTCAACGGGTCGGGCGGCACGACGCGCACCACCGAATTGTTCGTCACGATGACCGCGCGGGTGATCGAGACGCTGCCGAGCGGCGACCTCGTGGTCGAGGGCGTCCGCGAGGTCGACATCAACGGCGACCGCAGCCTGGTCGTGTTGAGCGGTGTCGTGCGGCCCGTCGACATCCAGCCGGGCAACGTCGTGCTGTCGACGCAGGTCGGGCAGCTGCGCATCCGGTCGCTCAGCGCCGGACTCATGAAAGACAGCCTGACCCCGGGCTGGCTCGTGCGGATCCTGAACAAGATTTTCTGATCGTCAAGTGAGGCCTGTCATGCGCATCCCATCCATCGCCCGTGCACCGGTTGTCGCCGCCATCGTCGCGGTGATCGTCTGGGGCGCGTCCACCCCGATCCACGCCGATTCGCGGCTCAAGGACATCGTGACGCTGCAGGGCGTCAGCCCGGCGCCACTGGTCGGGTACGGCCTGGTCGTCGGACTGAACAAGACGGGCGACAAGCGGCAGACGCTGTTCTCGACCCAGTCGCTCACCAACATGCTGGCGCGGTTCGGGCTGATCGTGCCGGCCGATCAGGTGAAGGTGGAGAACGTCGCGGCTGTCGTCGTGACCGCCGAGATGTCGCCCTATCAGCGCACCGGGGCGCGTCTCGACGTGACCGCCTCGTCGATTGGTGATGCCCGCAGCCTACAGGGCGGCACGCTGCTGCCGACACCGATGCGCGGCCCCGACGGGGAAGTGGCCGCGCTCGCCCAGGGCCCGCTGTCGATTGGCGGGTTTGGCGGCGGCGGCAGCGGGTCGAGCGTGCAGGTCAACCACCTGACCGTCGGCCGCGTGCCGGGAGGGGCCATCGTGCAGAGCGCGCCGGCCGCGACGGCGGTGACCGTCGACCGGCTCGTCTTCGCGCTGCGCGAACCGGACTTCGTCACCGCGGCCCGCGTGGCGCAGGTCATCAACATGTTCCTCGGGACGCAGGCCGCGCAGGCCCTCGATCCGGGCAGCGTCGGGCTCGACGTGCCCGAGCAGTTCCGGTCGGCCGTCCCGGCGCTCATGGCGCAGCTCGAAACGCTGCCCATCACGACCGACGTGGCCGCGCGCGT
>JBIQJY010000096.1:0-8114 GCA_044507065.1 Acidobacteriota bacterium
CTGCGCACGGTGGGCGACGACCTGCTGTCGGATGCGGCCGTGCGCGCCGTGGTGCTCGAGCCGCTGCAGGTGCAGGGCATCGAGTCGATTCGCGATGCCCAGATGACCATCCGCATGAGCCTGCGGACGCTGCCGCAGAAGCACGGAGATGTCGGGCGCGAACTGCTGCGTCGCGTGAAGAAGGCGTTCGATGCCCACGGCATCGCCCAGCCGACCCCGCGCCTGTCGCTCTACATGGGCGAGGGCGGCCGGCCGTTCGTCGTTACGCAGGCCGATGACGCCGATGGCCGCCCGTCGGCGGTCACGACGGGTCCGGCAGGCGAGTGACGAGCACGCGATCCACGCGGTTGCCGTCCATGTCGACGATTTCGAAGCGGAATCCCGCCTGCACGAACGTGTCGCCCGTGCGCGGCACGCGGCCGAGGGCCACCATCGCCAGGCCGCCGAGCGTGTGGTAGTGCTGACGGTCATCATCGGACTCGAGTGAAGCCGCCTCGATCGTGCGCCGGACGACGTCGATTTCGAGTCCGCCGTCGAACAGCCACGATCCATCGTCGCGCCGCACGATCGACGGCTCGTCGCTCTCGTCGCCCGGCAGGTCGCCCACGATCGCCGAGACGACGTCCTGCAGGCTGACGAGGCCGTCGACGCCCCCGAACTCATCGACGACGAGCGCCACCGGCAGGTG
Source organism: Acidobacteriota bacterium (assembly GCA_044507065.1). GTDB lineage: Bacteria > Acidobacteriota > Vicinamibacteria > Vicinamibacterales > SCN-69-37 > SCN-69-37. The sequence goes on from JBIQJY010000096.1 coordinate 689, forward strand.
GTTGCGCTTGAAGTGTTCGAGCAGGTTCATCAGCGTCATCGTCCGCGGGACGAACAGCGCGGGGCCAGCCACGGCGCGGATGTCGAGCGGCTTGCCGAGCAGCAGGTGTTCCATGACGCGCGTGGAGCGCACGAACCCCACCACGTGGTCGAGCCCGCCCTCGCAGACGGGCAGCACGCTGTGCGGATCGGCCAGCAGCTTCGAGCGGCTTTCCTCGAGCGTGTCCTCGAGGTCGATGTAGACCACCTCGGACCGCGGCGTGAGGATCGCGCCGACCACACGGTCGTCGAGGCCGAGCACGTTGGTCACCATCTCCTGTTCGCCTGCCTCGAACACACCCTCGACGGTGCCCTGTTCCATGAGCACCTTGATTTCCTCGTTGGTGATGGCCGGGCCGGATGACGGGCGCACGCGGAAGAGCCGCAGGATGCCGTCGGTCGATGCGCTCAGCACGACGACGAGCGGGCGTGCGAAGACCGCCAGCCACTGCATGGGCCGCGAGATGAGGCTGGCAATGACCTCGGGCCGCGTCAGCGCGAGCCGCTTCGGCACCAGTTCCCCGACGATGAGCGAGACGTAGGTCAGGCCGACGACCATGATGGTGAGCGACAGCGCGTTGGCGTACGGCGCGAGCAGAGGCATGCCCTCGAACATCAGTCGCAGTCGGCCCGCAATCGTGGCCTCGCCGATGGCGCCGCTCAGGATGCCGATGCTGGTGATGCCCACCTGCACGGTGGACAGGAACCGCGTCGGGTCGGCCGACAGGGCCAGCGCCTGCTGCGCGCCGGTGCGGCCGCTGTCGGCCATCTGGCGCAATCGCGCGCGCCGCGATCCGACGACAGCAATCTCCGACATGGCAAAGGCACCGTTGAGCGCGATGAGCGCGAGCAGGAAGGAGAGATCGGTAAGCATGATCGGTGGGTCCTTGCGCGGTCCGAAGGTTCGGTCGTGTCGGCCGGAAGCCGAAGGATATCAGGCGCCCGAAGGCCGATCGCTTTCCTCCGCGCGCGTTTTCTGCGACAGTTCTGTTCGATGCCTCCACACGCCGCGCCGGGACCCGACCGTATCGTCACCGACTACGAGGCCTACCTCTTCGGGGAAGGGCACTGGCTGCGCGCGTGGGAAAAGATGGGCGCGCGTCCGGCGCGCCGCGACGGGCACGACGGCTACACGTTCGTGGTCTGGGCGCCCAATGCGCGTGGCGTCTCGGTGGTGGGCACGTTCAACGACTGGGACGGCCGGCGTCATCCGCTGTCGCCGTTGGGTGTGAGCGGGCTGTGGGAGGGGTTCGTCCCCGACCTTGGCGCGGGCGAGCTCTACAAGTTCGAGATACGGCCCCGCGTCGGCCCGCCCATCGTCAAGGCCGATCCGTACGCGCTCGCGGCTGAGCGGCCGCCGGCCACCGCCTCGGTCACGACCGACCTCGGACAGCACGTCTGGCGCGACGCGGCCTGGATGGCGGCGCGCCGCGATCGGGCCGTGCTCGACATGCCGATGTCCATCTACGAGGTGCACCCCGGATCGTGGCGGCGCAATCCGATCGAGGGCAATCGGTCGCTCACGTGGCGAGAGCTGTCGGCCGAGCTGGTGCCGTATGTGAAGGCCCTCGGCTTCACGCACATCGAGCTGCTGCCGGTGATGGAGCACCCCTTCGAGGGCTCGTGGGGATATCAGGTCACCGGCTACTTCGCCCCCACGAGCCGCTACGGGACGCCCGACGACTTCCGCCACTTCGTCGACGAGTGTCACATCAACGGCATCGGCGTCATCCTCGACTGGGTGCCCGGGCATTTCCCGCGCGACGATCACGGGCTGCGCATGTTCGACGGCACCGCGCTCTACGAGCACGAGGACCCGCGGCTGGGCGAGCACCAGGACTGGGGCACGCTCATCTTCAACTACGGCCGGCACGAGGTGCGCAACTTCCTGCTGTCGAACGCGCTCTACTGGCTCCAGAGCTTCCACATCGACGGCCTGCGCGTCGACGCGGTGGCGTCGATGATCTACCTCGACTACTCGCGTCGCGAGGGTGAGTGGGTGCCCAACGCCCACGGCGGCCGCGAGAACCTCGAAGCCATCGACTTCCTGCGCGAGCTGAACGCGCTGACGCACGGCCATCATCCGGGCACCGTGATGATTGCCGAGGAGTCCACCGCGTTCCCCGCGGTGAGCCGGCCGACGTGGGTGGGCGGCCTCGGGTTCACGTTCAAGTGGAACATGGGCTGGATGCACGACATCCTGACCTACATCGGCAAGGACCCGGTGTTCCGCCGCTGGGAACACCAGCACCTGACCTTCTCGATGCTCTACGCCTACAACGAGAACTTCGTGCTGCCGTTCTCGCACGACGAGGTCGTGCACGGCAAGGGGTCGATGCTGAGCAAGGTCCCCGGCGACCAGTGGCAGAAGGCCGCCACGCTGCGCGCGCTCTACACGTTCATGTACGCGCATCCCGGCAAGAAGCTGCTCTTCATGGGCTGCGAGCTGGGGGAGTGGCGCGAGTGGAACCACGACGACTCGCTCGACTGGGACCTGGTGCAGCAGCCGCTGCACGGCGGGCTGCAGCGCTACGTGCGCGACCTCAACGACCTGTATCGCACCGAGCCGGCCCTGCACGAGGTCGACTTCGACGCCGCGGGATTCTCGTGGATCGACTGCAACGACCACGAGGCCAGCGTGGTGTCGTTCCTGCGGCGGGCCCGCGACCCGCGCGACTTCGTGGTCGTCGTCCTGAACTTCACGCCCGTGGTGCGGCACGACTACCGCGTGGGCGTGCCCGATCCCGGCTACTATCGCGAGCTGCTCAACAGCGACGCGGTCTGGTACGGCGGCGGCAACGTGGGCAACGAGGGCGGCGTGTACACCGAGCCGCTGGCCGCGCACGGCCACGCACAGTCGCTGCGGCTGACGCTGCCGCCGCTCGCGGGCCTGGTGCTGCGGGTGGCCCGGTAGTCAGGCCAGGTAGCGGATGCGCCGGCCCACCAGCTCGTTGATCGAGCGGTGCGGATCGACGAGCCGGCCCGGCGTGAACAGTCGTTCGCGCATGTGCTCGGTATCGTCGTGGCCCACGGCGCCCGTGAAGATCTGCTGCAGGTACTGCACGCCGAGCGGCGACGGCCGCATCGATGCCCGATCGTAGAACGACGCGTGCATGCGCCGCGCGTGGATGCGGCCCCACTCGTCGTGCAGCCCGGAGACCGGAAATCCCTCCACGACGTACCCGCACCCGGGCGACCACTGCAGCGACGCAATGACATTCGATCGGCCCTCGAGGAGCAGATCGACCGAGGCGGCGCCCTGCTGCGCGGCGTAGAACCGATCGAAGAGCAGTGGGCGCCCGCCGCGCTGCGTGTGGCCGACTTTTCGCGTGAAGATCACCTCGCGCGCGTTCGCGCCGCGACGCTTCTGCCGGAAGTACCGGTCGCCGATGCTGTCGACCAGCCGCGACCGCAGGGCCTCGGCCGCGCCGCTGAACACCTTGTTGCCGGCCGGGTCGGTCGACTGGCTCTGCGCGCCGAGCAGGTGGCCGGTGGCGTCCTTGATGCCCTCGCCGCACACGATGACCACGTTCTTCTGGGTTTCGTAGATCTCGATGATGCGCGTGACGAGCGCATCGAGGTCGATGGGCCACTCGGGCGGCAGGATCACGTCCGGCTGGCCGTAGGCGCAGCCGAGTGCGATGTAGCCCGACTCGCGCCCCATCACCTCGATGATGGCGATCCGCCGGTGGCTCTCGGCCGTCGTCCTGATCCGTTCGACGCCGCCGGCCGCCACGAACACGGCCGTGGCGAAGCCGGGCGTGACGTAGTTGATCATGCCCTCGAGCGTGCACGCGCGTGCCGAGTCGACCCGCTGATAGCACGTGGCGCCACCGCTCGACTCGACGCGCCGCCACTCGCTCGTTTCTTCCGCGTAGTTCAGCCCGAGATCGTTGTCGATGGTCTTCGGCGCGAGCACCACGGGCAGCGTGCGCGACAGCGCGTGCATCCCGTTGAGCGTGCCGTCGCCGCCCACGCAGATGAGTCCCTCGATGCCCAGCTGCTTCAGGCGCTCGGCGATGACGTCGATGGCGGCCGTGTCGGTGCCGTCCAGGTAGTCGCGCGAGGCCCCGAGCAGGGTGCCGCCGTAGGTGGGATCGAGTTCAGGGATGCGTTCGAAGACCGGGTTGAGATGGACGTGCGGCAGCCGCGGGTTGAAGAGGCTGTTGAAGCCCTTGATGAGGCCGTAGACCTCGACCCGTCGCGCATTGGCGCGCGTGACGACGCCGTGGATGGTGGCGTTGAGCGCAGGTGTATCGCCGCCGGCCGTCAGGATTCCGATTCGCTGCATGATGGGCGCTCCCGCCCGGCATTCCGCTGCGGGAACGCGCTGTCATGGACAATCGGCCGCCGGCGCGCCGGCTTGACCTGTCGGCCCTTCCGCGGGCGTTCGAATGGCAGGCGGACCGCGCGCGATCCGCCTGCTCGAGGCCGGCGACGGTCCTAGTCGTCGAGCACGAAGGTCACCATCATGTTGACCTGATACTCGCTGACTTTGCCGTCGGCAAGGCGCACGTGCTGCTCCTTGATCCACGCGCCGCGAACGTTGCGCAGGGTCTTGCCGGCCCTCGACAATCCCTGCTGAATCGCGTCCTCGAAGCTCTTGGACGACGTGGCGCTGATCTCGGTGACTTTGGCGACGGACATGGACCCCTCCTGTGGCTTCGACAAGCGAAGCCCGTCATGTGCGGATGCGGATGGACGGCCGGGGAGTCCCTATCTTCCCATGAACCGGCCCAGCATCGACGTCACATCGTCGACGATCGAGCCATCGCGATTGCTGTCGAGCAGCGATCCGAGCATGCCCGTGATGTCGCCGCCCGGAGCCGCGGCGGTTGTGCCGCCGTTCGCGCGCTGCTTGGCGAAGCTGGCCATCACCATCGTGGCCACGAGCGGCAGCAGCCGCTTCAGGATGTCGGCACTGATGCCGGTCTGCGCCGACGCACGTGCTGCCACCTGCCGGCTGACATCGCGGCTGCCGAACACGTGTCCGAGGATGCCGTTGCCGTCGTCGACCGCACCGGGCTGGGCCAGGGTGCCGGGGTTATCGAGGTATCGCGCATGGTTGCCGCCGGCAAGCGCGCCGAGCAGGTCCGCCATGCCGTTCTGCGACTGCAGGTTGCGCTGGAATCCCGAGGCGAGCGCCGGCAGCAGCGCCGACAGCGCGGCCGACGTCTGGTCGTCGTTGAGGCCGACCTGTGCGCCGAGTTGACGGACCGCCGCGCCGTTGCCGCTGTTCGTAATCATGTCGAGGATGTTCATGGTGGCCTCCGGGGACCGGGACGAGTGTGGCGTTCCTGGGGAGAGCGTCACTCTACCGTGTCGGCCCGGCGCGCGCCAGCGGCACACGGCCGTCACGCCGGAGCCGTTCAGGACCGCGCGTCGAGGGCGGTCCACCGCTCGTAGGCGGTGTGCAGGTCGGACTGCAGCGTGTCGAGTCGCGCGACGGCCGTACGCACGACATCGGGAGGCTCGCGGTAGAACTCCGGCGAGGCCAGTTGCGCTTCCAGGGCGGCGATCTCCGATTCCAGCTCCTCGATGCGCGTCGGCAGCGCCTCGAGTTCCTTCTTTTCCTTGAACGACAGGCGCGCGAGAGCGGGAGCACGGGGCGCAGCTGGTTCGGGCGCCGGCGCAGGGCGGGTGGCGGCCCCGGGAGGTGCTGGAGCCGCTGATGCGGCGCGCTGTCGCTGCCAGTCCTCGTAGCCGCCTACATACTCCTCGACCCGGCCGTTCCCTTCGAGCACGAAGACACTCGTGACCACGTTGTCGAGGAACGCGCGGTCGTGGCTGACGACGAGGATCGTGCCCGGGAAGTCGACCAGTTGCGCTTCGAGCAGCTCGAGCGTTTCGAGATCCAGGTCGTTGGTGGGCTCGTCGAGGACGAGCACGTTGGCGGGCCGGGTCAGCAGGCGCGCGAGCAGCAGCCGATTGCGTTCGCCGCCCGAGAGTGCCTTGACCGGCGAGTGCGCGCGCTCCGGCGGAAACAGGAAGTCGCGCAGGTAGCCGTGCACGTGACGCGGCTTGCCGTTGACCACGACCGTGTCGTTGCCGTCGGCGACCGTATCGACGACGGTGCGCTCGGGGTCGAGCTGTTCGCGCTGCTGATCGAAGTAGGCCACCTCGAGGCCCGTGCCCGCATACACCTCGCCGCTGTCGGGCTTCAGGTCGCCCACGATGAGCCGCAGCAGCGTCGTCTTGCCCGCGCCGTTCGGGCCGATGAGGCCGATCCGGTCGCCGCGGACGATGCGGGTGGAGAAGTCGCGGATGACGACCTTGTCGCCGTAGGACAGGTGTACGTGCTCGGCCTCGAAGACGACGTGTCCCGACCGTTCCGCCGCGTCGACCGCCAGGCGCACCGTCCCGACGCGCTCGCGCCGCTCGGCTCGCTGGCGGCGCAGGTCGAGCAGCGCGCGCACGCGGCCCTCGTTGCGGGTGCGGCGTGCCTTGATGCCCTGCCTCAGCCAGGCCTCTTCCTCGGCCAGCTTCTTGTCGAACTTCGCGCGTTGCAGGGCCTCGTTGGCCAGCCACAGCTCTTTCTTCTCGAGGAAGGTGTCGTAGTCGCCGGGCCAGGACGTGAGCCGGCCGCGATCGAGCTCGACGATCCGCGTGGCCAGCCGCCGGAGGAACGTGCGGTCGTGCGTGACGAACACGACGGCGCCCGAATAGCTGGCGAGAAAGGTCTCGAGCCACGCGATGGCGTCGATGTCGAGGTGGTTGGTGGGCTCGTCGAGCAGCAAAAGCCCCGGCTGGGCGACCAGCGCGCGGCCGAGCAGGACGCGTCGGCGCCAGCCGCCCGACAGCGTGTCGACGGCGGCCTCGGCGGGCAGGTCGAGGCGATTGACGATTTCCTCGACGCGCTGTTCCGAGCGCCAGCCGTCGTGTTCCTCGAGTTCGTGCTGCAGCCGCCCGAGCTCCTCGAGCGCGGCGGCATCGCCCGTGTCGGTTACCGCGCGGGCGGCGTGGTGATACGCCTTGACGAGTTCGCCCTGCCGTCCGAGCCCGTCGGCCACGACGTCGAACACGCTGCGGCTCGAGACGAGCGGGACGTCCTGGTCGAGCCGGGCCGACTGCAGTCCCGGCGCGCGCCAGATCTGGCCGGCGTCGGGGGCCAGCTCGTCGTTCAGGATTTTCAGGAGTGTGGACTTGCCGGTGCCGTTGCGTCCGATGACCGCGATCCGCTCGCCCTCGTCGATCTGCAGCGCCGCGTCATCGAGCAGCGGAAGGTGACCGAACGCGGTGGAAACGTGCGAAAGCGTGACGAGGGGCACCAAACAAGGTTAATCCAGGTGCGGTGGGAGCGATGGGTGCGGTTGGTGCGGTAGGAAGGACCGGTAGGTGCGGTAGGTGCGGTTGGTGCGCTAGGAAGGATCGGTAGGTGCGGTAGGTGC
>JBIQJY010000025.1:0-14043 GCA_044507065.1 Acidobacteriota bacterium
TTCGACCTCCGCGTCCGACACCTGGATCCACCCGGTCACCGCGTCCTGCAGCTTCTCGGTGAGCAGCGATCGCCGGAAGTCGGCTTCGAAGGCCGAGGCGCGGACCGGCGGACGTGCGCTCGCCAGCATGGTGCGGTAGCGCGAGTCGCCGATGAACTGGCCGTTCTCCATGAATGGCGGGTACCGGATGAGCCGTTCGCGCAGTTCGCCGTCGGTGACGGTCAGGCCGAGCCGCTCGGCCTCGACCACCTGCGCCTCCTGTCCGATGAGCTGCTGCAGCACGCGCTGGCCGATGCCCAGTTGGCGCGCCATCTCGTCGGTCATCTGCGGATAGCTCGCGCGCAGCTGGTTCAGCTGCTGGGTATACACCTGCTGGAAGGTGCTGGCGGTGATGCGGCGGCCTTCGATTGTGGCGACCACGTCGCGCGGCGCCGCGCCGGCGCCCGTGCCCGTCGGGTCGAGAAACTGCGGGACATACAGCAGCACGAAGGTGGCGCACACAATGGCCAGGCTCCACTTCAGCCAGCCCTTGTGGCGGCGCATCCGGTCGAGCATCGTCATAAGTCAGACTCTCCTGCGGCGTTACAAAGAGCGCAATTATGCCATGCGATCCTCTCGGAAGGGGCACGACAGGCGCGACCCTCTCGCCCCGGTGCCCGCGCGGGCACCCGCGGAGTCAGCCGGCGTGCAGACCGAACGCGCGGAAACACGCGAATTCCGCCGCATGAACTGCCGATGGCGTGCCGCGGCCATGTTATAGTCAGCAGCACTCGGCAGGCGCCGAACTTGCAGGACCAGCCGCTCGGATCGACTCGACTCCCATGCTAGGACGACGCCCGCGGATGCCCTCCGCGCCGGAATTCAGTGCGGCACACGACAGCCTCGCGCTGGCTGTTTACCATCGAAGTGACAACGTCGAGGAGCAGCTGCCCGAGTTGTACGCCGCGGCGGGCCTGCGTCTCGAGTTCATTCGCAAAGGCACGCTCTGGACGATTCCCCGCGACGCGGCCGGCATCCTCTGGGAATTGACGACTGACGACGGCGCGCAGCGTCTCGTGTCGGCCCTCATTGCCGACATGCCGGCGGTCTCCTACAGCGCGACCGCGCAGCCGGGCCTGGCCGAACTCTCGCGCGCGCTTGGGTTCCGCCAGCACCTGGTGCTTCCCGTCAGGCTCGAGGACATCGAACGCGCCCTCGGACTGCGCGACCTGGTCGATCTGGCCGATCGTCTCGACGCGGCGGCGCCGCGGCTGCGCGCGATGGCGGAGGACCCCGGCGCAGTGGGCGCGATGCTTCGCGCCGTCAACGTGGCGGCCGATCCGTCCGGCGTCGCCGATGCGCTGGTGGCCGAGGTGAACCGGTGGCTGCCGCTGGCCGGCTGGTTCGTCTTTGCCGTCGAGCCCGACGGCGTGCCGCAGCTCATCGGCCAGACCGATGCCGAGCCGGCGCTGCGCGCGGCGCTCCGCTCGTTTGCCGATGTCGTGTCGGATACGGGCGCGCCGGCCATGCGCGTCACCAACTATCTCGACGACCGCATCGATGGGGACCGGCGATCGGACCAGCGGATCGAGGTGTCGCTCGTGGGCTGGCCGCTCGTGGCTGGCGGCGCCGCCATTGGCGTCCTCATCGGGCTCGATTCCGGACGGGCGCGCCGGCTGCCGGCCATCACGCACGAGTTCGCCGACGCCATCGCGCGGCTGCTCGAGCCGGCTGCCTACACGCTGCTCACGGCGCTGCGGGTGGCGCGGGCCGAGGCGCTCAGCGTCACCGACGACCTCACCCAGCTCTACAACTCGCGCTACCTCAACGAGGTCCTGCGCAAGGAAACCAAGCGGGCGATGCGCAGCGGGTGGCCGCTGTCGCTGCTGTTCGTGGACCTCGACGGGTTCAAGGCCATCAACGACGACCACGGACACCTGCTCGGCAGCCGCGCGCTCATCGAGGCGGCCGACGTCATCCGCGCCAGTGCCCGTGAAACCGACATCGTCGCGCGGTTCGGGGGTGACGAGTTCGCCATCCTGCTGCCGGAAACCGGCGTGGAAGGAGCCCACTCGGTGGCCCGTCGGCTCCGCGAACGGCTCCAGCGTTTCTCGTTTCTTGCCGGTCTGGCACCCGCCAACCGCATTACCGCATCGATCGGGGTAGCGACATTGCCCGATGTGGCCGATACAGCCGAGGGACTGCTGCAGGCCGCCGACGCGGCCATGTACCGCGTCAAGGTCACGGGCAAGAACGGCATTCACATCGCCGGCTCTGAGACAGCCGGCGTCCGCCTGCGCACCGGGGAACAGGAGATCAGTTGACGCTTCGATCGCTTTTTTCGCTCTTCTCGAGCGACCTCGCCATCGATCTTGGCACCGCCAACACCTGCGTGTATGCCCGCGGCAAGGGCATCGTCGTCAACGAGCCGTCGATTGTCGCCATCAACAAGGTGACCGGCCGGATTGAAGCCGTGGGCAAGGAGGCGAAGGAGATGCTCGGCCGCACGCCGGGCAACATCGTCGCCATCAAGCCGATGAAGGACGGCGTCATCGCCGACTTCGAGGTGACCGAGAAGATGCTGGCGCACTTCATCAAGAAGGCGCACAACCGCACCATGTGGGTGCGCCCGCGCATCGTCATCGGCGTGCCGTCCGAGATCACGCAGGTGGAGAAGCGCGCCGTCAAGGACAGCGCCTACCGGGCGAAGGCCAGCGAGGTCTACCTGGTGGAAGAGGCCATGGCGGCGGCCATCGGCGCCGGCATGCCCATCGAGGAAGCCTCCGGCAACATGGTCGTCGACATCGGCGGCGGCACCACCGACATCGCCGTGATCTCGCTCGCCGGCATCGTCTACAGCAAGGCCATCCGCGTGGCCGGCAACGAGATGGACGATGCGCTGATCCAGTACATCAAGAAGACGTACAACCTGCTCATCGGCGAGCGGACGGCCGAGGCCATCAAGATGGAACTCGGATCGGCGTTCCCGGTCGACGAGCGCATCACGATGGAAATCAAGGGCCGCCACCTCATCGAGGGGGTGCCCAAGACGATCACGATCTCGGACGAAGAGATCCGCGAGGCGCTGGCCGAGACGGTCAACGTCATTGTCGATGCCGTGCGCGTGGCGCTCGAACGCACGCCGCCTGAACTCTCGGCCGACATCGTCGATCGCGGCATCGTCCTCACCGGCGGCGGGTCGCTGCTCAAGAACCTCGACAAGCGGTTGCGTGAGGAAACCGGACTGCCCGTGGCGATGGCCGAGGATCCGCTGTCGACCGTCGTGCTCGGAGCCGGCAAGATGCTGTCGAACTTCGAACTGCTCCGCAAGATCTCGCTAGACTAGGACACAGCCCCGTGGCGTGGGGGCGCTCGCCGGATAGCCGCAGGGCCCGCCTCGATGACCGACCGCCGTACCCTCGCGCTTCTCGTCACCGTCTGCCTCGGACAGGTGCTGCTGATCTCGGCACAGGTGCAGTCGCGCGAGGGGCTGCCACTGATCCAGGTGGCGGCCTTCGATGTCTTCGCGCGGGTCCAGCGCGTGACCGGCGGGGTGACCGACGGCATCAACAGCGTGTGGACGCAGTACTTCGGCCTGCGCGGCGTCGCACGCGAGAATGCCGCGCTGCGCCAGCAGCTGCTCGACCTCGGCGCGGAACTGCAGCGGCAGCGCGCGGTGGCCGCCCAGACGCGATCGCTCGAGGACCTGCTCGGGCTCAAGCCGCAGATTCCCGACCCGACCATTGCCGCCCGCGTCATTGCCGGCAACGTGTCGCCCGGCACGCTCACGGTGGCCATCGACCGCGGCGCGGCCGACGGCGTTACGCCCGACATGGCGGTCCTCAGCGGCAAGGGGGTCGTCGGCCGCGTGATTGCGCCCGTTTCGCAGCATGCGGCGATGGTCCAGCTGCTCATCGACCGCAACGCCGCGGCCGCCGTCGTCTTCGAACGCTCGCAGTCGGGCGGCATTCTCGTCGGCGGCGAGTCGGACGGGACGCTGCTGGCGGAGTTCGTGCCGGTTCTGGCAGACGTCCAGCCGGGTGAACAGGTGACGACGTCGGGTCAGGACGGCATCTTTCCGCCGGGGCTCACGGTGGGGACCGTCGAGACGGTCTCCGGCGCGGGCAGTCCCAACCGGCAAATCCGCGTGCGGCCGGTCTCGGATTTCTCCCACATCGACATGGTGCTCGTCGTGCTCGCCCGGCCGGCGATTCCCGGGGACGCCGGTTCATGAAGTTCACCTCCGTCCTGCTGACCGTCATCGTCGCCGTGACGATCCAGGTGACGTTCGCCCGCTACACGGTGGGCGGCAGCTGGGTGTTCGACTTCGTGCTGGTGGGCATTGTCTTCGCGGGGCTGCAGTGGGGGACCACCGCCGGCCTCATTGCCGGGACGATGGGGGGCCTGCTGCAGGATCTGCTGTCGGGCGAGATCGTGGGCGTCAGCGGCCTGGCGAAGACCATCGTGGGCTACGGCGCGGGGCTCATCGGGACGCAATTCGTCCTCACGCGCCCGCACGGACGGTCGATAATCGTGGCAGGGGCCTCGATCGTGCACCGGCTCCTGATGATCGGCCTGCTCGGGCTCATCGAACAGGATTGGCCGGGCGTGTCCTGGAGAGCTATGTTGTGGGAAACCGGACTGAATACACTGGCGGGCTTCCTGCTGTTCCAGGCGACGTCAGCCCTGCCCGGCGCCGTCGCGCGACGACGGGCGGGCCGGCGCACGAGCCTGAGCCGGCGCCAGTGGTAGGCAAGACGCCATGCTGACTCCCGAATCGCACGAGCGCCGTCGTTCCGACGAGATCCGACTGGCGGGGCTGCGCGTCTTCTTCGTCATCGCCTTTGTCGCCATGGCCGTGTGCTTCTGGCGGCTGCAGGTCGTGCAGCACGCGAGGTACGAGGAGATGGCGGCCAACAACCATCTCAAGACCGTGCCGCTGCGGGCCCCGCGCGGCGTGCTCTTCGACCGGAACGGCCGGGTGCTCGTCGAGAACCAGTATTCCTTCACGATCGCGATCGTCCGTGAGCAGATGAAGGACATCGACGAGACGGTGGCGCGCCTGGCCGCCGTCACCGGCACCGACGAGGAGCGCATCCGGGATGCGGTCAAGCGGCGGCTGCGCGAGCCGCCATTCCGGCCGCTGCCCGTGCTCGAACACGCCACGTTCGCGCAGGCGGCAGCCGTCACCGCGCGCCGGCACGAGATGCCCGAAGTCATCGTGCAGCAGGTGCCGACGCGGCTCTACCCGGAGAACGGCCTGGCGGCGCACGCCTTCGGCTACGTCCGCGAGATCAGCGAAGCGCAGCTGGCATCGACCGAGTTCTCGGAACTGCCGCTGCAGCCGGGCGCCATCATCGGGCAGACCGGACTCGAACGCAGCTACAACTCCAGCCTGATGGGGACCGACGGCAACAAGTTCGTCGTGGTCAACAGTGCGGGGCGCGAGCTCGAGGTCATGCGCACCGAGGATCCCGTCGTCGGGGCGCGCATGCAGCTGACGATCGACTACGACATCCAGAAGGCGCTCGAGGACGCCTTCGAGCACGCGGGCCTGTCGGGGGCGGGGGCCATTCTCGATCCGGCCACCGGCGAGCTGCTGGCCATCAGCAGCCAGCCGGCCTTCGATCCGAATGCGTTTGCCGCGGGCCTCGAAAGCGCGGAGTGGTCGCGGCTGATGGACGACCCGTTGCGCCCGATGACCAACCGGGTACTGCAGGGACGCTATCCGCCCGGATCGACCTTCAAGATCGTGATGGCGATTGCCGCGCTCGAAGAAGGAATCATCACGCCGGAGACGCGGTTCTACTGCCCCGGACACGGGACGTTCTACGGCCGGACGTTTCACTGCCTGCGCCGGCAGGGGCACGGCTCGGTGAACCTGCGCCAGGCGATCGAGCAGTCCTGTAACGTGTACTTCTACAGCCTCGGCGAACGCCTCTCGATCGACACCATCAACCGCTACGGCACGGCCCTCGGGCTGGTGGGCAGGACCGGGATCGACCTGCCGGGCGAGGTCGACAGCCTCGTCCCATCGACCGAATGGAAGCGGCGCGTGAAGAACGAGCCGTGGTATCCGGGCGAGACGATCTCGGTGGCGATCGGGCAGGGCGCCGTTGCCGTCACGCCCATCGCGCTCGCGACGATGATTGCGACGGTGGCCAACGGCGGCACGCTCGTCACGCCGCACCTGGCGCGCGCCTTCGATCTCGGCGACGGGAACGGCTGGCAGGAGATCGAGCGGCCCGAACCGCGCTCGCGGCTGAACATCTCGCCGGCGAACCTGCAGGCGGTCCGCGACGGCCTGTGGATGGTGGTCAACGAAGGCGGCACGGGGCGGCGCGCTCGAATCGAGGGCCGCGACGTCGCGGGCAAGACGGGGACGGCGCAGGCCAACGTGTCCCTGCAGAATCGTGCGCTGGCAGCCAGCCGCGGCGTCGACGTCCGCGATCACGGCTGGTTCGTGTTCTTCGCGCCGCGGGACAATCCGCAGATTGCCGGCGTGATCTTCGCCGAGCACGGGCGCACGAGCGGCGCGGCCACGCCCATTGCGCACCACGTGCTCGAGACGTTCTTTGCGAAGCGCGAAGGCCGGCCGCTGCCGTCGCTCACCGCGCCGCCGGCCGGTCCCACCGCCGCGGCGGTGCGCACCGAAACGCCCGCGACAAGCGAGCCCGACCCGGCGGTGACGGTGCCCGCCGTCGAGCCTCCGTCGGCCGTCGGGCCCGCGGCCGGGGCGCCTTCGTCCGCCGGCGTCGTGGCGCAGGCGGGATCCCCGCGATGATCGTCGATCGCCGGCTGCTGCCGCACGTCGACTGGCCGCTCATTGCCGCGATCCTCGCGCTCACGTGCGTCGGCCTCAGCACGATCTACAGCGTCACCTGGGACTTTCGCGCCGAGCAGGCCGGCGGCGCGTTCTGGAGCCAGGTCTATGCGCTGCCCATCGCACTCACCGCGATGGTCGTGTGCATGTTGATCGACTACCGCACACTCGGACAGCGGTCGCTGCTGATCTATGGCGGCCTGGTCCTGCTCCTTCTATATGTGATGTTCTTCGGCGTCGTGCGGGGCGGCGCGCGGCGATGGATCCCCATCGGCGGGTTTTCGCTGCAGCCATCCGAGTTCGCGCGCATCGTGATCGCGCTCGTGCTCGCCGTCTTTTTCGCGGAGGGCCGGCGCAGTGCGCGATCGATGGGGGAGCTGGCGATGGCCTGCGCGATTGTCGGGCTGCCGTTCCTGCTCATCGCGCGGCAGCCCGATCTCGGCACGGCTGTCACGCTCCTGCCGGTGCTGCTCGGCGTCGCCTACCTGGCGGGCCTGCGGCTCAAGTGGATCGGGATTGCCGCCGTGGTCTTCGTGCTGGCCTCGCCGGTCATCTGGATGTACGGCCTCCAGGACTATCAGAAGACGCGCCTCAGCACGTTCGTCGACCCCTGGCAGGATCCGCTCAACGACGGCTACCAGCAGATCCAGGCCAAGGTCACCGTCGGGTCGGGCGGGTTCTACGGGAAGGGATTCCGGCAGGGCACGCAGGGCGCCTACCAGTTCCTGCCCGTGGCTCACAACGACTTCGTCTTCTCGGTCTTTGCCGAGGAGCACGGCTTCCTGGGCGTGCTCGCGGCACTCGGGCTCTATCTGTTCGTCATGGCCAGGAGCCTGGATGCGGCGCGGCTGGCGCGCGATCGCATCGGGGCGTTCCTGGTGGTGGGGATCCTCTCGGGGTTTGGCTTCCAAGTGTTGTACAACATCACCATGTCGGCGGGTCTCGCCCCGGTCAAGGGCCTGACGCTGCCGCTCATGAGTTATGGCGGGTCGTCGCTCGTGTCGACGCTTGCCGGGTTTGGTCTCATCCTGAATGTCAGGATGCGGCGTTTCACGAATTGAGACGGCCGATGGCCGTCACCACTTTCTTTCGGGCTGCAGACGATCCGATGGCGGCTGCTGTTGACGGCATCACGGTGTGGGTTCTTGCCCTGCTTCGCGTGTTCGACCTGGTCGAACGCCGCGCGGCGGTGACAGGACCGATCCGTCCGTGCCTGACGAGCGCCGGCACGGTTGCGGCCCACTGGAGTCATCCGCATGACGAAGGAGATGATCATCTCCTCGACGGCACACGAAACGCGGGTCGCGATCCTCGAGGACGATCAGGTCGTCGAGGTCTTCATCGAGCGCGAGCAGTCGCGCGGCGTGGTCGGCAACGTCTACAAGGGCCGCGTGTCCAAGGTGCTGCCCGGCATGCAGTCGGCCTTCGTCGACCTCGGCCTGGAACGCGACGCGTTTCTCTACGTCACTGACGTCATCAGCCCCACCGAGGAATCACTCGAGGACGACGACGACGAGGTAGCCGGGCCGGCCGAAACGATCGAGCCGGTCGAGCCGGTCATCGGCGACGATACGCCCCCGGCCGGAATCCCGGTCGTGGCCGAAGATGCCGTCGTGGACGAGCCGCTTCCGGCGGCCGGCGGCAATGGCGAGGCCAGTGGCAGCAACGGCGAATCCAACGGCGGGAACGGGGAGGCGGCACGCGGCAGTCGACCCGACCGGCGCTCGCGCGAGCGCACGGCGCCGACGGCGCGGATCGAGGACCTGCTCAAGGAAGGGCAGGAGGTCGTCGTGCAGGTGGTCAAGGAGCCACTCGGCACCAAGGGCGCGCGCATCACCTCGCATCTCAGCCTGCCCGGGCGGTTCCTGGTCTACATGCCGACGGTCGACCACATCGGCATCTCGCGCAAGATCGAGGCCCGTGACGAGCGCAAGCGGCTGCGCACGATCGTGCAGAAGTTCCGCGAGCAGTCCGGCCTGCCCGGCGGCGTCATCATCCGCACGGCCGCGGCGAACCGGCCCGAAGAGGACATCGTTGCGGACCTGAGCTACTTCCACCAGGTGTGGATGGACGTGCAGCGCAAGCGCGAGTCGGGCCGCACGCCGGCCGTGCTCTTCCAGGAGGAGAGCCTCGTCACGAAGCTGCTGCGCGACCTGCTCACCGACCAGTTCCAGTCGATCCGCATCGATGACGCGACCGAGTACCGGCGGGTGGTCGCCTTCGTGCAGCGGATCATGCCGGCGATGGTGGGCCGGGTGAAGCACTTCACCAAGGACTACCCGATTTTCGACGAGTACGGGGTCCAGAGCGAGATCGACAAGGCGCTGCGCAGCAAGGTCTGGCTCAAGTCGGGAGGCTACATCGTCATCAACCAGACCGAGGCGCTGGTAGCCATCGACGTGAACACGGGCCGATATGTCGGCAAGAAGTCATCGGGCCGGCTCGAGGACACGATCGTCAAGACGAACCTCGAGGCCGCCAAGGAGATCGTCCGGCAGGTGCGGCTGCGCGACCTGGGCGGCATCATCGTCCTCGACTTCATCGACATGGAGGAGAAGAAGAACCGGCAGAAGGTTGCGCAGACGGTCGAGCAGGAGCTGCGCCGCGACAGGGCGCCGTCCAAGTCGGTCCAGGTGTCGGATTTCGGGCTCATCATCATCACGCGCAAGCGCGTGAAGAGCAGCCTCGAGCGCCAGCTGACCGAGCCGTGCCCGTACTGTTCGGGGACCGGGACCATCAAGGCCAGCGCGACGATCTGCTATGACATCCTCACGGAAGTGAAGAAGGTGCGCAACGAGCTCGACGGCTACAGCCTGGTGCTGCGGGTCAATCCGGAGATTGCCCGCGCGCTCAAGGACGAGAGCCGGAGCGTGCTCCGCGAGCTCGAGGCGTCGGTGGGGCGGCCGGTCACCGTGCGGGCCGACGAACAGCTGCACCACGAGCAGTTCGACCTGATGGCCATTTGACCGCCGGGCGAATTGGTCTATTCTCGAAAGGGGCCCGGGGTGTCGCTCCAACCCGAGCGGGCGTGTCACGTTTTTCTGGGAGGTTACCAATGGTCGCGAATTCATGGTGGGGTCGAGCAGGGGCGTGGGGCGTGCTGGCCGCGGTCGCGTTCAGCGTCCAGTTGGCCGCACAGACACCCGCCACAGCCCTGGCTTCATCGGTCCGCATTCCCGCTGGCGTCACGGCCAACGGCCAGCCGCTCCCGGCCGGGACCTACACGGTTCGCGTGTCGGCCGAGCCGGTCACGCCTGTCGTCGGCCAGGGGCCCGACGCGGCGAAATGGGTCGAGTTCGTGCAGAACGGGCAGGTGCGCGGCAAGGAACTGGCGTCGGTCGTGGCACCGCCCGACGTGAAGGCCGTGGCCAAGCGCACGCCGCCGCCGGCCGGACAGGGTCTGGTGCACGTGCTCCGCGGGTCCGACTACGTGCGCGTGTGGGTCAACCACGACGGGTCGCAGTATCTCGTGCACCTCGCCGCCACCCCCCGCTGAACCTTCCTGGATCCGACGGCCGGATGCGCCTCGACGCCTCCGGCCGTCGATCTCTTACGGCGTCGAGATCGTGACGTCGCCACTGAACGTCGTGGCGACCACCACGGCGCTGCCGTCGCCGACCGTGCCCCGAAGCGAGCGACGCGATGTCGTCGCGGCGCGCAGCACGGCCGCCGGCTCGGTGCGCAGAGTGCCGCTGAACGTCGAGACTTCGAGTTCAAACCCCGCCGGTCCCTCCGCGCGGACGCGCACGTCGCCCGAATGCGACTGCAGTTCATAGCGCCCGCCTCTCGCGATCGCTCCCTGATATTCGATATCTCCCGAGACGCTCTTGAGCGCGGACCGCTCGACCGCCGTACGCGTGGCAGTGACCCCGCCGCTGACCGACTGGGCGTCGAGCCGACTGGCGGCGATGCCGTCGAGGCGGACGTCGCCGCTGACCGACCCGGCGAACACGCCGCCATCTCCCTTCATGTTGACCACCGAAACGTCGCCGGAGACCGACTTCGCCGTCGCGCGTGACCCTTCGGACACGACCACGTCGCCGCTGACCGAGGAGGCGACCACCTCGCCCTGCAGGCGGCGCACGGTCACCTCGCCGGACACGCTCGAGGCCGTCACGCGCGTTCCCGGCGGGGCCGTGACGGTGTAGCTGACATCGACCGAATACGGCGGGCGCTCTCGCTTCGTATAGACCGCCGTCACCGTGGCGCGCTCACCCTGGTGATCGACAGTGGCGCGCACTTCGGCGAGCCCCTGGCGGGCGTCCTCGTCGGTCCGCCCGCGCGCGACGCGGACGACCTCGAGGGCGACGTTGGGGCCCGACCCGGCGACGACCGTCACCTCGCCCGACACCGTCTTCAGCTCCAGCCAGCCGTTCGCGCCGAGCGCGAGCGAGTGGGACTGTCGGTCGGACACCTCGGCGCGGAACTCGCGCTGTTCGACATCGCCCGCCCAGCCTCGCGCACCGGGCACCAGCCCCGGCAGGCCCGCCTGCACGGCCGGCACGTGCGACTGCGGGTCATGGCCGTCGGCCAGTACGGTCGCCGCGGCAAGCACCACCGCGAGGCTCGTGGCCACGACGGCAGGCGCGTGTCCGCGACGGATGGTGATCCTGTTGGTCGTCATAGTTCCCTCCCCGAATTGTCAGGCGCCTCGGTCCGGCCGGGGTCGTCACCGTCGGGCTGGCGCACGTCGTCGATCAGCAGGACCGTGGCCTGCAGCAGGTCCACCTTGCGGCGCAGCGCCTCGAACAGGCTGAGCCGCGCCGATTCATCGGCCGGGTCGCTCGCCAGCGCCCGCCGGCTTTCATCGATCGCCTCGTCGAGCAGCGCGATGCTGTCGGTGACGACCGAGGCCAGTTGCGGATCGATCCCGGCCCCCACCGGCGCCAGCACCTGGAGCTCGACGATGGCGCGTTCGTAGTGATGGGACGCGAGCTCGAGTTCGTCCACGATGGCTTCGATCGATCCGGTTGCCGGCGATGAGGCCACGGGTGCATCGACCGGCGCCCGCGACACGAGCCAGGCGGCGCCGGCCGCGATCACGAGCAGCGCCGCGGCGACGGCCTGCCAGAATCGCGGTGGTCGCCGCGCCCGCCCGGTGGCCTGTCGGGCGTCGGGAGCCTCGAGCCGGTGTGCCAGGCGGGGCCAGACCGTATCGGGCGGCTCGATTGGACCGAGCGCGCGCGCGGTGGCCGTGAGTTGCTCGAGGTCGGCCAGTACGGCGCGGCACGACGGGCAGTCGGCCAGGTGCGCCTCGAGCGCCGTCTCCTCGCGGGTGTCGAGCAGGCCGTCGATGTGCAGGCTGATCCGGGCTTCGACCTGGTCGCAGCGCATCATGAGGCCGCTCCCACGGCCGACGGTGGACGCAGGCACTGGCGCAGCCGCATGCGCGCCTTGTGCAGCTGCGATTTCGAGGTGCCTTCCGAAATGCCGAGCAGGCTTGCGACGTCGCGGTGCTCGAGTCCTTCCACGTCGTGCAGCACGAAGACCGTGCGCGCGCCCGGTGGCAGCGCATCGATGGCGCGCTCGAGATCGAGCCGATGGATCACGCCGAGGATCGGGCCGGCGGCGACGCCGCTGTCGAGGTCGCCATCGAGCGCGTCGGCCGCACGGCTCGCACGCGTCTCGCGACTGCGCAGGTGGTCGAGGCAGACATTGGTGCCGAGGCGGAAGAGCCAGGTCGACAGCGCCGAATCGCCCCGATACTGTCCGAGCTTGCGATGAGCGGTCAGAAAAATCTCCTGGAGAAGGTCGTCGGCGTCGTTCGGACCCACGAGTCGTCGCGCCAGGCCGTACAGCCGCGCGGCGTGGAGGCGATAGAGTTCCTCGAAGGCGCCGGCCGCACCGTCCCGACAGCGCCTGGCCAGCGTCAGGTCCATCGCCTCCCCGTGGTCATGCTGGCCGGTTAGACGGGACCACATGCTGCGGCGTTGCCGGCTGTCAGCCGTTCCAGCGCACCTGCGCGAATCCAGCGATGCGCCCGCGGCGGACGACGAGTCCCTCGGCGACGAGGAGCGCGGCCTTGAACGCCTGTCCCGATCCGTAGCCTCCAATCGCGCCGCCGGCGGCCACCACCCGGTGGTAGGGTAGTCCCGGCGTGGTGCCCGTGGCCATGACCCGGCCGACGGCACGCGCCGCGCGCGGCCGTCCCGCGAGGCGCGCCACGTCGCCATACGTACAGACCCGTCCCGTGGGGATGCGCCGCACTACCTGCGTGACGCGTCGCGCGAACGCGTCCGCATCATGCGCCGACCGTCGTTGCCTCATCGACGCCGCGCCCAGTAGCACCAGCCGGCGAGGAAGACGTTGTAGACGGCGCAGCCGACTGTGTACCAGCGTGGCGCGACGTCTGGTGACAGCCAGCCGGGGCGGTGGGCGATGTCGAGCAGGGCGTGGGCGATGAAGCCGGCGATGGCAAACAGCAGGCCCTCGCGCGGGTCGCGCTGCAGCACGAGGCCCGCGTACCCGATGAAGATGACGCCAACGGTGATGTCGAGGTGCGCGAGGGGGGCGCCGCCGGTTGCCAGTGCGAGGCCGACCGGGATGCCGCTCACGCCGGCGAGCATGACGCCGGCCCACTGCATCAGGCGGAGTTCGGCAATCAGCCGTTCGGCGCCGTCCGGATCGAGCCGCGTCACCCGCCACGCGAACGTGGCGATGGCGATTCCGGACAGCACCGCGGCGGTGAGCAGCACGCGTGCCGTATCGGTCACGACAGCACTATATACTTGGGCTTCCGTGCGCGCCGTCGATCTCATCCGCCAGAAGCGTGACGGTCAACCGCTCGATGCCGCGGCCATTCAGGCCTTCGTGGCCGGGGTCACCGACGGGTCGTGGCCCGACTACCAGATCTCCGCGCTCCTGATGGCCATCGTCCTGCGCGGGATGACGCCCGACGAAGCGGCCGTGCTGACAGACGCCATGGTGCGATCGGGCGCGCGCCTCGACCTCGCGTCGTCTGGCGGTGGCGTCGTCGACAAACATTCCACCGGCGGCGTCGGCGACAAGGCCTCGCTGGTGCTTGCGCCACTCGCGGCGGCCTGCGGGGCGATCGTGCCGATGATCTCCGGCCGGGGCCTCGGGCACACCGGCGGCACGCTCGACAAACTCGAATCGATTCCCGGTTTCCGGACGCGGCTCTCGATGGACGAGATCCGCCGCACGCTCGACCGCACCGGTTGCGCACTCGTGGGCCAGACCGACGACATGGCGCCGGCCGATCGCCGGCTCTACGCGCTGCG
>JBIQJY010000025.1:14143-15899 GCA_044507065.1 Acidobacteriota bacterium
GCCGACAGTCATGACAACGCGTACGCGCGTGTCCGCCAGGCACTCATCGATGGCAGCGGACTCGAGAAGTTCCGACAGATCATCGAGGCGCAGGGCGGCGATCCCGGGGTGATCGACGACTACGGGAAGTTGCCATCCGGGCCGCACCAGATGACCGTTCCCGCTCCCCACAGCGGCATCATCGCGGCGATCGATGCGCGTCAGGTGGGGAATGCGTCCGTGCTGCTCGGCGCGGGGCGCGACCGGGTGGACGCCGATGTCGATCCGTCGGCGGGCATCGAGTTGCTGCTGCCCATCGGCGCCGACATTCGCGAGGGCGAAGTCGTCGCCGTCGTCTCCGGCCGCGATCGCGATCGCGTCGAGGCTGCCTGTCGGGCAATGGCCGGTGTCGTGCGCATTGCCGACGAGGCCGCGCCACCGCAGGCGCTGATTCGCGAGACGCTCTCCGGGGAGGCGCGCGCGTGATCGGGCAGTCGCCGGACCTGTACGCGCGTGTCGAGGCTGCGACGTCCGTGCTGACCGCGCGCGTCGGCACCGTCCCGGATCTGGCCATCGTGCTCGGGTCGGGCCTTGGCGCATTTGCCGACCGCCTCGCTTCGCCCGTGGTCGTGCCCTACCACGAGCTGCCGCACTGGCCGACGCCGTCGGTTTCGGGACATGCGGGCCGCCTCGTCGTCGGCGACGTGGCCGGCCGGCGTGTCGTCGTGCTCTCGGGGCGTGTGCACGCCTACGAAGGCCACTCGATGGCGGTGGTGACGTTTGCCACACGCGTCCTCGCGCATGCCGGCGTGAGGCAGCTCATCCTGACCAACGCGGCCGGGGGCATCAATCCCGACTTCGACCCGGGCACGTTGATGGTCATCGACGACCACATCAATTTCATGGGACAGAATCCGCTCGTCGGTCCGAACGACGCGCGGTTCGGGCCGCGGTTTCCCGACATGACCGAGGTCTACTCGCGACGCTTGCGCAAGGTGGCCACGGCGGCAGGCGACGCGATGGGCATTCGATTGGCGCACGGCGTCTACGTGGCCGTCAGCGGT
The DNA here is from genome assembly GCA_044507065.1 of Acidobacteriota bacterium. Classification (GTDB taxonomy): domain Bacteria; phylum Acidobacteriota; class Vicinamibacteria; order Vicinamibacterales; family SCN-69-37; genus SCN-69-37. Next base: position 15,187 of record JBIQJY010000025.1, read on the forward strand.
CCCAGCTACGAGACGCCCGCCGAGATCCGCGCGTTCCGCGAGCTCGGCGGCGATGCCGTCGGCATGTCGACGGTGCCCGAGGCGCTGGCCGCGCGGCACATGGGGGTCGAGGTGCTGGGGTTGTCGTGTATTGCCAACGCGGCGGCGGGCATGTCGGACGCGCTGCTGTCGGAGGACGACGTGATTGCGACGGCGGCGGGCGTCGAGGACGTCTTCTGCCGCCTGCTCGAGGCCATCGTTGCGGACGTCTGACGAGCTCGTCGTCGCGGCGCGCGAGGCGCGTGAGCGCGCGATTGCGCCCTACTCGTCGTTCCGGGTCGGCGCCGCGCTCCTCTCGGCCGACGGGCGCATCGTCACGGGCTGCAACATCGAGAATGCGTCGTACGGCCTCACGCTCTGTGCCGAGCGCGTCGCGCTCTTCAAGGCGCTGTCCGAGGGGATACGGACGTTCTCCCGTATCGTCGTCGTGGCCGACACGCCGCATCCCACGCCGCCCTGCGGCGCCTGCCGCCAGCTCATCTGGGAGTTCTGCGGCGACATTCCGGTGGTGATTGCCAATCTCGACGCGGTCGTGGCCGAGCACATGATGGCCGACCTGCTCCCGCTGCCGTTCGACGGCAGAACGATTGACGGCTCGAAGCCGGGCGCGTAGCGAGCCGTCCCTCAGCGCTCGCGCTACGCGCTCGGCTTCGGGGGCGTCACTGTCGCGTCGC
>JBIQJY010000025.1:15999-19907 GCA_044507065.1 Acidobacteriota bacterium
GTGGAGCAAGCGGCGTGCCGCTCGCTTTTCGGCATACTTCGCGACGCGCGGCCGGGGCACATTGCAGAATCTGCGACCGTCGAGGCGGGGGATTGAAGAATCTGCGTGGGGCGGGTGGCCGTCAATGGCAACACAGGGACGGCTCGAGAAAGCCGTCACACGCAAGGCGCTGCGTGATCACATGAAGACGATCACGCACACCGTCGGGGGAGTGGCGCGCACGTCAGCCGGCGCCGGGCTCACATTCGCGATCCCCGCCCGCCGGTCCGACGCCGCTGCTGCACGCCCGACCCTGTATGATTTCTGCGCATGCTTCCGACGATTGAGTGGCAGTCCGATGCGGTGGTGATGGTCGACCAGCGAAAGCTGCCCGGCCAGGAAATCTATGTGCGGTGCCGGACGGGCGCCGAGGTCGCACGCGCGATCAAGACGATGGTCATTCGCGGCGCGCCGGCCATCGGCGTGGCGGCGGCCATGGGCATTGCCCTGGCCATGCAGCGCTCGAAGGTGCAGGGCACCCGACAGTACGCCGTCGAGCTCAACAAGATCTGCGACCTGATGGCCGGCACGAGACCGACGGCCGTCAACCTGTTCTGGGCCATCGATCGGATGAAGCGCACGTTCGGCGAAGGGGTCCAGGCCGGCGAATCGGTGGCCGAACTGACGGCACGCCTCGTTCGCGAGGCCGGACTGATTCACGACGAGGACGTGGCGAGCTGCCGGGCGATGGGGCAGGCGGGCGCGGCTGTGGTCCCCGACGGGGCACGCGTGCTCACGCACTGCAACGCTGGCGCACTTGCCACGGCGGGCTACGGGACCGCGCTCGGCGTGATCCGCGCCGCGGCCGAACAGGGCAAGGTCGCCCAGGTCTTCGCCGACGAGACCCGCCCCTTCCTGCAGGGCGCACGCCTGACGGCCTGGGAGCTCGTTCGCGACAACATCCCCACGACCGTCATCACCGAGAGCATGGCCGGGCCGCTCATGCGCCAGCGCGAGGTCGACTTCGTCGTGGTCGGCGCCGACCGGATTGCGGCCAATGGCGATGTCGCGAACAAGGTGGGCACCTACACGGTGGCGCTGCTCGCGCAGGCGCACGGCGTGCCGTTCTACGTGGCGGCCCCGCTCTCGACAATCGACCTGGCCACCGCGACAGGCGAGGCCATCCCCATCGAGCAGCGGCCGACGAAGGAAGTGTCGCACCTCGGATCGACGCGGCTGGCGCCCGAGGGCGCCGGTATCTGGAATCCGGCCTTCGACGTGACGCCGGCTCACCTGGTCACCGGCATCATCACCGAGAAGGGCATCGCGCGCGCGCCGTTCGGCGAGAGCCTGCCGAGATTGTTCGTGTCATGAACGTGCTGGGCATCGAGACGTCGTGCGACGAGACGGCAGCGGCCGTCGTGTCGACGACCGGTGAAGCGCGCCGGCCCTGGGCCGTGCGATCGAGCGTGATTGCCTCGCAGGCCGATATTCACCGGGAGTGGGGCGGCGTGGTGCCCGAGCTCGCCTCGCGCCAGCACGTGCGCGACATCTGCGGCGTGGTGGACCGAGCGCTCGCCGATGCCGGCACGCCGTGGGACCGCGTCGACGCCATTGCCGTCACGCAGGGCCCCGGCCTGGTTGGCGCACTGCTCGTCGGGGTCTCGTTCGCCAAGGCCGCGGCGGCCGCGATCGGGCGCCCCGTCGTGCCGGTCCATCACCTGGCCGGCCACATCGAGTCGGTGTTCCTCGATCACGGCGCAATCGACCTGCCGGCCGTCGTGCTCGTCGTATCCGGCGGCCACACCAGCCTCTATCTCGTCCCGGAGCCAGGCGTCTACCGCCTGATCGGCCGGACGCGCGACGACGCGGCCGGCGAGGCCTATGACAAGGTGGCGCGGGTGCTGGGACTCGGCTATCCCGGTGGCCCGGCCATCGACCGCGCGGCGGCCGAAGGCGACGACCGGGCCATCGAGCTGCCGCGACCCCGGTTCACGCATGCCGACCGCAACCCGGCGCCGGTCGATCTCGACAGCGCCGCGCTGTCGGGCGACGGTCGCCACACGGCGGACTTCAGCTTCTCGGGACTCAAGTCCGCGGTGATTCGCCACGTGCAGCGGCGCGGCATTGTCATGACCCCTGGCGCCGAGGGCGACGGGACGGCCCTCTCGCGCCGGGAAATTGCCGACATCGCCGCCTCGTTCCAGCGCGTCGTTGTCGAATCGCTTCTCGATCGCACGTTCGACACCGCGCGCCGCCTCGGCGCACGAAGCATCGGCATTGCCGGCGGCGTGTCGGCCAACAGCCGGCTGCGACGCGACGCGGCGGCACGGGGTGAGCAGGAGGGCATTCCCGTGTTCGTGCCGGCCATTGCGCTCTCCACCGACAACGCTGCGATGATCGGGGCCGCCGGCCTGCGGCGGATCGAACAGGGCGCCCTGTCGGACCTCACCTTCAACGCCCACGCGTCGCTGCCGATTCCCGCGAGCCCGCCTCCGACAAACGAATGAGGCCCCGGGCCGAACCTGCCGGGGAGCCGGCTCGTATAAGCTGAAGCCGCCCGCCTCCATGGAAGCCGTTGTCGAACTCGATCGCGTTACCGTCCGTTACGGTCACCAGCCCGCGCTGCGGGACGTGAGCCGCGTGTTCCCGGCCGGTGCAGTGGGGCTGCTCGGCCCGAATGGCGCCGGGAAGAGCACGATGCTCAAGGCCCTGCTGGGCTTCATCGCGCCTGCCGAGGGCCGGATGCGCGTGTTCGGGCTCGACGTTGCCTCGGCGCCGCTCGAAATCCGCGCACGCATCGGCTACATGCCGGAGAGCGACGGGCACGTCCCCGGCATGAACGCCGTGAGCTTCGTCGCCTACTGCGGTCAGCTGGCCGGACTGCCGGCGCCGAGCGCCACGCAGCGCGCGCACGAGGTCCTGCACTACGTCGGGCTGGGCGAGGCCCGGTACCGGAACGTCGAGACCTACTCGACCGGCATGCGCCAGCGCATCAAGCTCGCGCAGGCGCTCGTGCACGATCCCGACCTGCTGTTTCTCGACGAACCCACCAACGGCATGGACCCGCGCGGCCGCGACGAGATGCTCGACCTCATCCGCGACCTGTCCCATAACAAAGGGGTCAACGTCATCGTCTCGTCACACCTGCTGCCCGATGTCGAGTACACCTGCGACCACGTCATCGTGCTGGCCGGCGGCCGGATTGCCGCGGCCGGCACCATCGACGAGCTCAAGGGGCCGGCGGGCCGTGTGTACGAAGTGCGCGTCAAGGGCGATCTGGCCGCCTTCGAGGCGCGGCTGAAGGCCGAAGCACTCGACAGCCTCGAGGTCGTCGACGACGAGGTGATGCGCGTGTTCGTGCCGGGCGAGTCGCGCGCGCCTGGAGGCGATCAGCAGCGCATCTGCCGTATCGCGCACGATGTCGGCGTCCAGGTGCGCCACCTCCGGCCGAGCCTGCCGACGCTCGAAGACGTCTTCGCACGAGCGATAGGGGAGCGATGAGCCCGGTCCACGACCAGAGTTATCGACGATACCAGGGCGCCCGGCTGCCGCTCGGCCGCGCCTGGATCGTGATTCTCCGCACGGGACTGCAGACGTTCCTGTCGCGCCGCGTCTTCCTCGGCCTGCTGCTGCTCGCCTGGGTGCCGTTTCTCGTGCGCAGCGTGCAGATCTATGCGACCGAGGCCTTCCCGCAGGCCCGCGACGTCCTGCCGGTCAACGCCGCCCTCTTCCGCAACTTCGTCGACTTCCAGGGGCTGTTCGCGTTCTTCGTGACGGTCTATGTCGGGTCGGGCCTGATTGCCAACGACCGGCGGGCCCATGCGCTGCAGGTGTACCTGTCGAAGCCGTTGCTGCGCATCGAATACATTGCCGGCAAGCTCGGCACGCTCATCGTCTATCTGTCGGCCGTGACGATCCTGCCGGCC
>JBIQJY010000025.1:20007-24373 GCA_044507065.1 Acidobacteriota bacterium
TTCGACGTCGTGACCGACGCGATGTTCCGGCTGCCGGCGCGCTTCGACACGCCCCTTGTCGTGTCGGTGCTGGTGCTGGTCTGCATCGCGGTGGTGTCGATGTCGATCCTCGAGCGGCGCGTCCGGGGAGTCGAGGTCGTGGCGTGACCGCGCCCATCGTCGTCGCCGACCACCTGTCGAAGTGGTACGGACAGGTCATCGGCCTGAACGATGTGACGGTCACCGTACCGCCGGGCATTACCGGTCTGCTCGGGCCGAACGGCGCGGGCAAGAGCACGTTCATGAAGCTCATCACCGGGCAGCTCAAGCCGAACACCGGATCGCTGCGGGTGCTGGGGGAACCGGTATGGGGCAATCCGGCCCTGTACGGACGCATCGGCTTCTGTCCCGAGCAGGATGCCTTCTACGAGCGGATGACGGGCGCCGAGTGGGTGACCGCGCTCGTGCGGCTCAACGGGTTTGGCGAAAAGGAGGCGCGCGAGGCGGCCGCCATTGCGCTCGATCGCGTCGGACTGACGGCCGAGGCCGGCAAGCGCATCGGTGCCTACAGCAAGGGCACCCGCCAGCGCGTGAAGCTGGCCCAGGCGCTGGTGCACGATCCCCAGTTGCTCATTCTCGACGAGCCGCTCTCGGGCATGGATCCGCTGGTGCGGCGGCGCACGATCCGCATGGTCCGGGAGTGGGCGCGCCAGGGCAAGAGCATCCTCGTCTCGAGCCACATCCTGCACGAGATCGAGTCGATGACGACCAACATCCTGCTCATCAACAATGGGCGGATCCTGGCCGAAGGCAACGTCCACCAGATTCGCGACCTCATCGACGAGCATCCGCACACCGTATATATCCGCGCCGGCGACCCGCGCGGGCTGGCGCGCGAGTTCCTGTCGCACGCCGATGTCATCAGCCTCCGCTTCGAGCCCGGGGCCCTCGTCGTCGAAACGGGCAAGCCCGACGAGTTCTACGCGCGGCTGACCGATCTGGTCGCGTCGGGCGCGTGCGGGCCGGTCGAGGAACTGACGTCGCCGGACGACAACCTGCAGGCCGTCTTCAAGTACCTGGTGAGGAGTTGAGCGCGATGGCCGAACCGCAGCCCGCGACGTCGACGGCACGCCCGATTCCCAGGGCACCCGGCCTGCTGACCGGCGCCCTGCGCGTTTTCGATCTCTCGCTCGGCCAGATGCTCTGGTCGCGCCGCACGATCTTCATGGGCCTCGTCGTCGGCCTGCCGGTGCTCGTGGCGGTCATCGTGCGCACGATTGTCGCGCTCGATCTCGCGGGCGAGCGGCTGCCAGTCACCGGCCCGGTCGTCTTCGGCCTGATGATCTGGGGGTTCTTCATCCGCTTTGCCGTCCCCGTCCTGGCCGTTTTCTACGGCACGTCGCTCATTGCCGACGAGGTCGAGGACAAGACGATCACCTACCTGCTGACGCGGCCGATTCCCCGGGCCTCGGTGCTGCTCGGCAAGTACGCCGCCTATCTGGTCTGCACGGTGGCGGTGGTGCTGCCGGCCATCGTGATCATGTGGCTGCTCCTCGCACCGATTGCCGGGACGCTCGCCGAGTCGTTCCCGGCCCTCGCGGCCGATCTCGGGATCGTGGCCGCCGGCCTGGCCGCCTACGGGGCGCTCTTCGCGCTCGTCGGCGCCACGTTCAAGCGGCCGCTGCTCTTCGGGCTGATCTTCGTCTTCGGCTGGGAGACGCTGGCCCTGGCGCTGCCGGGCTACATCCGTCGGTTCACCGTGGCGCACTATGTCGAAGGACTCGTGCCCCACGCCATGCCCGCCGGCTCGCCCGCAGGCATGCTTCAGGCCGTTTTCGGCACGCCGGCCGGGGTCGGCGAGAGCCTTGTCGGGCTCGCCGTCATCACGGTACTCGCGCTGTCGCTCGCGGCCCGAGCCGTCGGCCGGCGCGAGTACGTGCTCGAGCATTGAGGCCGTGAAGCCGAGCTCGAGCGGCCAGCCCACGGACCGCGGGGCGGGTATCGAACCATCCGGGCGAGCGGTCGTATTATGGTGAGAGGTCCCCGAACACCATGGCACCGAGCACACGCAATCTCCTGATCGGTTCTTCGCTGGTCGTCGTCGTTGGTCTCTGTACGGGCCTGGTCGCCTACTACGGCGCGCCGGCGTCGTCACGCGACACGGTGATGTCTGAACTGGCCTACATCCCGGCCGATGTCTCGGCGGTCGGGTTCGCCGACGTCCGCGGCATCATGGACTCGGGATTCCGGCAGAAGCTCCGCGAGGTGATGCCGACCGGGTCCGAGAAGGATCGGCTCTACGAGGAGACCGGCATCGATATCGAGCGCGACATCGACACCGTGGTGGCCGGCTTCAGCGGCCATGACGGACCGGCCGGTGCACTGGTCGTCTTCCGCGGGCGCTTCGATCAGAATCGCATCGAGGAACTGGCCCTGACGCGCGGGGCCGAACGGCAGTCCTACGGCGGCCGCACGCTCCTCGCCGGACTCACCCCGCCAGAAGGCGAGCATCTTCACGCCTCGACGAATCACGTGCCCGCCATCGCCTTCCTCGACGACGACCACCTCGCCCTGGGCGAGGTCAACGCCGTCCGCACCGCCATCGATACGGCGGCCAGCAACAACGGGGTGGCCTCGAACGCCGAGCTCATGCAGTTCATTGCGTCCGTGCAGGACACGGGCAATGCCTGGCTCGTCGGTCGCGCCGCCGACATTTCCACGCAGCCGCAGATTCCCGATCAGGTCCGCGGCCAGTTCGACGGCGTCCAGTGGATCTCGGTGAGCGCCGCTGTCGGCAGCGACGTGCGCGGCCTCGTCAGGGCCCAGACGCTCGATGATGCCCGCGGCGAGCAGTTGCGGTCGGTGGTGGGCGGCGCGGTAGCCGCCGCCCGGATGTTCACGCAGCAGGATCCGCGCCTGGCCGCAGCGCTCGACAGCGTCCAGGCCACGGGGACCGGGCCCAACGTGGAACTGTCGTTCCGCATCTCGCCGGAGCTGCTCGACCTCATCAGCCAGCACCGCGACAGGGTCGAGGGGAACCTCCTCCCGCCGCCCGCCGACAACTGACGGCTCCCGGCACCGCCCGCCGCGGCGGAAACGCGCCGGGCGTCGCGGGTAAGATGTCGGGATGCAGGATCTGATTCGACAACTGCTGGCCGCCCTCGGCGAGGATCCGGATCGCGAGGGCCTCGTCGAGACCCCGCGCCGCGTCGACCAGTCGCTCCGCGCCCTCACGAGCGGCTACAGCACCGACATCGACGGCGTCGTCAACGGCGCCCTGTTCACCGTCGACTACAACGAGATGGTGATCGTCCGCGACATCGACTTCTACAGCCTCTGCGAGCACCATCTCCTGCCGTTCTTCGGCAAGTGCCACGTCGCGTACCTTCCGGACGGCAAGGTCATCGGCCTCAGCAAGATTCCGCGGATTGTCGACGTCTTCGCGCGCCGCCTGCAGGTGCAGGAACGGCTGACGCTCGAGATTGCCGAGACGATCCGCGACCGCGTCCATCCCCTGGGCGTCGCCGTCGTGATGGAAGCCACGCATCTCTGCATGGCGATGAGGGGCGTGCAGAAGCAGAACTCGGTGACCACCACCAGCTCGATGCTTGGTGTCTTCCGCGAAGACGCCCGCACGCGCCACGAGTTCCTGGAGCTGATTCAGGGGCGGCGGGCGGCCGGAGCGTCGCCCGAGTGCCGCGGCGACTGAGCCTGCGGCTTGGGTATACTCGCACGACCATGCTGCGCGTCTTTGTCCTGACGACCGCGCTCGCCGGCGGCGCCGTGGTGCTGCTGCCCGCGATGCTCTCCGCGCAGGCGGCGCGCACGTCGACACGCAGCGAGTGTGTGTCGAGCCCCGGCGCGGGCGTCAAGAGCCGCCGGACATTCTGCGACGTGCTCGTGGGCGAGACCCCCGGCGGCAGCGTGTCGATGACCGTGCCGGCGCGCACCGGCCAGGCGACCCTGCGGTTCGATCTCCACAACCGGTTCGACATTCCCGTCGTGATGGGGTTTCCCGGTGCGTCCTATGCGCGCCACGAGGCCGTCGTGCGCGTGGTGGGCGAGGATGCGACCGTCATCGGCCGGGCGGCCGTGGTTCGCGAGTTCCGCACGATGACCGACCTGTTCGACCAGCTGGCCGGCGGCGGGCGTCCCGGCGGCCTCAAGGCCGTCGCACCCGGAGCACCCGAATCGGTGCGCTTCAGCATTCCCGCCGGCGTGACGACCATTGGCATCGTCGGCGAACACCTGCGCGTTCGCACGGCCGTCGGGGGGGAAGCGACGTTCGACGCCCCGGGTCGTCCTGTCGCGATGGTGAGCAACCTCCGCCTGGAATACCGCCCGCGTTGAGCGCCGCACCCACCGCACCCACCGCACCTACCGCACC
>JBIQJY010000025.1:24473-48659 GCA_044507065.1 Acidobacteriota bacterium
ACCGCACCGGTGTGCACCTATCGCCCCTTCCCATCGCACCTATCGTCCCCAACGAACCTATCGCACCCGGGGTTTACGGTCAGTGCACGGTCCGCGTCTTGTTCGTGAGGTAGTCCTGCAGCACGTACCGGCCGAGCGTGAACGGCGTGGTGAAATACGCCTTGCCTCGACAGATGCGGGCCACGCGCCGGACGAAGGCGACCAGCTCGTAGTCGCGCGCCAGCATGAAGGTGTTGATCATGATGCCCGCGCGCCGGCAGGCGGCGACCTCGGCGAATGTCTCGCGCAGAACGAACGGATCGAGCCCGAATGCGTTGCGGTAGATGCGGCCGTCGGGGCGCGTCACGGCCGAGGGTTTCCCGTCGGTGATCATCACGATCTGGCGCATGTCCTTGCGCTGCCGTTCGAGCAGCCGCCGCGCCATGCGAAGGCCTTCGCGCGTATTCGTGTAGTACGGGCCCACACGCACCCGGCCGAGCCTCGCGATGGGCACTTCCTCGGCCGAGTCGTGGAACAGCACGGCGTTGAGCGCGTCGCCGGGGTACTGGTGCCGGATCAGGTTGGCGAGCGCGAGCGCGACGCGTTTGGCCGGCGTGAAGCGATCTTCCCCGTAGAGCACCATGCTGTGGCTGCAGTCGAGCAGGATGACCGTGGCGCACGAGCTCTGATAGTCGCCCTGCGTGATCATCAGGTCGTCGACTTCCACCTCGAGCGGCCCGGACCGACCGTCGTGCGCGGCCGCCGCCTGGCGCCGGACGGCATTGAGGACCGTGGCTGACGCGTCGAGGTTCATCGTGTCGCCGAACTGGTAGGGCTTGGGAGGCCCGCCGGCCTCCACGCCCGTGGCAATCTCGCGTGTATCGTGGCGGCCGACGCTGCTGCGTCCCATCGATCCGAGCAGGTCGCGCAGCGCCCGGTAGCCAAGGAAATCGAGGGCCTTGTCGGTCACCTCGAAGCGCGCCGACCCCTCGGCCTGGCCGCCACGCCCGCCCTCGGGCCGCTGCCCCGGCGGCTGGCCCGTCATGCTCACGTAGCCCTGTTCGGTCAGCTTTTCGATGATGCGCTGGATCAGCTCCTCGAGCCGGTCGCGCTGTTCGGTGCCGTCCGCCTCGCCGGCGAGCAGCCGCTCGATCATCTCCTCCGACAGCGTGCCGCCGTTGAGCAGTGCGTCGAGGATGGCGTCGTGCAGGGCCTGCAGCGTCCGGTCGTCGTCACTCTGCGGATCCCACGGGTTGTCGAAGCCACTCGAGAGGAGCAGATCGGACAGCCGCGACACCAGCGTGTCGAGGTCGATCTCGTCGGCCAGGTCCGCCACGAATCGCGAGTATCGGTACTTCATATCGCCTGTCGCCTTGCCGCCTCGGAGCCTTGTCGCCTCGTAGCCTCGTAGCCTCGTAGCCTTGCCGCCTTCTTCTCAGTTGTAGTACTTCTTCCGTCCCTTTGGCGCGAGCTCGTCGTCTTCCAGATCGTCGAGGCCTTCGAACGTGCGCGGCTCGGGCTTCGGGCGCGCCGGTGTCGTGCCGAGCAGCCGGCCTTCGTCGCTCCGGCTGATGCGCCGCAGGGCGCACAGTCCTTCGAGGATGAAGTCGGCGACCGACGCCCGCACCACGTCGGGCGCCGCGGTCCCGTCGCCGAGGCGTTCCACGGCGTCGAGCATGCCGGGTACCTGGGCGACCAGTTCGAGCAGCGACTGGGCCGCCGTGGCATCCGACAGGTCGATCGTGCCCCCATCGTTGAACCAGTCGACGATCGCGTGCGTGTCGAGCGTGGCCGCGTAGCCGTCGAAGACCGTTGCCACGGCCTGCCGCACCAGTTCGCGCGCCACGACCTCGGCGCCCTTGAGCTCGCCCTCGTACTCGAGTTCGATCTTGCCGGTGAGTGACGGCAGCGCCGCGTAGATGTCGCTCACGCGCGGCACGGCCAGCTCTTCGCCCTGGACCAGGGCGCGCTGCTCGGCGTTGGACACAACGGTCTCGATTGTCGTGATGGGCAGCCGCTGGCTCACGCCCGAGCGCCGGTCCACGTGCTGATCGGCGCGGGCATGGAACGCCACCTGTTCGATGACCTCGCGGACGAACGGCGGCACGGCCACCGGAACGCCGGGGTGGCCGGGACGGCCCCGCGTCGTCCAGGCCTCCTGCTCGGTGATCGTCATGGCCTCGTGGCGCGTGCGCGGATAGTGCGTGCGGATCTCGGCGCCGATGCGGTCCTTGAGGGGCGTGATGATCTTGCCGCGCGCGGTGTAGTCCTCGGGGTTCGCGCTGAAGACGAGCAGCACGTCGAGCGCCAGGCGCACCGGATAACCTTTGATCTGGACGTCGCCTTCCTGAAGGATGTTGAACAGGCCCACCTGGACCTTGCTGGCCAGGTCGGGCAGTTCGTTCACGGCGAAGATGCCGCGGTTGGCCCTGGGCAGCAGCCCGTAGTGCATCGTCAGTTCATCGCCCAGTTCGCGACCGGCGCGGGCGGCCTTGATGGGATCGACGTCGCCGATGAGGTCGGCGATGGTCACATCGGGCGTGGCCAGCTTCTCGACGTAACGCGCTTCGCGCGGCAGCCAGTCCACGGCGAGATCGTCGCCCTCTTCCGCCAGACGCGCGCGGCAGGCGCCGCAGAGCGGCGTCAGGGGATCGTCGTGCAGTTCGCACCCGGCCACGACGGGGATCTCCGGGTCGAGCAGCGTCGAGAGCGCGCGCAGCAGCCGCGTCTTGGCCTGCCCGCGCAGGCCGAGCAGGATGAAATTGTGGCGCGCGAGCAGGGCATTGACGACCTGCGGCACCACGGTCTCGTCGTAGCCGACGATGCCCGGGAAGAGCGCGCGGCGATCGCGGATCCCGGTGATGAGGTTGTCGCGGATTTCGTCCTTGACCGATCGATGGGGCAGGCGGCCGGCGGCCACCTCTTCGCGCAGTGCACCGCGTGTTCGTGGTCGGGCCATAGCACAATACTACGCCATGCCGTCGCCGCTCCTCTCGCTCGACACACCGGTCGTCATTGCCCATCGCGGCGGGGCGGGGCTGCGGCCGGAAAACACCATGACCGCCTTCGAACACGCCGTTTCGCTCGGCGTCGACGCGGTCGAGTGCGACGTGCACCTGTCGCGTGACGGCGAGGTGGTCGTCATCCACGACGACACCCTCGATCGCACCACCGACGCGCGCGGGCCGGTCTCGGCGCTCACGGCCGCTGAACTGGCGCGGGTCGATGCGGGCGCCGCGTTCGTCGACGCGAGCGGACGCGCGCCCTGGCGCGGTGCGGGCATTGGCGTCCCCAGGCTTGTCGACCTGCTGGACCGATTCGCGGACCTGCCGGTCGTCATCGAATTGAAGGGCGAGGACCCCGGGATTGTCGCGCCAGTCCTCGACCTGATCGCGCGGACGGGCAGCGAGCGTCGCGTCGTGATCGGCGGGTTCAGCCATGCCGTGCTCGGCGCCGTGCGCGCCGCCGCGCCCGGCATCGTGACGTCGGCGTCGAGCCGTGAAGCGCGCGCCGCGCTGCGGCGGTCGTGGTGCTGGCTGGCGCCGCGGCGCACCGGATGCCGGCTGTTCCAGTTGCCGCTCCGGCTGCGCGGGCGGTCGATCCTGACGCCACGGCTCGTGCGCTGCGCGCGCCGCGCGGGGCTCCCGGTACAGGTCTGGGTCGTCGATGCGCCAGGGGAAATGCGGATGCTGCTCGACTGGGGCGTGACGGGCATCATCACCGACCGGCCCGACATCGCCATGACCGTGGTGCCGCGCGGGCGCGCCGGTCGCGCGGCGCCGCCTCATCCAGCGCCGGCATGACGGCCCTGCGACTGCGTCATTCTGCACACCGCGTCTCCCCGGGCGGGTATCTTCCTGCGCGGCCTCCGCGTTAGAATGAGAGGTCGAACCTTCGATCGAGAAGTGAGTCTGCAACCATGAAGAACCTTGCACCAATTGATGCCGCTGCCCTCGAGGCGGTCGAGACCCGGGAGTGGCTCGAGTCGCTCGACTACGTCATTTCCCAGGGAGACAAGACCCGCGTCGTGCGCCTGCTCGATGCCCTGCGCGTGCGCGCGCGGCTGTCTGGAGTCCGCGTCCCGTTCGCGGCGACCACGCCCTACATCAACACGATTGCCGTGCAGGATCAGGTGCCGATGCCGGGCGATCGCGAGATCGAGCGCCGCATCAAGGGGCTCGTGCGATGGAATGCGCTGGCCATGGTCGTGCGCGCCAACCGCGAGTCGGACGGCATTGGCGGCCACATCGCCACCTACCAGTCGGCGGCCACGCTCTATGAGGTCGGCTTCAATCACTTCTTCCGCGGCAAGGAAGCCGAGGGAGGCGCCGACGTCGTCTTCTTCCAGGGCCATGCGTCGCCGGGCATTTACGCCCGCGCGTACCTCGAAGGCCGCTTCGAGGACGAACACCTGCGGAATTTCCGCCACGAACTGCGCGACCAGCCCGGCCTCTCCTCCTATCCGCACCCGTGGCTGATGCCCGATTTCTGGGAGTATCCCACGGTGTCGATGGGCATCGGCCCGCTGACGTCGATCTACCAGGCGCGCTTCATCAAGTATCTCGAGCACCGCGGGCTGAAGCCGGCCTCCGACCAGAAGGTCTGGGCCTTCATCGGCGACGGCGAGACCGATGAGCCCGAGTCGCTCGGCGCCATCACGCTCGCCACGCGCGAGCGGCTCGACAACCTGATTTTCGTCATCAACTGCAACCTGCAGCGCCTCGACGGTCCGGTGCGCGGCAACGGGCAGATCATCCAGGAACTCGAGGGGCTCTTCCGCGGCGCCGGCTGGAACGTCGTCAAGTGCATCTGGGGCTCGGAATGGGACGATCTGCTGGCCAACGATCACGAGGGCCTGCTCGCGCGCCGCATGGCCGAGGTCGTCGACGGCGAGTACCAGCGCTACGTGGTCGAGGACGGTGCCTACATGCGGAAGCACTTCTTCGGCACCGACCCGCGCCTGCTCGACATGGTGCGGCACCTGTCGGATGACGATCTGAAGCGCCTCAAGATGGGCGGCCACGATCCGGTGAAGGTCTACAACGCCTTCCACGCCGCCGTCCGCCACACCGGCGCCCCGACCGTCGTCCTCGTCCGCACGATCAAGGGCTACGGCATGGGCGAGGCGGGCGAGGGCAAGAACGTCACCCACCAGCAGAAGAAGATGAAGGAAGACGATCTCAAGTACTTCCGGGATCGTTTCCACATCCAGCTGTCCGATGATGCGATTGGCGACGCGCCGTTCTTCCGGCCGGACCCGTCGACGCCCGAGATGCAGTACATGATGGAGCGCCGCCGAGCCCTCGGCGGGCCGGTGCCGAAGCGCACCGTCACCGTGCCGCCGCTCGATGCGGACCTGTCGGGCGCCTTCGAGGAGTTCGCGAAGGGCACGGGCGACAAGAAGGCGTCGACCACCGCCGTCTTCGTCAAGATCCTGGCGAACCTGCTGAAGGACAAGGCTGTCGGCAAGCTCATCGTGCCGATCGTGCCCGACGAGGCGCGGACGTTCGGCATGGAGCCGCTCTTCCGCCAGGTGGGCATCTACTCGAGCATCGGCCAGCTCTACGAGCCGGTCGACATCGCCACGCTCCTCTATTACAAGGAAGCGAAGGACGGCCAGATCCTCGAAGAGGGGATTACCGAGGCCGGATCGCTCTCGTCGTGGATTGCCGCCGGCACCGCCTACGCCACGCACGGCGTCAACACGATCCCGTTCTACATCTACTACTCGATGTTCGGGTTCCAGCGTGTGGGCGACTTCATCTGGGCCGCGGCCGATGCCCGCGTCCGCGGGTTCCTGCTCGGCGGCACAGCCGGCCGGACGACGCTCGCCGGCGAGGGGCTGCAGCACCAGGACGGCAACAGCCACACCTATGCGCTGACCATCCCCACCTGTCGCTCCTACGATCCGGCATACGCCTTCGAGCTGGCGGTGATCATCGAGGACGGCATCCGGCGGATGTACGTCGAGAACGAGGCCTGCTTCTATTACCTGAGCGTCCTCAACGAGCAGTACGAGATGCCGGCGATGCCCGAGGGCTCGCGCGAAGGTATCATCAAGGGCCTGTATCGCTTCCGCGCCGCCGAGGCGGCCGGGGCCAAGGCGCACGCGCAGCTGCTCGGCAGCGGCGCGATTCTCAACGAGGTCGTCAAGGCGCAGGCCATCCTGGCGAAGTACGGTGTGGCGGCCGACGTGTGGAGCGCGACCAGCTACAACGAGCTCTATCGCGAAGCCCACCGGGTCGAGCGGTGGAACCTGCGGCATCCGGGCGACAAGCCGCGCGTGCCGTACGTGACCGAGTGCCTGGGTGGCACGAAGGGCGTTGTCGTGGCGGCCTCGGACTACCTCAAGAGCCAGCCCGACATGATCGCGCGCTGGGTGGGGCGGCCGATGGCCACGCTCGGCACCGACGGCTTCGGTCGCAGCGAGGATCGCGCGGCCCTGCGCGACTTCTTCGAGGTCGATGCGAAGCACGTCGCGGCCGTGACGCTGTCGCAGCTCGCGCGCGAGAAGCAGATTGACGTCAAGGTCGTGAAGCAGGCGTTCAAGGACCTCGGCATCGACCAGGCGAAAGTCGATCCGACGACCGTGTGAGCGCGCGGCCGTGCGGCCCGTTCAATTGATGATGACTGTGGACAGGCGCTCGAATCAGAGCGTGGAGTGACGGATGCCCGTTGAATTCAAGCTGCCCGAGCTGGGCGAGAACATCGAGAAGGGCGACGTCGCCCGCGTGCTCGTGTCGGTCGGTGACACGATTGCGAAGGATCAGGCGGTACTCGAGCTCGAGACCGACAAGGCGACGATCGAAGTCCCGTCGACGGTGGCCGGCAAGGTCACCGAGGTCAGGGTGAAGGCCGGCGACAAGGCCGGTGTCGGCGACGTTGTCATCGTGGTCGACGAGACGGCCACCGATGCGGCGCCGGCCCAGGCCGCGGCCGCACCGCCACCGTCGGGCGAGGCGACATCCGGCGACGCCAAGCCGGCTGACGCGACGCCCGGCGACGCCAGGTCCAGTGACACGAAGTCAGCAGGCGAGGCCGCGGCGAACACGCGCGTGGCCGTCGAAGGCGACGCGGCCCCCGCGCCGCGTGCTGCGGCGCCCGTCGTCGACATCTCCAAGGGCCGGCCCGCTCCCGCGCCGGCGCCCAGCCGGTCCCCGGCCACCCAGGTGCCCGCCGCGCCGTCGACCCGACGCTACGCGCGCGAGCTCGGCGTCGAGATTGGCGACGTGCCAGGGACAGGCCCCGGTGGTCGCATTGGCCAGGCCGACGTCAAGGAACACGTCAAGGTCCTGTTGTCCGGATCGGGGGGGCGCCGCGCGGCCGGCGCGCCGCTGCCCGACTTCACGAAGTGGGGCGCGGTCGACGTCCAGCCGATGTCGAACATCCGTCGCAAGACGGCCGAGCACCTGTCGGACGCCTGGGTGGCGCCGCACGTCACGCAGTTCGATCGCGCCGATGTGACCGAACTCGAGGCGTTCCGCAAGGCCTACGGCGGTCGCGTCGAGAAGGCCGGCGGCAAGCTCACCGTCACGGCCATCCTCGTGAAGGTCGTCGCCTTCGCGCTCGATCGATTCCCGCAGTTCGCCTCGTCGGTCGACATGGCCAGCGAGTCGATCGTCTACAAGCAGTACCGCCACATCGGCATTGCCGTCGACACGCCGAACGGCCTGCTCGTGCCCGTCCTTCGCGACGTCGACACCAAGTCGATCGCCGAGATTGCCGCGGAGCTGGCGACCGTCTCGCAGAAGGCGCGCGACCGCAAGCTCAGCCTCGACGAGATGTCGGGCGGCGTGTTCAGCATCAGCAATCTCGGGGGCATCGGCGGCACGTCGTTCACGCCGATCGTCAACGTCCCGGAGGTCGCCATTCTCGGCGTGTCCCGCGGGCGGACCGAGCCGGTATGGGTCGACGGGGCCTTCGTGCCGCGCGAGATCCTGCCGCTCTCGCTGTCCTACGATCACCGTGTCATCGACGGCGCTGATGGCGCCAGGTTCCTGCGTTTCATCGCCGAAGCGCTCGAGCAGCCGCTGACCGCTTTCCTCTGAGTCGATCAAACGCCTATGTCTTCCGCGCAACTCGTCGTAATCGGTGCCGGCCCCGGGGGCTACGCCGCGGCATTTCACGCAGCCGACCTTGGCCTGCAGGTCGCCCTCGTCGATACCGAGCTCAACCCGGGCGGCGTGTGTCTCTATCGGGGGTGTATCCCGTCGAAGGCCCTGCTGCACGTGGCCAAGCTCGTGGCCGAGGCAAAGCACGCGGCGGCCTGGGGCGTCGCCTTCGGCGAGCCGACGATCGACATCGACAAGTTGCGCGCCTTCAAGGACAGCGTGGTCTCCAAGATGGTCGGAGGCCTGGGACAGCTGTCCAAGCAGCGCAAGATCAACTACATCCAGGGGCGCGCCTCGTTCGTCGACGCGAAGACGCTGTCGATCGACCTCGTGAAGGGCGGCACCGAGACGCTGACGTTCGAACACGCCATCATCGCGACCGGATCGCGGCCGACCGCCGTGCCCGGACTGTCGATTGACAGTCCGCGCGTGATGGACTCGACGGCGGCACTCGAACTGCCCGACGTGCCGAAGTCGCTGCTCGTCGTCGGCGGCGGCTACATCGGCCTGGAACTCGGGTCGGTCTACGCGGCCCTGGGAACCAGGGTCACCGTCGTCGAGATGACGTCGGGACTGCTGGCCGGCGCCGACAGGGACCTGGCCGCCATCCTCGTCCGACGGCTCGAGAAGACCCTCCACAAGACCCTGCTCAACACGCGCGTCGTCGAGATGAAGGACGGCAAGAACGGCGTGAAGGTGAAGATGGAGGGCGAGGGGCTGGCCGACGCGGACCGCGAGCAGACGTTCGACCGCGTGCTCGTGTCGATCGGCCGGAAGCCGAATTCGGCCATCGACGGCCTCGACAAGACGCGCGTGAAGGTTGGCGACCGCGGGTTCATCGAGGTTGATGGATCCTTGCGTACGGCCGAGCCGAACATCTTCGCCATCGGTGACGTGGTGGGCGAGCCGATGCTCGCGCACAAGGCATCGCACGAGGCGCGCGTGGCCGTTGAGGCCATCGCCGGCCACAACGCCGTCTTCGAGCCCCAGGCCATTCCTGCCGTCGTCTTCACCGATCCGGAAGTGGCCTGGTGTGGCCTGACCGAGACCGAGGCGCAGAAGCAGGGCCGCAAGGTCGAGATTGCCAAGTTCCCGTGGGCGGCCGTGGGCAAGGCCGTGGCCATCGATCGGCCGGACGGGCTCACCAAGCTCGTCATCGACCCGACAACCGAGCGCGTGCTGGGTGTGGGGATTGTCGGCTCCGGCGCGGGCGACCTGATTGCCGAAGGGGTCGTGGCCGTCGAGATGGCCGCGCTCGCCAGCGACCTCGCGCTCAGCATCCACGCGCACCCGACGCTGTCGGAAACGATTATGGAAGCGGCTGACGTGTTCTACGGCCAGTCGGTCCACGTCTACCGGCCGAAGAAGAAGTAGGCGCGGCCAGCCGCATCGCCCGCCGCAGCGCCGATCGCAGCATCGGCTGCGTCAGGCGTCCCGTCTGCGTGTTCTGGCGGCTCGGGTGATACGAGGCGACCACGTGCACGCCGGCATCGAGCCGGAACGCGGCGCCGTGTTCGAAGACGGGCCGCGCGTCGGGCCGCAGGCCCCTCCGCTCGAGCAGCGGCCAGATCACCGCAAACGCCAGCCGTCCGAGCGCCACGAAGACGCGCACATCGGGCAGGGCAGCCACCTCGGCATCGAGATGATGCGTGCAGCGCGCGACCTCCAAAGGCAGCGGCTTGTTGTCCGGTGGCGCACAGCGAACGGCTGACGCGATGTAGACCCCGTCGAGTACCAGGCCGTCGTCGACGGCACGCGAGGTGGGAAGGCTCGCCATCCCGCACGCGTGCAGGGCGTTCATCAGGAAGTCGCTGGCGCCGCCCGGAACGTCCCCCGTGAACAATCGCCCCGTCCGGTTGGCCCCGTGCGCCGCGGGCGCCAGGCCGACCAGCATCAGGCGTGCCGCGGGGTCCCCGAAGCCGGGTACCGGCCGGCCCCAGTACACATCGTTCCGGTAGGCGGTCGGGCGCTTCTCGCGCGCGATGTGCGTGCAGTACGTGCGCAGCCTGGGACAGGCCTCGCACGCGACGATGGCCGCGCGAACGGCGTCGAGTGAGGTTCCGGTCTGCGGGGTCTCGGGGATGGCCGGGCTACCGGGTGGCCGCATAGTGGTCGGCCTGCTCGTGTGCGTGGTACGACGAGCGCACGAGCGGCCCCGACTCGACGTGGCCAAAACCCAGGTCCAGCGCGATGCGCTTCAATTCGCGGAACTCCTCGGGGCGGTAGTACCGCACCATCGGCATGTGCGCCAGCGTGGGACGCAGGTACTGGCCGATGGTCAGGATCTGGCAGTCGACGCGTCGGAGATCGTGGAGGACCTCGACCAGTTCGTCCCAGGTCTCGCCGAGGCCCACCATGAGGCCGGTTTTCGTGGGAATCGATGGCGCGAGGCGGCGGGCGCGCTCGAGCAGTTCGAGGGCGCGGGGGTACCGGCCGCCGGGCCGCGCCATGCGGTACAGGCTCGGCACCGTCTCGACGTTGTGGTTGAGGATGTCCGGCCCGGCGTCGAGGACGATCTGGAGTGCGCTCTCGCGACCCTGGAAGTCCGGGATGAGCACCTCGACGCGGCACGCCGCGCGGCGCGCGCGAATCTCGCGCACGGTGGCGGCAAACACGCCGGCTCCGAAGTCGGGCAGGTCGTCGCGATCGACCGAGGTCACCACGACGTACTCGAGTTCCATCGTCGCGACGGCCTTCGCGAGATTGACCGGCTCGTCCGGGTCGAGGGTGCCCGGCGCACCGTGCTTGACGTTACAGTAGCCACAGGCGCGCGTGCAGACGTCGCCCATGATCATGAACGTGGCCGTGCCGTGGTGCCAGCACTCCCCGATGTTGGGGCAGTGGGCTTCTTCGCAGACGGTGTGGAGGTTCAGTTCGCGCATCAGGCCGCGCAACCGGAGATAGTTGGCCGACCCCGGGGCGCGGACCTTGAGCCACTCGGGCTTCGGTTCGCGGCTGAGCATCGCGTCCTTGACGCGCCGGCCGCGGATGAACTGCACGGGAACGACAGCCATACTTGTCTATATTATCGGGTTGCCGCATATGTCGCATTCACTCGCCATCACCTGGCTCGGGCATTCGGCGTTTCTCGTGCAGTTTGCGTCCGGCACGCGCGTGGCGCTCGACCCGTGGCTCGGCAATCCCCGCTGCCCGCCGGCCTACGCAAGGCCGGAAGCCATCGGGCGGCTCGACGCCATCCTGCTCTCGCACGGCCACGACGATCACGCCGTCGATGCCGCGGCTGTCGCCCGGGCCTCCGGCGCCGTCGTCCTCTGCACATTCGAACTGGGACAGCACATGGAGCGGCTGGGCGTCCAGCAGGTGCTCGACATGAACACCGGCGGGACGGTCGAGGTGGCCGGCCTGCGCGTGTCGATGACTTACGCCACGCACTCGAGCTCCACGCTGGTCGACGGCCGCCCGCTCTATCTCGGGCAACCGGCCGGCTACGTGATTCGTGCGCCCGGCAGCCCCACGATCTATTTCGCCGGAGATACCGGCCTGTTCGGCGACATGAAAATCATCGGCGAGATGGACAAGCCAGACATCGCGTTTCTGCCCATCGGAGACCGGTACACGATGGGCCCGCAGACGGCAGCAGTGGCCGCCCGGTGGCTTGGCGTCCGGCAGGTGGTCCCGATGCACTGGGGGACGTTCCCGGCGCTCACGGGGACGCCCGAGGCGCTCGAGGCCCGGCTCGCGGGCAGCGGCATCGAGGTGCTCAGGATTGCGCCTGGCGAAACCGCGCAATGACGCGCGATCGGGGGCGGTCGAGTTGATGCGGCGGGCGCCGCATGTAACAATGCCTGTCGACCGATCGGTGCGGTATGACGGAGGCGGGCGGTAACCGCTGGCCGCGCTGCGCCGACTTCGGAGGAGAGAATGGCCTACGTCATCACCGAGCCCTGCATTGGCACCAAGGACACCGCCTGCGTCGACGTGTGTCCGGTCGACTGCATCCACCCCCGCAAGGACGAGCCCGAATTCGAGGCCGCCGCGATCCTGAACATCCACCCGGACGAGTGCATCGACTGCGGGGCGTGTGTTCCCGCGTGCCCGGTCGAGGCCATCTTCGCGCTCGATGAAGTGCCGGACAAGTGGCAGGGCTTCATCGCTCAGAACGCCGACTACTACAAGAAGTAGTCCCGGGCGTCGAGCCCGCATGCCGTCCCGTTACCTCGATTTCGCGCGCGAGCCCTGGGCGCGCCTTCGCGCGGCAACGCCGCTCACCCTGTCGGAGACCGATCTCGACGAACTCCGCGGGATCAACGAACGGGTGTCGCTCGCCGAAGTCGAGGCAATCTACCTGCCGCTCTCGCGCCTGCTGAACCTGCACGTCGCGGCGACGCAGACCCTGCACAAGGCGACCGACACGTTCCTCGGCAGTCTCCCGCGCCCGATCCCCTACGTGATCGGGATTGCCGGCAGCGTCGCCGTCGGCAAGAGCACTTTCGCGCGCATCCTGCAGGCCCTGCTGGCCCGCTGGCCGGATCACCCGCGCGTCGATCTGGTGACGACCGACGGGTTCCTCCTGCCGAACCACGTGCTCGAGGCCCGGGGCATCCTCGCCCGCAAGGGCTTCCCCGAGAGTTACGACGTGCGGCGGCTCATCGAGTTCGTCGGGGACGTGAAGAGCGCCGAGAGCGCCGTACACGCGCCCGTCTATTCGCACCAGAGTTACGACATCGTGCCGGGCGAGTTCCAGGTCGTCGACCGGCCCGACATCGTCATCGTCGAGGGCCTGAACGTACTGCAGACAGGCGAGGGGCACCGGGCGGGCTCGGGCGGTGAATCGCGCGGGCGCGC
The DNA here is from genome assembly GCA_044507065.1 of Acidobacteriota bacterium. Classification (GTDB taxonomy): domain Bacteria; phylum Acidobacteriota; class Vicinamibacteria; order Vicinamibacterales; family SCN-69-37; genus SCN-69-37. The sequence continues at coordinate 37,370 of JBIQJY010000025.1, forward strand.
GCGCATCTTCGTCTCGGACTTCTTCGACTTCTCGATCTACATCGACGCCGACGAGGCCGACATCGAGCGCTGGTATGTCGAACGGTTCCTGGCGCTGCGCGAAACCGTCTTCCGCGACCCGCGCTCCTACTTTCACCGCTACGCGGATCTCGACGACGCCCAGGCCACCGAGACGGCGCAGGGCATCTGGCGGACGATCAATGGCGTGAACCTGCGCGAGAACATTTCACCGACGCGCGAGCGGGCACGCCTCGTGCTCGAGAAGGCCGCTGACCACGCCGTGCGCCGCATCCGGCTGCGGCACATCTGACGCGCCGGTTACCGCCGATCCGGCATCCGGTTCTCGAGGCGAATCTGGCGTCTGCGGTCGGCATCGGCGGCGCGCTGCCGATCCTCCTCGGTCTCGAGCCGCAGGGGCGGGACGCGGGTGCGCCGGCCATCCCGTTCGACCGTGACGAACGTCAGGTAGGCCACGCTCGTCCGCCGCCGTTCTCCGGTCAACGTGCCTTCGGAGAACACCTCGACTTCCACTTCCAGCGACGTCCGGAACGCCCCGGTCACGCGCGCGTTGACGATGATCAGGTCGCCGACGGCGATCGGATGCAGGAACTGCAGGCCGTCGACGGCGGCGGTGACCACGAGGCTGCGCGTGTGCCGGTGGGCGGCGATGGCCCCGGCGATGTCGATCTGGTGCATGACGAACCCGCCCAGCGCGAACCCCATGGGGTTCGCGTCATTGGGCAGGACGACCTGCACCATCTCGGTGAACGACTCGGCCGGCGAGCGCGCTGGTGCCGTGCCGCTCAGAAGTCGTACCCGATCCAGAAGTCGAACCGCATCTTGCGGAACGAGTCGCCGTCGGCCACGCATTCGGCGTTGGTGGCGCTCGTCTGGAAGCACGTCCGGAAGATCGTGTCCTCGTACTGCTTGTTGAACAGCGTCCGCCACGAGAAGTCGAAGTGCATCGGAAAGCCGAGCAGGAAGCTCTGCAGCCCGAACCCGTACGATGCTCGCGCGTCGAGCAGGCGCGGCCCGCTGATCGACACCGGGTCACCGAGCCGGGGTGTGAGGTTGTTGTTGGGATCGATGTCGTAGCCGACCAGCGGACGGAGGCCCTCGCCGCGGGTCCTCATGATCGTGAAGGGCTGGTTGTTGAAGCCGGCGCCGCCCATGTTGACGAAGAACGCGCCGCGCAGACCGCCGAGCACCCCGATCGGCGTGAGCATCGCCTCGATCAGCGGGAAGCGGAGCTCGGCGTTGGCGAAGAATCCCTTGTTCCCGATGAACTGGAGGTACTCGTAGCCGCGCATCTCGGAGTTGCCGCCGAAGTAGGTGAAGTCCGGATTGCGTCCCCAGCTCTGGTAGGCCTTCAGGCGGGTGGCAAATACGCCTGTCGAGCCGATGCGCATGTACTGACGGGCATCGACGTCGGCGGCCTGTCGCGAGATCCAGCCGCTGCCGAACGCCGGGGACGCGTCGTAGGAGATCCGGTAGGTGCGACCGGAGACGGGGCCGAACTCGCGGAAGATGGTCGACTCGTTGACGAGTGCCAGGCCCAGGGGAACCATGTGGCCGTGGCGCATGAGCGAGTAGCCGTACTGCTGGATCTGGTACTGCTCGGCCTGCCGCTGCAGGTCCTCGTTCAGGTACCCCTCGTTCATGTGGATGTAACCCGAGTACAGCTCGAGGCGCGAGTACCGGTTGAGCGGGTAGATCAGGAACCCGGTCGCACCGCGCTGCCGGCGTACGGATTCGGCGTAGTCGCGGTTGATGAACGGCGCGATACGGGGGTCGTACAGCGCCCCCGAGTTCTGGATGTCCTGGCCGTAATAGAACAGATCCTGCGAGAAGGCCTGCAGCGCGTACTGCAGCCGGCGCTCCACGTTGACGTAGGTCAGCGCCGTCGTCCGGTACTGGGCGATCGACTGGGCGTAGAAGCTGATTTCCTTGTCGCCCAGCACGTCGGTGAACGTGATCTGCGTGTTGCCGTAGAGCGTGTTGTTGCTGGTGATGCCGAGGTTCACCGGCGGCCGGCCGGCCAGCATCATCTTCTCCCACGTACCCTTCTTGTGGATGTTCTCGGCCTGCAGCGTGTGGCTGATGGGCGCCGTGAACTCGAAGACGGGGCCGGGGCCGCCGAAGTCATCCGAGGCCACCGTCGCGATGGGCGTATCCGCCGTGATGGCGTGAATGCTGTGTTCGCCCTTGTAGTAGGAGACGAACGCGATGCGCATCGCGTCGGTCTGCCGCAGGACCACCGGCGAGATGTTGGCGCTCATCGTGTCGGTCCACTGTCGCAGTTCGCGGGTGTCGAGGCTGAGCGTCCAGACGTTCGGGATGTTGCCGTTGCGCGCCACCTCGATGTCCATCGGCACGGCCGGGTCGGCTGCCGTCGACGTGAAGAGGATCGTGTTCGCGTCGTAGAAGCTGGCGCTCGTGTCGTCGTGCGCGCCGAACGTCAGCTGTTCGCGTTCACGGCTGGCGAGGTTCACGCGGAACAGCTTGTCGTTGCCGCTGATGCGCGCGGTGTAGACGATGGACTGGCCGTCGAGCGAAAACGACGGCGAGTAGTCGGCCGTCGTATCGTCGGTGACGTTGCGGAGGGCGCCCGACGTCACGTCGACCACGTAGATGTCGGTGATGCCGTTGGAGATGGCCGAGAAGGTGACGTAGCGGCCGTCGGGGCTGAAGGCCGGCGACTCGGGGGCGTCCACCTGATCGAGCGCGATGCGCTGCTCGACCTCGTTCGACACGACGTTGTGGAGGATGAGGCTCTTGCCGCGGCCGACGCGCGCGAAGTACGCGACACGGTCGCCCACAGGCGCCCAGGCAATCCACGGGACGAGATTGCCGCGCAGCCCGCCGGCCATCCCGATGTACTCGAACCCGCGCGTATGGTCGAATCCGCTGGTCAGGTTCCGGATGTACTGCCCGTCGCGCGCCGAGACCAGCACGATATCCAGTTCCTGATCCTTGCGGTTCACCGTCACGACGGCCAGCATGTCGCCGCTTGGCGACGGTTCCACCGACAGGACGTACACAAAGGGCGTACGCTCCGGGTTGGGCGCCAGGTTGCGGCCGTAGTCGGCCGGCCGCTGCTTGTCGCGGAACGGCTTGAACCGATCCTTGATGTAGCGATCGAACTGGCTGTCGAATTCCTCGGCCGACAGCTTCAGGGCTTCCTCGTAGGCGGTCTCACCGCTGCCCAGCACGTTCTTGCGCAGCGAGAACAGGAACTGCCGCAGGCCTTCCTTGCCCCAGCGCTCCTCGATGAATTCGAAGGCCGCGTGGCCCATCGAGTAGGGGAGTCGTCCCGACAGGGGCTGGGTCTCGAACTTGCTCATCTGCGGCACGTTGTCGGTGAGCGCCGCGTCGCGGACCTGGGCCAGGTCCATCGGGTTCCAGTAGCCGGCCATGTAGTTGGCCAGGCCTTCGTCGACCCATAGCGGCAGGCCGCCGCCGATGATGCCGCGCGGAATGATGTCGAACTCGAAGATGTGGGTGAGCTCGTGCACGATGAGCCGGTAGAGCTGATCGGGCGGCTCGTCGATCGGCAGCACCATGCGCCGCCGGTCCGGCTCGGCAAACGCCAGCACGCCCTCGGGCAGCTCACCCGCGATGTTGTTGAGCTGGAAGTCGGTCTGCGTCTTGAAGAGGATGAGCGGCACCCGCTGGGCCAGGTCGTGCTTCAGGTCGGCGCTGATCCGCTGGTAGGCGCTTTCGGCATACGACGCCGCGCGTTCGAGGTGCGACTCGAGTGCGGGGTAGTAGTAGATGTCGAAATGGTCGGTCTTGTAGATGTGCCACTCGAACCGGTCGTACCGGACCCGGTTCTTCCCGAAATACGGCACGTAGGGCGTCTGCGCGTCGACCGGAACCGGCAGCGCCGCAAGCGCCAGCCCTCCGATGAGCGCAACGAGAGTCAACATGCGCAGGCGGCGCATCCGCATAACATCACCTCGACGGCCAGAAAAACGGAGTACGAACCTGCCGGAATCTTACACCCGCCCGTGCGGTGCCAACCGCCGGCCGCTCTCGATTGTCCCAGTTGGCGTCCCGTGGCACAGCAAAGGACGTGCCTTGGCGCGCCACGCGCCGGCACGCGCGGCGGCGCCCCTGACGCTTTTCAATCGGGGACTGTAACCCACCGCGTGTCATCCGGCGGGTTCGGCGTGACTGTAGTAAGGTGGTGACGAAGGGAGTGCGCATGCGACGGGAGCGATGGAACAATCGATGGCTGCGGGCACTGCTGGTTGCCGCAGTCGTGGGCACGTGGCCGGCCTGCAACCGGCATGTGGCACCCCCGCAGGCGCCGCCGTCGCTCGATTTCGTCCTCGCCGACATGGACGGGAAAGAGGTCAACCTCGCGGACTTCAAGGGACGGCCGCTCGTCGTCAACTTCTGGGCCACCTGGTGCGGCCCCTGCAAGGTGGAAGTGCCCTGGTTCGTCGAGTTTGCCGAGAAGTACCGCGACCAGAACCTGGCGATCGTCGGCGTGTCGGTGGACGACACGCCCGAGCAGATCCGCGAGTTCGCGCAGCAGCAGGGGGTCAACTACACCATGCTGGTGGGCCAGGGGCGCGATGACGTGGCGCGCGAATACGATGCGCTGATGGCCATTCCGGTCACCTGGCTCATTCGCGCCGACGGAACGGTGCACGCGAAGATCGCGGGCATCCACGGCAAGGACAGTTTCGAGCAGCAGATTCAGGAGTTGTTCTGAGCACCCACCGCAGGAAACGTGATTCCGGGCCGAACGAACCGACCACTGCACGCCTCGCATGCGGGTGCCGTGTGGCGTTCCGCGCGGGCGTCGAAGGCAGTCCCGTCGTCGTTGTCGTGGCGATGAAGGCCGCCGGCTGCGCGCTTCCGATGCACGTGGCCGGCCTTCCCGTGCACGATCATCGGGAGGCGCTGCGTCCGTCCACGCGCTTCCCGCCGCCGGCCCATCCCGACTACGAAGAGGGCTGAGCCCCCCGCGTCCGCTCGATGCCGGAGACGTCGCCCTCCCGCCGCCGCTGGCGTGTCGCCTTCGTCGCCGCCGGCCTGCTGCTGGCCATCCAGCTGGTGCCCGTGGATCGCAGCAACCCCCCGGTCGAATCGACCGTGCCGGCGCCGCCGGCCGTCGAAGAGATCCTGCGCCGGGCCTGTTTCGACTGCCATTCCAACGAGACCGCCTGGCCCTGGTATTCGCGCGTGGCGCCGGCGTCCTGGATCGTCGCGCGCGACACGCGGCAGGGCCGCGAGCACCTCAATTTCTCCACCTGGAACCGTCTCGATCCCGAGGAGCGCATCCACCTGCTCGAAGACGTGTGGGAGGAGGTGGACGCCGGTGACATGCCGATGGCCATCTACCTGCCGCTGCACCCGGAGGCACGCCTGACCGAGGCGGACAAGGCGGCCATCGAAGCCTGGGTTCGCGAGGCGACGGCCAGGTGAGCCGGCCGGGGTCTACGCGTGGATGCGGACGTCGGCCACGAGCGGCAGGTGGTCGGATGCCACCATCGAGAGCCGGGTGCGTTCCAGGGTGATCTTGCGGATCTCCACGTTGCCCGAGAAGTAGATGTGGTCGAGGTGGAGGACCGGAAAGAATCCGGGGTAGGTGCGCCGCCGCTTGAGGTGCCTGTAGAGGTCGACGCTCTGCAGCCGCTCGGCGAGGATGTCGGCCACCAGCCCGCGGCCCCACTCGTTGAAGTCCCCGAGCACGATTCGCGGTCCCACCACGTGCTTGTCGCAGATCCAGTCGGCCAGCTTGGGTGCCTGGTAGCGCCGCTCGAGCAGGGCGGTGCCGAGGTGCGCGTTGTAGAGGTGCAGCAGCCCGATCTCGCCGAGGTCGATGGCCACGCGCTGGGCGCCGCGCGCCTCGCACGTCTTCCATGACAGATCGAGCCGGGCCTGTTCACGGATGGGAAACCGGCTGAGCACGACGTTGCCGAACTGGTGTCTGCGAAGCTCGCGCGTGGGCGCCATGATCCAGCCCATGCCGAGCGCGGCGCCAATCTGCTCGGCATGTCCCGGGCCGTTCAGGCCGGGCCCCACGACTTCCTGCAGGGCGATGACGTCGGCGTCAATCGTGGCCAGCACGGCCGCGATGCGCTCGGGCTGCACGCGCCGGTCGAGCCCGCGACAACGGTGAATGTTGTAGGTCACGACCCGGAGGTCGCACCATTCCTTCGCGGATGTGCGTTCAGCCATGCGTGCATCCGACCGCGGCGAACGGCACGGCCGTCGCGCAGGTCATACAGGTATCATAGCGGTGAGCAACAACGGCGCGCCGGTTGCCGACGCGCCCTGCGAGGACGGATGTGGCCAAGCTCGAAACCGAATACGAAGTCACCTGTCCGTGCTGCCGATCGACACTCGTGATCGACGCCGGGCTCAAGCGGGTCGTACGCCATGTCGAGCCCGAGCGGGCCGACAAGCCGAAGCTCGATGACGCCCACCAGATCCTGGCGGACGAGAAGGCGCGCCGCGAATCGCTCTTCGAGCAGTCCGTGCAGTCCGAACGCAGCCGCGGCGACGCGCTCTCGCGCCGGTTCGAGGAAGCCCTCAAGCAGGCGCGCACCGAGCCGGTCACCAAGCCCCGACGCGATTTCGATCTGGACTGACCCGACGGGCGGCCCTCCGCGTTCCGGCCGGCGGGATTCACCGTGTGCGGTATTCCCCGGGCAGCCGCGTCCATGCGGATCGGTCGTAGTAGAGCGGCTTGCGCCCGTTGTGCTGTTCGAGGTGCGCGATGTACCGACGCCGCAGCCTCTCGACGCGCTGCTCCGAATACCGGATGGGGCGGTGCGGGATCTCGAACAGCAGGCGCTCGGCTTTCCACACGTTACCCGTCGCCAGGCGCCACTCGTAGTTGCCGAGCACCCGCAGGTCGACGGCGCCGTAGGCCTTGATGCAGCCGGTGCGGTCGACGTACGGGTCGAAATAGCTCAACGCCAGATCGCGCAGCGATCGGAAGACCGGCCGGCGGCCGTGCAGGCCGGGGTCGCGCGACCGGCCCACCGAGCCCCATCGCCCACGCGCCTGATACACGAAGACGACGTGATCGAGCTGGTCGATCGACTCGAGGCTGAGGACCATCGGCGCGTAGCCATGCTGTTCGAGGATCACCGAGGCGGTCAGCGCCGCTTCGAAGCAGTGGGCCGTCCGGCGCGCCACGACGCCGCGGAAGGTCCGCAGCATCGGCCGATCCGGCGGCGGCTCGGTGTTGTAGGGCAGGCCGTTGAGCCAGCCCTGGACGGCTGTCGGCGTGCGCAGCCGCGCGATGAGGCGCCGCTCGGTGGGCGTGAACGGAAGGTCGGGCGGCGTCGACCTCACCGCGCGCTGGCGACCGACGCCCGGAGGTCGTCGATGAGGCCATCGGGCGTCCAGTCGTTGCCGGAGTAGATGGCGCGCACGCGACCGTCGGGCCCGACCAGGGTCGTCCGCAGGTTGTGCTTGATCTCGCCGGGTTCGTCGGGCCGCACGATGCCGACGCCGAATCGGCCCGCCACGCGGTCCACCGTCCTGAGGTCACCGGTGAGCAGCGTCCACACGTCGGGATTGGCGCCGATGCGCGCCGCGTGTGCGGCCAGGACCTCCGGTGTGTCCGTCGTGGGATCGATGGTGATCGAGATCAGCCGCACGCGGCCGGCCAGCCTGGCATCGTCGGCAATCAGGCGCTGGAGTTCGCCGAAGTTGCGATCGATGAGCGGGCAGAAGTTCGGCAACGGGCAGGTCGTGTAGGTGAAGCTCACGAGCGTGGTCGTGCCCGTCCACTCCGACAGCGACCGGCGCTGGTCCGCCTGATCGACCAGGGCCGCGTCGGGAACCGCGTCGCCGACGTCGAGCACGCCGGCGGCAAGCGCGACCTCGTTCGTGTTGGTCGGGAGCGGAGCCGTGCCGGTGGCCACGACGTCGAGCAGCTGGCTGTCGGTCGACGTCACCTCGAGCGTGGCGCTGATGAGGTCGCCGGGAGCGCGACCCTCGAGTGCCGCCGGATCGGCCACGCGAAACGTCATGGTCATCGATGGCATCAGGCCTGCGATGTCGTCGTGCTTCACGGTGAGCTGGCGTGTCGTGGTGTCGACGGCCATCACCTGGCCCGTGAGTGGATATCGGCGCGGCGCTTCGGGGGCGGCGGGTCGGGCACAGCCCGACGCCAACGCGACGGCCACGGCAAGAGTCATGGAAACGCGTACCATCCATGCATTGTAGCCGGCCGGGGTAATCGGGGCCGGCGCCCGCCCTCCTGCGTCGCCGTTCACCGGGTCACGCCGGCCGCTCGCCGGAAGGCGCGTGCAGCCGCCTGCCAGCGTCCGTATTGTGCTGACAGGAGCGATTGTCCCGTGAGCAGCCCCGGACGCATCTGGTTCACCATGTTCGCAATCGTCGGCACGCTGGCCGGCCTGGCGGCTGGTGGCGTCCTGTGGCTCATCCTGACACGGCCGCTGCTGCTCGTGCAGGCGCTGACGGGACAGCCTTGAGACTGTGAGGATGCGCATGAACATCAGAGACTCCCGATCGGCGATTGTCGGCGTGGCGTTCATCGCGGCAGGGTTGCTGCTCTTCGGCGCGCAGGTGGACCTGTGGCCGGCGCTCGACATCCTGCGCCTGTGGCCGCTCGCGCTGGTGGTCATCGGGCTGCGGCGCGGCGCACGCACGCGCGACGGACTGGTCTGGATCGGATATGGTGCGGTGCTGCTGATGGCGACGTTCGACGTCATGCCGCTGCGCACCTCGTGGCCGCTGCTGGTCGTGCTGCACGGCGTTGCCCTGCTGCTCCCGCCGGGGCGCGGCTGCGGCCACCGAAAGGAAGTTACCCGTGTCGACTGACACGCGCCCGCCGTTCTCGCTCAATCCGCAGTCGCTCGTCGGGCTGCTGGTCGTGGCGGCCGGCCTGCTGCTCACCGCCGACAACCTCGGCCTCGTCGAATCGGGCAACATTCTCCGGTTCTGGCCGGTGGGCGTGCTGGCCGTCGGGATCATGATGTTCCAGAGGGCCGCCGACGCGCCCTCGCGGACCTGGGCCCTGTTCGTGATCGGGGTGGGGGGCGTCTGGACGCTGTCGCGGCTCTTCGGATTCCCGGTCCGGCTCTCGATGATCTTCCCGGTCGGACTCGTGATGGTCGGGCTCATGATCATCCAGCGCGCGATGGGGCTCCAACGGATCGCCGAAACGAGCAGCCAGGCGATCTCGGATTTTGCCTTCTGGGGCGGCGTCGAGCGCCGTGTGCGGACGTCGCTCTTTCGCCGGGCCGACGTGACGGCCATCATGGGCGGCGTGCAGCTCGACTTCCGCGAGGCCGCGATTAACGGAGAGGCCGTCATCGACCTGTTCGTCGTGATGGGCGGCGTCGAGATCAAGGTGCCGCCCGACTGGGTGGTCTCGAACCAGGTGGTTGCGATCATGGGCGGGGCATCAGACAAGAGCATGGGCTCGACCGACAGCAAGAACCGGCTGACGCTCCGCGGGTTCGTCCTGATGGGCGGTGTCGAGGTGAAGGCCTAGGTGCCTGTGGCGGCGCGTCGATGGTTGTGGTTGTGGCTCGCGGTGGGAACGCTCGCCGGCGCGGCCGTCGCGCTCGTGGTGCGGACCGCATTCGACTTCGGGTGGACCGCCGCGTTCCTGTTCGCGCTGCCGCTCGGGCTGCTCGGCAACTCCGCGTCGTTGTCGGCCTGGTACGTGCTGAAGTCGACGCCCGTCGAGCGTGCGGGATCGCCGCGCGCGGTGATTACGGTGGTCGTCTCGGCGCTTGTCGTGTCGGCGTTGTGGGCCTCACTCGGGCAGTTGTGGTGGCGTGCCCTGGCGGCGTCGGGGTTCGGGCTGGGGGATCCGTACCGGCCCGGTGTGTTCGCGCTGCTGCTGAGCCTGGGCATGGCCGGCTACCTGCTGGCCGCGGCCGCCTATCAGGTGGGTATCACCATGGAGGCGACGTCCAGGGCGTCGCGGCGTGCGCTCGAGGCCGACGTGGCGCAGCGCGACGCCGAACTGCGCGCCCTGCGGTCGCAGATCGATCCGCACTTCCTGTTCAACAGCCTGAATTCGATCGCGGGATTGATCAGCGCCGATCCGGGGCGCGCGCGGGAGATGTGCCAGCTGCTCGGCGAATTCCTGCGCGAGAGCCTGAAGCTCGGCCCGAACGTGCGGATTGCCCTGGCACGCGAAGTGGCCTTCGTCGAGCAGTACCTGCGCATCGAGCAGGTGCGTTTCGGTGCGAGGCTGAGCGTGGGGATTGAGATGGTGCCGGAGACCGCCAATGCCTCGGTGCCGCCGCTGTTGCTGCAGCCGCTCGTCGAGAACGCGGTCCGGCACGGCGTGGCGACGCGCATCGACGGCGGAACGGTCGCCATTGTCACGCGCCGCGTGGGCGACCGCGTCGTGGTGACCGTATCGAATCCGCGGGACGAGGACGCGCGCCGCGGCGGCACGGGTCTCGGTCTTGCAAACGTCAGGCGCCGGCTCGAGGCGACGTTCGGTGATCGCGCGAGTCTGGCTGTTGAACCGGGTCCCGAGAGCTATCGGGCCGCCGTGAGTTTTCCGTACGAGGTGCTGCCGTGACCGATGCCCCCGCGCTGCTGCGCGTGCTGATCGTGGACGATGAGGAGCCGGCGCGGATGGCCGTGCGGGCGGCGCTGGCCGGCATGGACGGGATCGAGGTGGTGGGGGAGTGCGCCAACGGCTTCGACGCCGTGAAGGCGGCCGGGGAACTGCGCCCCGACGTGATGCTGCTCGACGTGCAGATGCCGAAGCTCGACGGGTTCGAGGTGCTCGAGCTCATCGACCGTTCGGTGCCGGTGGTCTTCGTCACCGCGTACGACGAGTTCGCGCTGCGCGCCTTCGACGTCCACGCGGTTGACTACCTGCTCAAGCCGTTCACCGATGCGCGGCTGGCGGCCGCCCTCGATCGCGTCCGTCAGCGCGGCGCCGGTTCAGCCCCGGCCGATCCGGCCGCACTTGGCGCCGCGGCCCGGCGGCCCGGACAGCCGCTCGAACGTGTCGTCATTCGCGACGGGGCGCAGGTGCACGTGATCCCGGTCGATCGCATCGACTATGTGGAGGCCCAGGACGACTATGTCGCGTTCCACGCGGGCGGGAAGGTGCTCCTCAAGGAGCAGACGCTGGGCGACCTCGAAACGCGGCTCGACGGCCGGCGGTTCGTGCGCATCCACCGGTCGTATCTGCTCAACATCGAGCGGCTCGCGCGAGTCGAGCTGTATGCCAAGGACAGCCGGCTGGCCATACTGACGACGGGTGCCAAGCTCCCCGTCAGCCGCACCGGCCACCAGCGCCTGCAGCAGCTGCTCT